>CALUXX010000019.1 GCA_944324845.1 Candidatus Gastranaerophilales bacterium | reverse complement strand
AAAAAAAAAAAAAAAAAAAAAAAAAAAAAAAAAAAAAAAAAAAAAAAAAAAAAAAAAAAAAAAAAAAAAAAAAATAGAAATTCTCATATCCAATGTTTCAGTCAAATCAATATTATGCAATATAATTTATTGCATCAAAAAGTTTTTCGCCAATAGCATCATGACAAGAAAGGCATTTTTCTATTTCTTCTTCGTGCATATTCTTCATAAACAAAGGATTTAAGTCCTTATCAATTAAAGAGTTATACATTCTATGGAACATCGAATGATATGCCTCATATCCCGTATCTGCTACATCTACAGGGGTAATTTCTTGAGATTTAAAATCAATTATTAAATTATTAGGACTTGAAAAGTCTAAAAGTCTTGGATTAGTATCTGTAATTAATTTAATTTTTCTGGCAAAATTTTCATAAGTAACATCAGGCAGTTTTGAAAGTTTTACAATTCTATCATAATATTCAAGAGCTTGACGTCTTGTTATCTTATTCTTATTACAATAAAAATAATACCAATTATCTATAGAGGCAGGCACTCCATCTACTTTTTTAGCAAAAGTAATACCATTACCATTCGAAAAAACTGCCTGACCAAAATTTTCGTTAGGAAAAAGATCTTGAATTGTACGGAACTGCGCACTGTTTGCAATATTAAACGTATAGGTAACAGGTAATTTTACTCTTAATCCAAAATTATTTATAAATGGAATATTAAAAAATCTCGCATTACTGCCACTATTTCCAATAATTGTATTTCTATTTTTCGAAACCAGAGAAATAATTTTTGCAAACAAATTATCATTATCATAATCACCATAAAGTCGTTTTAATGAATTAACAAGACTTTCGGCATTATAATACGAACCAAAACCTTTAAATGCAGGTTGTGACTTTGTTTGTTTTACATAGGTATTATTTGTTTTGTTTTGAAAATTTGTCTGTATCTTAAATGAACCAGATACAAAATTATTGGGGTAGATATCCATAGTATATTCCTTTTCAAAATAATTGTAACATAAAAAATATTATATTTATGATAATATTTCCAAATGGATTGATTATTTCCAAGAAAAAGTATAAGAGTTTAAATACAAAAAGGAAACGTTTTAATGAAGAAAAAAGATTTGTTGAATAAATTATCTGAGTTGTGGGAAAAAGAACTATTACCAATTCTAAGAAGAAAAGAAGCTGAGCGATTAAAAACTCGTAAGATTTATCTATTTTGGAAATTTATAGCTTTTATCTCTCCATTTATTTGGCTTATTGATTTGTTTATGTTGGTAAAAAACAAATTCATTGGACATACCGGATTTATGACTTTTATGATAATTATGTTTGGCTCCTGGATTGCAATGGCAGTAGCTATTAAAATGATGTTTGATATTTCTAAAAACTTTGATTCTTACGTAAAAAAAGATGTTATAACGAAATTGTTTAACGTAATTTCTGCAGTTCCCGAATTGAATATAGGAATTAAAAATAATAATAGTTCAGACATTGATATAATTAACCAAAGTAATATTTTTGCGGAAGCAAATGTTATAGATTACAATGACACCTTTGAAGGTACAGCTTTTGGAATACCTATTACGATTAAAGAATTAGGATTGTTTTATTCTGATTCAAAGAATGAAAAAAATAGAGATAATAGTTTTAGTGTCTTTAATGGCTGTTTAATCAGCATAGATATGAATAAAAAATTTAAAGGACATACTATTATAAAAAGTAAACAATTCTTTTCAAAACTGCCGGATTTAAGTTCTGCATCAATTATTCTAAAACTATGTTCCTTTTTTGACATAATAAACAAAGCTAAAAAACTGAAAAATTATACAAAAGTACTGACAGAATTTTCATCCTTCGACAGTAAATATGATATTCTTTCCACTGACCAGATAGAAGCAAGATATTTGCTTACTACAGCATTTATGGATCGATTTTATAACCTAAAAACAGCATTCCACACAAAAAAAATAAATTGCTCGCTAAAAGATAATAAGATTTTATTTGCATTCTCTCTTCAACAAGATTTATTTAAAATAGGCTACCTAAATGAACCTCTTACGGATAAAAAACATTTTAATATGGTAATAGAACAAGTTCTATCTTTAATGGATTTTGTAGAATATTTCAAACTTAATCTTAATATTGGACTGTAATATTTTATATAATATAGGTATAATGATAAAATTTCATAATGATTTTTAAGGATTTTCTACTTTTTGCATTCTCTATATAGCAAAAAAAAATTTCTACGGGTTTTATAATAAAAACAAAAAAGGAAATGCCTATATGAATAAAATAAATTTATTAAATTCTCATCGAATGTTCGCAAACATCAAAAAACTAAAAAAAATTGACCCACAAAAATTAGGTTATGTCTGCGCAGATGGAACAATCAATTTTCAAACTCCAAATATTGCATTAGAGTATGCAAAAAATAGAGTTGTAGCACCTCTTAGACAAAAAGAACCTTTTGAAAGGCTTGTTTTAATTGATAAATCAAGAATTATTAAAGAAGTTGACGGATTAAAAAATGAAGTACCTTGCGACACAAAAAACTATAATTTTGACACTTTCGTTCATGGACATCCGGACTGTCTTGGGGAAGGGAAGACATTACCTCTCAGCTTAGATGATATCGTACTATTATATAAGAATGCCCCAAATGGTGCTAAAAGAACTATCGCTTATAATTCAAGGGGTGAGTATTCGATGTTAGAAAGAAAAGAAGCCCCAATGAAACCTGAAGAGATACCAGAAATGATACGGGAATATTACTTTAAGGATTTTAATAATAAATGTTTGGTAGCACTTTATAATTTTATGGATGAAGTAAAGATTATTACCAAAGAGAAATGGACGGAATTAAGACATAGTGGTAAGTTAAAAGATATTTTAAAAGATCTTCCAGAAGGTGACTTTTTCGATCAATTACAAATTAAACTAGACTCTCTTATACTACATAAAGCTATAAAGGATAATTGCGAAAAATTTGGTGCTATTTACAAAACTAATTTTTCCAATTTTGTAAATTGATATTTTTTCGTTTAAGACAAATATGAATTAAACCTTGTGTTTTTGCAAAATTGTAAATTTTTTTAAAGAAATAGCAAAAAAAATATTCAGAAGTTTTGTAGTAATAAAGTAGTGGAATATAATCAAAAATTTATAGGAGGTAAAATGATTACTAAAGTACAAGCATATAA
>CALUXX010000018.1 GCA_944324845.1 Candidatus Gastranaerophilales bacterium | reverse complement strand
TCAAGAAAAGTGCTCAAAATTATTTAATTAGTCTCATCTTTTTGTCTATTCAATCTTTAAATATAAGTTTATTTATAAGGACATTTTGTCTTGGATTATTCGGGGTGTCGGAAAGTTCTCAGCTTCCCGACACATAACGGGCTTACTCGTCACGCCTCGCATCGCCCTACCGAAAATCCGCTGCACTCAAGTACTCTTGCTTGGTTGTCGGCGTTAAACGGGCACGCTTCGCTTCAGCCCTCTGCCGACAATCCGCTTTCTTACACTCTTTTGCACTAGTTTTCTGTCACCCTGAATTTATTTCAGGGTCTATCCTGCTCACAAAGCCTGTTTACACCCAGTGCCCAAAAGTGCAATTTTATTTTCGCTTGCAATTTGAGATACCCAAAATTATCTATGAAATTTAGATACTAACTAAAAATTTAAAAATTCAGCTAATGTTAAATTAAAAGCTTTGGCTATTTTGTTTAATTTGGAAAAGGTTACATCATTTTGAGCAGTTTCAATATTCCCTAAAGTTGAGCGTGCAATTTGGGCTAAATCCGCTAAATCATCTTGAGTGTACTTATGTAATTTCCTTAACTCTTTTATACGATTTGCTAATTTTTGTAATAAAACCTTGTCCATAATTAAATTGTCCGCGATAATGACAATATAGACAAACTGTGAGGCGGACAAAATAGCTTATGTTTACTAAAAAAATACTTATAGATTTAGACGGCGTACTAAATGAGTACGGAAAAGAGAAATTCAATGAAAATTACATTCCTGAAATTAAGGTCGGGGCTTATGAATTTTTAGAAACTTTGTCTAAAAGTGCTGAATTGTATCTTTTTACATCAAGAAATTTGATGCTTTCAACTAAATGGTTAATTAATAATAATTTAGATAAGTTTTTTAAAGATGTGACTAATATAAAATTGCCGTCTTATCTTTACATTGATGATAGAACGATTTGTTTCAAGGGGGATTATCAAAAAACTCTTGAAGAAATTGAAAACTTTAAAGTTTACTGGAAATAATTATAGCCTGAAAACCGTAATTTTAGTTATACGAGTTTATTTTAGCAATTTTATCCGGAGTTAATTGTTTAATAATTTTTTTCTGTGAAGTTTAACTACTGTAGGATTTTCTTTTTGCAGAAGTTTGTTATCATTATTTTTGCCTAGTGTCCACCTGAAACCAAATGACAGAGCAATGCCGTTTCTGCCGCCGTTTCTAATCATTGTTTGCAGATAGCCGGTAATAGAGTCTTTCCAGGTTTTCTGGACACCTATTCCGTATTCTACATACGGTTTTATGCTCATTGACGGCAGTACAATATTATTTGCAGTATATTGTGTATTATTCATAATGTTCCATACCATACCTGCAAATGCATAAGGCTGCCAGCCGTTTTTGAGATTAGCGGCAAATTTAATATTAGGATGGAGTTGTAAAGTATGGAGCGGATCACTGCTTATTCCGACTCCGGCAGCATTTGTATAATCGAATGTATTTACATAGGTATAAGACATCATCATTGATGGCTGGAGAATATATTTACCTTCTTTAAATTCGAAGTTGTAGCCTGTTTTGGATGCAACACCTGACATAAGCATTGCAAAATTTTCATTTCCGTACATTGTGTTGGAATTTCCGACACTCGCACCGGCTGATGCTGTTAATGCGGTAAAGAACTTATCTTTGTAGAAAGTTTGGGTCAAACCTAACACACCGCCGTTTTGTGTTGTTGAAACTCCGGAGAAACTCTGATAGGAGCCATTATATCCTACATAAGCGGTTGTTACTGTTCCCCAGCCGTTTTTGAGCGGATGATATTCGCTGTCGCCTCCAACAAGAGAACCGTATGAGGTTACATCAACGGAAGGGCCGTTGTCCAGACTGATACTTTCAAAGTTTGCGTATGGCTGGAACCAGATTCCGCTGTCTTTCATTGCAGAATGAACAGGGGTGCCATCAATTGCGTATCTGTTTGCATAATGTGCTGCAAGTCTTTGTGCAGGCGGAAGCATAGAGAAATAATCAGAATGCTTAAATGCATAGTTAAATGTTTCATTCATTGCTGCAAATCCGCCGGCTTGTGCGGCAACAGGGCTTGCCAGAACAGAAGGATTAAATGCGCCAGGTGTTGATGGAGATGCGCCGCCGCCTTTTGTAAATACAAAGTATCCGAGGTCATCTCTGTTGTCATAACTCAGTGAATATTTATAAACAGGAGCAAATAATGTTGTTACCTGCGTATCTTTTGACAATTCTTCCGGCCCGATGTATTTGACATTATCTTTAAATCCTGCATAGGCAAACGGGATTTCAACTGTTGATGCTTTTGTATCCGAAATCAGATTAAGTTTAACAACATTTATGTAGGCTTCCGGATTGGCGATTACAGTATTTTCAGGAAGTCTGTCCATAAGTTCATTTTCAAGGTCAACATCTGCATTCAGGTTGAAACTGCCGTTAATTGTAACGGATTTAGCGGTTTGTTCCTGAGCGGCATCATTAACGAGATTTAAAGTTCCTGAATTTATTGTGAAATTACTTGCTGCAAAATGGTCGTTTCCTGAAAGGTTCAAGGTTACATTATCCATTGTTGTATCAGAGTTTTTAATCCGGTTAGACAGATAAACTTCGCCTGATTTATCGCCGGTAATTGCTACTTTGTAGTTATTATCTCCGTTAATTTTGTCATTGATATATGTTTTACCGTTATTAACAGTATTTAATGTGAGTTTTGCGCCTGTTAAATAAACGGCTTCATCATCATTTGCTGTTTTGTTGCCTTTTATTGTCGTATTTCCGTTATCAGTGTTAATTGTAATATCTGATTCGGAATAAATTGCTGCGCCGTGCTGTCCGGTTGATTTATTATCTGTAAGATTTATGTTAGTTAAGGTTATTTGAGCATCTTTTCCGGTAGAATAAATAACGGAGCCTTTTGCTGCGGTGGCATTTTTAATTTGAGTATTTGTAATATTCAATCCCGAATTCTGCCCTAGTTCAAAACCGGAATGACCGTTCATATCAATTGTTGATGTTTTTTCATCATTTGTTATACCTGTAATATTTATTGTACCGGAAGTTTGTCCGAGATTTTCACTTACTTTGTATTCATCTTCTGATGTATCAAATTCAAAGATTTTATTTGAAATTTCGGTTGAATTATTGACCAGATGCAGGGTATCACCCATTGATTCAATCCGGATGCTGCCTTCATTAACTCTTGAAACAATAATACCAAGACTGTCATTTTCTGTGTCGGTTGTAGCAAGTCCGAGTTTACCGAAAGTTTCAATAAGTTGTGAAGATTTATTGTAAATGTCTTTCCAGTTCGTAACTTCTTTTATGGTGTCATAAGCAACATCTGTTCTGGAGCCGATTAAGTATTCTTCATCCAGTTCTCCTTTCAACTCTTCACCCAGCGCAAGTTGTAAATCAGATGTCGGAGTTTCAAGAATTTGGATTTTGTATTCTCTGGACGGATTTTCAACCGAACCGGAAATATTCAGGCTGTCGATAGTGATTGTGCCTTTTCCCGCGGTTGTAACTTTAATTGTATCTGCAAGTTTGTTTGTTAAATCAATATCGAGTGAATAATTTGCATCTGCTGCAGATGTAAGATTATTTATTTCGTAACTGTTAATGGTTCCATTGTCAAGAGAAACCTTTCCGCCTTGAATATTGAGAGTGTCAGTTGTATCCGCAAAAGTATCAGTTTCAAACTTCAAAGTTCCGGAGGTCATTGTTGTATTGGCATTGGTAATTTGTCCGCCGAGGGATGTAATATCATTACTTTCTCCGCTTATTTGAACATTAAAATTCTGTGAGCCTGTGATGTTACCGTCAATATTGGCATTTTTGAGATTAATTTGAGCATTTTCATTTGCCACGGTAATCAATGCTGTTTGATTACCTGTTAATTTTGCATCAGAAATATTTAATGTTGTATCGTTCGCAAGATTAAATCCGCTGTGCTTGTCAAGATTAATAGTTGATTTAAGTTCTTCACTTTCAGATACACCGTTGATATTCAAAGAACCTTCAGTTGTAGAGCCTAAATCTTCTTTGACGGTATAATTATCGTTTGCATTTTTGAAATTAAAGTTTTTATTTTCCGTAGTTTCATATACATTTAATTCTTTTAGAGTATCAACTCTGGCAGTGCTTACGGCGTCGTTCCAGACGGTGTTAGAATAAGTCAGTGCAATACTGTCGTTATCGGTTTCTGAGGTAGCAGTATTGAGTTTGCCGTATTTTGTACCGGTTTGTGTATAGTCGTGGAACTGTTCGTCAAAATAGATATTTGCATTCAAATCATTCCAGTTTTTGGAATCTTCTCCCAGAGCAAATTCTTGATTTTTAATTTCTTCAGACAGTGCCAATTGGATTGAATTATTTTTTGAATCCAATATCTGCAGTTTGAACTCTTCTGACGGAGTTACCTGGTTTATGAAATTAATGTTGTCAATAAGTACTGTGCCTTTTGAGTTTTCTGATGTCAGAGTCAATTTATCCGCAGTTTTATCAGTAACATTAATATCTATTGCATAATTTACATTTTCAGTTGAGTTTAGTTCGTTTATCGTATAATTATCGGCGGTATCATCGTCAAGATAAATATTTCCGGCTTGTGCAGTTAAAGTATCTTTTGTATCTTTGAAGGTATCTGTATTAAATCTTAATCCGCCGCCGCTTAATATTGTATCAGCCGTTGTTACGGTACCGTTAAGAGTGGTTGTTTTTTCACCGTTTATATTTATATCGTAAACTTGTGTACCGGTAAGATTTCCGTCTATATAACTATCTTTTATATTAATTTGAGCATTTTCATTTGAAACACTTACCAGTGTGTCATTGCCGGTGAATTTAATATCGTTTAAATTCAAATCAGTATCATTAGCGAGTTCAAAACCGGTAAATCCATTCAAATCTACGGTTGATTTTTCATTACCGTCAGAAGAAGAAACTCCATTAATTGAAAGAGTACCTTCTGTAGTTTCACCAAGATTTTCACCTACCTCATAGATATTACTTGCAGCGTCAAAATTCAACTGCCGTTCTTCTTCCGACTGCAGTTTATTGACAAGTGCAAGTGTATCGCCCATACTTGCGCCCTGTTCCGGCGGAATATCATCAACATATCTTGTAATATTTATACCGATACTGTCATTTTCTGTTTTCGTTGTAGCAAGTCCGAGTTTTCCGTATATTTCCACGGTATAGTCATTTTGATAATACTTATCAGTCCAATTATTAATTGCTTCAACTTCGGTATTGGCACTTTTAATTTCGGTTTTAATCAGATATTCTTTTTGACCTAAAGTTTGTTCAATTTCTTGAGATAGTGCAAGTTGTAAATCTGAACTTTCCGGCACATCAAGAATCTGAATTTTGTAATCTTCCTGCAGTTTATCCGAAACAATTTCACCCAGAATATTTAAACCTGTAATAGTTACTTTTCCTGTGGAATTTTCTCCGGCAGTAATTTTATCCGATGTTTTATTCGCGAAATCAATATCAAGAGTATAGCCTGCATTTGTACTAGAATTGAGTTCATTAATATGGTATTCAGTCATTTGGTTATCACTCAGGTTGATAGCACCTGATTGTGCGGTTAATTTATTTGTTGAATCGGCAAAAGTATCTGCATTAAATTTCAATCCTCCGCCGTTCAGTGTTGCCGAGGCATTTTTGAAATCACCGTTCAGGGTTGTGACATCATTACCCTCAATAATAACATCGTACTGGCTTGAACCTTCAATATTGCCGTCAATGTAGGCATTATTTAAATTAATATTTGCATCGGCATTTGATACGGTTATCAGCCGTTCTTCATTACCTGTTAATTTTGTATTATTAATGGTAAGGTTTGAAGCCTCATCGAGGACGAAGCCAGAATGTTTATTGAGATTAATTTCGGATTTAGAAGTTTCGCTTTCAGATACCCCGTTGATAGTGAGGTTTGTACCGTTTGAACTGCCTAAATCTGCAGCTGCTGTATAAGAAGCGGTTTTGTCGAAATTAAATTCTTTGTTTTCTTCTGTTTCTAACTGGTTCCAGAGTGCTAAAGTATCACCCAGCAATCCGGTTTCTGATCTGTTTTCATCCCAGACGGTTTCGCCTTTGGTGACGACAATACTGTCGTTTTCTGTGGAAGTTTGCCCAAGAGCCAGTGAACCGTGGATATCGCCGCCTCTCTGGTAAGTTTTGTAAATATCTGTGTATTCGGTAACAGCAAGAACATTATCCTGTTCATTTCGTTGAGTTCTGCCGATTATATAATCTGCAGATGATATTTCTTCGCTTAATGCTAACTGGATTGAATTAGTGCCGTTTGAATCAAGGATTTGGAAAATGGATGAATCTGTGATATTGTCTAAGTTTGCAAAATTTATACTATCAATATAAATAGTTCCTGATGATGTATTGCCCGTAATAAATTTATCTGCGGAGCCTGTTGCAAAATCGGCATCAATTGAGAAGGAGCCGTTATTTTTCATAGTTCCGATTTCATAATCCGATATAAATGAATCAGTTGTTGAAATTGCTGCATTATTCAAATCGAGGGTGCCGTCAATACCTGCTCCTTGAGCCAGAGTTAAGGTTTTGTTTGCTGTTGTTGTACCGTTTCCGGTGATTGTTTTATTTAAATTACCGTCAAGAACCAGATTGGCATCATTATTTATAGAACCTGTAATTTGTTCTGCGCCGGAGGTTAATTTGCCGGATTGAATATCGACATTATTAGAAATTTGAGCGTTGTTAACGACTTCGCCTTTAATATTTGTTGTTCCACCGCCTGTAACATTATTGGTTAAAGTTCCGCCGGTAAATGTTATATTACCGCCGTTTGCGACATCTGATGTAATGCCTTCTGCTGCGGTTGTGACGGAACCGTTTTTGTCGATATTAAGAGCACCTTCAACGGAACTGTTATTTTCAATAGTCAGGCTGCCGTCAATTACATTAATATTATTTTGTACAATGTTTGCTCTGTTAGAAAGTTTGACATCCGCATCTCCTGTTACGGACATATTTCCTGCGCCTGTGATACCGCTGTTCAAAACGACATTTCCGCCTGTCATATTGAGGCTGCCGTCATTATTTATGGCATTCAGGTTATTAGAGGCTTCCACTGTAACATTGTTCAGATTAGCGGTGCCGTTTTCATTCGTAATATCAATTAGCGTATTGTCTGCAAAATTCAGATTTTGGAATTTAATATTAGAAATATTCAAAACACTGTCGGCTTTATCAATAACAAAACCTGTATGGCGGTTCATATTGATAGCGGAGATATTTCCATTTTCATCAGCCGCACCTGTTACATCAAAAGTTCCGGATGCGCTTGAGCCTATGTTATCGGATAACTGGTAGGTTTTTGAGGCATCGTCTGTTTTGAAACTTCTGTTTGCTTCGTCTAATTGGTTAACCAGTTTTAGCGTATCGCCGATATTTTCTTCTTCCGTGCTTATTCCAATATGAATATTGTACAAATAAATACTGTCATTTTTTGTCTTTTGAGTAAACAAATCGAGTTCACCGCGGATTTCATTGTTCTGGTATTTAATATTATAGATATCATCCCATGAACTGTGTGCATTTATAGGATCTGTACCCAGAAGTATTCTTTCGTAGCCTAAATGAGTATCTCCTTGAGCGAGCTGGGATTTAATAGTATCTGACAAATCCAGATATGTATTATCATTTTGAGCATTAAGAATTTTGATTGTATAAGTTTCATCAGGAGAAATTCCTTCGAGAACTCCAATCATATTGAAGGCAGAAAGTACGATAGGGCCTGCTGAATCGGCTCCGACTGTAATGGTATCTGCTACCCGCTGGCTGAGGTCAACATCAAGAGAATAAACTGCACCGGTAGAAGATTGAAGATTATTGACAACATATTGTTCTATAATGCTGTTATCAACAGACACCTGTCCGCCGGTGACATTGAGGGTTGTATTATCTGCGGCAAAGGTATTTTCGGCAAAGATGAGATTGCCTTTGCTGTATGTAACATCAGCGTTTTCTATATTTCCGTTAACGGTTGTGGTATGGTTGCTGTTTATTACGAGGTTATATTTTTCATCGCCCGTAATATCACCGTCGATTACTGCGCCGTCAAGTTCTACAACCCCTGTAGAATCCGTTACATGAATAACATTATCACTACCTGTCAAACGAGTATCCGTAATGGCGAGGGTTGAATTTTCACCGACTTCAAGACCTTTGTAGTCGTTAAAGTTAATAGTTGACATATTGCCGTCATCACTTGTGCCTGTGATATCAAATTCACCTTGTGCGATTTTGCCGATATCGTCTGTAACCTGATAGATTTCTGCGGCATTTTGGGATGAGAAGGTTTTATTGTCGATATTTTCGGCACCTGCGACAAGTTTGAGGGTGTCGCCTGTCGGGTTAACTATTGTGGTTGAATCTTCCCAGACTTCCTGCAGGCTGAAATTAATACTGTCGTTTGTTGTAGTTGTTGTAGCAAGTGTAATCTGGCTCTGGAGTTCGCCTTTTCTTTCTCTGTCGTAGTAAATATGTGAAAAACCCGTATTTTCTTGAATTTTATCCGATTCAACTCTTGAGATTTCCTGATAGAAGAGGTTTTCCAAATCTTCTGCGATGGCAAGCTGAATGCTGTCATCCGGAGTATCTAAGATTTTCAGGGTAAATTCCTGTCTATCTCCCGGAGTGTTCAGGTAATTAACTTCATCAATAGTAATTATACCGGAGCCGTTTTGAACGGTAATAGTATCAGAGAGTTTATTTTCGACATCTAAATCAATTATATACCCTGTATCGGCGGCAGAAGTCAGGTCGGAGAAGATGTAATTTTCACCGGTAATATCGTTTGCAAGGTTTATATGTCCTGCGTTTGCGGTGAAGGAATTGGTATTTTGGAAGGTATTTTGCTTCATAGAAACGGTGCCGTCATTGAGAACGACCTGCGCGCCTTGAATTGTGCCGGCAAAGTCTGCGTTTCCGTTTATATTAATGCTTTGACTGCCTGATGCCGTAATATTACCGTTAATTTTTGCGTTGTCGATATTTACCTGTGCGTTTTCGTTCTGGATATTGATAACGGTGTTATCTTTTGCGTTTGCAAGCTGGGTATCTGTGATATTCAGTGTGCTTTCGTTTGTCAGAGTGAACGCTTTATGCCCGTTGAAATCAATCAGCGGCAGAGTTTCGCCTTCAATACCCGTAATATTCAAAGTTCCTGCGGCGGCATCCGAGATATCTGCTGCGGCAAGGTAGTTTGAAGTGTTGTTAAAAATAAAGTTTCTTATTTCGTTGAGGGTTGATTTAGTGATTAAGTCAAGCCCGTCATAGGTTTTTTCGGCAAGATAAGTAATACTGTCGTTTGTTGTTGCGGTAGTTGCGAGGGTGTAGCCTTCATTCTGGTGGTAAATTGCATCATTATAGACGGTATCGCCGAGATTGAGAATCAAATCTTGTTCAAGGTGGATATTTTCGCTGTTGAGTGCAAGCTGGATTTTATCATCTTTGGCTTTCAGAATTTGTACGGTTTTGTTTTCATCGGCAGAGCCGAGCACATTGAGGCTGTCGATATAGAGGACACCTGAAGAATCCGTACCGACTGTGAAGTTGTCTGCGGCGGCATTTGTGCGGTCAAAATCGATTTTGAATTTTGCCGTATCTTCAGATGTGAGTTTGTTGAAATCATAATCAAATGTTTTGCCGTCTGCGGTTTCAATGTTGACATTGTTTGCAGTGACTTTCATGTTGTCAATATGGTTAAAGAGTTTGATTACTCCTGTGCTGTCGCCTGTGAGAGCGGCGGTTTGAGTGCCGTTGCCGCCTCTTATGATATCGTTCATCAAAATTGTACCGCCTGTATTGGCTTTGAGAGTGAGAGTTAGGTTATTAGCCCAGACAAAAATCGCTTCATTTTCTTTTGTGGTTTCATCTCCGCCTATTATCCTGTAGTTGCCGGTAAATTCTGACAGTCCGTTATCTTTTGCAATAATAGCAAGGGAATTCGCGCCGACAAAAATTGCGCCGCCATGGGAGTTAGTTGATTTTCCGTCAACATAGTTGTTGATAAAACTTGAATTGACAATGCCGTTAGAAAAATTAACAGTTGAATCTCCCATATAAAGCGCACCGCCCTGTGCTTCGCTATTTGTGCTGAGGGCATAGTTATTTTCAAAAGTCACATTTTCAAAGTTTTCTATTACTTGCCTGTCGCGCACATGTAGTGCACCGCCGTAAGAACCGCCCGTTGCTTCCCCGTGGTTATTGGTAAAGGTTACATCTTTAAAGTTTTTGATTGTACCCCAGTAAGCACACATTGCGCCGCCGTAAATAGCTCCGTTGTTTGCTTTGGCATAGTTGTCGTTAAACTCTAACCCTTCAATGTTATTAATAGTTGTGCCGGTAGCGTGTAGTGCTCCGCCATAGGCATTATTTCCTTCTGCGTAGTTACCGGTAAAGATTGAATTGGTGAAATTTTCAATTTTCCCGCCAGTCGTACCGACAGCCCCGCCATAGGCATTATTAGCATTTGATTTTGTATAATTTTTTTCAAATGTCAGATTGTCGAGTTTATCTTCTATGGTTGCACTGCTCAGGTATAGTGCTCCGCCATAAGATCCTCTGGTGGTGGCTTCTGTATAGTTATTTGTAAATACGGAACCTGTCAGGCTGCCTGTTGTGCCAGCATTTATATAAATTGCACCGCCGACTGTCTCAACTCCTTTGATATAATTGCTGTCAAAGGTTAAACCGGACATTGTACCGATTTTTCCGAAGCGGGTATTAAAAGCACCGCCGCAGGAATAGCCTGCCGCTGCATCAATATAGTTGCCCGTAAAGGTTGAATCTGTTAAAGAAGTGATTGTACCAGAATTGTTATAGAAACCGCCGCCGTACATGGATCCTGTGTTGTTTGATGTGATTCCGTTATTTTGAAAAGTCAATCCGGACATATTGTTTACGGTGGTTTTTGAATTTATAAATGCCAATGCACCTGCATAGTTTTCCGTATTGGTGCCGGCATCAAAAACTACCCGGTTATTTATAAAATCAGTATCTGTAATATTATCAAACTTACCATCATTCAGCAATACGGCACCGGCAGCCCTTACTGCAGTGTTGTCCGTAAATTCCGAATTTTTTATATTCATCAGAGTATCGGAATTAGTGCTGTCAAAATAAAGTGCTCCGCTTTCATAGGCAGTGTTGTTTTTGAATACTGTATTGTTGATTTCTCCAATTATACTGTCGACAGTATGGATTGCTCCGCCGTAATACGCATTTCCTGCAGTATTAAATATTGAATTATTCTCAAACAGGCAGTCTTTTATTATATCAATTGTGGATTGTGATACATGAACCGCCCCGCCGCGGCTTTCATTTGAATAACCCGTAACTCTGTTATTTATAAACTTTGTATTTTCAATATTATGAACGGTTGAACCGCCTGCGATTACGACATTGCCTCTTGCATAACCGTTTTCTGACACTGTAGTGTTATCTTTGAACACAGAATCTTTAATATTAGAAATATATGACTTTGAATCAGCAAATAAAACAGAGCCTTGGGCATATTCGTTTGAACCTTTCAGCGTAACCGAATTGCCCTCAAATACAGAATTTATAATTCCGCCTTCTCCCGTGAGTGCAGAGCCTAAATCCGTATTTCTAAGAAATATAGCTGCACCTGTTGCATGCGGTTTGGAATACAGTGTGTCGGTATTGGCAAGCACCGTAGAGTTTTCCTTAAATGCCGAATCAATAATCTGCGAAATCGTACCGTTTGTGAAATACAACATGCCTGTGTCTATATTTGAAGTAGTTGATTCCGTACGTGAGTTATTCAGAAAATCTACATTCACTATACCGCCTGAAACATGTCCTTCTTCATCAATTATTCCGATTGAGTTTGTTGCTTGAGTTGACCGGATTACGCTAATGTTTGCGTTTTCTATCGTAACATCGGAGATATTGATTTTTGTATTGGCATTAGTCATATCAAAGCCTGATGCGCCGTTCATATTGATGATGGATTTTTGCTCCGGTTCGCCTTCTGCTGTTTCCGCCGCAACACCAACAATATTCAGGGTTCCGGAGGCGGTTGTTCCGAGGTTGCCCGCTGCTGCCGCTTCTCCTTCAGATGCTGACGGAACTTTATAAACATCATTAGCGGTTCTGAATCTGAAAAACTTTTCATTTTCTGATGAAAGCTGATTCCATGCAGCAAGCAGGTTGCCTGTCACGGACTGTTCTTCACCCCATTGTGTGATTACATTGTTAACATGAATACTGTCGTTTGTTGATTCGCTTGTTGCAAGTGCAATATTCCCCGTTACAACCCCGTTTTGGAAATATTTGTTATATGCTGTGTCAAAAAATACATCAGCCTCTGCAGTATCTTCGTGTTCTCTGTAAACTGCGACAGAAAAATTCCGCAAAGCCTCATCCAATGTAAGCTGTGCTCCCGAGCCGCCATAGAGCACCTGTATTATGCCGTAATCCGTTAATTCATCCGGAGCCGGCATATTCAGCAGATTGATGTATGCTATATTCAAAATACCGTCTGATGCGGTGTCTGTGATGTTTATTCTGTCTGATTTCTGGTTTGCGGAAAGGTTTACATCAAGTCCAAAATCACCCTTGCCCGTAAGTTTGTTTATATTGTAGGTTCTGGCAGTATTATCAGCGGCAGTTGAGAAAATTCCGTTGTTCAAATCAAGTGTGCCGTCAATAGAGGAATTCTGGCTGTTGAAAGCAAGCCCCTCGCCTGTTATGTGGGTTGTGCCCGTACCGCTGATTTTTTTGCCCAAGTATCCCGTGAGATACAGGTCGCCGTTGTTTGTGACATTCTGCCTTAATAAATCAATATCAGTGGTAAGAACTCCGCCCTCTTGAATAACAACCGCAGGATTTATGCGCCTGTCGGAGGTTTTTACATTCCCTGCAATAGTGACTGTTCTGTCATTTGCTCCGCCGTATATGTCATAATCAATAGTACCGTCTCCGAGGATTAAGTTTGAACCCGCATTCATGGTAACAGTTGCGGACAGGATATTGTCTGCATCTATTGTAAGTGTGGAGCGGTTGTATAATTGAAGGTTTGTTGTCGAAATTACTGCCTCTGATATAACACTTGAATCCGTATTAATTCTTGTATATCCTGTACCACTAACGGTGTTTTTAATTGTCCCGCCCGTGAAGATGACAAGACCTGTTGTTCTGACTTCGCTATTTCCTATCTTATCCGCATCGGTATATAAATTTCCTCTGACATCTATCCCGCCTGCAACATCGATAAGTCCTTCGTTTGTTGTGGTGTTGCTGTGAACATATACTCTGCCATCCCCTGTTACGGATTGAGATAATGTGTTATTACCTTCAAATTGTAATGTTCCGCCTTCGTTTACTGTTACATCAGCACCTAACCACTCACCGCTGACATTGATAAGTGTTCCGCCATCCAAAATGTGCACTTCCTGATCTATTAAAACATTTATATATGATGCCCCGCTCGCAAATTCCATATACCCCGAGCCTGTTATAGGATTGAGCACATAAGTTGATTGTATATGCTGGTTGCCGCCCTTGACAGTAATTACACCGTCATTGACAATCTTATCCGCTCTAAGGCAATTCCCGCCAATAGTTAAAGCGGCACCTTCTACTACATTCAAGGTTTTCCCCTGAAAATATGACCCGAAATTTACATCTCCAAGTATGTTAATCGTTCCGCCGATTATATCCCTGGAGTGACCGATTGTTCCGCCTTTCAGGTTGACTGTGCCGCTGTTTTGCATCTGGTTATCCCATTTCAGCAAGCCGACATCATCTGTTGTGACAGAAGCCCCTTCCGCGACTGTCCATTTGCCGCTTATAGATGAATTTACAGTAACATCACCCGTGACATTGGTCTGACCGGCGATATTTTTTGTAACCGTTCCGCCTGTCAGAACAAGTGTACTGCCCGTCTTAAAGTTGTTTACGATTGATTGAAGATTGTCAGCATTTGTTGTGAGAACAGCGTTTTCCGTATCCATATATACATTCGATACGGAAATAACCGCATCGTTGATTACATTCCCCGTGATATGAAGAACCCCGCGTTCTCCCGATACATCCGAGGTCAATGTGCCCGAATCAAGATATAACGCAGCGTTGTTAGCAGAGTTATAATGGTGAAGGTTTACATCAGCATGCAGATTGTCCGCCGTGACATACACTTTTCCGTATGTTATATCAATCAAACCGGCTGTCAAAACACTCTCATCCCCCAGTGTCAGGGTGCCGTTGCCCGACATATTTATTGTGTCTGCTGTGATATCTCCCGAATCCAGAGTTATTGTTCCGCCCGTCAGATTAAGTATTCCCTGTGTGATTGACGAACCGCCCGTCATATTCAAGGTGACAGAGTTCACCGTTGTCAGTGTTCCTTCTCCGATTATGCTTGTGTTTGTGTTAATTTCGGTAGTATTTGTTGAAATAGAAAGCGTGCCGTTATTCACTATTCCGTTTTGGGCAGTTGAATTTATATCAACTTTTCCTGTCAGTGTCGCTTTTGCATCCGCTGATGTGATATTCAGCACCGCTCCGTCTGTTTGTGCGGTGTTTGTAATATTGAGGTTTTTATATGTTACATTCGCACCCGAACCCGAGACGGTCAGCAGTTTGTGCCCCGATGCATCTATGGTTGATTTTTTGTCCCCATCGACTATCCCCGATACCGTGAGCGTTCCGGTCGTTACTTCTCCGCCGTCCTCTGTCAAGGTATATGTATCATCCGCTGTTTCTGCCGTGAAATTCCTTGTTCCCGTCAAATCCTGCGCCAGAATGTTCAGGGTATCCCCCATGGATTCTGTTATAACATCGTCTGTCTGGATTTGCGCAGAATATTCTATACTGTCTGCACCCGTACGGTTTGCACCGCTTGTTACTGCTTTGATTTCCCGCTGTATGTAATCCTGATAAGTGTGTGTGTTGTATTCATCACTCCAGCTGGATGATGCTTTTACTTGGTCTGATTCGGTGTAGGCTTCTCCATATTCTTCACGGGTATTGAACTGCGCTTTTAACTCGTCTGTCAGCCCGATTGATATTGTATCCGGCGCCGTTAATATCTGTATGATTACAGAACCTTCCGCAGGCAAATCACCTGTTATATTCAGGTCGTCGATATAAATTATCCCCTGCGAACCCGCACCGAGTGTCAATGTATCAGAAGTTTTGTCCGTGAAATCGGCATCAATGCTGAATACTGCGCCATCTCCCGCTTTCATGGTCAAAAAGTTATAATCGGTGTGCACTCCATCGGCAAAATCAATGTCTGCCCCTGACATTGCCTCTATATCAGCGTTCAATATCTGGTTGTAAATCGAAATCTTCCCGCTTCCGTCACCTGTTAATTTGACATTGTAGCCTTCTGCACCGTTTATTATGTCATTGAGCAGTATTCTGCCGCCGTTTGTGGCTTCAAATGTCAATGACGCTCTGTCAGATGATACATATATCGCCTGATTTTCTTTTACTCCGTTATTAATAACATAATTGTTCGTAAATTCCGTGAGTTTGCCGTCTGCAGCCGAGATTTTCAGGCTTGAATCCGTATAAATT
The DNA here is from genome assembly GCA_944324845.1 of Candidatus Gastranaerophilales bacterium. Taxonomy (GTDB): domain Bacteria; phylum Cyanobacteriota; class Vampirovibrionia; order Gastranaerophilales; family Gastranaerophilaceae; genus Zag111. The sequence goes on along the minus strand of CALUXX010000018.1, from coordinate 1,207 downwards.
GCTCCGCCCTGCGCTTTCCCGCTGTTTGAAGAGGTGTAATTGTCCGTGAAAATGCTGTTTTCAATATTATCTATGCGGTTGATATTATATATCGCTCCGCCCAGTGCTGTTCCGCCGGATGAGATTGCATAGTTGCCCTCAAACAAACTGTTTGTTATTTTGTCTATTCCGCCGCGGCTGTTATAGATTGCACCGCCTGATACATTTCCGCTTTCCGAAATTCCGTAGTTGCCGATAAACCTTGAAGAATCTATGTTCGCTATTGTTCCGTCGTTTGCTAAAACAACACCCTCAATAGCCCCGCTCACGGAATTTACGCCGTTCAGCATAAAATCAGAAGTCAGGCTGCTTAGTTTTCCTTTATCCGAAAGTTCCAGCAAGCCGCCGTTTATTGCTGCGGAATTTGTCTGCACATTGTTTGCGATAAATTCTGAATAAATGTTTTCAATATTAGACAAATCCTTAATAAATGCACCGTAAATAACCTTGTTATCTGTCAGAATTTTTGCCGTATTGCCTATGAAACTTGAGTTTATGTTCTTGATGTTCCCGCCGTATTCCGAAATTATTGCAGAATAGTTGTAATCGTCATCATTTGTTATTTCAAAAGAATTTCCCTTGAATACTCCGGATAAATTGTTAATCGTTCCGCCTGCAGAAATAATATTTTTAATATCCTGTTCTATATAAATTTCGTTTATATTTTCAATCGTCTGTCCCGAAGAGTTTTTTACCGGCGCAGCAGTATCTCCCGGGGTATATTTCAATGTCAGAACAGCATCCGCAGAATTCTGGGTTTCAACAAGTTTTACTCCGGCTGCATCTTTTGACCAGATGTAATATTTTTCTTCCGTTCCTTCTCCATATACAGGATTTTTAAACCCGATTTCATAATAATGAACTTCCGAATCTCCGCTGTTCGGGTCATAAATTTTAATTACATTAGGTGCTAAGTTCTCAATATCCGCAGGCTCAACTTCTGTTAAGGTGTATTCGCTTGCAGGATAAGTATTTTGAGTTCCCGGAATCAATGTTCCGGAGTTGTGGAGTTTATCTAAAGCCGGGACAGTTACAGAATTTTCATCCGCATATACTGCAGATGCCGATGTGAAAACTACACATCCGGCAAAGAGGGCTAGCAGTAAGGGTTTCGCCCCCCCCCCCCCCCCCCCCCCCCCCCCGGCCGGGCAGGGGGGGGGCCGCGGTG
>CALUXX010000017.1 GCA_944324845.1 Candidatus Gastranaerophilales bacterium | reverse complement strand
CAATTAAGAGATATATCATATTATCTTGTTAAGCTGAAAGAATTTGGCTTTTTGAACAATAACATCATGGATGTTGTAATAGAAACTCTATCAACATTTTTAATAAACACAAGTTTCAATCAAAGCAAATATTTAAGCTTAATTAAAAAATTGCAAAATATAAAAGAAGAAACTAAAGAAAAATACACAAACTACTGTTCAGTTCATAAGTTCCCATACGAAGTTATTAATTGTAATTTAAAAATAGACGATAAAACAACTATTTCAGAATTAATCAACTATTCACAAAATACACTTATGAACAAACAAAAAGACTGCGACAGAAAAAAACAACGTCTTTTCGAACTTATAACGCTTCAAGCAAAACTTTGCGCAATCAATATTGTAAAAATCAAAAAACTTGATAAAAATTTCAACGATTTTGATTATGATGTTATAAGATTTTTTGCGCTAACCAATGGATATTCCATTAGAGATGAAAAAATCATAAGAAGAATAAAAGAATTTTCAAATATTTCAGCAGTTTTAAAAGAAAAACTTGATTCAATATACAAAGAAAAATATGGAAATAAAGAAAGTGCTTCTATTCTCACTAATCCGCAAAAAGGGCACTCTATTCTTGTTTCAGGAGACGATCTTGATGAACTTGAACATGTTTTAAAAGCTCTGGAAGAATACGATCCCAAAACACCAATAAACGTTTACACAAACGGCGCATTAATTTTGGCTCATTTTTATCCGTATTTTAAAAATAATAAATTTTTAAAAGGACATCTCGGAAAAGATAACACAGAATATGAATTTTCAATATTCCCAGGGTCAATTTTGATAACAAAAAACTTTATACAAAAAATTGACACACTATATCGCGGTGAAATTTTTTCAAACAAACTGATTTCTTTTGAAAAAGTATTCGATATTGAAAACGATAACTATGAGCCATTAATTAGCTCCTGTTTAAATATTGACGGTTTCAATAAAAATCAAGAGAAAAAATATCTTAAAATTACTTATGATATTAAAGAAATTGAAAAAACTCTTGAAAATATAGAAAACGAAGAAGTTATTTTGATTGCAGGAAAACCTGATGACAATTACATTGGAGAATACAAAAACAAAAAAATAATCACATTTAATTATCCTTTGGAAGAAGATATTTTAATTAAATCAATAAAATATTTAAAAGAGAAAAACATTAAAACCACAATATTTTTCTCTCAATGCAATCTTTCAAGCATAGACGCAATTCTTTCATTGTTAAACGAAGAAATCAATATCTATCTTGCACAATGTTCTTCTTTATTAATTAACCCTCATGTCATAGAAGCTCTAAAAGAAGACTTCATGGTTAATATAATATAAATTAAGCCTCCTTAAAAGGAGGCTTAATTTTTAGTGTGCACCGTTGTATACGGGCATATATTTATGTTTTTCTAGTCTTGGATTAGGCACATAGAAAGTTAATACTGTATCATCAACTTTTATTTTTCCTTTTGTAGATTTAATCTTGCCATTTTCAACAATATAATCAATGTCATCATCCACAAATTTGGCTTGTTCTTCATCATATACTTTTCTTCTTAGGATTGTGCCATCAGGAAGCCCTGAAAGACCATTTTCATCTTTAATTTCAATTGAATCAATTTCATGGATTTCATTAAGATCTGCGCCCAATCTTGATTCATGTCCTTTTGGCATACGATTAGAAGTAATAACACTTACAACTTTTGAACCCAATTCATCATATTTCAACATTGGCCACATATCTAGGTTATCTTGCTTATCTATATTTAAAGATATTGGGTATCCTTCTCTTAAAGCGCTTAATTGAGGATTTTTATATAATGATGAAATAGCCTTCATTTTGTCATAATGAGGTTTATATCTTCTATCATTTTTTAGGCCATGAAGAATTTCGCCCCTGTTTGCCTGATAAACATTTTTAGATGGTGTTTCATTACCGGTTTGAGCAAATTCTGCACCATTAAACAAAGTAGGTGTACCAACAACAGCATTCATTACTTCCCACACTGATTGTTCCAACTTCATTGAATCAGCTAACATGTTATAACGTATATTCAATATAGCGCTAACATCATACATGCCTGCTCTTTTAAATATAACAGGCAAAGAATCTTCATAAGCCATTGAACCGAATTTATCTGCTCTGTTAAAATCGGGTTTGCCATTTGGTCCTTTAGCCCCATTTGTAACATCCCTTAGAGCAGCTAATAATTTATTTTTAATTTCCGGATTATTTTCATATTGTTTTTCTATAGCTTTTTTCATCACTTCAGCAACAGCAATCGCTTTTGAATTGATTTTTTTATAATCAGTTCTACCTGTAATTTCTGTAGCCAGTTTCTTTTGTTCATCTGAACAATTTTCCAAATTGCCTGCATGGAATAATTTCGAATCCAATGGCAAATGATGCATTAAACGAGGTTTATCATGGTTTTCATAGAAAGTATGAGAAAATATTGTAGCATGAGGTTGAGAAAATCTCATCAAATGCTCAGTTTGATTTTTTAAGTGTGCAACATTACCTGCTTTACTATCAACATTTTCATATCTTTCAGGGTTAACACCTGCAAACATAGATAAGTTATTGAAATATTTATCGTAATTTGAACCTGTCGTAGCACCTGTGTATTCTAAAAATCGTTGTTCTTTGGCGTAAGCTACATGATTTTCATAGAATGTCGGATAATAATCATCATCCAAACCAACTTTGGAAACCAACCCGCCAAAGAGGTTTAAAACCTTTGTTCTGTTTTCATCAGCGTTATTTGATTCACTAAAATATCCGGCTCTGGTCTTATCCGGCTCATAATATTTGTCGCAAATATCAAGAACGGCCTTTTTGTCTTCTTCATTAATTTTACCTGTCCTTAAAACATTAGCTGCAGCCAAAAAGCCATCTTTATCAACTTTGCCACCTTTTGCTTTTTTAGCAATCACATCAAGAGATCCTGCTGTTTTTTCAATAAAATTATTTGTATCATCTGGCGAGAAATTTCTCATTGATTTAACATCATTCCATTTATAAAAATCAGCAAGACTTGTTAATTCAAGAATTGTGAGAGCCGCAGGGTTGTATTTTTTGGCATATTTTACAAAATTAGCCCAGAATTGGTCAATTCCGGAGAACTTACCCTTTCCGTTCCATAATTCACCGTATGTTGTCTCGCCGCTTCTAACACTATCTAAATCAGCAATATCTTTTGCAGCATCAATACGCCAGTTTAATCCTGCCTTGCCAAGATTAACAATGGCCTCAGCTTGTCTAAAATCATCTAATGAAATCTTAGATAATTTTTCTGCAATATATTTTCTCAATACATATGCTGTATTTGTATTTATAGATTTTTGTATTTTTCTTACAACTTGTTTTCTTTCATCTTCAACACTTACAGGATTAAAATTTAATAATGAATTAAGAGTTATTTCTTTTAAATCTTCTTTATCAATTGAACCGTCAGCATTGATTAAATCAGGATTAAATGCGCTAACATATATTTTTTTAATTATGTCAGACGCAAAAGTTTTAACAACATATGTCCTATAATCTTCGTTATCTTTATATCTTTCAGGTATTGCCTCATCAATTAAAGTATTTGCAATATCGCTTACTTTTTCAAATGTTTCTTCATTTAATAACTCAGAATTAAATTGAGGTTCAGAAAATATTGCAGATAGCTCGGGGCTTGTTTCAATAGATTGTAAAGGAAATTCTTTGATATAATCTTCTACGGTTTTATTTTCTTCTAAAACTCTTGATTTAATTTCTTCTGGAGCAGCTGCAATTTGTTCCATCTGCTCATAAGTAATTTTATTATTTTTGGCAGTGGATAT
>CALUXX010000016.1 GCA_944324845.1 Candidatus Gastranaerophilales bacterium | reverse complement strand
AATGTTATGCTCAAATTCTAATTCTTTTTTAATAATTAAGTTTAAAATATTTGTACTCAGTTTACTTGTTAAAGGTATTTGTGATAATGCTAATATAAATATTGTAATACCTAAAATCCAATTAATGGGAGTATTTAAGATTTGTTCTTTATTAATAATTCCAAGCAGAACACTTAAAAAACCAATAAATATAAAAGCCTTATTATCCATTTTATTTTGTTGGAACATAATATTATCAAAGGCTTTCATTATTCCTTCGTTAATTTTAGAGATTCGTTCTGCTGCAATTTTGTTTCTCATATCTACTTCATTCATATTGGCATCCCTTCATTAATCCACGTCTTAAAATCTGTTATAATTATACTTCCATGATAATATTTCCCAAATTGGTTATGATGTGCAACAGTAAACCAAGTTGGAGCTTGAGAATTATTCTCTGTTAATTTGTCAATAATATTGATATAGGTACAATTTGAAAATGCAATTGGTCCAATTTTATCTTTATTTGCTAAAGAAGATAATTTAGAGGCTTTAGTTACTGCATCACCAATCCAAACCTTACTATTAATGCCAATCCCCTTTCTGCCAGCTTTAATTACTAATTCTTCAGCTGTTGAAATTCCTATGCCTGCAGTTATAGTCGGATATCCTTTACCTTGAAATAATGTATTCAACATTGTAAATAAAGTATTTATCCAATAGGTTTTATCGGCAATATCATAAACATGGTGTTGTTTTGGAGAGGAATATACTGCATAAACACAATCACCTCTAATACCAATTTCTTCACATTCATTACTATCTCTTAAAATTTCTATAATTTCAGAGGTAAATGATTTTATAATTTTTGCAACAACAGATTTATTCTCACTAGTAAATAATTCTGTTGAATTTCTTATATCAACAAATATAGAGGATATCCAAACTTTGTAAGCATTATCAAAAGTAAAATCATTTTCATTTGGGACATATGTTTTTTCAATAATTTCCAAATGATTATCTAAGATATTCTTTATTCTTTTTTTGCCTTCAATATAATCATACACCATTTGAATTCTTTCAAAAAACTATAAAAATTAACACAGTTAATTATAGCATATATTTTAGAATAAATGTTTTAATTATTACAAAGTTTTAATTTATTATAAAACTCATCCATTTTATTAGCGACTTGAGCTTCTTTGGATTTGATAATGTGCGAGTAAGTATTTAGGGTTACGTTTTTATCTGCATGCCCGAGTCGTCCGCTTACGGTTACAATATCTTCACCTGATGAAATTAGCAGGCTTGCATTTGTGTGTCTAAGCTGATGAAATGTTATTTTAGGTAAGTTGTGACGATTTAAGAATTTTGTAAACCATTTATACGGCAACTGTGTACTTATAGGACTTCCGTCTTCATGAAGAAACACATATTTCCCATTTTTCCAAGCAGTTCCAAATTTAAGTCTATTCTCATTCTGTTGCTTTTTGTATTCTTTTAATAGTGATATTACAGTTTTTGAAGCCGTAACAATTCTGACACCTGCATCTGTTTTAGGTCGCCCCTCAACATTTCCAAGTCCCCTAATATAATGTCTTTGTTTATTGATATTAACTTGGGAGGTATCAAAATTTATATCTTCCCATTTCAAACCTGTAAGTTCACCCTCTCTTAAACCTATATCTATTGCAAGATAAATCATAGTCATATACATTAATGGTTCGTTTTTTAGGCATTTGAGCATATCTGCAACTTGTTCATCATTATAATACTTCGCCTGTGGCTTTGTTACTTTCTGAGGTTTTGCTCTTTCCGCAGGGTTATTCATAATGATATTCCAGTCAACTGCTGTAGATAATATTGAGTGAATAACAATATGATGATTTTTGATTGTTTTTCTATTTAATTTCTTTTCTTTATTCCCCTCAAACATTTTACAGAAATCTAATTTGTAGCAATCACATAGCTTTTGAGCCGTGCTATAATTTGTTGCCATGCCTGTCTTTAACCTTCTGCAAGTTTTAGAAGATATACCTGTAGTTTTAATTATGTGAGAAATCGTCAGTGGCTCAAGATATTTTATCAGAGCTTTTGTAGGAGTAAATCTACCATCTAACCTCATCCCCTCTTCATCAAGATTGTTGTAAAACTGTATCAGATGATGTGGTTGTAATTTACTAAGTTTAATATGCCCGATTGCAGGTAATATCCTGTTTAAAATAATTCTATAAGATTGTAGAGTTGTCAGTGCAAGATTTTTCTCAGCATAATCAGTAAGCCATCTTTGGGTAAAATCAGCAAAAGTTATCTTTTCACCATCTAAGTAAATCCCGTTCAAGACTTCATTCTCAAACATAACCATTTGACGATTAAGTTCTTTTTCAACCTGTTTTGCGGTCAATGTCTCATCTAGTTTAATTGTTTTTCTTTTACGTAACTTTTTGCCCTTAGAATCATAACCCTGACAAACTATTAATCTGTATGTATATTTAGAAATTTGTTCATAAAATGCCATTGTATTTTCCTTCTTATCATTTTTATTATCTCCCTTTTCCACAAATCCAAATCTCATTTTCTTAAAGAAGAATGTAGGGCAACAGCTTTGAAGTGTCACCCTACAACATAGCCTAACTTTCGTAATAGACGAATGATACTCCATTTCTAGCCTTTACCATTCGCCCATACCCTTTGTTAGCAAGACCTTCTAAAATAACCTTTGCGGTTTTTGCATCTTTAATTTTACTTTTATTATTTCGGAATAAATCTGAAGGGGAAACTATTTTTAAATTTTTTCGCTTTATAAAGTTCAATACACGTTCTTCGTATTTATCATAATTAAGCTTATTGTCTGTAATTACTTCAAAACAGCTTTTAAAATATCTAAATAGTTTTATTGCATTATAAACATCAAATGATGTGATAGATTTTTCTTCAAGATTATGCAAACAATGAAGTATTAGTGCTAAACGAGCGGTATAACGGGTTTGTTTCTCTAGATATGACTGTGTTATATCGTCATATTTCCCCGATTGCTTTAAATGTACTATTTTAGTTCTAAATTTTTGAAACATAGCTTTTGCTTTATTATCAAAACAGTAAACATGTCTGATTTCAGGATTTAATACAACATTTGAAAAGATTTTTTTGCAAATTTCAGTGAAAGGAGAAAGGTCATATTCTTCATCAGAATTATATAAAAATCCAGTTTCCTTGTGTTCACTACAACAATATAGCCATCTTTCAATCATTCCGTTATAGCACTCTATACCTTTTCCGAAAAGAGTTTCATATAATACCTTAGGCTGAATTCCACCAACTATATTATGACTTGCGTCAAAAGTATAGTCTGATTTATCACTTTTACGAACTATATTTTGACGTTCTCTTGACCATGAAGCTAAGAAATATTCTTTATCATTCCCGCCTCCACGTTTGTATTGATTCCAACTTTTTATAAATCCAGCTAATTCGTCAACATATATCGCTAAACCTAGATGAAATTTACTATTTATATTCATAAGATAAGCTAATGTTTCTTTGGTTATATCCTGTGTCATTAAGCGAGGTTTCATAGGCTTTTCAGGTTCAATAGGTAATTCCATATTTTCTCCCTTTTTAAT
>CALUXX010000015.1 GCA_944324845.1 Candidatus Gastranaerophilales bacterium | reverse complement strand
TTTTTAGGTGTCGTATTCATCACTTAAAATCAAGATAAAAGCAAGTTTATACATTAAAATCTGTATTTAATTTGTTTTTTCGTTCTTGCCAATCTGGCATATGAATACTTATGAAATCAAAAAATTGTTTATCATGATTTGTGTATAAAAAATGAGTTAATTCATGCAGCACAACATATTCAATACAATAAGGAGATGCGGAATATAAATATTCATTTAAAGTAATTACATTTTGTTCAGGATTACTAGTTCCCCAACATGTTTTCATTTTCCTAATTTTTAATATTGGTTTAGGTTTATTATATTTTCTTATTATTGGATAAAAAACTTCTATTACCTTTTCAAAATATTCTTGCATATTTTTTCTTGCAAAATTTCGATATTTCTTATCAATATTATCAACTTGATTTGTATAAAAAATGATATTCCTATCATTTAAAACGATTTTAAAACTTTGTGATGATTCGATTTTTACATTATAAAAATGTCCTAAAATTTTAACAAAACCGCCATTTTTCAAAATATCTTTATTTTGTAATGGTTGAAGTTTTTCTTGTCTGACATTGTGTTTATAGATCCAGCATTCTTTAGATTTTAAAAACTTGAAAATCTCTTCATCTGTAGTCTGCATTGGGACTGAACACTTTATGTTATTGTCAGGCAAAATTCTTATATTATAGTTTTTAATATTTTTACGTTCTATATCAATTAAGAACCCTTTTTTATCTTTTAATAAATAATATTTTTTCATCAAAATATACTCTTTGCAGTCATTAAAATATCTTCTTCTATTTTATCTAGTTGGTCCATATCCAATGTAATACCATTATTATCTACAAAATCAAAAATAGCATCTTCAATTTCTTGTTTTATGTTATTTATAAGTACTGTATTATATTGCCACCCTGGTTTTTGGGAATTTCTAAATGTATTTTTTATTAATATTGCCAAAATACCCAATTGATTATCTATATCATCATTTTCTGAGATTTTGATATTTTTTTCTAATTCTAATTTTATATTTCCATAAAAACCTTTAGCGTCATCATCATCAGAAATAACCGTTGGATATTTATTTCCAACAAATCCCTTTTCGTAATCATTTTCAAGATCTTTCATTTGTGCTAAATAAGCTTCTTCATTTCTTGTTTTATTATACTCTGCAATAGTTTCGTCTAATCTTTGTCTAAATGTTTTATAAAAAATCGGGTCTTTTTCTCTCGTCTCAGACAGCCTTGTTGCTATATTATATACCATAGCTTCTGCTTTAGCCCTTGAAGAGGGTAGCTTTTCTAATTCTTTTTCCATAGTTGCTTTATCTGATAGATAAAGCGGATTTATTACAATTTCATCAGCCTCGGCTGAAACAAATTGGTTCAGTAAATTTTTAATGGAAGATTCATAAACAGAAAAATCAACAGTCTCACCATATCGAAGTTTTATGCCACTTCTTAATTTTTGCAAATAGACATAATCTTTTTGCAATCTTTTAATTTCATCAATACCAATTCCTTCATATACATTATAATTACTTACTGCAGTATCAAGTGAATTTGAAAAATCCAATAGTTTTTCATAAAAATCTTTTCTTATATCTTCATCTTTAAATAATAATTGTATTTCTTCTGTGTCATCAGTGTTATGTCCTGCAATAAATTGCATAACTTGATTATAGTTATTATACAGTTCTTTTTTTACATCTTCCGGTCCATATATAGTTTTTTTAATATCGTCTTTATCAAACTGATTCATTCCAGATTCTTTATCTGAATATAAGTCCATAGCAGAAGTTAAATTTTCAAAAATACCATAAAAATCAACAATTCGCCCATTCTTTTTACCAGGAAAAACTCTATTTACTCTAGCAATAGCTTGTAATAAATTATGCGTTTTCATTGATTTATCTACATACAAAACTTGTGCAATAGGAGCATCAAATCCGGTTAATAATTTATCTTTTACTATTAAAATATCAATATCTTCACCATCGGTAAAGCTATTTTTTGCCCAATCTTCATAAGCTTCATAATTCATTCCATATAAAGGCTCAATTTCGGTTTTAAAAAATTGCGCAATTTTATCTTTATCACTATTGTTTAATTCTTCACCTTCAGCTCTTGCTTCTGGGGAAATTACTACAGCTGTTTTTAAACCAAGGCTTTTTAGCAGTTTATGTAATTCAATAGCACTTACTCTTGAGGATTCTGCAATCATAGCTTTAAATCCATTTGGTTTAATGTATCTTTCATAATGCTGTTTTATTGCATATGCAAGACAAGTCAACCTAGGCATTGTTGGAGCAATGCTTGTAAATCTACTATATTTACGTTTTAAATCTTCCTGTTGTTGCTCAGTTAATCCAATTAGACTTTGTTCCAGATATTGATCAATTGCATCGCTTGTAGTTTTTTGCGGAATTTTACGACCTTCATAAACAAGAGGAACAATAACCTTGTCTTCTTCAGCCTTATTAATCGGATAACTATCTATTAACGGGCCAATCCTGTCATATGTACTTTGTTTTTCTGTTTTTAATAATGGAGTACCGGTAAATCCAATTTTTACAGCATTTGGCAAAACATCCGTCATGAAATTATGAAAATTGCCACTTTGTGTTCTATGGCATTCATCTATTAAAATAAATATGTTGTTGTCATTTAATTTAGTCTTTTGTTTTGCTGCTTTTTCAAATTTATGAATAACAGTAGTAATAAGAGTTTCACCCTCATCTTTTAATAATTCAATTAAACCTTTGCCTGTTTTTGCTCTTGCAGGACTCATCTGGGTATTAGAGAAATTATCTCTTAACTGTTTGTCTAGATTAATTCTGTCATTTACAAGAACAAACCTAGGATTTTTTATATCAGAATTTTCTTCTTGAGAAACTGCAATAATTTTTTTTACAAGCATAACCATGGTTAATGATTTTCCACTGCCTTGTGTATGCCAAATCACACCATTTCTTGTTCCTTTGCCGTCTTTTAGTGTAATACGGTTAATAGCTTTTCGAATTCCAAAAAATTGTTGATATCTGGCAACTTTTTTTACATTATTATCGTATAATGTATAATATTGTATTATTTCAAACAACCTTTCAGGTGAAAGCATTGCAATTATATTTTTATCTTGTTCTTTTGGAAGCCTTCCTTGAATTAATTCTTCTAACTGTTTATTCATCCAGTCAGTATCTTTTTCCTTCCAAGGTACAAAAAACTCAAATTTTGTTCCACAGGTTCCATATTTAAAACTATGTGAATTCATTGCAACTACCAGTTGAATAAATTTAAATAAATGTGGAATTTCATCAGCTTTCCAATTTTTAATATTTTGTCTTATACCTTCATCAATACTAACTGAAGACTTCTTGCATTCGATTACAACTAGAGGAATTCCATTAACTGTTAAAACAATATCTGGACGTCTTTTTGAGCGGTCCAACTTTTGAACAGAAAACTCCTCTGTAACTCTTAAAATATTCTTTTCAGGATGTTCCCAATCAATAAATTTTAAATCAAAAGAGGATTTTCCGCCATCATACAAATCTTCTTCATAGCTTTTTCCATAAATTAGAAGGTCATATATTTCTTTTGAAGTTTTCATCAATCCTGACTGCAAAGGAACATCTATATCAGAAATTGCACGAGCAATATTGCTTGAAGAAAATTGGAATTTTTCACCTTTGTACTCATATCTTTGCTCTTTTAAAAAGTTCATCAAATCATCTTTTAAAATTACATTATATAAATTCCCACGTTGTTTTTCCGCGTCAGTCGGCGATAAATATTCCCAGCCCAATTTTTCAAGCAATTCGATTGCAGGTTCTTGGCTTTCAGGTCTTTCGTTATATTGGTAATGATTTAATGTCATAATTATTTCCTTATATTTTACAATTCTTTCTCAACAAATGGAATAAGTTTTCCTATGTCATAGCTATTTTCGACAACTTGTCCGTTATGGAATCTGTATGGCATTGTAAATACTCCGGAATAACTTCTTTCACCTTCATAAATTGGAATATAAAAATCCATACTATTTTCAATTCTATAATCTAAAGAACTTTTTATTAAATTAGAACAAACATCATCTTTATGATATAAATATCGAACCGAATATCTGACCGCAAATAAAATGATGTTTGCAGCTATTGCATTAATACAGTTTTCAAGAGTTGCCATATGGAAGTTTTTGTCGATATTATGCTTAATTTGATTATAAGCATAATACCAGGGAATTGATTTTGACGGTTCTTTTTTATTCCAATTTTCAAAAGGACAACATTTATATGGATTTGAATACCCGACAAGAGATAATTTATATTTTGTTAAATCTATATAATCAATTAATCTAACATAATCTTTCATTCTGTCATTTTTTTCAAAACAATATTTTTTTAAACTGCATTCAAGATCTGAACAGGCTAAAAACAATAGTTCTCTTGCCTTGTGGCTATATGCTTTTAATCCTTCATTAGATGGCTCAATAAATAACAAAATTTCTTGCAGTTTTTGAATAAGTATTCCTAAATCTCTTTTGGCTCTATAAGCTTCTTGTACAGAAAAATCCAGCTCTTTTTCTATATTATTTTGCATTAAAGGTTTCCAAATATGCTTATATTTAACTCCGATTTCCATATTTTCTTTTTTTATAATCGGATACTCATAAGCATTAGTGATAATTTTTTCAATATTATAATTTTTGTCACATATAAGTTGTGCTCTTATTTGAGGAGCGAAATCTGCATACTCAACCTGCAAAAAAACATTTTGTTGCTTATGGTTTTCATAAGCAATCAATAATATCCCGTCTTTTTTGGCAAAATAAACATCAGTTTTCACAATCTACCTCCATGGTTCTCACTATGCCTGTTAAAAGCAGTTGTGAAAGGGCTTTTTTTAGCTGCTTATATTGATCAAGTTCTTGTTCTAAAAGTTTAATGTGCTTTTCTTTCATAGATAATATTCTAGCTATTTCATTCTGTTTTTTGTCTTCAGGATATGGTATTTTTATTTTTTTTAAATCTGCTTGATTTAATTTTGCACGACCTGCTCCATTTAATATAGATAAAATATTTTTATGAACTAGTGAAAAATACAAGTATAAATTTTCTTTATTTTTTGCTTTCAAAATATGAGCATGATTATTTATCCAAGATTTTCCTTTTACAAATTGTGCAATAGGTCTCTTATAATATTCATCAAAATGTCCACCATCTTCAGCCAATAAAACAAGCTCTTCATCAAATATATATTTATTGATAAAGTCTAAAACACCATTTGCACCATAATAAGGTATTGATCCTTTTATATTTAATCTTTCTTCGTCATTTAATGGAATTCTTTTATTATCTAATATTTCACAAACTTCTTCAATTTTTTTTATTGGATACTTCAGATTATTTTTATAAATTAATTTATTAATAGCAATAATAAATTCTTTATTTTTTTCTTCCAGCAATTTTTGTTTAAGTTCAATAACCTTATCACAACAGTTCAAAATCTTCGCAATCTTCTCTTGCTCTTGTTGTGGAGGTATTGGCAAAATAGATTTATAAAAATCTTCATCATAAAGATTTAATAGTCCATCATTTCTAACTCCAAAATTTATCCATTTAAAAAGTTGTTTATTTAAATATCCACTGCTAAATAAAAACATATAATATTCATTATTATAGAAATCATATAACCTAAAAGTATTAAAAACATTTGGGACAGCAGCTATCTCTCTATCTTTCAAAAGATATATGCAACCTTGAGGATATTTTTTTGAATTTCCTTTGTTGTATGAAAAATCCCCAACCCTTATTACTGTATAATTTTTATATTGTTCTCCAGAGAGTTCTCTTCCAAATTTTTCTGCTTGATTTACAAATCCAATGCCTGCAGAAATACTTAGTGTTTCTAGTTTTTTACATCCAGCTTTTTCTTGTCTTTTTGTACACATATCTATTAAAGGTAATTCTTGCCAATCCTTAGGAATTATATACCCATGCACTTTTTTATAACCCTCGGGAACTTCCCCTCGATTAATTAAATCTATTCTATTCTTAATTTCTTCTTTTTTATTCATTAATACCGTCATTATTATCCTCTGTATTTATCTGAAACTTGTTGAATTTTTTCTTTATTATCTTGAAAAAATTTACTAATAATCTTCTGAGTTGAATGCCCTATATTTCCTTTTAACAAACTACCATCTTTAACAGAAAAACAAGCGTCTATTCCTCCACCTTTTACATGAAAATGAGGAGGATTATGATCATTTGCATTTATAAACACATTTAAACCATTAGGGTTTCCTATTCTCTCTTCCCCCAGAAAATGTGGCATTGAGTTCCATATTTCTGTTGCTATTCTGCTTAGTTCTTCAATGTATAGTTCAGTCATTTAGATTCCTTTCTTGTATGTTCTAAAATTTAGCATTAGAAAATCCCTCATTCCGGAGCCAGGATTATAATAGGGATAGATTTTTATATATTCTTTTTCAATACTTGCAAAATCATTTGCTTGTAATATATTTGTATATTTTAAAAGAAATAATAATCCTATACCTGCAGAACGAGATTGACCTTGATTGCAGTGAATTAATACTTTTTTGTCAACTTCTAAATTTTCTTTTGCAAATAACAATGCTTGATTAATAATGTTCTGGGGAATATACTCAGCTTTTGGCGCATCTACCAAATTTAAATATAAAACATTATTTCTGATTGCATAAAAATATTCTGGATGATTTTTAGGTGCGCCCTGAGTTCTATAACCTAATAATTGTCTGTGATAAGGTTCTTTGCAAGCGTGAATAATTGCCCAGCCATCTATATTCAATGCAATCTTTCTAAAATCTTCATCTTTTCCTATGTATAAATTTTTGAAAATTTCTTTCATCTATACCTCCAACCCTAATTCTTTAAGGGCTTCTGCCAAGTCGTTTTCAACTACTTCAAGCTCAGATTTAATATTTTTGATATTTGTCTGCACTTCTGCAATATCTATAATTTCTTCTTCCTCAAATGTATCTACATAACGAGGAATATTTAAATTAAACTCATTTTCTTTAATTTCTTCAAAAGTTGCCACATAAGAGAATTTATCTACTGTTTCTCGTTTATTATAAACATCTAAAATATCATCAATATTCTTTTGAGTTAGTTTGTTTTGTGTTTTATCTTTGACATATCTGCCTTCACCTGAGGCGTCAATAAATAATACATCTTTGTTTGATCTGTTTTTCTTAATAACCAATAAGCAAGCAGGGATTGAAGTTCCAAAAAATAAGTTTTCCGGCAGTCCAATTACAGCATCCAAAAGATTTTCTTCTATAACTCTTTTTCTTATAATACCCTCTGAAGCTCCTCTAAATAAGACACCATGCGGAACTACTGCAACCATTCTTCCATCAGGTTGTAAACTGTTTATCATGTGGAGCAAAAATGCCCAATCACCTTTACTTGATGGAGGGATTCCCCAGTCAAATCTGTTAAATGGATCAAGTTTTGCTTCCATTTTAAACTTTTTATCTTTGTTTTTTTCTTTTCCATCACTCTCACCACCAGGGTTAAACCCTTCAGCCCACTTATCTTGAGAAAATGGCATATTAGCAACAACTACATTGAACTTCATCAGATTTCCATCACTATCAAGGTGAGCAGGATTTGCTAAAGTGTCTCCCCAAGCTATTTTAGAATCCATAATGTCATGAATAAACATATTCATTTTGCCCATTGACCAAGAAGAACCATTCATCTCTTGTCCATAAATTGATACTTGCTTAACTCCTGCATATTTTGCAGCCCTTATAAGTAATGAGCAAGAACCTGAGGTTGGGTCATAAATACTATCTCCTTGTTTAGGTTTTGCGATTTGTGCCATAAGCTCTGAGACCATCATTGGAGTAAAGAATGAGCCGGCCTTTTTTCCTGCTTGGCTTGCAAATTCACCAATCATATATTCAAAAGCATCCCCAAGAACGTCAGACGCTACTTGATTTTCTTTAACTTCAATCATTGAAGGCCTTAAATCAAGAGATTTAAAATCTTCCAATAAATTTCTTAAAGTTGTAGCTTTTTGCTTTGGGTTTCCTAAATTAGTTTCACTATTAAAATCGACACTTCTGAAAACTCCTTGCAACTGTGGATTATTGTCTTCTATTGCTCTTAAAGCTGCATTTATTTTTTGACCGATTTCAGAATTGAATCTATTCTCATATAAGTAATCAAAGGTTTGCTCTTCACTTAGTACAAATGGCAGTCTTGATTTTGCTCTTTCAAATCTTTGTTCATCAGAATATCTTGATTTTAAATTTTCTACATTTTCTTTGAATGTATCACTCAAATATTTTACAAACAGCATTGATAATACATAATCTTTATAGTTTGCGGCATCAATAATACCCCTAAAAGTATTAGCCCCCCTCCATAACGCTGCTTCTATATCTGCTCTTGTAGTTTTCATTATATTTCTCCTTTGATTAATTTTTCTAAAATAGCTTCATTGTATAGTTTTTCTTGAATAATTAATTCTGACATCAGTTTTTCTTTTCTTATTATTAAATTTGAAACATTAATAAGTTTTTCTTGCGTTGCAATGTCTGGAATATTTATTTTAATTTTAGCAATAGAAGACGTTTTTATAGATCGCAATTGAAAACCTTCTTCTAATTTTTGTACCTGCTTTGAAAAATCCTTATTTCGCATTACTAAATACAAATACTCAGGTAAAATAATATTTCTAAAAGAATCTTTTAACTTTAAAATACAAAACTGCGATGGAACAACAAGATTTTCTCCCTCACTATTAATTAAACAGCATTTCAAAGGTATAAACATTCTTACTAAAATATCATTCTTATGCGTTAAATATCTATCAGAAATTTCTTCTTTGCTATCAAAATCATCACATTGAGACAAATCTAAAATTCCAACATCTGTTATTGAACGCAAAGTAATTACTTTATATTTTTGAACTGTAATGTCTGAAACTTTTTCTGCAACATTTCTTTTTATTAATTCAAGTTGCTTAGCACCCGTTCTCGATAAAACAAGTCCGGCTTGGATTTCTACTATTTGATTTAATGTAAATTTTCTCATTTAATTTCCTTTATTGAGGCTAGGGGGGGGAAATCCCCCTTACCTCACAGTTAAATTAACGCTTGTGCGCTTCTTTGCAACAGTAAAAACAACCATCAGCACGTGAATAAAACTTCTTTGCATATGCTACAGCTTGAATGCCGTTTTTAAACCAACCGAGAAATTTAACATCAACAGCTAGCTTCAAGAACGCACAATGTTCTTCATGAACTTCATGGTCACCATTTGACTGCGCAGAGT
The DNA here is from genome assembly GCA_944324845.1 of Candidatus Gastranaerophilales bacterium. Taxonomy (GTDB): domain Bacteria; phylum Cyanobacteriota; class Vampirovibrionia; order Gastranaerophilales; family Gastranaerophilaceae; genus Zag111. The sequence continues at coordinate 474 of CALUXX010000015.1, read as the reverse complement.
TGTTTACGTAATATTTACGCAACATGCTTTTATCCTTTCCAAAGGGTTGCTACGCAAAACTCTACACTTGATTTTTCATCTTTAATAGTTTAAAATGTAGTTGTGAGGCTAATATTAAACTATTAGTGTAAAGAATTCCTATCGAACAAACCCTTTATTATGTTCATAGGAATTTTTGTTCTACATGCATATTAACATGAAAAATTTTTATGTCAAGTATTTTTACAAATAAATATTTGTTATGCGACAATATTGACATAATAAATAGCGTTATTTATTCTATCAGCAACTTTAGTCCGTGACTTAATTATTAACTTTTTACAAATAAAAATTCATGTAACTTTCGTCTATGGTGTCTTGTTCGATGCCGATGTAGCGAAGTGTTACTGATGGCGAAGAGTGGTTAAAGATTTTTTGCAGGAGTACTATATCATTATATTTTTTATAATGATGATACCCAAATGTCTTTCTCAA
>CALUXX010000014.1 GCA_944324845.1 Candidatus Gastranaerophilales bacterium | reverse complement strand
TGGTTGCGGGAGCTGGATTTGAACCAACGACCTTCGGGTTATGAGCCCGACGAGCTACCAGACTGCTCCATCCCGCGATATTATCGCTTACACTTTATTATTAAACGCTAAAAACTAAAAATCAACCCCTTTATTTTATCTAAAAAATTTTACCTATAAAACACAATCATTACAATATTAACTGGATACTTACACCATCTATATATTTTAATAATTTAGTTTAAAGCCATTTTTTTGCAAATACGCTGCACAAAAATTTCCAGAACCTAAAAGCCCACAATCTTGTTTTATTTCATTTATTGTTTTATCAAATCCGCCTGGGACCAATGTATTATCTCGTAATACATACACAAAAGTATCTCGACCTAATACATTCGGATAATTATCCCCATTCACATCTACAAAAACGACCAATGTATATATATCTGAACTTGCTCCATCAATCTTTACTCCAAAATTTGTCCATGCCTCTTCTGTTGAATAATCATCAATACAAATATTACTTCCATTCGTTATAGTAAAGCAAACAACACCACTTCCAACTTTCCCTGGTTGAAAATGTGTTGCATTTGATCCATTTAGTTTCTTTGTTATATCCTTTGTCCAACAACCTGTTGTATCATAACATGTATCTAAAGTCTTTATATATGCGAAAAAATAATTTCTGAACACATATTCCATTTGTTCAAAATCATTATGAGCTGTTAATGTAGCTACTGCTCCATCATCATTTGCCCTTAGCATCATTTGAGAAAGAAGAGAATAATTTTCTTTCAATATGGCTACAGATTTACGATTACGCATATCCGTCATAAGTGTTGGTAAGGTCATTGCGGCAACAACACCTATAATACCCAACGTAATTATTATTTCTGCAAGAGTAAAACCAAATTTCTTCATGTCTATTTCTTAATATGTTATATACTATACCATATTTTTCCTTAACAACCAACTATATAAAAAAGTGTTGCACTAAAAAAGGAGGCTTATTGCCTCCTACTTTTAAAATGGTACCCCCAAGCGAATTCGAATCGCTGTCTACACCGTGAAAGGGTGTTGTCCTAGGCCTCTAGACGATGGGGGCTTGAACTTTCGCTACGAGATTTATTCTATAATGAACATTTTTAATTGTCAACCTTTTTATTTTAATTTCTTGATAACTTCTATTATCTCTCGTATTTCCGTTGATATATCTGAATTTTGTACTATATTTCGCCGAACCATTTGGGCAAATTCAACCTTTTTAAATTCATGCATGCCTCTTGTTTTAAATATTTCTTCCAACTTCTTTACCATTGGTTCTTGAGGTAACAACATTTCTTTTTCCAATATCGAAATATTATTTAACTCATACTCTAATGTTCGTTTTACTAAATCCAACGGCAACAAATCTTCAAATTCTCCACATGACAACAAATGAATACAATCACAATTTCTTAATTTGTGATTGATTGATTCTTGATTTTGCTTCGCGTCTTTATCTAACAATACAAATATTGGAATTTTTAACTTTTCTACAAGGCTATAATACAATTTTACAACCTGATTTTTTCCACCGGCTGAAAGTACATATACACCGTTTTTATCAAAATCATAACCACATCTTTTTGCAAATTCAGGAAGTAATGTTTCTTCGGTTGCTCCTTCTACGATTACGACCTTTTCTATCGGGTATTTTATTGAATTTTCTTGACGAAAACTTTTTATATCTTCGGAATACTTAAGTCCCTTTAACCATTGAAGATTCTTCGGCTCATTTTCTGTTAACAAGTCTATAAAACCATCATAATTAATTTTATTTTTAAGCAACATTTCACTATTTTTATCTATATTAAATAATGAAGTTTCGTATTCAAAAATTTTATTATTCAAAGCATAATTCTCATTTGCATGAACACCTAATGCTTCTAATGAAAAATTTATTATATCTTGAGCAATTTGTGTTATCTCAGCATAATCTATTTTTTCCATTTCAGATTTTTTAAATTTAGGCACTAGCAAATTAGCAGACAAAATATCATAAAACACCCTGAGATATTTAACTTCAGGTTCTTTAAACCTTGTTAACCTATCAATAGATATTATCAACTGATCTTTTGTTAATGGTTTAAATTTTAAAACTTCCAATTACTTCCTCTTTAATATTTGTTTACACAAGTAGCAATTTTTCTTTATTTCAGTTTTTATAATATATGTGGAGTTAGTATGTTAGAAAAAATAGGTTTCTTTACTCAACATTATAATTATAACACAATACAAAATACTGAACAGAAGAAAAATGTTCAGAATATTACTAATAATATAAGTACAAACCCGTCTTTTGGTGCAAAATCGACAAAAGATGTTCTATTTAATTCTGCAGCAACTCCTGCTCAAAATATAAATTTAAGAACTGCATTAAGTACTAAAGAAGAGAAAGAAAAATACACTGAAATTTCAGCCAATCTTGGAAAATCCGGCAAAAAAATAATGAATACTTTACTTAAAAACGGAATCTTACTAAACACTAATTCAAATGATAAGAGTTCAGTCCTTGATAATTTATATAAAATTATAAAAGAACCAAGAGCTGAAGGACTTGATGCAAAATCTATATTAAATGACACACTGGCAACGATTGCATATCCATATTTAATAACACAACAATTTGGAGATATTCCACCAGAATATAAAGATATAGTAATTCAAGCAAATAATGAAGGAAAAACGAATTTACTTGATGTATATAAAGGAGAAATGGATGTTAATGTAGAACATTCAGGAACTTGTGTAGCTGCAAGTACAGAATTCAAATTAGCAAACCAACTTCCGGCAGAATTTGCAAGATTTGCACAAGAATTAAGTTCACCAAAAATGTCCGTTGATAAAACAATCCAACTTGATAACCTTACTGATGACACCTTAAGCGCGGTATGGTTACTAAACTCTTTTGAAATCCCATGGGAATCTAAAGACTTAAAAACTGCAAAATTAAAATTTGCACCGGATAAAAACGCTATAATTAGAGCACGAATTCAAACAACGCACAAAGATCCGTCAGAAAGATCACCACTGGATGTTTTAATGCAATCTACATTTATGCAAGTAGGCTCACAACAATCATACAATTCACTCACAGATAAAAGGACAGGAAAATTCAATCAGAACGACAAGGGTTTAATTGAATTTGAAAAAACATTTACAGAATCAGTAGTTTTTGACAAGAATATCTTGTCTGTAACCTATCAAACCGTAGATGAAAATGCAAGACTAATAGGATACGAAACAGATTTAGCTACAATGAAAAAGCACATACTAACAGCCCTGAATGAAGGAGAAGACGTAATTATCGGCTACACCCAAACTGATAATAACAACATCATTGTAAATGGGCATGAAATCACCATTGTTGGCTATAGAACAGGTGCAAACGGAAAAACTATATTCATCTGTAATGACACAGACGACAATGTATATAACCCAATAGAATACACCGAAGATTATATTCTTCCAAAGATTCATCATGCAGCACTTCCAAAACACATTGTTGAAAATGATATTAAACTTGTTCCAAATTGGATTGAAGGGCTCAATATGTATAAACAAATGAAAAATGCCGCATAAAATATTATTACAATAATTTAATAAAGCAACAAAAAAGAGCAACTTTTATTTTTACGAGTTTTAATAAAGGTGAAGGAAAAGGTAGGACTATGATAAATGTACCAAATATAAAACCATATACTAAGCCATACCAAACAAATGTACAACCCCAAAACAATCCCATGCCGGCTAACTCAAATCAAACATCCGTAAATGCACCGGCAAATAAAACAATAACAACCCCACCAACACATTCAGAACCTAAATTGACACATACTAGTTGGCTATATGTAAATGATGTTCACGGAAAAATGACAAATATGGAAAGAATTCACCATATTTCGCAAGAATTTGAAAAAATTCCAGCTGAAGTATATAGCGCAAACTTTTTTACAAATACAGCACAACCAATACATAAATTTAAAGTTGCATCAGGCGACATAATACTAGGAGCTAATTATCTACACAACAAAGTTGCCAGCAAATTCATGGACTGGACAGGCTTTTTAGCCTCTACAATAGGAAACCACGAATTAGATGTTGCAAAACCTGATGATTTAGCAAAACTAATTGACGATTCAAAATGCAAAATGTTATCTATAAACCTTGATGTGGATAAAGAGTCACCGCTAAAAAGCAGAATACAAAAATCAATGATTGCAGATTATGGAAACATTAAAGTCGGACTTATTGGTGTATCCCCATCAGATATGCTTGAACGCGGAAAAATGAACGATACATTAAAAGAATTTTCAATAAAAGATATTGATACAACAATAAATCTTATAAAAGATGAAGTTAAAAACCTACAAAACCAAGGTATCAATATTATAGCAATACTATCTCACAGCGGAAACAAAAATGACAAGCGAATTGCCAAAGAAGTAGAAGGTGTTGACCTTATTTTTGGAGCACACACCCACGAACTTATAGAGGGAATAAAAGAAGGCAAAAACCTATTCTATTCCAAAACAGGAGAACCTGTAATAATAACCCAAGCTGGTCAAGACGGTGAAAATGTTGGAATTTTAAACGTTGACTTTGATGAAAACGGTGTTATTAAAAAAGCACAAAACAACATAATAAAAACAAGAAAATTCACCAGACCTTTATACATTAAAGATACCGTAGAAAGCATTTTAGGAAAGCCTGAAGTGATAGGAAAAGTAAAATCAGCAACTCCACCTCCTGAAAACAGACTAATAGAAAGCAACGCTCATGCAAATATAATCGTAGATGCAATGAGAAAAGAACTTGGAACAGATATCGGAATATTAAATTCAGGTAATATCCGCGGAAGCTTTTCAGAAGGACCTGTTGACACAAGATTAGTCTCAGACATAACACCTTTTGAAGATAAAATGTGGGTTATTAACCTTACAGAAAAACAAATCGTAGATTCAATTAAAGTAGGCTTAAAATCACTAACAACACCTGCAAATAAACCTGGAATACTTTATGTTTCAGGATTAAAATACAAAGCAAACAAAAAAGGTGATTTACTGGAAATAGAGTTCATCGATAAAGATAACAAAGCGCATAAAATCGATGTTAATAACCCAGATCCAAATAAAAAATACACTGTTGCTTGTGATGATTTTTATGCGACAGGCGGAAATAACTACATCAAAAAAGATGATCCTAAAAACTTCGTATTAAAACAATATGACTTTGATAAAGATAAATTAGCCTGCGATTACATCAAAAAGCTTCCACAACCACTTGAAATAAAAGATGATGGTAGAATTACTTTTGTAGATTAATTCTTTTCTTTTAACTCCTAGTAGTAGAAGTTATAAATTTATTGTGCAATAATTCTTTTATGATAACAAAAGAAGAATTAGATAGTCTTGCAGCTAAATATGAAACAACAGAGTTCATAAAAGATGATCCTGTACAATTTGCTCATAAATTCAAGTCAAAAAAAGATATTGAAATTGCCTCTTTCATTTCATCTTTGCTTGCTTATGGAAGTCGAAAACAGTTTATTGAAAAATTAAACATTTTATTTGAGCTAGCACAAAATGAACCTTTAAACTTTATACAAAACTTTGAAAGTAAAATGATTGGGAATTTTAATTACCGTTTTGGGAAACCTGAAGATTTCATCTGCATATTTGAATCTTTAAAAGAATTGTATAACACATCAAATGGCTTAGAAGAATTGTTTGAGCACGGATATAAACAAAACAAATTATTCGAAACAGTTACCGGATATTTTTACGAACGAGCAGACCAAAGGGCGAAACAAGGGTTTTATCATATGATTCCAAACCCTAAAAATGGCGGAGCTATGAAAAGAATGTGTATGCTTTTGCGTTGGATGGTCAGAAAAAGTGTTGTTGATGTTGGAATTTGGAATTTTATGAAACCATCTGAACTATATATTCCACTGGATGTTCATGTCGGAAATGTTTCCAGACAAATGGGACTATTAACACGAAAAGCTAATGACTTTAAATCGGTTATTGAATTAACAGAAAATCTAAAACACTTTTGTCCTGAAGACCCGACAAAATATGATTTTGCAATGTTTGGTTTCGGGGTTAATAATAAAGACAAAAAAAATGCCGCTTTGGTTTAATCTTGCGGCAGGGAAAAGTTACGAAAATTAGTAGGGGAAATATTAAATAAATTATTTTTATGCGTTAAATATATTAAATGATTTTTCTACGTTGTTACTTATTACTTTCTTAACAGCATCATATTCTGTTTGAAGTTCACTGTGTTCAGATGATAATCTGTTTAACTGTAAATCAAATTGCTTATCTTGACTTTCAATCTTATCCATCATAGATTGATATTCTTGTTCTGCGATTGCCATTGCTGAAGAATCTTCTTTTTCTACGATTGATTCATCATCATCTAATGTTGTACTTACAAAACCTTTTTCTGCGGTTGAATAATATGCTAATGTCAATTCTCCGGCTTTTAATTGGTTTACCAACCAATTTGTTTCTTTGAAATTAGTTTCATTCTTAGTCGTTGTTAAGCCTGATGTTCTTATTTGATTAAAAATATTTTTATAATATGTGACAATCTGAGCATCATATTTCAAATTCTTGCTTGTTGCTGATTTTGAATTGTTATAATATGCCTCTGTTATTGCAACAGCATAATCATATAATTCTCTTTGTGCAGTTGTTGTTCCTTCAAAGTTTAGTGCTGAAGATTGTTTGTATAAATCATAAGCTGTTCCGCCTTCTGATATATAACTTTCACCATTTGGAATTAAATAGTTTTTATAATTTTCACTGATTAAATCTTCTTCAGGATCTGCATAAACCGCATCAGCTGATACAATTTCTCCATCTAAATTTTGATACATAAATTGTTCGGTTTCAGTGTTATATGCAACATTTTCAAGAATAGTCCATTCATCTGTACCTTCTTGATCTACTGTTTGATATGCACAATATGTATCACCGTTTTCATCTTGTAATGCTTGAACTAAGTAACGTTCTTTGTAGTATCCGTTACTGTCTTTATATACACTTGCATAATTATCTTCACCGCTTACTGATGCGTATGCAGTGTTATATGTAGGGTAACCATCAAATGATTCATCACTAAATGCTGTATAATCAAAACTTAAAATATGTTGACCATTTTCATAATTATCAATACTTTTGCCAACAGAAGCTAAATATTTGTCCCAAGCTTCGTGTATAGCTTCTTCAGTACCTGCATAATCGGTAACATCTACATCTGATTGTGTATAGCCTAAATCTCTTAAAAATCTGTTAAAATCACCGTTGTTGTTTTCATAAGCCTTTGCAATAGCTGAAGATACAAGAACTTTTCCTTCTTTATCTTTTACTATGTATTGCTTACCTGTGGCTACTGAATTTAATCCGGTAATTTGGTTATATGTTAAATCTGCATAAATAGCTTCTGAGCTGTTATAACCTGTTAAAAGTTGATATTTTGTTTTGCTTAAAGCATCAAGATAATTCTGATTTACTTGGTTGGAAGTATCAGCAAGTCTTTGTTTAGAATAAGCAACAGATTGCTGTTCCAATTCATTATTGGAAAGCCTTGCCGTTATTGTTAATAATCTAGCTTGTGATGCTGCCATTCCCATAGTGCTTAATATTTCCTTTCAACAATTTTCGTATCGTACCTATGTTTACGGCTGATTTGATAGTTTTCTTTAATTTTTAGACTAATTTATTACAAAAAATGTTACATAAATTAACAATATTATAAGTTACTTCATTTAGTTGATGCATAGAATCAAACAATATTATAAAATACTACTATCGTAACAAAGAATGAAATTGTTTTTACGGATATATTTACAACAATAAATGGTCTAAACTATGAAAATATTTATACTTTACATAAATAATGTTTATGATAATATGAAAATATCGAAATGGGCTTGTAGCTCAGTTGGTAGAGCAGTTGACTCTTAATCAATTGGTCGTGGGTTCGAGTCCCACCGGGCCCATTTTTATAAAGATTAGTGTTTTAGATTTAATAAATAAGTAAGAGGGGTAGTTAATCATGGTATGTACATTAAATAACAATAGAGTAAGTACTGTCAAAAAAGCACTGGAAATTCTAGGGAAAAAGAATTTCGTATTTATTATGCACAATGGAAGTTTCCCTTCTATACCTGAAGAAGACACCGGTTTTGGTACAATAAATTCTACTGCAGGACACAGATTTATCGATTATGTATCTGGTTTATTTGATGCTATTCAAATGGGACCTGCCGGAAAAACCAAAAGTTCTGATTCTTCTCCTTATACAGGAACAATATTTTCAAACAACCCGTTATTCATTGATCTAAAACAATTAACAACAGAAAAATGGGGGAAAATCTTATCTGTTAAAACCTTCAACGAAATTGTAGCAAACAATCCTAACAAAGGGAAAAACAGAACAAGTTATTCTTACATTACAAAAAAACAAGCACAAGCGCTTTCTGAAGCATATGCAAACTTTATTGCTCTAAATGACAAAAAAGCAATGGCTGAATTTGAATCATACAAAATTGAAAATGATTCTTGGTTAGACAAAGACAGCTTATATGAAGCACTTGCGATTGAACACGGAACAGATTTCTGGCCAAATTGGAAAAGTTCTGTTGATAAAAACTTATTCAATCCGAAATCAAATGAAGAAAAAATTGAATATGCAAAACGCATAGAAGAAATTTCTAAAAAATACAAAAAAGAAATTGATGAATACAAATTCATCCAATTCATTCTATACAAGCAAAGTGAAGAAACCGAAAAATATGCCGCATCAAAAGGCGTAAAAATGGTAGCAGACAGACAAGTAGCATTCTCTGACAGAGATTGCTGGGCATATCAATCATTATTCTTAGAAGGCTGGTGTCTTGGATGTCCTCCTGACTATTTTTCAAAAGACGGTCAAGCTTGGGGATTCCCTGTTATAAACCCTGAAAAATTATACAATGCAGACGGTTCGCTAGGTGAAGCCGGAATATTGATGAAAAACTTATTTAAGAAAATGTTCAGAGAAAACCCAGGTGGTGTTAGAATTGACCATATTGTTGGTCTTATTGACCCTTGGGTTTACAAAGCAGGCAAAAAACCAATGCCTGAACAAGGTGCAGGAAGATTATATTCTTCACCTGAACACCCTGAACTAAGCAAATACGCTATTGCTAAAATAGAAGATTTAGATATGTCATTAACTTCAGATAAAGAAAAAAGAGTTAAATCTTTAACTGAAGAACAAATAAAATTATACGGTCGTTTAATTGAAAAAATTGTTATAGCAGCCGCAAAAGAAGAAGGTTTAACAAAAGATGCAATCGTTTGTGAAGATTTAGGAACCTTAACAAATCCTGTTGCAGCTGTTATGAAACAGTATGATTTATTAGGAATGAGATTAACTCAATTTACAGTGCCTACAGAAGAAGATGACCCATACAGATGCAAAAATATAACAGAACGCTGCTGGGCAATGGTTGGTACTCACGACAATCAACCTGTTACATTGTGGGCAAAATCAATGGTAAATACTCACGAAGGATATTTACACGTTAAAAATTTGGTAGAAGATCTTTTCGCTGAAGAACCTGATAAAGATGCTCTTATTGTAAGAATGACAAATGATGTTAACTTCTTAATAGAAACGAAGTTAGTTGAATTGTTTGCTTGTAAAGCAGAAAATATCCAAATGTTCTTCACTGATTATTTCCAAATGTCACAAACTTATAATACTCCTGGAACTTCAGGAGATAAAAACTGGAGTTTAAGACTTCCTGAAAACTTTGAAGAAATGACACCTATAAACTTACCATTACTTCTTAAAAAAGCAATTATTGCAAGAGGTAGCGCATTTGCGAATGCACACAAAGAAATAATTGAGGAATTAGATGAAATCATATAAATTTGCGAAACTACTATTGGCAGGAATACTTTGTCTTACAACAATGACAACAGCTTTTGGAGAGATTGCAACAGATGCAAAACTTCAATATAACAAAGGCGTTGATTATTATAAACTGGGACAATTTGAAGAATCAGCAAATTGCTTTAAGCGAGCAATAGATCTTGATCCGAATTATATTGATGCTTATTATAATCTAGGCTCAATATTGGAATATTTAAACCAAAAAGAAGCTGCTTTATCTGTATTCAAACAAATAATTCTTCGCAGACCTGAAGATTATGAGGCAGTATTTAAAGCAGCCGTGTTGAGCAAAAATTTGGGCGAATACGAAAAAGCAAAAATGTATTTAACCCTAATACCACTTGATTCTAAAATGGGTGCTCCTGCTCAGCAATTAGCAGCTGAAATGGAAACTACACTTGCTGAATTGCAAACCCAGCAAAAACAAGAAGAAGCTGCTAAAGAAGAAGAACTTACTGATGGTATGTATGAAGATATTACAAGCCCAACAGGTCTTGTTACTGATAAAAATGGTAATCTCTATATTGCAGGATTTTCAGAAAATACCATTTTCAAAATTGGCCCTGATAACAAAAAAATTGTCTATATAAAAAGCGAAAAAATAGACGGTCCAATTGGACTTGCTATTGATGATAATAACAATATCTATATCGCTAATTACAACAAAAATAATGTTCTTAAAGTAGATACAAATGGCACAATAACAGAATTTGCAACAGATATTCAAAGCCCTTATTGTCTGTATATAAACAATAATATGCTTTTCATATCTTCTCAAGGAAGCAATACTGTAATTCGTAGGAAATTAATCAGATAAAAACATTTTGAGATTACATAAATTTTTGTTGTGTACGACATCCTGAACTCGGTTCAGGATCTATTTAAAACAGCTAAGATTCGGAAATAAATTCGCAATGACATATTTGGAATTATTTTACCCGTCATCCTGAAAGTGTTTCAGGATTCATTCAAATCAGATAAGATTCCGAAATAAATTCGCAATGACATATTTGAAATTATTTTACCCGTCATCCTGAACTTGTTTCAGGATCCATTCAAATCAGATAAGATTCCGAAATAAATTCGCAATGACACATTTGTAATT
>CALUXX010000013.1 GCA_944324845.1 Candidatus Gastranaerophilales bacterium | reverse complement strand
TTTAATTATAACATATTATTTGTCAAATTCCAGTTGGATACAGGGTGTTTGACACCAAACAAATTTAAAATACTCGTTTTCTAATCTGTACAATTTGTTTGCTGTTATTGGAAAATTTGGCATAAAAAAACAAATTGCATTTACTCCTGACCATTAAAAGATTAATATGAGTAATTTGGTTAACGGACTTCGGCTCTGCTGAATGTTAGTGTTGTAGGGCAAGTATGCTCAACCAACATTTAAAATTCTTCCGAGCGAATTACTCAAAAAAATACATAAAATAATGCATATAAAAAAGAACCCTTATAGGGTTCTTTTAAAATGGTGCCGCAACTCGGAATTGAACCAAGGACACAGGGATTTTCAGTCCCTTGCTCTACCAACTGAGCTATTGCGGCTAATTACTTTTATCTATGACCATGCAGGTCACTTAATTATTATATTTGCTCAAGTTTTAAAGTCAAGAATTTATTTTTTATAATAACTTACTACCTAAAACCTTGAAACTAAAAAATTTCCTATTCGAACTTGAATAGGAAATTTTTATATAAAATCATTTAACTTATCTGATTATGATTGTCCAGCAAGGTACAAAGTAACATTTCTACCTTCAAGTTGAGGTTTCTTTTCAACCTGAATATTATCGTTAGCCAAATCTGCAATAAATCTGTTAGCCAAGTCGAATGCCAAGTTAGAATGTTGCATTTCACGACCTCTAAGCATAACAACAATTTTCACTTTATTACCCTGAGCAATGAATTTTCTAACGCTTTTAATACGAACTTCATAATCGTGAACATCAATTTTATAGCGAACTTTAACTTCTTTAACTTCAACTACACGTTGTTTTTTCTTAGCTTCTTTAGCTTTTTTAGCAAGTTCATATTTATATTTACCAAAATCAAGGATTTTTGCTACCGGAGGAGCCTGATTAGGGCTGATTAGAACTAAATCAAGACCTGCCTCTTCTGCCATTTCCAACGCTTTTGAAGTTGGAACTATCCCGTGATTTACACCCTCATTATCAATTAATCTTACTTCTTTAGAACGAATACGATCGTTCATTATAGTTTTTTCTTTATCCTTATTAAATTTTGTATCGGTAGCTATGATTTTATCTCCTATATTATGTTATACCTTCTTAATATTAACATAAACTTTTATAATGTATAATTAAACTTCAGAGAATTATTAAGTTTTGTAAACTGAAATATTCCCATCGTTACGGGATTATTCAGAATATCTCAAAGATATACAGAGGATATACTAAAGTTTTTTAATAAGTTACCGATAATAATTTTGTTAAGATTAAGGACATTTACCAGAGATAGAATTAAAGAGGAGTATTTAAGATGGACAACACACAAAATTTAGCAGCTGTAACAATGGATCAAGTAACAGAAGAAATGATTTCCATTCCACTGCAAAAATTATTTGATGAATGTATGAGTTATATCTCAGTTAGCGATTTCATCATGCAATAGTCCTAGAACAAAAAGGGTAAGTTTAAAGCTTACCCTTTTTTGATACAGAAGTTTACAATTACCCCGTTGTTGTATATACAGAATACGAATATTGTAATAGAATAGTTTCAAAAGGGAGAACTTATGAATAGAACACTTAGAAACCTGGCGAAACTATACTTCGTATTATGTTTATTAAATGGGGTTGCATATGCCGATTTCAAAGAGCACTATGATTTAGGGCAAACCTATATGTCACAGTACAGATATTCCGGTGCAATAGAAGAATTTAAAAGTGCATTAAGGATAAATTACTTAGACAATTCTGCAAGAATCGGTCTGATTAATGCACATTTAGCAAGGGGAACCGAATACGCAAACAAGGATAAAGACTGGAACAAAGCGGCTGATGATTTCAGAAGTGCATTGTTTTATTTGTTATACTACCCAAATGAAGGAGCTGTTCAAAATTCCGCAACAGCAATCGGGAAGGTTCAAAACAACTTAAACAACTGTTTAACCTTTACAAAATTTGATACATCACCACAAAACAGATATAACACAGCAAAGAGATTACGAGCAGAAGGGAACTTTTCAGCAGCTGGTTATGAATTCACACAAGCCTTAGGACGAAAAGACCTTCAAGCCAAAAGTTTTGAACAAGTTGCAGAAATTATGAAAATTCTAGGCAACGAAATCAAAGCAGGAGAATATTATAAAAAAGCGGTTGCCGTAAATCCGACAGATATAGATTTAAGACTTGCATACGCAAAGATTTTAGATGATCAAAATGCTGCAGAAGATGCAATGAAGGAATATTCATACGTATTACAACACGTTAACTCTGATAATAAGGAAGTTTTATACACATTAGAGCGAATATTCAGAAAAAAACTTGCAAATTCACCTAAAAGCGGAGATTTGAATGCAAATATGGGAGCAATACTTCAAAAGCAAAACCGACTAGATGAAGCACTTGCATACTACAAACAAGCCGAATCTCTTGATCCGTCAAACACAAACACAAGAATAAATACAGGAACTTTATATCAACAAAAGGGAGATTACAGAACAGCAATCAAAGCCTACGAATCAGTATTGATATTATATCCGAACGATGTAAATGCTAATTTATATCGAGCACAATGCTACGACAAATTAGGCGATAACAAAGTTGCCCAAGAAGGGTACAAAAAAGTTCTTGAACTTGACCCTGATAATGAATACATTAAGGGACAACTAATCAATAATGCGAAAAAGACAATGACAGCAACAGCATTCATTGATTATGTAAACAAAAACATGACCAGCATGAACCCAGCTGACATAATTTATGATTACGCAATAGAATTACATAAAAACGGGAAACTTGATGATTCAATAACAATGTATGACGAAGCCATCAAAAAAAGTCCTAAAAATTCTGAAATATACGTAAACAAAGCACTAGCACAAGCACAAGGCAACAATTATGATGCTGCGATAAACACCTTACAAAGTGCAGCACTTGTATTTCCAAAAGATCAAAACATCCCGTCAACATTGAAAAACGTAAAAGAAATGAAATTAAATCAACAGTTGGATAAAGCTGCAAACGCATATAAAAACAAAGATTATCAAACAGCAATAAGTTACTACTTATTAATCCAACCTGCAACAGTAGATACAATGCTAGGTGTTGCAACATCATATCAAGAATTAGGTGACAAAGAAAAAGCAATAGAATATTACAAAAAAGCACTTGCAATAAAACCTTTAGATTCTGATATTGCATACTACATTGCATGCCTGTACGGAGAAGACGAAAAATATGACGAGGCAAAATTCTATCTGGAAAAAGCAATTACCTTTAACAAAAACAATACACAGGCAATAGAATATTTAAAATCAATCGAAGAAACAGAAAAATCAAACAAATTAAATCAAGCGATTGCCTTATATGATGAACAAAAATATGATGAAAGCCTGGCACAATTTAACGAAATATTATCAAAAGACACCCAAAACGCATACGCATATTATTATCGTGGTATGATATATGATGCAAAGGAACTTAGAAAAGAAGCAATAAGCGATTTAACAAAAGCATTGCAACTAAATAAGGATTTCAATATTTGCAATTATATGATAGCATCAGATTATGACGCTATGAGCGATTATAAAAATGCTTACAAATATTATCTTGTTTATGCAAATTCAAATGCCGAAGATGACCAATACAAACAATATGCAAAAACAAGATTAGAAGAATTAAAGGATTATGCAAAATAGATTACAGGAATTAATAAAAAGCAAAGTATCCCTTGCCCCAATGGCAGGGATTACTGATTATGTATTGCGATCATTAGTTCGAGAATACGCCCCCAACGCATTGCTAACAACAGAAATGATAAGTTCCGAATTTTTAGCACAAAACGTACAAACAGAAATCACAAAACTGGATGAAAACCATCATCCTATTTCATATCAAATATGCGGACACAAACCTCATTTAATGAAATTTTCAAGCCAATACCTGTCACAATTTGCAGATATGATTGACATAAACATGGGTTGTCCTGTCAATAAAGTAGTAAAAGGACAAGACGGTTCAGCCTTGATGCGAAACCCAAGACTGGCAATGGATTTGGTAAAAGCAGTAAAAGAAGGAACAGATAAACCTGTAAGTGTAAAATTCAGATTAGGATACACTTTTGATGATATGAATTATGTTGAATTTGGACAACAAATGCAAGAAGCCGGAGCAGATTTTATAACAATTCATGCCAGAACGCGCTCCCAATTTTATTCAGGCGAAGCTGACTGGAAAAAAATAAAAGACTTAAAACAAAATGTTGATATCCCTGTTTTTGCAAACGGCGATGTAACATCTGTAGAAAAAGCAATTCAATGTATGGAGCAAAGTCAAGCTGACGGAGTTGCAATCGGCAGAGGAGTTTTAGGAGATCCGACATTAGTTGGGCGAATAGAAAAATATTTTGAAACAGGAGAAATTGTTCCGGAACCGAACCTTTATGAAAAATTAGAAATTATGAAACGCCACTTAGACGAAGAAATAAAATTAAGGGGCGAAAACCTAGCAATAAAATTTTTCAGAAAATTTTATCCGTTTTACATATCAGGAATACGTAATGCAGCAAAAATAAGGTCCGTTATGGTTGTTGAAGAAGATTACAATAAAATTTTAGAATATATCGAATACATTAAAAAAGATAACCCACAAACCTGCGCCTTGAAATCTTAGATAAAATTGTTATAATAACAGATATGAAAGTTGTTGCAATAATAGTAGCATTAGTTATAACAATCGCATTTCCAACATATTCTTATGCCGAAGGACTTATTGAGAATGTGCAATTAGAAATGAAAGATTATGATGTAATAAATTTACCTGCAGGTTCATTTATTCCTGTACTCTCAACTCAGGAAATATCTACAGAAACTTGTCCTGAAGGCTATAAAGTAAAATTTATATCAACAAGTGATCTTTTTATGCACGAAACAAATATTATCCCTCGAGAAACTGTATTTTACGGCTACATCGAAAAAATAAACGAACCTGTGGTAGGAACAAATGCAGCAATGAAAATAAAAATAACAAAACTAATCATGCCTGACGGATTTGAAATACCTGTAAAAGGCTACATTTACACATCCAATGATAATAAAATCGGCGGCGAATTAACCCCACCTTCAGAATGGGTAAAAATGCCACATTATCAAGCAAGATTTCAAGGAATATCTTGGAACCATCGAGCAGCAACATTACAAATAAGACCAGGGGGCAAAAGGAGTATGGGAGTACATACAAAAATCCCAGCCGGAGATCAACAAATTATAATCCTAACCGCCGACACCCCAATAACTCATACAATTACCGAATAAACTTGATACGTGGGTTTTTGAGCCGAAATAAATTGACAAAAATTTTTAATCAAGTAAAATAGTAACAAGATGTATTAGGGAGGCTTTTGTATATGAAAAAAGCGATGTTACTATTAACACTAATCCTTATGGGTAGCAGTGCATATTCTCAGCCAAATTACAGTTATGAAGCACAAGTACCGGCGATACCATCTGCCAAGGCCGAAGAAAATTACAAAATAAACGATTCAACTTTGCGAGGAAGCGTTATAACAGTACCAGCAGGACAGAGTTTCAAAGCAATATTTACAACACCAATAAGTTCTGCTACAGCAACTGCAGGGCAGGAAATAATAATGGTATTGGGCAAAGATTATTATTACAATGCAAACAGAATAGCACCAGCCGGCAGCACAGTAAAAGGATCAGTTATAGAAGCCTCAAGTGCGAAGCATGGCAGCATAAATGGTAAACTTGCAGTAAGGTTCACTCAAATAACAACACCAACAGGTCAAGAAATCCCAATATCAGCAATAATCAAAACAGATGATTATACAGGAGTTCTTGTTGGAGGCACGAAATTTGACACAACCAAAGAATACACAAAAGATGTGGCAGTAGGAGCAGGAGCAGGCGCACTAGCAGGAGTAGTAGTATCTCCACTTGCAGGCGGAAGCATTGGAAAAGGAACCGCACTAGCAACAGCAGTAGGAGCAGGAGGGGGATTAGTAAAATCAATTTGGGATAAAGGTGAAGATGTAACAATACCTGCAAATGCATCAATCGAGTTGATACTAATGCAGCCAATAACCGTCAACCCGACTAGTATAGAGAATTAGTAAGATAGGCAATAATATTATTATTGCTTTAAAAATAAAATATAAACAAATAAGATCAGATATTTGTTGTTAGGGAATAAGATGTCAATATTAAATAAATTTACAGAAAATTTGAATAGAGAGTTTAACACAAAAAGCTTAAAGACACCGGAATTTAAAATGCCAGCGGTAACAAGGGATCATAACGATTCAATATCAATGAAGATGGCATTATTAGTGGCATTTATCCTCCACCCGGTAGTAATAGTAATATTGTGGTTAATAATTACAATATTAGCAATATTTGGCATACATTTAACGCTAATAGAAAAGCCGAAACCACATGTAAATGACATAGAATTTGTATTGGTTGACCAAGAGGCAACTCCTAAGAATAAAAATACAAAATACAGAGCTGATAAGAATTCGAGAACAGGCGGCATAAACGACCCAACAAAACCTGTATCAATGCCATCATCAGCGGCATTAAAACCATCAACAGGTGGCAATACAGCACCAAAACAACCACAAAGAAAACCTGTAGCGCCACAAAAACCATCAATAATGGAAAAAATTACACAAAGTATAACACAGGAAACAAAAACACCTGTAAAAACACAGCAAAAGCAAACTACACCGCAGAAAAAGGTAACACCTGCGCCTGAAGTTCAACAAGCTGTACCAAAACCACAGGTGGCAAAACCAAATCCACCGACAGCAAGACCATCAATAAAACCACCGATGGCACCAAAACCGACGCAAAAACCAACAAATACACCATTTAAAGTTCCTGTACCATCAGGCGGAACAAGAACAGGACAATATTCAACAGGTCCAATAGGCGGTTCAGGTTCATCATCAAAAGGTGGCTCATCAGGTAGCGGAAATTATGCACCTAACCCAACATTTGCACCGGTTGGAAATGGTTCAGGCTCAAAAGTAGCATCAAGCTCAGGAGCAGGCAGACCTGGAACAGGCTCAGGTTCAGGACGCTCAGGCTATAGCAGCGGTTCAGGTTCTGGCGGAGGAAACCCAGGTGGCGGCGGTGGACGTCCGGGCATAGATGCGGTTAGAGAACCGGATTTTGGACCATACATGAGAGAACTTCAAAGAAGAATCAAAATGAATTGGGAACCTCCAAAGGGTAATGAAAGTAAACGAGTAGTTTTACTATTCAAAATAGCAAAAGACGGTAGATTACTTTCAGTAAGCGTATTCAAATCATCCGGATTACAAAATGTTGACCAAGCAGCAATAAATGCCGTAAAAGTTGCAGCACCATTCAGAGCATTACCGCCTGAATACAGAGGACAAAACATAGATATTCAATTCACATTCGACTACAATGTCTATGGCGGCAAAGTAAGATAAAAGTATTACAAAGAAATGAGGATAAAACTATGGAATTACTAATTGAATCAATTAAAATGGACTGGCCGGTACTATTACCAATCTTTTTATGTTCTGTATTGGTAGTAGCGGTGGTTATCAGCAAATGGTCCTTTTACCAAAAAAACCAAAGAGATATTACTGTTTATATGAGAGAATTAAACAAGTATTTATCTAAGAACGATTTATCAGGTGCACAAAACACAGCTTTAAGATGCGGTGGTGTAATTGGAGATGTAATTGAAGAAGCAGTTCGAATTTTTACAGAGCAAAAAAGCGGATTTTCAAGATCATTTGATATTTCAGCAGCACTTGCAACACGTAAATTAGAAAGTCACTTAACAATACTAGGTACAATTGGTGGTGTTGCACCGTTCTTAGGTTTATTCGGTACAGTTGTAAGAATTTTGTTAACATTCAACATCCTTGCAGATTCAGGTAATCAAGCAGCAACAGTAGCTTCAGGTATTGGTTCTGCATTGATAGCTACAGCATTCGGTCTTGGAGTTGCAATCGTTGCCGTAATCTTCTACAACTCATTCCAATCAGTTGTAAAACACTATGAAGACGATTTCCAACTAATCAAATTGTTATTCTTAAGTTTTGTTGACAGTGAAAATGAAACAAAACCAAAATATTCATCTTCAAAGGTTAACTTATAAAATCAGGTAAAAAAAATGGCATTTACGAATAAGAAAAAACAACAGTTATTTACTGAAATAAATATAACACCATTAACAGATATCTTTTTAGTATTGTTGATTATAATGATGGTAGTAGCACCTTCATTCCAATCAATGGATAATGCGGTAGAAGTTCCTGAAGTTAATAACGGTATAAATATTGAAGAATCAAAAGTTACCGTATCAATAACCAAAGACGGAGCAATGTATGTTAACGGTGAAACAACAACGCAAAATCAATTAGTTGACAAGTTACTGGCAGCAAAAGGTGATAACGAAACACCTGAAGTAATCGTAAAAGCGGATAAAGCTGTTAAAAGCGCCCAAATTATGGATGTTATGAACGCAGCACAAAACGCTGATTACAAGAAATTAATAGTAGCAGGTGAACCGTTAAATAAAAAAGACCAAAAGAAATTACACGACCAAAACAAGACTATCCCAGGGGGTAACGGATAATGAGAGATACATTTAATGAAATAAACATCACACCATTAACAGATATTTTCCTGGTATTACTAATTATTATGATGGTAATTGCACCAATGTTAGATAAACAAGGAATAAGTCTTACTGTTCCTGAAAATGTTGAACAAACAAAAGTTGACAAACAACCGCAAATCTTAACTGTATATGTAACAAATAGAGATAAATATTTTATACATAATGAAGAAGTTTCACCAGATGCACTTGGAAATGTTTTAATAACAGAAATGAAAAATTATCCTGACGGGTTGTTAATTCAGGCTGATGGAACATCAACCCACGGTGCAGTAGTAAAACTTATGGACAGTGCAAGAGCTGCTGGCGTAAAAGCAATTTCTCTTGATCAAATGTAATTTTAATTTCATAGTTTTAAAATAAAAAAGACCGAAATATCGGTCTTTTTTTAATTACGCATTAAATGTTTTGAAAGAACTGTCAACGTTTTTGGAAATAACCTTTTTAACTGATTCAAGCTCTGTTGAAATCGCTGATTCTTCTGTATCAAGCTGTTTCAATTCAAGTTCTAAAGATTTATCCTGTTGTTGTACAACTTCTATTTTTGAATTTATATCTTGAATTCTTTGATCATATTTATATTGTTCATAATTATATTGGTTCATTGCATCATTATATGCTTCTTCATCTGTTGCTGTATTTGTTACCAATGTATAATTTACGGCACTGTTTTTATCTATATTTCCTTCTGAATCTTGTCCATACAAGGTTATTGAAATATATCTGCCGGTTGAATCTTTTTCCACTGTGCCTGGTGCACTTAATACTTCTTTTGTTCTGGTTGTTGAGCCTAATGTATAACAATTTATATTGCTTGTTGCAAATCCATCTGTGTAGTTGCCTTCATTTTCAACTGCACTTGCTTGATAGAAGTATGGTTTGTATGAACCTGTTGTTGAATCTTTTACATATCTTACATACCATTCATTATCTGATGATGGATTGTTATTTACTGTTTCATTCAACATTACCTGATAATATTCTTCTTCTTCCATTAAGTCTGCTAATTGTTCTTCTGACAATGTTGATAAATATGGATCATTTAAAATATTATATCCATCCATATCACCAAGTTTTCTTAATGTGGTAGAACCTATTTTGTATTCAGTATCTCCAACAATATTTATTGATTGAGAAATAATACTTGATGAAGCGGCAACGATAGAATAATCATCCTGCCATTGTTGAATGTAGCTGATAGAATAATCTCCGTTACCTTTTGCAATCATAGAGGTAATTGTATTAGTTAAAGCACCGTCATCGAAAGTATAAGAAACTTTAGTATAATCATCGATAGATGGCGGAGTTGGAACAGACATATTACATAGTTCGCTATAGTAATTAGCGGACTGATCGGATAAGGTCATTCTTTGCTGGTTAATCTGCTGACCTTCAAACTCGACGTTATTTTTTCGAGCGGTCAGACAGAGAAATCTAGCTTGTGATGCACTCATGCCCATTAGTGTAATCGTTCCTTTCTTGTGCTTGTTTCCTATATCTTATCTTTCGGCATTTTTTTTTGTTTCTTTAAATTTTTAGCTCCTTTTGTTAAGTTTTTGTTACATAATTAGCAGTAACTTACAATCCTTAAATATTAATTAAAAATACCTGTATTTTATTATTTTTGAGTTAAAATATATATAGTTTAGAAAGGATAATAATTATGTGGGATTATTCAGAGAAGGTAATGGATCACTATAGAAACCCCAGAAATGTAGGAGAGATAGAAGATGCTGATGCAATAGGGATTGCGGGATCTTTAACTTGTGGTGATCAATTAAAAATATATTTAAAAATAAAAGATAATATAGTTACTGATGCAAAATTTCAAACTTTTGGATGCGGTTCAGCAGTAGCAAGTTCAAGTATTCTAACTGAAATGATTATTGGTAAAACCGTTGATGAAGTAAAAAAAATTACCAATAAAGATATTGCAGACGAACTTGGCGGATTACCTCCTGAGAAAATGCATTGCTCTGTTATGGGGTATGAAGCTCTTGAAGATGCACTAAAAAAATACAAAGCTGATGGTTATATTGATTTAGATGAATTAAATCAAGAATCTTCAGTTGACAATAAAAAAGAAAAAATTATCTGCACCTGTTTCCAAATTACAGAAAATATGATTTGGGATGCAATTAAACAGAACAATTTAAAAACAGTTGAAGAAATTACAAATTACACAAAAGCAGGCGGTGCTTGCGGAAAATGTAGAGAAGTTATACAAGATATTATAGATACCTACTACAATAAAGCAAAAACCGAAAATAATAATTTAACACCAACTCAGTGGATTTTGAAAATTAACAATATTATCGAAACTCAAATCTCACCGGAACTGCAAAAAGATGGTGGAGATATTGAACTAATAGATATAAAAAACAAAACAATATTTGTCAAATTAAAAGGCAGATGTTCAGGTTGCAAAAATTCTACAATGACGTTGAAAAACTTTGCTGAAACTATCCTGAAAAATTCTCTAGGCTCTGATATAACACTTGTAGAGGTTAAATAAAATGACAAAACTTATATATTTAGACAACAACGCAACAACCAAAGTTGATGAACGTGTTTTAGAGGAAATGTTGCCCTATTTGAAAGAGGAATATGCTAATCCTTCAAGTATGTATGATTTTAGCAAAAAATCCTCAAATGCAATAAAAGAAGCGCGCGTAAAAATCAGAGATTTTATTAACGCAAAAGATGAAAAAGAAATAATTTTCACCTCTTGTGGTTCTGAAAGTGCTAATACTGCAATAAAAGGGACACTGGCATATAACAAAAATCAAAAACATATCGTAACAACAAAAGTTGAACATCCTTGCGTTTTAAATCTATATAAACAACTAGAAAAACAAGGATATAAAGTTGATTATATCGGTGTCAATTCAAATGGTGTACTTGATTTGGAAGAATTAAATTCTGCCATAAAAGAAGATACTGCATTAGTATCAATAATGTGGGCAAATAATGAAACCGGAGTAATTAACCCTATTGATAAAATTTCAGAAATAGTAAAATCAAAAAATAAAAATACAAAATTATTTGTTGATGCAGTACAAGCAGCAGGAAAAATTCCAATAGACGTTCAAGCAAATGGAGTTGATATGCTGGGGATTTCAGGACATAAATTCCACGCACCAAAAGGAGTTGGTGCTTTATATGTAAATTCCCAAACAATGATTACACCGCTAATTGTTGGAGGACACCAAGAAAAAGGTAAACGTGCAGGAACAGAAAATACGCCATATATCGTTGGTATAGGTAAAGCTGCAGAACTTGCTCAAGAAGGGTTAAAATATGAATTATCAGAAGTTAAACGACTAAGAGATAAGCTTGAAACCGGTATTTTAAGCAGAATTTATAACGCAAGGCTAAATACAGGAATTGCTGAACGTGTACCAAATACAAGCAATATTGGATTTGAATACATAGAAGGTGAATTAATATTATTACACCTATCTGATATAGGTATTTGCGCATCCTCAGGTTCTGCTTGTACATCAGGTTCTCTTGAGCCAAGCCACGTTCTAAGAGCAATGAACGTTCCATTTACTGCAATTCACGGAAGCATTCGCTGGAGTTTAAGCAGGTTCACTACAGAAGATGAAATTGATTATGTCATAGATAAACTTCCTAGTATTATAGAAAAAGTAAACTCAATTTCACCATACCAAAAAGAACTCCAAGCACTAAAAGACTTAAAATCTGCAAACTATTAAAACAGAAATAAAAATATAAACAGGCACAGGATTTAATTAAATCCTGTGCCTGTTTATATCTCTTATATTGTTATCTAGATGTATTGTTAGATCTCAAATATTCTCTTTCTTTAACACCTTCAACATACATCTTTCCATCCGGTTCAACATGGATTTCAAAAATGTCAGGTCTTGGACAAGTGTTCACATTATATAAACAATTAGGTTCAGCTTCGTTATTTACATCAACATAAATAATTTCAGAAGTATCACCAGCAACCTTATCAAACTTAGAATATGGCAAATACCAAGCAATGCCATCAGTTGTCACTAAAGAAGGTTCTTTAAATGCACCGCCACCAGTATAAGTAATAGTAGGCTTACTATGAGCATTATCACAGTGAACATCATCAGTTGTAGTATTTACTTTTCTTGCAAATAACTTACAAAATTTTGATTTAGCATCAGCATCAGTATCTCCACCGTAAGTATACCCTAAATAACTTGCCATAACGGTATTTGCTAACCCAACAGTTTCACCAGTTGTTGGATAAAAATCTTCATCATTAACTAGTTCATATACCATACGTTCTGCAACATAATAAGCTTTTTTGAATAAAACTTTTGTCTTATCAGGACGAATATATGCAATAGCCGGCAACAAAAGTGCCGCTAAAAAAGCACAAACAGTTAAAGTAACCATTAACTCTGCAAGTGTAAACGCATTCTTGCCTTTCAACATCATAATCCTCGCTAAACTTTATATAATAACCATATACATTTTAACACATGGCGAGGCAAAATGCAATATACATAAGGGTAATATTGACTTTTATTGGAAGAAAAGTTATAATAGTAATGTGGGCAATAATAATAGGATATTGGGTTAATGAGATTTAAAAAAGCGTTTACTCTGGCAGAACTAATGATTGTATTTATCATTATTGGGATAATTATAGCTTTGGGTGTAAGTACAGTAAAACCTTGGGAAAAAGCATATAAATATGCATACCTTCGAATATATAATGCATTATCATTGGCAATATACAACCATATGATAAATACCAAAGAAGATAATGCGTTTCCAGAGAATGCAGACAAGTTATGTGAAGCTTTACTTGAATACATAAATACAGCAGATCACATTGATGATCCAGAAGCATTTTGTAAAAGTGGCAATCATTTCGGAGATACCCCACCAACAGCAGCAGATTTCACTGAAGCTGCCCTTGCTGACAAAGTTACAATAAAAGCTTCTAACGGAGTGAGATTGTGGATTGGAGCGAAGAACTCAGGTGTAGAGCATTCAATGACCGCAACGCAAAATATCGGAGGAACAACAGAAACCGATACGGTAAAATTCTTTTATGTATATGCAGACCTAAATGGAGATAGAAAACCAAATTCTCCTGCATGGTCTCCAAATAATATGGCAGATATTGTAGCTTTTGCTATTACAGATAAATTTATAGTTGTACCATTAGGGTATCCTGAAATTGACTCCAGATATTTAGAAGCGCACGTTGTATATCCGACATTTGATGCTTCTACAGGTGAAGAAGATACAAGTTCTTATACTGGAGATGAAGATATTACATCTGATGCTATGACATATTATGAAGCAAGAGTACAAGCCTTTGATTTAAATGATGACGGGAATATTGACACCTCTATCGGTAATGTTTTAACTTATGATTTTAACAGTGATTTCAGTAATAGCAATCTATTTAAAGTAAAACATAAAGACGGTTCATATAAACCTGATGTAAAAGCAAATTATAATTCATATTATGAAACCCCACCAACATTTGATGTGAACCAATGTGTCTCTACAGGTTATAATGAACCGGTTTGTAGTGTTAAAATAAACGATTATCACTAAACTTAATAAACTAAGAAATAAAAAAAAAGAAATGCAGAAATTTATATTTTCTGCATTTTTTACTAAAACTTATATTACAATTTGGCTACCAATAATTATTCTATGGCTATCTTTTTTAGCTTCATTTTGACAGAATACATAATTTAAAAAGACTTTAAAAGCTTGACCTTTTATATAATAATTCATGCCTGCAGTATATTCTCGTTGATTATTATTACTTACCTGTTTATCAGGATCAAATTCATCATACCTGGCAATTAGTTCAAGTTTTTTAGTTAAATGATAGCCAAGAGTAACATACCAACCTTGTCTGCGTTTATTAGTCAAGCCATCACCACCATTAGAACCATCAGCGGCAGCAAATTCCATTCTAGTCCAAAACTTTTTATATACATAACCGATGTAAGCGCTGCCAACAAAATAATCAATAGAATTTCTGCAACCGGAAACAATACCTCCACCAAGAGTAAGATTACCATATTTACCATCAGTTTTTCCTAAAGGTTTAAAGTTTACCCAACCATCAAATTCAACTCCAGGCATAAATTCAGTAAATAAAGTATCCGAACTATAACCGCCCAAATCATAATCCATAAGTGAATAATTACCTTTTAACCTAACTCCGACTTTTCTGATATTGGCAAAATTTCTTGAAATTTGAGATCTGTTGGCAAGTGGTAATGTATAAGGAGATTGAGCACCTTCATATCCAACACCGGGTCTTGAATTACCAATCAACAATGTATGATGAGGAATTCTTTTAGTTTCATAATAAGCATCTTGTACAAAAGATTGTAAAAATGGAGAATGCCTGTGAGTTGGATCAAGCATTAATCTAAAATTATCTTTTCCACCTTTCATCTTGGCATCAATAATAACGTTAATTAAATTAACATTAAACCTTGTATCAGTATCACCATATTCAGGAATATCAGTTGCCGAATTCATCTGAACAGCAGTCCACAAATATACACTATCAACAGGACCGTTTTCAAAATGTTTAGTTAATTTATCAGCAAATAAACTCGAAGGAGAATCTGTATTATCAATTTGCAATTTATATAGATTTTTTGCAGTTCTAGAAACACTATTAAAAAATCTTGATTGCTCCGAAGAAGAACTTGACGTATCTAAACTTGGTTGAATTTGTACAGGTTCAACTTTTTCAATATCAGTTTCACTTATTGCAATTCTATCTCTTAAATTATCTTGAGACAAATCATATTGACTTGAAATATTAAGAGAGTGCTTTGTAAAATTATCATCAAATTGTAAAACAACCTCTTCCTCTGCCATAGCAAGAGGAGAAATAAATGTCATTAGAATTATAATAAATAAAATCTTTTTCATTGAAAGGGTATCCGTACTAATAACCAGAAAAATAAGAAGCTATAAAAATAGCTTCTTATTATAACTAAAATTAATTATTATGGTGGTCGTCTTTAAGATAAGCAATCCAGAATAATAAAACTACAAAAATTAACGCACCAACAATATTACCAAGAGTAACAGGTAACAAATTACGGAATAAGAAATGCCCCCAAGTTAAAGAATTAATATCAGCACCAAGATTTGAAGCTGCAACAACTTGAGGAACAGATTTTAATAAAATACCGCTAGGTATAAAAAACATATTCGCAATACTGTGTTCATAACCGGAAGCAACAAAAGTCATAATAGGGAAGAATATTGCAAATATTTTACCAATAACTCTTTTTGAACTTGTAGCCATCCAAACAGCAAGACAAACTAACCAGTTACATAAAATACCTCTTGAAAAAGCTTCCACAAAAGATAAATTAACTTTCATATGAGCATTAGTTAAAGTATTAACACCTATATCAAAACCATTATTTTGATATAACGCTGCGCCAAACACAAGTCCAGCTAATAATAGTGATCCAACAAAGTTGCCAATATAAACAATAGACCAACTTCTTAACAACTTTAACCAAGAAATTTTCTTTTCAATAACAGAAAACATCATCATAACATTTCCTGTAAACAATTCAGCACCGGTTAAAACAACCATCATAAGTCCGGCAGCAAAAACCATCGCACCAATAAGTTTGGAAGCACCCCAACCTAAAGTACCTGCAACACCGGATGAAACTGTTAAACTAACTTGAGCACCAAATGCAATAAATGCACCGGCAGCAATTGCTAAAACAAACATTTTTGATTTTCTGTAAGCAGCTTTTATAGGCATAACTTGTTCAGAAAAACCGTGAGCTACCTCACTTGGGGCAATGCAATCTCTTGCTTCATCAGCCATTTTCTAATCTCCTTCTAATTCCTACATTTATATTTATAAACAATCACCCCCGAATTAGTTATTCGGATATTACTGGGCTTATTCGGCTCGGTACAACAATCTTTAATTGTCCAAAAATTCAAAAAACCTTTCGGGGTTCGGTAGATATTTTAATACTTAAAATTTTATTTTCAAGAGTTTTTAAATAAAAATTATATTTTTTTTTATAAAATAAATCATCTTTTAAATAAAAGATGATTTATTTATGTTACTGTATAAAGGATTTCAACCATTTATAAATTATTTTTCAGGATTTTCTTTTTTAAAAATCTTTTTAAATTTATTTCCAAAAGTTTTATCTTTATCAGATTCTATATCTTGAGATTCTACATCAGCAGGAGTTGCTTCTTCTTTAACCTGTTGATTAGCAGCTTGTTCTTCACGTTTTTTAATTAACTCATCCACTGACAAATGTTCTTCTCCAACTTCAGGTGTTGGCATTAAATCAACATACTTTTGAGCATTTTCAATATCAGATTCAAGAGCAAGCCATTGGAAAGTTCTTATCATTTTTAAAGGTTTTCTCATATCACCATGCAATAAAACTTGAAATTTAGGTGAATATCTATCTGATTTATCATCAATAAGCGAAGGAATAGAATCTATATCCTCTTCTGTCGCAATTTGAGTATAATTTGCAAAATTCTTTGCCGCAATTATATTCAATTCAGAAGCGTTATCAACAATATTAACAGGATTAATAATTGACAGATAACCCAATTTATCAGAAAAATCAGGAGCTAATCTTCCTTTTAGAACTAAATCAGCGCTCTTATCTATTAAACTAAAATCACCTTCTACAAACATAGACATAACATTTCCCTGAGTTTTGATAGGGGAAACATCTGCAATACCATCTTTAAAAGTAAGATGACCTGACAAATTATTAAATTTGGACGTATCAATAGAAACAACTTCTGCAATAACAGGAGCCATAGCAGCTGAGAAAAATGTATTATTTCTAACATTTTCAGCCATAATAAAGTTTTCAAATCTTCCGAAAGGTCCTAACTGCCCATCTTTAACATCAAAATCAACATAACCTTTCAAAGATTTCATTTGATCTTCAAAAGTTACACCTTTCATTGAAATATCAGCAGTAAAACTTACATTTCCGGATAAAATATCCTTCATATCTAATACATCAACTAAAATTTTATTAATATCGAAACCTTTACCATTAGCTTTCAAATTAAATTCTTTTGACAACAAATTCAAAGAAGCATTACCAGTTACTTTACCATTTAACGGATAAGTTTTTAAATTATTCAAATATAAAACATTATTATATAAACTAACTCTTCCTGTAGTATTATTTATGAAGATATTTCTAGTTTGAATTTTGCGTAAGTTGACATTTCCTCCTAAAACCTTAAATGGAATTTGCTTATTGAAAGAAATAGTTTTCACGCCACGAGATGAAACTATATTGTTATAGTTTTCTGAAATTTTCACCAATTTATCAACATTAATAAATCTGGAAACAACCTTTACTCCGGAAATTCGTTTTTCAGGTAGAAGTTTCCAAGTTGTTTTTGCCTTAATTGAAAAATCAGAACCATTTGCCAATATATCATTCATAAATATTTTTATATCACGACTTGCAATATCAATAGTTATATCTCTAACCTTGGTATATAATTCAGGAATATCAAGCATTCTTAGATTCAATTTTCCTGTAATTTTTGGATTTTCAAAATGTCCTAATACATAAGCATTTCCACCAAATAAAAATTTAGATTTAGGGAAAATACAAAAAGAACCATTTAATTCTTTTGGCACAGTTACTTTAAATAAACTTATAAAAGGATCTGTATTCAAATTTGTAAAAATAGCACGAAGCCCAACAATTTCTTTTATACCAATAAGGTTCATCGGCAAATTATCGCTAAATACAGCATTAGGTTTTCTCGCATACAAACCTGATTTATATATTCTGGCAGTATTACCATCTTTTTCAACTAAAATTTGTAATAAAACATTCTTACCTGCAAGTTCTTTAAAATTAACAGGAGTAATGAACGCATTTGCACTAGACTGCATTTGAAGTCTGAATGTCATATCATCGTCTTTTGAATTAAATGACATTTTAACAGGGATAGCCCCTTTGGCATTCATATAAGGTGCAAGTTCACTACCTAACAAAATTTTTATATCATTAGTATCAAAATTTCCTTTAGCAAACAACTTCGCATCAGGACTTGATAAATAATTTTTCACAATTCCATTAAATGTAATTTTTGATTTATTATTTAGAAGGAAATCAGAATTTTTAATATTTATATTTCTATTATCAAGATTTGCAATTGTAGAAGAATTTGAAATAACTGATTTTGTTTTTGGCAAATCAATCTTGAAACCTTCATTTTGGAATTTACCCCTAATTACACCGGAAGAATTTGCAATATTAAACCTTGAATTATTATTTCTAATCGTATAAATACCTTTAGTATCCGAAATAATTAAATTATCTAAAGATGTTTTCAAAATAGACGAAGTATTTTTAATAGTACCCATCAATTTAGCATCTACACTTAAAAAACCGGAAGCTAAATTATAAGTTTTTTTAATATCGTAAGGAGCAAAAGCCTTATATAAACCCATCAATGGAATTTTATCAGCCGTAACATTAAGAATACTGTTAGAATTTGAATCAATATTACCTGAAATATCCAATGATTTTTTATTGACAAGCATATGAGTTTTTTCAACATTCAAATTATTATCATCGAATGTAATATTAGCAACCATATCATTTAATAATAATCCTATATTTTTATCATAGACATTACCGTCACGAATAATAAATTTGCCATCAGATATAAGGGTTTCAAAATCAGTTTTAAAATGGAAATTAGAATATAAATATCCGCTGGCACTCATATTTCCAATATTATTTTTGATATGAGCGGTATCTAAATATGCTTTAGTAATTTTTAATAAATTATCAAAATGAATTTGAGTAGATTTTAAAGAGCAATCAATAGAAGGATTTTTACCATAATTTATTTTCCCTAAAAATTTCATATACTCTTTATCAGTAACATAAAAAATAGTATCAATATTTGCAACAAACCCATCAGCTTGCAAATTGAAATACGAATTAGGCAACTGTAATCCTGCAAGAGAAACAGAAGTATTATCGATATTAAAATATCCTTTTGCCCATATCTTATTTAATTTTTTATCTTTTTTAATTTGAATTTTAGAATTTATATCAGATTTCAAATCATAATTTCTAAATTCAGTAACCGGATTAACAAAAGGAAGTTCCAAAACACCTTCATCGTCATCCAACGGCAGCATATAATGCATATCAGGAACAAAAGTTGTAATATCAACATTTGCAGTAATATTTGTTTTATCATCGCTTAAAAGTTCGGAAATCGTTTTTACTTTTACTGTATCGCCGTTAAAATACCCAAAATCAAACTGTTTTCCCTTTAAAGTTAGTTTATGATTAGCTTTTATATCATTTATAGTAAAATTATAATCTTTCAACTTTAAAGCAGGAATAATAATATTATAAGAAGAAAGGTCAAAAGGTAATTCACTTGTAATATCAGCTAATTCTTCAGGTGGTTTCAAACGTTTTTGCTGTCTTTTTTTATTAACCAAATCTTCATAGATTTTAGCTACCTTGTACTTTTCACCATTGATAATTTCAATGTTAGCTTTTGGAGAACTAACCTCAGCACAAGTAACCCTCACACCAGACCACAACAATTCCGGCAAAAATATTTTTCCTTTGAATTTATCAGCACTAAATAAAACGGAATTATCAGGGAGTTTCAACGTTATATCATTAGTCTGAATTCCTGCTTCTAAAAGCGGACTTGTAACGAATTTAACATTATTATAATCAAGAGTTAATCCGGTATTATCCTTTACAAACTTTTGAACATCAGGCTTATACTTTTCTAAATCAATAGTTCTTGGCAAGATAAATAAAAAAATACTATATAAAACCAATAATATTGCTAAAAAACCAAATCCTGCAACTTTGAAAGCTCTCTTCATAAAATCTCCTGTTTTTTGGGATGTTATTCAACAATTATAGACTAAAAACAAAACAGTAACACTTAGCAATTCTCACTAATTTACATTAGTATATAAATTGACAATACAAAATAAAAAGTAATAGAATATCAAATAAAAATACGATAAGAAAGGAGTTATACCTATGGAAAAATGCAGTATTTGTAATTCTGATTTAATACTATATGAACAAGGCGGGATAAAAGTTGAAATATGCAAAAATTGTAAATCAGTACATATATCAAAAGAAGATTTTGCAAAACTTGCAAAACACATAGACGCGAACTGTGAAATAATTGATTTATTTGAAATAAATGAATTTGCCACAACAGAAGCAAAAAAATCATGTACAAAATGCAATACCGAAATGGAAAAAGTATATTATAACGGGGTAATTATAGACCGCTGTAAAAATTGTAACTTATTGATATTTGAAGATGGCGAATTATCAAAATATTTTTCAAAATTTTCACCATCAGGACACGAGATAATAAATAATGCAAAATTTGTAACAACATATTTTCCTGCAAATGCACAAACACCCAAAGAAGAAACTAACGAAAAGGAAGGAAAAATGCAAACTCAAAATAACACCAATTCATCAATGAAAATACAAAGCAAAGAAGAAGAATTTAAAGCATTCTACTCCCCTGGAATAGTAATGTTAATAGTAGCCCTAGCACTTGGAGTAGTATCGTTATTATTATTTGTACTTCCGTTTATGGCACCATTTGCAATATTGTCAATAATACTATTAGTATTTATCATAAGCGGTTTTAGAATAATAAAACCGCAGGAAGCAATGGTTTTAACCTTCTTTGGTAAATACGCAGGTTCAATAAAAGAAGCAGGCTTTCACTGGGTAAATCCGCTAACAACATCATATATATCAGGTGAAGGATACACAATTTCACTAAAAGCCAGAACACTTGATAATGGTAAACAAAAAATAAACGATGAATCAGGCAACCCGATTGAAGTAGGAATAATGGTAACATGGGAAATCCAAGACACAGCAAAGGCAATCTTTAATGTTGATAATTACTCAACATTTTTATCCGCCCAATGTGACAGCGCCCTAAGAAATATCGTAAGATTATATCCTTATGACGCAGCAGAAGATTCAGACAAACAAACATTGAGAGGGGATAGTGCAGAAATCTCCGAAAGATTGAAATACGAAATACAAAAAAGTGTACAAGCAGCAGGAATAAACATAATAGATGCCAGAATAACCCATCTTGCATACTCTTCAGAAATAGCAGCGGCAATGCTCCAAAGACAACAAGCCAAAGCAATAATAGAAGCAAAACGAGCAATAGTAGATGGAGCAGTAGGAATGGTCGAAATGGCATTGGAAAGATTTGAACACAATAGCAAAATAAACCTTGATGAAAAAACAAAAGCCAACATGGTAAATAATCTATTAGTAGTGTTATGCGCAAATAAAGAAAGCCAACCGGTAATAAAAAATGACCTTATATAAATAACAAATAAAGAAAACAAATAAAAGAAAAAGGTTCTATGGTATGAAGTAGAACCTTTTTGTTTAGCTCCCGTTAACGGATTAACCCATCTTTTTCATACACTTATCCGTCATCAACGGAAATAACTAATACTTATTGGATAATAGTAAATGATATTAGCAAATTAAACAAAAAGGGAATAATACATCCATCACGTTACTACATCCTTTTCAATAAATATTTTATACACAAATTACACAGATATCTATTATCACAATGGCTAATTTAATGATAGCCCCTTAACCATTAGGAGATGGCAGGAGGATGAAGATCAAATTTTTCTTCCCCCCTTTCCGATGGGAGAGGGCTTGGGGTGAGGGGTAATTCTTTCTTCCCCCTCTCCAATGGGAGAGGGCTAAAGGTGAGAGTCAATTCTTTCATCCACCCTCTCCAATGGGAGAGGGCTTGGGGGAGGGTCAATTATTTCATTCTCCCTCTCCAATGGGAGAGGGCTTGGGGTGAGGGTTGATTCTTTCTACCCTCTCTCCGATGGGAGAGAGCTTGGGGGAGGGTTAATTATTTCTACTCCCTTTCCGATGGGCGAGGGCTCGGGGCGAGGGTTGATTCTTTCTACCCTCTCTCCGATGGGAGAGGGATGGGGGTGAGGGGTAATTCTTTTCTTCCACCCTCTCCAATGGAAGAAACCTGGGGTGAGGGTCAATTCTTTCATACCCCCTCTCCGATGGGAGAGGGATGGGGTGAGGGTTAAATTCTTTCATACACCCTCTCCGATTGCAAAGGGCTGGGGTGAGGGTTAAATTCTTTCATACACCCTCTCCGATTGCAAAGGGCTGATGTGAGGGGTAATTTTTTTCTTCCCCTACTAAAATATTATATAATTAAGAAATGTAACGAAAAAATCAAAACTTGAAAAAAAGGTAACACACAAATCGTTTATATAAATACAACGAGGATAAACTTCATAAATAAACACGAGATAAACAACTTACTACACACTAACCTACACGGGGAATTGAAAAAGATTCCAAACTCTTTCAGAAGAAGGAGTTTTTTTTTGAGTAAAATTATACAAATAAAAATTTAACCAAACGTCACGAAAGATTTTAAATCTTCAGAAGATTGATTATTTAATTCTTTATAAATAAATTTTTTAGAAAATACTTTTAACTGATTTTTAATATCATTAGAAAATATACTCATTTTATTTCTTTCATACTCATTTTCGTAATCAAAACCAAACTTATAATAAAATAACTCAGAATCAAAGGCGGGAGTCAAGTTAATATTATTTTTATCTTGATATTTGTTGAATAAGAAATTAATTAAATCACTACCCCCATTTTTAAATTTAACCAAATCAGGAGATTTCCACGTAGCCAAATACCCCAAATGAGCTTCTGTATCGGCATTATAAGTTAAAACAGATAAAAGTCCAAAAGGTTTATTATTTCTAACCCCAATAGCCGAAAAATCAGAAAATTCAAAAGAGGAAAAAGCATTTCTTAAAAAAGTTTTTATTTTAGGTGTATTAACTTGCATACGCTCTGAATTAGATTGCAAAAGGTTATCCAATAGACTTTTACAGAAATTAAAATCCTTATCATATTCAATTTTATAAATAGAGGTAACATCAGAAAGATTAGTCGCAGAAGATACCTGCGCAACTTTAACTGCACGAAAAGAAACTGGGGTATTACAATTATTTAAACTAGAAACTCTCATTGTTAATAAATTGTACCATGATAAAAATAAAATCACATAAAAAATATTCAACTCCCTCACCAATGGGAGAGGCTTGGAGTTATGGTCAAATATTTCTACCCCCTCTCCAGTGGGAGAGGGCTAGGGTGAGGGTCAATTTTTCTTACTCCCTCTCCGGTGGGAGAGGGTTGGGGTGAGGGTCAAATTCTTTCATACATCCTCTCCGATGAGAGAGGATTTGGGTGAGGATTATCACACACAAAAAAAGAGAACTAAAACAATCGTCTTAATTCTCTTTTTCTAAATTAGGTGCT
>CALUXX010000012.1 GCA_944324845.1 Candidatus Gastranaerophilales bacterium | reverse complement strand
TTTAAATTTTTCAGTGAAAGCGTACCAAAATTCTCAAACCGGCTGTGATAATTTCTCAAACTAGGTGTTATTTTACAGCCATAAGCGATATTGTGAATGCATTTAGGTGTTTCTATGAACTAGATATATATCCTCAAAAACTATTTAAAATGTTAGATGGCATGAAATCTTTTAAAGCCGGAAATTGTGATGAATTAGCGAATGCAACATGTGCAGCTTTGAAAATGAACGGATTTAAGAATTCCAGAGTTTGTTATTTATATTCATATAATCCCAAAACTAAAGAAATTGTTGATTTAGACCATTCAGTTGCAGTGCTAAATTTAGATATTCCAAAAGATTATAAGTTTAGATGCACAGACACGCCAAGATTTGAAGAATTATTTAAACCAAATAACAAAACTTTGATTATTGATACCTGGGCAGGATTTGCAGATTTCAGCAGGAATGCTGTTTTGAGGTATTGTAATGATATTGCACTATCAGTTAAGCCTAAAAATGATGAAACTATAATGTTGTTACCTCACCGAGATATTTCTATCTCGGAAAAAGAGTTAGAATTTTTGAAATATAAATATCCTAGTTTAATGTTAAAAAATTCAAAATGTGATTTGTCCGAAGAAGATGTTGAATATTTTCAAAAAATATCATCCATCGGAAATCACAATGACATTATATATGATATCAAAAGAAGCCGATATTTGCGTTCTGCAACACCTGAATATGCATTACAGAGATATGCACAGGAAAGATGTAAACAATCTTTTGGTTTTAAAGTCTTTAATTTCTTAAATAAAATTATAAGCTTTTTGTGTAATTAATTTTATTTTACAGATTATACAGTTAGTTTTTGTAGACACTGTTAAGGCTTTTGATTAAGTTTAGATGGAAATTTATTTCAATTATCTCAAGAATGTAAAATTTTTATAACAATCATAGCAAATTTTATTTTTAGAGGTTTTTACTATTATGTTATAATACAAAAGCTATATAATTGTTACTACGGGAAAAAGAAAGGAATTGATAATGCAAGTACAAAGATGTAATAGTTGTCAGGCTAATCCTAATTTTACTGCTGTCTATATAAATCCTGATAAAATAGAAAAAACTATTGGTAAGCGTTATGCTCAACATGCTCTTGATGCTATGCCTAGGCTTGAAAAACTAGCACAAGATGTCGATATAAGAGTTTTACCACATTTTGATATGAATTATCCAAAAAGAATAAGCACTTATGGTTTCCAATATATTATTTCTAAAATAGAACCAGAGCAACCTAAAATTAAAAATCCTATAAAAAGATTTTTTCATAATTTGTTTATGTCAAAGGAAATGCCAAACATAGAGAAGAAAATGTACTTTGACCTAGTTCCAGATGAGGAATCCATTGCTGATTATATTGTTAAGGATGTTACTAAATTAAAAGACAAATTCGTAAAACTAGGCGGTATGGATTAAAAAATTCTAATATGGGAAATTAAACATAGTTTTAGTAAAGCAAAGAAACTGTATTTACTCTTTCTTTGCTTTTTTAATAGTATTCAAATGTCTTGAATATAAAATATTAGTTGCTATTACAAGAACATTATTTAAAGTTTCTAAATTTATCTGTCCCAAAATTCCGAACTGGTTGTTCTTTTACAAACCAAAACGTCATGCTGAACTTGTTTCAGCATCTTTTAAGGTTGAAGGAGTGTACAACTAATTCCAGAATGACCGAATCCTATTATTTAGCCAACATATCACAGAAATTTATTTGTCATGATCTGTACTATTTGGCACAACACCAGCTGTTATTTTGCCACAATTTTCAGGTTCTGAATGGATTGTAATATTTGAGGCTCCGAGTTTTTCTTGAATTAGTGCTTCAATTTCATCACACACATTATGACAATCATAAATGGTCATTTCATTTGGAAATTTTATTGTAACTTCAATATCTGTAGAAGGCCCTGAGCGTCTTGCTTTCAAGTTTTTATAGCCTTTAACCTTTTCGTTATTATAAGAATTTATAATATCTTCAATAACTTTCAAATCCTTAGCAGGTAAAGAGCCATCCAACAAGTTATTTAAAGTTTCTTTAGAAATAGAATATCCGGCTTTTAATATAAAAATTGCAACCAAAAGAGCAATCAAAGGATCTAGAATACTTATTCCTGTATATTTTATCAAAATTAACCCAGCCATAACTCCTAAAGATGAATAAACATCGGTTCTCAGATGTTCTCCATCGGCAAAAAGAGATACAGAATTTGACTTTTTAGCAACGTAAAAAAGATATGAACTAACTAAAATATTTGCAACAACAGCAAACCACATTACATAAATACCTAAAGTTGTATCCATTTGAGCATGTGCGCCCAAAAGAAGTTTTTTACAGGCTTCGTAAACAATATAAAAAGCAGCAAAAATAATTAAACCACCTTCAATAAACCCAGACATATCCTCATATTTTCCATGTCCAAAAGGATGACATTCATCAGCTGGTTCTGAAGATTTCATTACGGCCAAAAAAGTTAAAACAGAAGCTAAAAAATCACTTAATGAATGGATTGCTTCTGAAATTATACTGATAGAACCTGAAATAACACCTGCAATTAGTTTTAAAATAATAATTACAGCGTTAGAAAAAATTGATAATCCTGCTGCCAATTTCTTTTCGGTTAAAATATTCATATTGTTACTCTTCTTAACTTAAATTTTTCGAACATTCTAACATACTTCGAGCACCATAATCAACCCTTAACAAGGTTATAATTTTAAAAACTATATCATAATATTTTATATTCATATTTCTTAAAATTTATCTAGTGAAAATTCAAAAAATAAATTAAAATATAAGTAGGTCTTGAGGAGTTTGATATGAAAACATTTAAATTTATTTGGCTATATATTGTTGCCATTATTGCATCTTTAGGTGGATTATTATCCGGATATGACACAGGAGTTATTTCAGGAGCACTTTTATTCATAAATGAAAGTTGGGATTTATCGGACTCATTACAAGGGCTTGTTGTAAGTTCTGTTTTGATAGGGGCCGTAATTGGTGCTGCCACAAACGGAATACTTGCAGACATATTCGGACGAAAAAAAGTTATTATTGCAACAGCAATTATATTTATACTAGGTTCTATTTTATGCGGCTTAGCACCGAATGTTTACGTGCTGATAATTTCAAGAATATTTGTCGGACTTGCTGTTGGTATCGTAAATTTTGTAATACCTTTGTATCTATCAGAAATTTCACCTAAAGCAGTGAGGGGAACTCTTGTTTCACTATATCAATGGGCAATCACTGCGGGAATTTTATTTTCATACTTCATAAATGCAGCATTTGCGCAAGCCGTATTTAGCTGGCGTTGGATGCTTTTGGCAGGTGTTCTCCCTGGACTTGTATTACTTATCGGAATGTGCTTTATGAGCGATACTCCAAGATGGCTTATCAGTAAAAAGAAAGATAAAGATGCTGAAAAAGTTATACAAAAAATTGAGCCTGGAGTCGATGTTGATAGCGAAATTAAGGAAATCAAAAGAACTTTAAAATTAAATGAAAAAACTTCGGGACAAAAGTTCAAGTTCAAAAAATGGATGATTATGCCTTTTGTTGTCGGCATTGGAATAATGTTTGCTCAAATTTGTACAGGTATTAACACAATAATCTATTATGCACCAACAATTTTCAAAATTGCAGGATTTGATTCAAACTTAAACGCAATATATGCTACAACTGGTATTGGGGTTGTTAACTTTTTAATGACCATAGTGGCAATATTCTTTACTGACCGCTTGGGTAGAAAACCATTACTTTATTTTGGATTAACAGGAGTAATGCTTAGCTTAACAGCACTTGGATTTGCATTTGCTTTTGAAACAGGGCTTGGTGATAACCTAAAATATGTTGCGATCGGAAGCCTTGTCACTTACATAATTTGTTTTGCAATGAGTCTTGGACCTATCGGGTGGATAATTGTATCTGAAGTTTTCCCTCTTAAAATTAGAGGAATTGCAATGAGTATATGTACAGTTGCAAACTTTGCCTTTAACTTCTTTGTTGTGGGAAGTTTCCCATTACTTATAAACAACATAGGCGGAGCATATACATTCTGGGGTTTTGCAGTTGTTTCTTTCTTATGTATCCTCTTTGTTTACTTCTTTGTTCCTGAAACTAAAGGTATCTCACTGGAACAAATTGAATCCAACTGGATTCACGGAGTTAAACCTAGAGATTTTTATAAATCCAATTAACTGCAAAACAATATTATTTATTGCCAAATAATTGTTTATTTTCGGCTCTTACTGCAAGAAGCTCCTTTTTAAGGAGTTTTTCACAAATTGTAAGTTTTTCTTGAAAATTATAATATTCAACACCATCTCCTATATTTTTCATAGGCATATGCTGTGGGTGCATAGTTGCAAAAATTGGATAAACCAGTTCACAATTATACGCATTTATCTCGCTTTGAAGCGAACTTCTTACCTCTTGTAGAAAATCAATTCGTTTGTAATAAGGAAAACGTTTTATTTGATTGGATATTCTCTGTTCCAGTTTATCCAATTTAATTGCATCTTTTGGATATATTTTTTCATCATAGAAATTTTGAAGTCTTTTAGGAACAAAGAAACCTCTGACTAAAGATTTCGGATTAGTAATAAAATCATAAACATGTCTAATTTCATGAAACAAAACATCTAAATATTTCAACTCAAGATTCTTTTTTGACTCATCAAGCGGGCAAAATACGTTATAACCTACAACTTTCCTATTTTTACCTCTTACCATATAGCCGGTATAACCATCATAAATACATGACTTCTCATTAAAAATTTTCCCAACACCCGAAATTTGAAGACCAATTTTTGTTGGAAGAGTATTTTGAAAACAATCTTTTATTACCGACACACTTAATCTGTCATTATTACCAATATGTAATGAAATATTTTTGCAAAAGTCAAAAAATAATTTCTCTGACATTGCATCTCTTTGTTTTGCAGTACCCTTTATGACTCTTAGGGGTAATTTTGCGGTTTTAGTTAAATCATAAT
The DNA here is from genome assembly GCA_944324845.1 of Candidatus Gastranaerophilales bacterium. GTDB lineage: Bacteria > Cyanobacteriota > Vampirovibrionia > Gastranaerophilales > Gastranaerophilaceae > Zag111. The sequence continues at coordinate 23,525 of CALUXX010000012.1, read as the reverse complement.
ACATTATGACTATATAAAAATCGTAAAAATTATTTTTTGCTACTTTATAAATATAAATCATAAAAATTCATAATTTATGACAAAATATTGCTAAACTAACAAAAAAATATATTCACAAACTTTATACAATACAAGTGAAAACCAGATAAAAAAGGTAAATAACAATAATGCAAATTCAATACAATAAAAACACAAGTTTCGGAACAAAATTCTCTCCAAAGTTACAAGAAGCCTTAATAGAAACTGCAAAACAATCTTTATTAACAAAAGAGCACCTAAAATATATTAGAAAAATCAAAAATGACGGATTACCAACAACCCTTGATTTAAAGCCCTATTATGAACCCGGACAAGAAGAATTAATTATAACAAGTCCAACTATTGATAAATTACGTGAAGTCCAAAACATCAAACCAAGAGGACATATGGTTTGGTCTTATAATAAAAGCGAATTATACTGTTATTTAAACTACAAAGAACTAGCAAAATTATTTTCACCAAAATCAGTATTGCATCTTAATATCAAATGGGCAGAAGAAGACGCTATTTCAGCATTAAAAGAATTAAAAAATTCTAAACTTGAAAAAGCCACACATCAAGATATTAGAAAAATTTTCGATGCATAAACAAATTTCATGTATAATAATTTTGTTACCAATATAACCTGAAATAAAGGAATAAATATATGGATTGTTTTATCGAAAAAGCTTTTAGAAATAGAATTTTTGACAAAACAAAACTTTCAGATTTCGGATTTAAAGCTCAAAACAACCAATATACTTATATTACCAAAATTTTAAAAGACCAATTTAAATTAACTATAAAAATAATCCCCCCGAAAAACATTGAAACCAAACTGATTGATTGCAATTCAAATGATGAATACACACTTCATCTGATTGAAAGTGCTGACGGGAAATTTGTCGGCGAAATCCGAGCGGAATATGAAAACATTTTGAGCGAAATTGCTAATCAGTGTTGCTGCAAAACTTATTTTTCTTATCCGCAAGCAAATAGACTAACCGAATGGATTATACAAAAATATAATACAATTCCTGAATTTCTATGGGAAAAATCTCCAGCACATGGGGTTTTTAGAAATTCTCAAACTAAAAAATGGTATGGATTAATTGCAAATATTGAATATTCAAAAATTACGCCGACACAAAAAGGGAAAATCGAAATCTTAAACATAAAACTATCAAAAGAAGAAATTCAAAACCTATTAACACAAAAAGGATTTTATCCGGCATACCATATGAATAAAAAAACTTGGATTACATTAATACTTGATGAAACTATCCCGGATAAAAAGATAAAAGAATTACTAAATAAAAGCTATATTTACTCCCAAGTAGGAAAAACAAAGCAAAAAACACCTTAAAACACATAAATTCAAAATGTTTCAAGACCACAAGGTATTATAAGTTTTATTTATATTTTATATTTTATATTTTATATTTTGTAATCAATTCTATTAGGTGTTAAATCAATATTTATAGCCTTATCTTTATAACTTTGAGAAATGACTTGCGGAATATTATCTACAGTTTTTCCACCTTTCTCAATGGAATTTAAAGCATTAGTTGTAGCCGCCATTGTTAACATCTTATAATCAACTGCGTCATTTCCTGTAAGCAGCATCAGTTCATTTTTAGAATTTTTGTTCTCGCCAACCGCTACAGGATAATTTTCAGGTCTTTGGTTTGCCAAACTTTCTAAAAATACTTTTTTTTCATTATTTTGCAATTTTATTAAATATACATTACCAAAACTAACGTTACTAACGCAATTCATATAAACTCCTTTCAACAATGGTACAATATATAGTTGAATATATAACACAAAACTCCCACATTCAAATAAATATAAACAAAATTTTACAAAAAAAGACACTTTTTATATAATTAAATAAAAGTGAACATTAGAACTTGTAAACATTTGTAAAAAAGCATTATTTTATTATCAATTTTTATTCTTGAGGACTTTTTCTTATCACTGTTATGGGAATAAATAAAATATCTACCCCGCACCACAATAATACTTATAAAATCCCAACTTTTTGCGGATACTCGCGCACAAAGTTAGGTCATTGTATTGATGAATTCATTTCTTCAAATTCACCACAAGAAGAAAAGTCTAAAACTTTAACTGAATTATTTCAACAGTTTATAGAAAAAGTTCAAATGCCCAAAATAGGAGAAGGCTACAGAGCAAATGTTTATAAAATCGATGACAAATATGTATTAAAAATCAATAAAAATGTAAACATTCCCAAAACCACATTAACCCCTACACAAGAAAATATGGATTTATTTAAGGATTTAAAATCATACTTTGGAGCCACCGTAATGAGTTTCAATGATGGAATTAAGGTATTAAAAAATGTTTCATCTAACGGTGAACATTTACCTGCCGGCATCAAGATCAATTTCAATTCAGAAATTCCACTAAGTGAAAAAATAACGACTTGGAATACAAAATACTTACCAATATTTTCAAATCTACCGCAAAAAGCTTATGACGACATAGCTGAAGAATTTGCGGAATTGAATAAAGTAACCAAAGGTGGATATAGTTATGAATTTGATACGGTAAACCCTAACAACTTTGTCTTAGTTGGGGACTCTATACGAATAGTCGATGAAGTAAATGAAACTTTAACAAAAAAGCCTAATGGAGTAGCAGGCTTACTCAGAGTATTCCTTGAAATGATGGATACTGATAATATAGCCCCGAAAGACTTTATGAATATGGGAATGCGACATTCTCTAATAAAGAAAATAATTCTTGCAGGTGAAAAATATGAACTGCCATTAATTACCCAACAAAAGACTTTACAACTTGGCAATGTGTATTAGATGAAACTTGTGATTATCGCTATTTATTAGGAGAATTACATAGATACAGAAAAGCTTATCCTGATATGAATTTACGCTTAGAAAAAGTAAAACAACTATTAGATGATGAAATTGCCTATAGTTACAGCAGCTTCAATTAAGGCTCATAAAAAGGCATTTAACACCCCAAAATCAGTTAGCCTAAAACATCCAATTTTTTAGTCATCAACGTACAATATTGAGGATAATCTTTTCTTAATTCTTTAATACTTCTGATAAAATCATCATCTAAAGAATTGTTATCTAAAACATTATACCCTTGCCTTAAATAAAACGGAACAACCTCATTATATGCAATGAGAAATGAATTTTGAAATCTATCACTTGAAGAATTTAAAACCTTTTCCAATAATTGCTTTGAAACATGATTATTTCGGTATTGTTCATTAACCGCAAGGCTATCCACATACAATGTCTTATTGTTTTTTACAACTTTAGACAAATTAAGAGGCAATGTATACAACGCCGCACAAAGTTCATTTTTATTATTTCGACCTAACAAAACGGTTGTATCGGGATTTTTAAAGGTCGTTTTATAACTATCAACCAACTCCTTAACATACTCTTTATAAGTATTCTTATCAAATTGAGAATTAGTTTTCTGGCAATATTTCCAAAACGGATGAGCAGAAGTATAAGCAAAGTTATCTAAGAAAAACGAACCAATTTCTTTAAGCTCCCTTTTGGTTGGTTTCTTGTTATAATCAATTTCTTTAAAATACAAATTTCCATCTTTTGTCTTTAGCACAAAAGGTTTAATCGGATTATTTATAGAAGTAAAAGAAATATTGTTATTAGATAAATAATTCATATACAATAGAAACACGCTAAAAATAAAATTTGCTATAATACAAATAAAATATAAATTTATTTATCTAGCAAATTTTATTTTCAGGTACGTTATATCTTCTATGAAGATTTATAATAACAACTACTATCAAAACAATTACTATAAAACACCAAACAGAACGAATCAAACATTACAGTATAATAGCAAAAACAAAATCGACTCTTTTACCTTTACAGGCAATCTGTCAAAGCTACTTAGTCGAGATACAATGTATTCAATTTCTTCAATTTCGCAAGCCTATAACGACATACTAAAACAACTTGCCGAAAAAACACCGGAAGGAATAGAATTCATCGAAAAAGAATACAAAAACTTCAAATCAGGAAGAGGTTTTGCCTTCTATAATTGTGGGGACAAAAAACAATCTATATTAGTAAGAGTTCCCGATGGTAAAGATGGCAGAGATTTTATAAAAATAGTTGTTAGAAAAGGCAATAGTTTTGTTGATGAAAGAATAGTTTTGGACTCTTTTACCATAAAAAATTATGACCAACTAATTGAGGATAATAATAAAAACACAGTATATATATTCCCGCAAAAAACTGAAGTCATTGAATTTGATAAACAAACAGAAGAACGTTTATACGAAGTTTTGGAAGACTTAGATTTTGCAATGCTTAAATTTAGAAAATTTTTGAGCAAAGTGGATGATAAATTTCTAAAACCAAAACTATTTTCCTTCGACACCCAACAATCAAAACAACTTGAAAATATCGATTTATTATATACTTCTACAGATAAAAAACTAAGAGAAATACCACATAAATTAGCATTAACCTTAAAAAAAGAATATAAAGACTATAGACTTCAAGCAAAACAACCAACAAACATCTTCACTAATATCGGGGAAGGGAAAAATCAAATTATCTATAGAAAATTTGAACATCCTGAGCATGGAAATCTTTTAAGATTGATGGTCTATGACAAAGACGATAATATCGTAGATGGCTATCTAATCCAGAACGGACAACACGTTGTATCAAATTTTAACCCACAAAATTTCAGCATAATACCGCCAAAACTTTTATATTATGACCAAAATTCAATCAAAACAATTCTACCGAAATTAGAACAATATCTAACAGATTACGAAAATAAATTAGAAGATTTCAAAAAATTTATAACGGTAAAATTATACAACAGAGCCCTTGCACCAACAATTGGCGAATTTGATGAACAGGAAATGAATGTTGTTAACCAAATTCATGAACTATATGATGGTTTACTTGATAAATTTTCCCAAATGCAACCGACAGCAGTTTCTCATTTAAAAACCCAATACCCAAAATGGAAAGCTGCAGCTGGACAAAGAGGGTTTATACTTGGAACGGATAATAAAGATAAAATTGGAATATTTAAAATGATCAGTTCCAAAGATAATAGTATTATTAGATTTTGCGTTACTAAAAACGGCAAAGATGAATATTATCTAATAAATCACGGAATGGTAATAAAAAACTTCAACCCTAAATACCCAACAGCACTTCCGCCGGTATTAAAATACTATACAGATACAGAACTTGGAAATTTAGATATAATACCTGTATTAAAACAAGCTGCAGAAGAATTACAAGAATTCAAAACATATACAGATAATCCTCCGATAATAAATAAACCACCGAAAAAAGTTAAAACAGAGAAAAAAGTTCCAACAGAAAGAAAAATTCCAACAGAGAAACCTAAAAAAGAAGAACGAATAAAAAAAGTAAAAGAAAAACCACTTTCCAAATCAAAAGAATATAAAATTTTGATGAAAGAATGTATTAGAAACTTACGTCAAGCAATGAAAAATGCAGAAAATAATATGCAAGATTTTAACGATACAATGAAAGAAATTCAAGCTAAAGTTGAAAATTTCTTTATGAATAAAAAAGACTAAAAAAATTCAGGTTGGAAATATTTCTAACCTGAAAAATTTATTTTTTTGGAAGTATTTTTTATTTAAGAAAACCCAAAATCAATTATTTATAGCCGATTTTTTTACGTTCTTTCACGGAATTAGCCGAAACAAATGTATTGATAGCTTTGTTAAAATCTTCATTGGTAATTTTCAAATCATCAAGATCAGATTTTTTAAAAGTACCATTTCCCATTTTTTCAAAAATCCCTGTTCTTTCAAAAGCGTTACTACGAGCATCGGCAACTAATCTTGCAATATCAGCCCCTGTGGCTTTAATTTTGTACATTTCACTTGCTAATAAATCTTTATCAACAGAATCATCTAAAGGCTTTTTAGCAGTATGAATATCCAAAATTTGTCTTGCGCCTTCCAAATCAGGCGGACCAACTTCTATATATTTGCCAAATCTTCCGGAACGAACTATTGCATCATCAAGCATCCCAATTTTATTTGTTGTCGCAATTACATATACCTCATCCCTACGATTTTCCAAATCTGTCATAATTGATAAAAATTGGTTAACAAATTCTGCACTATGGTGATCAACACTATCCCTTTTTTTAGCTACTGAATCAAATTCATCAAACACAACAATAGTTGGTTGATTATCCGCTGCGGCACCAAATAAATCACGCAAATTCTTTTCAGACTCACCTAACCATTTTGATTTAAGTTCAGAACCATTCAACTTGATAAAATTAGCATTTGATTCATTTGCTAATGCCTCAGCAAGTAAAGTTTTACCTGTTCCCGGTGGTCCTGTAAGTATTATCCCATGATTAACTTTTTCATCCGCAAACGCTTCAGGGTATTGTATTGGGAACAATACACCTTTTTTTAATTCCTCTATAGCAGTTTTTTGTCCTCCTACATCAGCAAATGTTAACGGGTGATTTTCTACATTAACATCTCTTACTAATGATGTTAATTCTTTAGTATTTTGACGTTTAATAATATCTTGTGATACCTGTGTAAAATCATATACCTTAGAAAATTTATGACGTGCAAATGAAAGATTATCATCAGGGAATGGTTTTATTTTTATTCCCATATCCCCAATATACAAAATATCATCATCTACTAAATATGCACTACTATTTGGTTTTAAAGCATCTTGACCATTGCAGCTGCTCAAAAACAAATCAAAATTATTTGTATTCAAAACCTCAGTCTCACCTGTCGCATTTTTATAAAAAACCAAATTCCCTTCAATTTTGTTATCTTCAATATAGAAAACTCTTTTTATTACGTGATCAAGATTGTCTAAAGAATTTTTTAACGCAGTTTGCGTTTCTTTAAAATCTTTACCAATAGTAATTACATCACCTCTTTTAAAAACATCAAATATAGATGCTAGTTTATCTTCTAAAGGTATATCTTTTATGCAACTAATTGCAGTTTTATTAATATTCCCAAAATTTATTGTCGAATTATTATTAACATTATTATTACGGACAAAAACATCGGAGCTGAGTTGATTAGACATAAATCTTGATTGATTTGTATTGGCTAATTTTTGGGGTTGATAATTTCTAGGGTAACTTTGTATTGGTAAAATTCTCATAATACACACTCCTTATTTTTAACATCCTACGAACTTTGTTACTACGATTGTAGTAATAAAGTTGTAATTTGTCACTATTCTGATAGATAATCTTTACAATTGTTAATTTTACACTTATAAGTAATGCAAATTTCACAAAAAGACACGGCATTTTATTGATTTATGCCATGTCTTAATGTAATTCTTAACTGAATATTATAAACTTTTCAATACTTTCTTCGCTATTGGCGAATACAAATACGAATTTAGTCTTGTATCTACGGATTTTAATTTTGTTGCGAGCATATCTAATTCATCTGTCCAAACTGCATATTTTTCAATATAATCTTTGGCCATTTTTTCATTTTTACTTAATTGAATTTCGATAGCATCATGAAGCATTTGTCTTGCACATTCTGTAATTTTGGCAAAATCAATCTTCATTTTTCCTTCACTATCAAAGATAATCCCACCATTTTGGATAAAATAATTATGTTGCATAACATTTCTTGTAACATGAGCATTATTAATATCAGCACCTAATGGTGTATATCCGAAAATTAATGAAGTGATTATTTCCTTTTGTTTTTGTGGGGTATAGAAACCTTGTTTTTTAAGTTCCTCAAGCATAGCAAGAGAACCAACATCAGCTTTATATTCTTCTATTGTGTTTTTATACACTCCTAACATTTCAAGCCCTTCTTTAGGTCCTAAAGAGTGTAAATTTTCATGTAAAATAGTAAAATCATGCAAAGCGTCTGTCTTAAAATATTTATGGTAAGAATCATTCAATACTGCATTTAATTTCTTTTCAGCACCATCGGCATATTTTGCTTCACGCAAATCTTTATTATAAACATTACGGAAACCACCACCTGTTTGAACAGCTAATTTATCAGAATTTGGCAAGTTGGATGCTATAGAAATTCCACCCCTATAAGCTCCATTTGCACCTGTCATATCTACAATATGAGCATCCACCATTGTTTGTTTTACATTATTTGAAGATGTGATATTTTGCTTATATTGATCTTTTAAAGGCATTTTCTCTGCCATTAGCGGTAAATATTTCTTTATGCCCAATAAATATTTAGTTCCTTGAGGATTTACAATACCAACTCTTACTCCTATATTATCTTTTGCATAAACCGGAATATCATACATATCAAGCATTGCTTTTAACTTAGGATTTTTAACAACAGTAGGAGTCATTTTATCACTATAGCACTCTCTGCCTATTGTAAATTCTAAAGGAGTATCTTGCAAAGTTGCCCATTTTTTATCTGCAACACAATCAAGATTAGGATCATTTTCTCTTAATGCTTTTGCCTGCAAGATTAAATATTCGGTAAAATCTTTGTTTGTAGAAGTTTTTGCAACTAATTCCAATTCATCAGCAGCTTTTGAAAATTCAGGTTTAAAAAATTCTGTATAATCAATAGCTTTCAATTCATCATTATCTCTTAACACTACAGAACGCTGGTTTAGAATATTCCTAACTTCATCAACTTTTTCCTTTTCTAACATATTAATCAAAATTTGATGAAATTCCTTTTCTGTCAAATCTTCAGGATAAAAACCTTTTCCAGGCATTACCTTTACATTTTTAGCTAAAGCTACAGCTTGTCCTGAAACAGTTTTGCCAATAATACCTTTTTGACCGTCATAAAGTTTTTTAGTTAATATCGCTTGAGGTTCACCTTTTGAAATTCCAATATTAAGAAATTTTTCAAATTCTAAATTATGAACATTATCAAGTCTTTTGTAAACAGAATCAAAAGCCTCTGCCGCTTTAACTAAATGTTCTAAAGTTTTTTTATCGCCTTGGTTTAAATTTTTATAAACATCAGAATCAACATCCACAAGCGTCCATTTCGTATATTTTTTAGGACTTAATCTATCTTTTAATTCTTCAGTAGAATAACCATATTCAAATGTATTAAAATTAGTATTATTTCCGGCAAAACTAACTTGATTAACATTCACGTCATAAGAATTATTAAACACCTTATTATTATCAATCGACTTGTTAGAATAAATTTCTAATCCTTTTCTGTTCAAAACACCAATAGGTAAAATTTTCATCTTTTCTATTCCCCATAAACTATATTTGCGACAATCGTAACACAAAAAATCATCAAATACATCATTTTATCAAATTTTTATATACTCTCAAATACCAAGGTTCCGAAGTTTCATCAAGCCTTTTATCCATAAAAGTTACATAATCAGGATAATCACCGCGAGAGTCATTCAACGCATCAATTACCGCTTTTTCCGGCGGATTATTATAATCCATAATCCTATAACCATTCTTTAATTGAAATGGAACCGCCATATTATCTGATGCGAGAAAAACATCTGTATATATATCTTTTGAACAATCAATAGCTTTATCCATAAGTTTTGTCGCAACATGATTTTTCCTAAAATCTTTTCTTACCGCAACTGAATCAACATAACAAGTTTTATTATCAAATATGCCTGAAAAATCTTTGAACGTATTTGTTATTACAGCTCCGCAAAGATCACCTACAGAATTTCGAGCTTCTAAAACCGTTAAATTTCCATCATCATCTATAAACATCTGCTTATAATAATTTTTAATTCTTTCTATAAGATTCAAATATTTATTATAATTTTGAGGATTTTTATATTGGGTAAGAGAAGGATCATTTGTATTATTTATAAAGTTATCTGCAAAAAACTTTGTAAGTTCTTTCAATTTTCTATCATCACAAGCGTCTTTTTCCGTAAATTCCTTCACAAATAATGAACCTTTCTTTGTCAGGATTTGAAAATGCGGAATTGGATTATTTCTAGAACAGAAATTTGTAGAATAATTATCGTTTGAAATTTTTGATACTAACATTATTTTTACCTTCTAAAAAATACTCTTTCTATAATGCTCTAATTATAAAAATAAAAAAAATATTTTTTTGCTAAAATTACTCATAGAAACATGAAAAAAGCACAAACACTAGGAACAATAAACGGAATTATTGCAGCAATAAGTTATGGTACAAATCCCCTATTCGCACTTCCAATGATGAATGCGGGACTTGGTGTTAATACTGTTTTATTTTACAGATACTTTTTTGCTGTTATTATTTACGGAATATTTTTAAAATATTTCAAAAAAATTTCCTTTAGCCTAAAAAAAGAAGAATTTTTTGCAGTTTTAATACTTGCGTTGTTATTCTCTTTTTCATCACTTACTTTATATGGAGCTTTTAAATATATTGATTCTGGACTTGCCTGCACAATTTTATTCATATACCCAACATTTGTAGCCATTTTAAGTGCAATATTCTACAAAGAAAAACTTAGCAAAAAAATGGTTCTTGCAATATTGATAATAAGTTTTGGAATATTTTTGCTCTATGGTGGAAATGACGGAAAACCTTTAAATATAAAAGGGGTCGGCTTATCATTAATCTCTGCAATGTTATATGCAATTTATATGGTAGGGGTAAAAAATTTCAAACCGATAAAACACATAAAAAAAGACACTTTCAATTTTTATATAATGCTTTTTGGACTGTTGGTTTATGTTGTAAACTCAAAATTTTGCACACAAATTGAACCAATCAATTCTCCAATAGTCTTTATTTGCGCAATACTAATTGCAATTCTACCAACTATAATTTCAATCGAAACAATAAACATTGCAATAAAACTAATAGGTTCAACAAAAACTGCACTACTTGGAGCTCTTGAGCCAATTAGTGCAATCGTTTTTTCACTTTTGTTTTTTAACGGAAGTTTAACCTTTAAAATTTTTGCCGGTGTATTTTTTATTTTATCCGGTGTAAGTCTTGTTATTATGAAAAAATAATCAAATACTAAACCTCAAACCAAACAACAATCCTATACCATTGCGTCCGCCATTTCTAATCATACCTTCAAGAAAACCGGTAGCCCTTTCACCCCAACGTTTTTGAACACCTACCCCATACTGTACATAAGGTTTTACTGACAAATCGCTAAGAGTAACATCATTTGCTCTAAAACTTGCATGATCAATCAAATTCCACGCAAAAGAAACTGATACATATGGTTGGAAGTAATTTTTAAAATTACCTATAAATTTTACCCCCGGTTCAACATGCAACGCATGCAACGGTTCTGTATTTATTGAAACATCTGATGCGGTTGTATAATTAAAAGTATTTATAAAAGAATAAGAAGTTATTACAGAAGGCTGAATAATAAATTTTCGCTCCAATAAATGAATATTATATCCCGTTTTTTGAGCAATACCTGCAGTTAACATTGCAAAATTATCTTTACCATACGAAGTATTAGATTCTGAAGAATTAGCCCCTACATTTGCAGTCCATACAGAAAATAAATTACCCTTATAAAATGCGGAATTAAAACCGAGCAAACCTCCGTTATTATATATACTGTTCCCTTGATATGCTTGATGAGAACCGTTATATGCCACATAAACACCGGAAATATTATACCAATCCCTGCCTAATTTATTTAATTGACTATCACCACCAACAATCGTTCCATAAATAACGTTAGAAACATCAGGACCATTTTTTAGCGGAACATTTTCAAATGTTGAATACGGCTTAACCCAAATACCTTTTCTCTGCTCAGGAATTAATAATGGAGAAAACGCAAACTGATCAGATGAGGCTGCAGTTTTATTTTGAAGTGAAAAACTATTTCGCAAATTTTCAGGTAAAATCATAACCATATCATAATTGGCAAAAACATTTTTATATGTTTCAAGTTGAACTAAATACCCCCCTAATTGAGTTGCTACTTCTGAAGTTAAAATTGCGGGATTTAAATTACTTCTTACGAAATTAAAATCTCCGCTTGAGCGTTCATAAAAAACATTATAATCATATATAGGAGTAGATAATGTCGTTGGAGTATAACTTACATAATCTTTCAACACACTATTAGCAAATGGCAAAACTATATCTTGAGATTCCGGTGCACCTTCTAAATTAATATTCCTAACAAATAAAGTTCCACTACCACTAATACTATCTGCACTTATTGTATCCATATTTTTTTGAACTAAATTTGCATCTACAAAAAGATTTGTTGTGCCATTTAAATTCAAGTTTCCCCAATTTATATTGTTAATTTGGTTGTTCTGCATATTGAAATTAACATTATTCCCCAAACTTGTATTTTGCGCACTAAAATAACTGGCATTAGCAAGCAAATTTATTGTTCCCTGTTCGAAATCAAAGTTACCTGTATAATTTTCGTTAATACCGCCTAAATTTAAAGTTCCATCACCACTTTTTGTAACCAAACCATCACCGGAAATTCCACTTAAAATATTTGTAGTCCCATCTCCCTCAAAATTAACCGTTCCATTCGCATTATAAATATCATTTTCTTTACCTGATGACGTCAAATTATTTTGAAATGTAGTATTTTCTATTGATATTATTCCTGCATTATAAATTGCGCCACCTTCACCACTTTGGGCTGTAGTTGAAATCTTATTACCTGAAATTGTAGAATCTTTTATTACAATATTACCATTCGTATTATTATAAATTGCTCCACCTTCTCCTGTTGCTGATGTATCTACAGTATTATTCGTTAAAGACGATGATATAATCTGTAAATTAGAATTGTTATATATAGCACCACCTTTAATATCAGTACCGTTAGAACCTTGAGCTATATTATCTGAAATTATACTATTTGATATTACACCTTCTCCAATATTATAAATTGCTCCACCGGCAACATCTGAATCACTGCCCGCAATTGCTAAGTTAGAATCGATAGAAGAATTATTAATATTAATTTCATTATTGTTATAAATCGCACCACCAAGAACAGTTGTTGTCTGATTTCCCTTTGCCGTATTGGAAGAAAATTTGGAATTTTGAATTGTTACTGAGCCGGTATTATACACCCCTCCACCAACAATAATTGCATTATTATTAGCACTGCCTGTATTACCTACAAAATTTGTATTTGAAATCACTAAATTTTTTGAATTATATATTCCACCTCCAGTGACTGATGAATAATCAGAACCTTCTGTATTACTATTTAAAATTTCACTATTAGAAATATTTGTTGTCCCCTCATTGTAAATTGCCCCTCCTGAAACATAACTTCCAATTTCGCCTTTTGAATAATTACTATCAAATTTTGTTCCGGATATCGTTAAATCCCCATTATTATAAATTGCACCGCCATAAGGAAATACAGAACCTGTTGTATAATTATTTTGAAATATCGAATTACTAATAATCATATCAGCAGCAACACCGGCTTGATAACCATTCGCTATTGCCCCACCATAAGCAGATGCTCCATTAGAGTAGTTATTTTCAAAAATTGTACTATCTATATCAATGGTTCCACCATTCAAATTATATATTGCACCACCTACCGCAAAATTTATATTCCCGGAATTTGCAAAGTTTCCCCTAAACGCAGAATTATTCATAGTTAAAAAGCCACCGCTGTTATATATAGCTCCAGCAAAATTTGAACGATTATATTCTTGACCTTTACAATTTAATAACTCCACCTGATTAAACAAACTATCTTTATTTAAAACAAAACCACCATAAATACTATTTCCATTTATAGAATGTTGCTGACCTTGAAAGGTAATGTTCAAACCATAAAAATTATAACCAATTGTAGAATCAGAAGTTAAATCGTTCAAAACTTCTATAGTATCACCACTCGTTGGTTTGGAATTGATAAGTTCATTAAAAGTATTCACCTGAATATCATTGGCATTAGCACGTAGAACAACACCAAAAATAATCAAAACTATAATTATTATTTTTAAATTTTGCATAAAAACATAATATTAATTTATAAAAACTTTACTATTAGTTATTAAGGTTAATAAAATATGATAAAATGGACTAATCAAATTAGATATAAAAACACAACTAAAAAATTCAAATAGCAAAATTATTTTTGGCAGAGTTTTATATAAAATACAATTCACAAAACAAAGAGAATAAAATGCAAATAAACGATTACAATAGAAATTCATATAATCCAAACTTTGAAAAATTTATTAAAATAAAAGCAACTCCAAAAGAAATTGAAAAATTCAGAAATGACTTAAAATCAAAAAATGATGAAATAGTACAGTTGGGGGTAAAACATCACTCAGGCAAAAAAATCTTATATCTCTTTACCGGAAAAGATACGGACAAATTTTGGGATATCGGCTTAAATATGCATTTTGGAGAATTTAGAAGAAACATTGAAAAATATTATCCTAAAAAGCCTCAAAAAATGAGTATTGAAAAAGCTATAAAGAAATTAAAAGAAGGATTTTTCAATAAATAAAAAAAGTCCCTAACTCAATTTGTTTGTTATATAATACTCAGTGTAATAGACAAAGAATAAAGGAACCCCAAAATGTTACGTATTGATAATACCCCAAAGTTATATATGCAAACAAAAAGTTTTTGGAATGATCCACATAACAAGTTAATGAGTGAAATTAGTGAAAAACTTATTGAACAAAGAGATTACTTATCTTATGTTTCAAAACAAAACTCAAAAGATTATTTCCAATCAGTAGATGTATTTGTAGTTAAGAAAAATACAAAAAACAAAATTCTTGATATATTTAAAGATCCATTTGGCTACCAAAAAGGATATTTTGACTCTTTAAATAAAAAATATGATATTCTAAAAGAAGAACTTAGAGAACAAGCAAATATTGCCAGATATAAGCACGAATATAATGTCTAAAAATATAAACACAATTATTTAATTGCTGATTGAAAAATTTCAGGCATATCAGATGGGAAAATTTCTTTTCCATCAATAAAAAGCCTGTCCCCATCGGCAATAGAAATATTTTTATACATATTTCTTAAACGCTCAATATTTGTTACCGATTTATAATACATATCTTTTTCATCTTGAAAATTAGCACATAATGTCCAAGTATCATCTTTTAAAGAATAATGATAATTTGTTTCTGAATTAAGCATTTTATGTTCTTCAAAAATGGAAAGATTTTTAACTCTTTCTAAAAATTTTTTTTTAATATTTTGAAACTGATCAATAGAATAAGGATTTCCAGGGACATTTTTGCTGCCAACTAACAGACCATTTTGCGGCTGTTTTACAAACCGAAACAAGCAATTCATCAGATACGGGAATTTCTTCTTATTCGGCATATCATCCCAAAAATGAAATCCTAAAGCTTCACTTCCGGGATTAACCAGTCCTCCACCTGTACATGTTCGAATTTCTTCAGAAAAAAATGTATCTGCTTTTAATATATTAGGTCTATCGTGACGATAATCTATAAAATTCTTCTTTTCGAGCAATTTATAAACATCACGATTTACAAATCTTATACTTGAACCAAATGATATTGAATTATTTTCCATACTACATATAAAACCCATAATAAATAAATTTGTTAGTAATATACATAACAGCTATTATAAAGAAATATTACAAACAAAAGAGAAATTTTAGCAATTACTACGCCCTAAAAAACTTTATAGATATATACAAAATCATCACTGGGGATATAAAGGATATTAAAGGGGAAAATAATTATGACTGAGCCAATTAAAAATGGTTATCACACAACAGTAACAACAAAAAATGGAACATACCATGTAGGAATGACACGTGCTCAAGCCCAAAAGAACAATAATTATAACAAAATATTTGGACGAGATTACAGCGACATTGATTTTGATAACAACGGAATTTTATCACAAGAAGAAATTTTAACAGAACGGGTTGATAAAGAAATGCAAAACGATCTTTATTCAAAGTTTATGGCAACAATATTACCGTTAGTAACACTTGGAACTATTACACCAAATAATGCTTTATCACATTTTGAAAATGATAAAGTTAAACAAGCAAAAGAAGAATTGAATAGGTACTATTCAGATGAAAATGCACAAATGGAAGACGCTGCTCGAAAGCCAAAACCTGCAACATTAAAATTTGAAGCTTAATAAAAATAAAAAAAAGAGGAAAAATTCCTTTTTTTTTTTATTTGGCAAAATCTTAATATATTTGATAAGTCCATTGCAATAAGAATTTTATGTGATTTAATATAAAGTATGTTAATTCAACCGATATCTATCGGATATACAAATCCGAACAATTACAAAACAAAAAATATACCAACATTTATCCCGGAAGTCCAAAAACAATCATCCAGTATAAATCAGTCATATGCGCCTTTTTTATACTCAAATATTAGTTTTGAACAGAAATTAAACTATTGTGACTTTCTTCATGAATTACATAAAATTCACAAGAATAAATCAATAAAAAATATTGTATTATCTACTATAAATAACAAAGAAAACTATATAGGAAGCGGTTTTAATGCAGATGTTTATTCTATTCCTGGAATAGAAAATTACCTTATCAGGATAGAAAGAAAAAATTTCAACCCAAAAAGTTTATTAGAAAATCCAATTATACCGGAACTTCAAAACGAATTAGCGCCAAATTTCGGGCAATATATTGCATGTAACGACCACGGATTTTTCATAACAAAAAAAGTTCACGGGAAAAGTCATTCATTACCCAACTGGTCAGAAGTAATTAAAGATTTAGAAACAAATAAAAGAGAGCTTAAATATAAAGAAGCTGAATTGATTTTAAACAAAATAGTAAATCTTTCAGAATTTCCGCAAAAAAGTTATGATGATTTAGCCCAAAACATTCAAAAATTAAATAAATATACGAAATGCGAAATAGACATAATGAATCCAAACAATCTAATTGTAGATGACGAAAACAAAACAATCAATATAATTGATTTATGGTATAAACACAGCGAAAACGGATCAGTTGCCCCATTTAACGGCGTAGATAGTATGGTAAATTTAATGTTGGATCCGCTAACCTATGATAAAGTTTTCAATAAATTAAGTTTCAAACTACAAGACAAATTAACAGAAAGTGCACAAAAAATTATAGATAAAATTCTTATTGCCTCTGAAAAATATGGACTTGAAAGAAACCGAGAAAACGCAAAAATTATATATAAAGACATTGATAAGAATTTAGATATTGAATTTGCGACTCCTGCATACGAAAAATTTTTAGAAACTTTTGCAGACAAATTAGCCTAAAATATATTTGAATATAAATTAAAAAGATTCATCATTTATACTTTTAAAATCTTCTGCATTATTAATAAATTTTCTAGACAAAACAGGATATTCATCTTTGTCAAATTTTGCAGTCAATTTATCTTTATTTTCAAGATTTAATTTTAATTGAGTAGGAATAACTGCAAATGGATTTGTAATATAAATTTGTCCATTAGCGTCTATAGTTTTTGAAAAATTAGCATTATAAAATAAATTCTTGGATAAATCTAATATATAATCATCTACCATTCTACATTGCATAGATTTTTGGCGATTATAAAGATTTTTATGATCCTTAGGAATAATATTTTTTAATCTGCCGCTAACTGATAAATTAGTTTCGATTTCAGAATTTAAAAGATATAAAAACTTATCAAGATTTTCATACATGTCTTTTTTTGATTTAATAACCCTTTTATCTCCATTCAAATCTTGGCGATACATTTGAGCTAAATTTGAAACAATCATCATATTGAGATTTCTAATATCAGAAACTCTATAGCCAACAGCAAAATCAGCATTCAAATCATCTGAAAATGCACGCACAATAATATCAAATTTTTTATTCTTTAAAAGCGGTGTGAATGTAAATAAAACATTCGCCATTCTGGAAGAATAAATTTCTGCATTACGTTGAGCTTTTTCAAAATCCTTTTCTTTTACAGCCTTCACAACTTGCATATTTAGCCAACTAAACGGATTTATAGAAATATTTATTTGAGATAATTTATTGGCATTTTCGGGCTTTGAATAATATTCAACAAATTTTTCAGCACGTTTTTGTAATTTTGTATTTGATTTGCTCCAACCATGCGTATCAAATAAAACCTTTTTATCAAAAGCATCATTTGCCATATTGGCTAAATCAATAAAATCGTAGGTATTACCTTTTTTATCTTTCAATTCCATCTCCAAACAATCAGCATCACGAAACAATGAAATTCCATAATACAAATAATTAGAAGGAGAGAAACCAAGACGTTCTCGTAAAGTTTTGAAACCATCAGTCAATAACTTATAATCTTCAAAAGACATTCTGTTAATATGATGATCATCTTCTTTAATCGGCTTTTTCGCATCAACATAGCAATGTCCGCAATAACCGCTGCAACCGCGATAAACCGCAATTTCACTTAATTGATCACAAAGGAAGGCGATTTCTTTCATATTCAAACCATCAAAGATTTTTATACCATTTTGTATGCCGTTTAACTTGTTTAAATCCAATTCTTTTATAGCACTGGGAACACCATTAATATAAATTTCATTATCTAAATATTGTTTCGCTTTTTTGTATTCTAAATCTTCTGAAGTAAAACTAATCGGCATATAGAAATGATTAGATAACTCAAAAGAAGAATGTATCTCATCATTCTGAGATATTGAAGATGTATTTGAATTATGGTTTAAAATTTTACAATTATTTAAACTTGATAAATTAACAGGTAATATTCTCATATATAGATAGAAACCCGTAAAAAATATTTTTTGCTATATAAATTTAAAACTAAGAATTTATAGGAACCAATAAAACAACAGCATTAGCTTCTATTGCAAGCTTTTGCCCAACAGAATCCAAACTTTCTTTAGTTTTTGCTTTAATAGATAAATTTTCAAACGGGATTTGTAAAACTTCAGCCAATCGATGTTTCATTTTCGGAATATAAGGCATCATTTTAGGAGCCTGAGCGATAATGTTACTATCAATATTTCCTATTTCATAACCTTTTGATTTTACAAGTTGAAAAGTATGTTCTAAAAGTTTTACACTATCGATATCTTTATATTTTGGATCAGTATCAGGAAATAACGTTCCAATATCATCAAGAGCTAATGCTCCTAACATAGCATCAATAATTGCATGAATTAAAACATCAGCATCCGAATGTCCTAAAAGACCTTTTTCGTGAGTAATTTTAACTCCACCAATGATAAGATCTCTACCCTCAACAAGTTTATGAATATCATAACCAATACCAATTTTATACATAAAAACACTCCAAGAAATTTTCTACTTTACACAATATAATATCCTAAATACAGATAAATATACAGAGATATTTATATTTGTCATATAATAATATTATGAAAAAATTTGGGATAGTTCTAACAACATGCTTGTTAATTTCAGGGATACAATGTAAAGCCGCCTACTTAGGTGACATTCCTCAAAAGACAATGCAAATAGCACGAGAAGCCGGATATAACAACAGCCAATACAACGAAATTCCAAACTCTAAAACTGTGAGAGTCGGAATTGGCACAAACAACTTTGCATCATACGAATGGAAAGAAGCTTCACTATACGGAACCGGCGATTTTGAACTATACAATAATAAAACTTACATCGGAACCTACACAGTAGGCGACCAAATAAATATAAATATGGTCGGAAATATTTTTGTACTAACAGACAAAGACACAAAAGTAATCGCAAAAGTATCAGGACCAATAATATTCAAATCTGATTTTGGGTTTATCGGAATAAAAGATTTAAAAAGAGCGGGAAAAGATGCCGTTTACCGAAATCAAATTGAGTTAATATCAACAACAAAAGGCGGAAGTTTTTATATCGTAAATTCACTTGGTCTTGAAGAATACTTAAGAGGAGTAGTTCCAAACGAAATGCCTGTATCTTTTGGCTTAGAAGCACTAAAAGCACAAGCCGTAGCAGCGAGGAACTACGTACTTTCACCAAGAGTAAAAGCAAATCCGAATTATGATGTAGTAGATTCTGTAGCAAGTCAAGTTTATTTTGGAGCAAATACCGAAAAAGAACTTTCCAATCAGGCGGTAATGGAAACATCAGGAATAGTCGCATTATATGGCTGGGATTTAATCTTAGCCCAATATTCATCAACAGCAGGAGGATATACCGAAAGTTATCAAAACGCATTTTCAGACCCGATAACCAAGAAATTTCCTGCTCCTGAAAAGCCTTTTCTAAAAGGAGTTCCGGACAATCCATCAACGCCGAGATTAGATAATGAAGAAGAAGCCTATGAATTTTACACATCAAAGCCAAAATCATTTGATGAAGATTCGTCATACTACCGTTGGACAAGAGAATGGAACGGACAAGAAATTCAAGACGCAATCCAAGCAAATATAGCAGCTCAAAGTGCAACAGGTTTTGTTCATCCGGCAGTTGAAAAAGGTGAAACAATAGGAATTGTCAAAAAATTACACGTTCTAAAACGTGGAGTTTCAGGCAAAATTATGAAATTAGAAATTCAAACAACTGATAAAGATTATGTTGTAGAAAAGGAACTTGTAATAAGACGCCTGCTAAAAAAAGACGGAAAAGCATTACCAAGTGCAAACGTTGTTTTTGAACACGAATATAATGATGATGGAGATTTAATATACATCAAAGCCTCAGGCGGCGGGTTTGGACACGGTGTAGGGTTAAGCCAATATGGAGCAGGCTATATGGCAAAAAAACTTCATCTAACCTATGATAAAATTCTAAAACACTACTACACCAATATAACACTTGGAACAGAACCCTTCATTTTATCAGCGAACCCATCGCAAAATTCAATAACACAAAACTTTTGGAGCCCAAACGGAAAAGGACTGTTAATAATAGACAACAAATATAAAGTTGCAAACATAGATATTTCTGTTAATGGTGTTGAAGAAATAATAGACCTTGACACCTCAGGAAGATATAATACATTAGATTTATCGAACTGTTTACATAAGGGATTGAATACAGTAAACTTTAAATATCCGCAATCACAAAGCAAAAACAAGGGATTGAGAATATTTATAGAAATGGTTGATGATTAAGATATGGAAAAAGAAACAACAATAAATAATACAAAAACACCCGGAGTATTAAAAGCAGCATGGCTGATTGCTGTGGTAACAATAGTTAGTAAACTTATAGGGTTTATAAGAGATGTTGTTATTGCAAACTACTATGGAGCTTCAATGGTTTCTGATGCGTATTATTACGCATACCAAATCCTATCATTATCCTTAATTCTTTTAGGCGGAGTAGGCGGGCCGTTTCATAGTGCAACTGTTGCAATATTTTCAAAATTAATTCCAAATATAGAAGAAAAACCGACAGAAGAAGTTAACAGATTATATTCAACATTTATGAATGCTACAATAATCTGTTTTATTATATTATCCTTAATAATCTTTTTATTTCCAAAACAAATTATGGGGCTAATAATTTCGGGCAATTCAGAGCAAATGATAACCCTTGCTGCCGAACATTTAAGAATTATGACACCACTGCTTATAATAGGCGGAATTGTGGGAATTTATTACGGATTATTGATTATATACAAACAATTTATGCTACCGAATTTATCCCCAATAATAATGAGTTTAGCAATAATTGTAATAGCAGTTTTAGCACCTAACGATAATAAAGGTTATGCACTTGCTTGGGCAACAACAATAGGTGCAATATTACAATGGGTAATACAATACCCAAATGTCAGAAAATTAGGTTACAGATTAAAACCCGTACTGGAAATTCAAAATAATCCACACTTTAAAGAAATTTGTGAACTTTTATTCCCGGCAGTACTAAGTTCTACAGTAGGTCAAATTCACATATACGTTGATATGTTTTTCACATCATCAATCTCAGAAGGAGCTTGGACTGCAATAGGGTATGCAAATAGAGTTTTTCAGTTTCCTGTAGGAATATTAGTCACAGCATTTTTAGTTCCATTATTCCCAATATTTGCAAAACTCGTAGCTCAAAAAGATTATGATGGTATAAGAAATTATTTCAATAAGGGGGTTGGAGTTTTATTTTTCGCATCAATCCCAATAATTATAGGGATTTTAGTTGTAGGACTTGATGCAGTAAAACTTGTGTTTGAACGCGGAGAATTTGACCAAAACGCTTCATTTATGGTGGCTGAAGCCTTATGGTTCTTATCAGTTTCAATAATTCCGTATGTATTTAGAGATTCAATCACAAGAGTTTACTATTCTTTTAACGATTCTAAAACACCGTTTATGGTCGCACTATCGTCAGTTGCTTTGAAATTTCTACTAAACTGGATTTTAATTTCAAAAATGCACTTTGGAATTGGCGGAATAACTCTTTCAACTTCATTCGTAACCCTATTTAATGCAATAATTCTGGGTGTATTCATAACAAGAAAAATCAAAATGAATTATAAATCATTGTTCATAAACTTGTTAAAAATGATAATTTCAGGTATTATAACGATGGCTGTATGCTGGATATGCGCAGTTGAGTTTGATAAATTAATTCACATATCAAATCAAGTTATACTTGAAATGTTAAAAATTTCTGTAATTGCTATTATCTGTATGGCTGTATATATTCCTCTGAATTTAATATTTAAAATGGAATATGCCGGCGAGTTGTATAATAGATTAAAAGCAAAATTTATACACAAGTAAGACAATTTCAAGATTTAATAAGAAGAGTTAAGATAGCACTATGAAATTAGAAATAGGACAAAACATTGATAATACACGTGTGCGCTTAAATTTCCGAAAAGGTGATTATAAACCGGATTATATGCCAAGTTACGAAATTAATGCCGCAAAAGCAGATGAATTTGTTCTAAAATACAATGAACAATCATCAAAACTAAAAAAAGTAACACTATTATCAGTCATAATTTCAACAATATTTGGCGGAATTATCGGTTCAAGTTTAAAAGGTAAATTCTGGCTGCCAACAGGAATAATAACAGGCATAATGGCAGGCTTTGGAATAGGTGCAGCCATTTCATCAAACACAAAAAACAAACTTATGGATGAATATGGAGTAAAACAGTTTCAAGAAGAACAATAAAAACTAAAACGGAGTATGAATGAAGAACAACAATTATAAAAATATAGAAGAAAACCAGTCAATGATTGTTCTGGGAATTTTAAGTTTCTATTTATTGGTTGTTTTCTTTATAATTTATCTATGCTTCCTACATAGAATAACTCAAAATGCCGCAATAATAAGTACAATTATTTTTTCACTAATCTACACCCCACGCTTTTTAATTCTGAAAAAACTAAAGTGCAAAGATAATATCAAAATATTGGATGAATCAATTATAATAAACAATCACAATATAAATTTTTCAGAAATAGAAGCATATCGAGTAGAAGAAAAAAAGCCACAAGTAGTATTTTTTATGAGTTCCAAAATGATAATATACCAAGAAGCAACCTTCTACCTAAAACTTTCTGGAGGACAAAT
>CALUXX010000011.1 GCA_944324845.1 Candidatus Gastranaerophilales bacterium | reverse complement strand
AGCACCTAATTTAGAAAAAGAGAATTAAGACGATTGTTTTAGTTCTCTTTTTTTGTGTGTGATAATCCTCACCCAAACAATCTCCCATAGACGTGAGGGGGTATGAAATAATTTGACCCTCACCCCTGCCCTCTCCCACCGGAGAGGGAGAAAGAAAAGAATTGATCCTCGCCCAAGCCCTCTCCCACCGGAGAGGGAGAAAGAAAAGATTGACCCTCACCCAAACAATCTCCCACCGGAGAGGGAGAAAGAAAAGATTGACCCTCACCCAAACAATCTCCCATAGACGTGAGGGGGTATGAAATAATTTAACCCTCACCCCAACCCTCTCCCACCGGAGAGGGAGAAAGAAAAGATTGACCCTCACCTCAGCCCTCTCCCATCGGAGAGAGGGTATGAAATAATTTAACCCTCACCCCAACCCTCTCCCACCGGAGAGGGAGAAAGAAAAGATTGACCCTCACCTCAGCCCTCTCCCATCGGAGAGAGGGTATGAAATAATTTAACCCTCACGTCAGTCCTCTCCCATCGGAGAGGGAGAATTAAAAGATCGGCCCACACCCTAGCCCTCTTCCATCGGAGAGGGAGCAGAAA
Source organism: Candidatus Gastranaerophilales bacterium (assembly GCA_944324845.1). Taxonomy (GTDB): domain Bacteria; phylum Cyanobacteriota; class Vampirovibrionia; order Gastranaerophilales; family Gastranaerophilaceae; genus Zag111. The sequence continues at coordinate 42,424 of CALUXX010000011.1, read as the reverse complement.
AAATTGACCCTCACCCCAACCCTCTCCCACTGGAGAGGGAGTAGAAATAATTCTTAATATTATTTTCCTTTTATATGCAATTTTTTCTTCTCTATTTACTTTATATTATTAGGGGATTTTAAAAGGGGAAAATTATGCCTGATATTAATACAAAAGTTTCTGTATCAAGTTTTCAACAATGTGATGGGACAAATTTTTCTACCGCTGGTGTTGATAATTCATTCAAGGTTGGTAATGGTAACCTTGGCGTTTATTCAGGTGTAGGTGCGACTTTTGATGGTAAGCCTATGAGTGCTGTTATTGATTTCAAAGGTTCTATGCCTTATGGTGAAAGCTGTGTTTCCGGCGGATTTCGAGTTAGAAATAATCTTGGGGAAAATAGTCAAACTGTTCAATTTAGGATTCAACCTGCGACTGTGACTATTCCTGTTGGTAAAAATACTAGTATTTATACTACTCCATATATTGCTGCAAAAGTTAATTATAAAAATGGTGGTGTAGATACAACAGTTGGAAATTTTACTGGAGTTTCAACAAAGGTTGGCAAAGTTAATGTTTTTGTTGAAGGTCAAATTTATGATGTTACAAGGGTTAATGCAAATACAACCAGTGTAAATGTCGGGGTTTCAATACCTCTTAATGGGAAATAATAATATGGGTTTATCTATTCAAAAATGTGTAAAATTATTTGTTGGGAAAGGTGGAAGCGTTTTAAGAACTAAACCGCAAAAGTTCCATGGTATCAATCCTGTTTTGACTTATCCTAAAACAGGTAAGAGTTTTGAGTTGCCAAGATTTTGTACCGAAGAAATGAAAACTGCTCTCAATATGAATAAAAATGTTATAAGACAAGTAAAAAAGCCTTTGGTAAGAAATTATTCAGCAGCTACTCCTGAGGATTTAAAACAATTGACTTCAACCTCTATAGAAGATAGTTTCTCCAGAGTTGAATGGGTAAATCCGAAAGATGGTAAGGTATATAATATTCTCAAACAAGGTGAGACAAATAGCGGTAACGTTTCTGTCAGAATTCTTGATGAAAATGGTGGATTTATTAAAGATGCAGAATTAACACCAAAAGTTATTGGTATTCCTGATAATTATTCAGATGTGGTTAGCAGTTTAGGGCTTTCTCATGGTGAAATGGTTACAACTTTTGCACGTCGCAACAACCCTTTTGCAAAATATGTACCTTTCCCTATAACAAGAAATGAGATTGTAGATTTTAAAGAACTCGATAATGTTTTTAAATATATCAAAAAAGGTGGAAAACTGGATTATTTATCTTGTTCTTATGGCACTGATGTATTTTCAAAAAAGAAACTGCCGATTGAGTATAGTAAGTTCTTTGCAGACAAGCAAATATATGACAGGCTTTCTTCTCAGCATGGTACAAGAATTTTATCTGCTGCAAATAATGCCTCTCCAGAATCTTTGTCACAAGTTAATTCTATTTCAAATAATATTCTCGTGATTAATTCTAAAGTCGAAGGTGTTGGAGCTTTATCGCCTCAAACCGGTAAAATTTCTGATTTTTCACTTTCAAGAAATTCAAATCTGACTCAACATTATGAACTTGGGGAATTTCAACCAACGTTGACAAAAGATGGTATAAATTTGACAGGTTTACCAGGGACAGATATCGGCTTTTTGTCTAAAAAAATGCAAGACGTTGCGACAAATCCTTTGATAGGTAAATCTTGTGATAAGGTAAAGCATTTGTTAGATGTTATAAACGGTAGATTGCGTTATATTCAAAAAGAAACATTTGGTTTATTTTCATCTAAAAGACCATTACCTGAAATTATGAAAGAAAAGGCGTTGCTAGAAAAGCAAAAAATGCTTTATACCCAAAGATCTCGCAGAATATTTGACTATATGAGTCAGTTGCGTGTCGAAGATGGAAAATATCAGGTTCCTATGGATAAAATAACGGGTACTTCTGTTTCTACTCCTATAAGAGTTGCAAAACTTGCACTTAACGATATGATGGAAGGTGTTATTTAATTTCTTTTCAAAATGTCAGAAAATATTTCTATAAAACAACCTTAAAAAGGTCATATAATAATTTTAATTTTTGCGTGTTATTTTTTATATTATCAAGCTTCTGTAAAAGATAGTTGTACATTTCTTCATTTGTATTAATACTAATATGCTGAAAAATTTCGTAAGGTTCAACTTCAAGTATTTTTGACATATTTTCAAGTGTATTCAAAGTCATAAAGCCTCTACCGGTTTCGATATAACTTAGTGAAGTCGTTGCAATATTCAAGGCTTCAGCTAATTTTTCTTGGCTTAACCCTTTTTGTTTGCGTAAATATTGAATTCTTTTTCCTATTTGTTTATTTATTTCTGATGTCATTTTTACTTATTCTTATTCATATATTATATTTTCTTATTTTTATTAAGACAAATATATCTAATCTATACATTATTATATTAAATATATTGACACATTAAGTTTAGTGTATAAAATTATCTTAAAGAATATATTTAATCTATATTAGAAAGGACTTTATATGATAAAAGTGAGTGTTATAATTCCAGTTTTTAATGTTGAAAAATATTTGAACCAGTGTCTTGATAGTGTATGTGCTCAAACTCTTAAAGATATTGAAATTATCTGTATTAACGATGGTTCCACAGATAATTCTTACAACTTGTTATGTGAATATGCTAAATTAGATTCTCGTATCATAATAGTTAATCAAAATAATAAAGGTGTTTCATCAGCAAGAAATGCTGGTGTGAAATTGGCAAAGGGTGAGTTTCTTTGTTTTATTGATTCGGATGATTATGTAGATTCAGATTATTTAGAAAAATTATATCAATCTGCCGTTACTAATAATTGTGAAATTGCCTGTTCTGGTTTTATCAAAGTAAGTGGTATTAGAAAAAGTGTAAAAAAAGAAATTAGTAAGGTTGCTGTATTAAAAAATATAAGTGAAAAAATTGAAATTGAGCAAATTCCGAAACATAATTACATATGGAATAAAATATTTCTGAGACAAAGTTTTATAAATAATAATTTTAAGTTTGCCGAAGGTAGATTTTTTGAGGATATTGAAATTGTCATTAAAATTCTAAATACAATGGGTGATATGGTTACAGTACCAGATGTGTATTACTATTATCGAAAAAATCCTGATTCTATTGTTCACAGACAAAATATCAAGAAAAAGCAGGACTATTATTGGGCAATTTCTGAATTTCAAAAATATATTAATGAAAATAATATAGAAATAGAAAATAATTCTTTCTTAGGCAAAAGATATATTATAAAATTCTGGGGATTTACTATATTAAAAATATATCAAAAGGAATTTAAAATATGTATAAAGTTATTTGGTTTTGTACCAATTATTACAATATCATATTAAAATTTATTTAATTTCTTTTTGATGTGCCCAAGCTGAATGGTTGTGGATGCTTTCAAAAGCTTCACAATCCACTTCAAATGATTTTACTATAGGATGGTTTCTTAGTTTTACTACTACATCTCTTAGGACATCTTCTACAAATTTAGGATTGTCCCAAGCTTTTTCTGTTACATATTTTTCATCCTGTCTTTTTAGCAATGGATAAACAGGACATGATGCACAAGATTCTATTAATTCAATTAAATCTTCCAACCAAACATGGTCTTTTTCATCATAGGATATTTTAACTGAAATCATTGCTCGTTGATTATGCGCTCCGTTTTCGGAGATTTCTTTTGAGCATGGACAAAGTGTTGTTACCGGTACTTTTACTCCAAGTATAAATTTGTAATTATCATTATCTATTACACCTTCAAAAGAGCAGTCATAACACATTGGTGCTGCCAATTCTGTTACCGGAGATTTTTTATCTATAAAATATTTGAAATCAAATTCCAACTCGCCACTTTGAGCTTGCAATTTTTTTATTATTTTTTCAAGGCAGCCTTTTATATCTATGCCAAGTAAGTTTTTGCCTCTCCATTCGTTTAAAACTTCTACAAATCTGCTCATGTGTGTTCCTTTGTAATCTCTTGGTAAGGATACACATGCTCTTGCTTTTGCATATACTACTTTGTCGGATTTGTTTTTTCTTTGAATTATCAAAGGTAGTTCTACATGTTTTATACCGACTTTTTGGATATCTACATTTCTGTTATCTTGTATATTTTGTACATCTTTCATTTGTTTTTCTTTCGTTTATTTTGTTTTTAGTGGCATTCTTTTTTCGCTTTTTTCCACAATTTGTCGTATTCTTCAATTGTGTATTCGGTTAGTGGTTTTTCGGCGAGTTCTTCCATTTTGCGAAATCTTTTTTCAAATTTTTTGTTCGCTTTTAGTAATGCTTGTTCGGCATCTATTTTATTCCAGCGAGCAAGGTTTACAACGGCAAACAATATATCTCCAAATTCTTCTTCCATGTTTTGTTTGTCGTTTTTTTCTTTTGCTTGTTTAAATTCTTCAAATTCGGATTTGATACAAGTATATAAATCTTCTTCATTTGCCCATTCAAATCCTTGTTTTACTGCCTTTTTAGAAAGTTTTTGAGCTGCCATCAATGCTGCTTGGCTTCTTGATACTCCATCCATTGCGGATTTGCGGTGTGTTTTTTCTTCTGCTTTTAACTTATCCCAAGCGGCTAAAACTTCATTTGCATTATTTAATTTGGCATCTCCAAAGATGTGAGGGTGTCTGTGGATTAACTTTTTATTTAGGTCTTCCGCTACATCTTCTATGTCAAAAGCACCTTCTTCTGAGGCGATTTGAGAGTGTAAAACAACTTGTAATAAAACATCTCCTAATTCTTCTTTAAGATGTTTCATGTCATTGTCATCTATGGCATCTACAGCTTCATACGCTTCTTCTAGCATATTGGGACGCAATGAATAGTGTGTTTGTTCTCTATCCCAAGGACAGCCGTCAGGTGCTCTTAATCTACTTATTATTGATATCAATTCTTCCAGGTTTTTATATTTCATAGCTTTATTTTATCACAAATCATTCAAAAGGTGGATTTAAAAATTCAACAGTGTGATAAACTTTAAACGTGGATAGGAAAGAAAGAGGTTTAACCATGTCAACAGTAGAGAAAATTACCCAACTAAGCCATCGCATTTTTAATACAAGTGTGAATGAGCAAAATACTTCAAGAACAAGTAATCCTTTTGCTGCTTCAAATTTTCAAAAAAACATCTTAACTGAAGATGTTTTTGAACCAAGCAAAGCAAAAGAGGCAAAAAATGTTAGTTTTACAGGTAACTTGAGTGCAAGTTCAAAGAGAATTTATTCAACATTTGTTGGTTCTCTTAGTGATTTAGGCAACAAGTTCTACGAAGGTATTGAAAGTATAGTTGCTTTTGGTAAAAGTGTAAGAGACGGTATTGTTAATACATGGAATAAAATTCAAGAAATTGGAAATAAAGAAATCAGTTTAGAAGGTGCAAAAAACATTCTAAATAAAGAAGTTTCATTTGAAGGTGCAAAAAATATGTTATCAATGGATATAACATCATTATTTGCGAAACCAAAAGAACGTGAAATTGCTAAGATGGCAAAAATGGATCCTCATTCAGAGGTAAAACCAATGTTATCAGAAGCGTTATCTGCACTTGAAGCTGATATGGTAGCAGCAGCATAGGAGGATTAGATGGAAAACAAATTTAATATTAAAAATAATAAAAACTTTAACAAAGTAAGCAATATTATTGAATCATTAACTATTAACCCTAATCCTGATTCAGTTGCTGTTTTAGAAGAAATCGGTACTAATTCTTCTATTGATGAAGTTAGAGAATTAACTTCAAGAGCATTAGTAAAAAGAAATGAACACGGTTCTTTATCAGTTGTAATTTCTAACAGAGGAAAAGGTATCAACGATATGTCAACTGTTGTTGCTATGAGTACAATAAATGAACTTTTATCTTTAGAAAATAAAGAAGAAGCAATGAAAGTTTTAGAAAGTACAATTTCATCTGATTCATTCGATGATGAAGTTAAAGAAAATGCTCGTTCTGTAAAAGCTTTAATGGCACTTAGTTAATAATTATAATCTATATTGATAGGTTAAATTTCATATATAATAAAAGAGGTTTTTAAAACCTCTTTTTTATTGCTAATTTTTTTTATTATTTATGTTAATAAGATTTACCAATTAGTGAATTATGAGTTTCTGTTTCAATTTTATCATCAAGTTTTGATAGTTTAATTTGTTCTCCATATTTTTTCTCAAGAGCTAATTCAATTAAGTAGTCTGCAAAATGAGGGTTCTTAGGGAGTAATGATCCGTGAAGGTATGTTCCAAATACGTTTTTGTACCTTCCTCCTTCAAATCCGTCTGTGCCATTATTGCCGTATCCTACAATACTTTTGCCTAAAGGTTTTGTATCTCCTTCAAGGTAAGTTAGCCCGCTATGATTTTCAAAACCAACAAGAGTATCAGGTGTCAGAAAATCTGTTTTTATTGTCACGTTTCCGATAAATCTCTTTTTCCCTGCAACTGTATATGCATCCATTAATGAGATTCCCTGTAACTTATCTTTTCCATGCGGCTGATAGTAATGACCAAATAGTTGATAACCACCGCAAATTCCTAAAAATACAGCTCCGTCATCTCTTTGTGATTGTAGTTCAGATTTGTGAGAAAACAATTCTTGAGCGACATCTTCTTGTTGTTTGTCTTGTCCGCCGCCTATAAAAAATAAATCGTGTTTACCGATTTTATCTCCCATATTTATATTTGTAATTTCAACTTTTATATTACGCCATTGGCAGCGTTTTTTTAATGTTATTATATTTCCCAAATCTCCATACAAATTTAATAATTCAGGATATAAATGTGCTATTGAAATTGTTAAATTACTCTCTTCCATACTTCAGATTATAGCATAAAATTTTAGTTGTAAATTTGTTTCTTAATTATCAAATTTCGACTTTCTTTATTTATGTTATATGTTATAATCGGTTTATGAGAGAGCATAAGAAGATAAGTTTTACTACACAGAATAGACTGATTATTTTTGGTTTGGTTTTAAGCACATTGTTAATTATGGCGATTGCAATATTTGCAATTAATAATATTCAAAAAAACCTAAATGAAACATACCAAAATTTCGGACAAGTATTGTCGAAAATTTTGGCTATTGAAAGTGTGGAAGTTACAAAAAATGCTTCAAAAAATCAGGTTTTTGATATCTTGAAATCTCATTCAAATTCTATTATAAAATCTCATCCTGATATTGTTTTTATTGAGTTTCGCGATAATAACGGGAAAATTATTTACAGTGCAAAAAATAAAGATTTGAGTAATTTTAATAAAAGAGGAATTTCTGTATCATCTCCAATGATTGATTATTCAAATAACAAGTCAATAGGTTCTGTTGCAATAGGTTTATCAGGAACCTTTGTAAGTAAAATTTCATCAACTACAAGAATGTCTATTCTATTTGTATTTGCTATAGTTTGGCTTGTTTTTGCTTTTGTAATTTTAATAAATACATATCTGATAACAAGAGAATTAAGAATCTTACATGACGGTGTAAAACGTATTTCTTCAGGTGAATTTGGATACAGAATTGAAGGAAAAGAAGTTAGTGAAGAAGTTCAGGAACTATTTAACGCTTTTAATGATATGTCAGTAAGGTTAAATGTGTATGAAGAACAAAATATTGAACAGTTAACGCTAGAACGTAATAAATTGGAAGCTGTATTGATGAGTATCGCAAACGGTGTTGTTGTATGCGATAATAATGACAATGTTGTTTTGTTGAATAATCATGCAAAAGAGCTTTTGGAAATTGAAGGTGATCAATTATTAAATACAAATATCCAACAATATGTCGATACAGAAGGCGAATTTTGTTTTGCAGAGAAAATAAACGAGTATAAAAAACTTTCACTTAATGAAAAATCATCAAAACCTATTACTTTTAACATTACTATTGATGGAAGAATTTTAAAATCAATAATTTGTCCAATGTTTTCACAAAGTAATGATTATCTGGGGTATATAATTGTAATGATTGATGTAACAAGAGAAACAGAAATGGATCAAATGAAATCACAATTTATCTCAAATGTTTCTCACGAGTTGAGAACACCGGTGACTGTTTTAAGAAGTTATATTGATACTTTGTATAATTATGGAAATGAATTTGATTATGAAACTCAAAAAGAATTTATCGGAACTATTAATACTGAAATAATAAGACTTAATAGTATGGTGAATGATATTTTAGATTTTTCAAGGTTGGAATCAAATGCAAAGATAGAAAAATCAGAAAACGATTTATCACAACTTGTTGATTCTTGTGTTTCTCAGGTAGAAGTTTTATTAAAAGAACATAATTTGAAAATAGAAGTTGAAAAAGATTCTGATATACCATTAATAACGTGTAATTATGACAGTATAGCAAGAGCGTTTACCAATTATCTTTCAAATGCAATAAAATATGCACCGCAAGATTCAGTTATAAAAGTCAGATTGTATAAAGAGTTAGATAAAAATCTTGTAACTGTAACTGTAAGAGATGAAGGAATAGGTATTGCTCCTGAGTTTCAAAAGAAAGTTTTTGAAAGATTTTTCAGAGTTGAAAATAAAACTCATAGCGTAAAAGGAACAGGACTAGGGCTTCATCTTGTCAAAACGACAATAGAAAAACATCATCATGGTCATGTTTTTGTAAATTCTCAGCCTAACAATGGTTCTACATTTGGATTTTCATTACCTATAGATTTATCTTTATTAGAACCTAAAGATAGTGATAATTTGATATAGAATTTTTGTAAATAATCTTTAAGTAAACAAATTTTAATTATTTTCCAATTTATTGAAAAATAATTTTTTTTATCGGATAATTTTTCTGTGTGCATATATGCACAAACAAAACGTTATAAAATATGAAAATCTAATGGAGAAAGAATAATGGATGTATTTGCGATATTTACGTTGTGTGGGGGATTAGCATTCTTTTTATATGGCATGATTGTAATGTCAACAGGTCTGGAAAAAATTGCCGGCGGCAAGATGGAAAAGATGTTGGAAAAAATGACATCAAGTTCTTGGAAGGGGCTTCTTCTTGGTGTAGGAATTACGATGGCAGTGCAAAGTTCTTCAGCAGTGACCGTAATGCTTGTTGGGTTTGTAAATTCAGGAATAATGAAGTTATCCCAAGCAATAGGCGTAATAATGGGGTCGAATATCGGAACAACGATAACGTCTTGGATTTTAAGTTTGTCAGGTATTAGCAGTGATAATTTCTTTATGCGATTATTAAAGCCTGAATCATTCACTCCAATTTTAGCTTTAATCGGTGTAATAATGATTATGACCTCTAAAAACAGTATGTCCAGAAGGAGAAACTTCGGGACATTTTTTGTGGGTTTTGCAGTATTGATGTTTGGTATGGGCTTGATGTCATCTTCAATGAGTCCATTGGCTCATGATCCAAATTTTGCACATGTATTAACAGCATTTAAAAATCCTTTATTTGGTTTGATGGTTGGGCTTGTTGTTACAGCGATTATCCAAAGTTCAGCAGCTTCTGTTGGTATGTTGCAAGCTTTGTCATTAACTGGAAGTGTTTCTTATGCAATGGCTGTTCCTATTATTATTGGTCAAAATATCGGAACTTGTATTACTGCCGTTTTATCAAGTATCGGTGTTAATACTAATGCAAGAAGAGTTGCTGTAGTACACGTTGTATTTAATGTTTTGGGTGCGTTAATATTTTTACCTATTTATGAATTTGGTCATTATTTTATAAATTATCCATTTGAAGAAGCAGTTAATCCTTTTGGAATTGCAATAGTGCATTCAATATTCAATGTTCTAACGACTATGGTATTATTCCCATTTTCAAAACTGCTTGAAAAACTTGCATATTATATTATCAAGGAAGAAAAAGACGAAAAAGTTGTTGTTTTGGATGAACGTTTATTATTAACTCCATCTATTGCGATAGTTCAATGTTATAAAGTGACTGCAACTATGGCAAAAATAACCAGAGAAACTCTTGTAATGTCAGTTAGAATGTTGAAACAATACAATCCGAAAGTTGCAGAAGTTATAACAAAAAATGAAGTTTTGATTGATAAATACCAGGATATGTTAGAAAGTTTTCTTCAGAAATTATCAGGAAGAGAATTGTCAGATGAAGATAGTAACAAAATATCTCAATTAATCTTATCGATATCAGATTTTGAAAAAATTGCCGATCACGCAATTCATATATTGAATTTAGCAACAAAAATAAAAAGAAAAGAATGGACACTTTCACCTGATACTATTGAGGAATTAAAGCACGTTGTAAATGCCGTAAAAGAAGTATTTGATATTACAGTAAATTCATTTGTTGAACATAATTTAGGCTTAGCACACCACGTAGAACCATTAGAGCAAGTAGTAGATGATATAGCATATGTAGCTAAGAAAAATCATATTAAACGTGTAAAAAGAGATAGAACTCATATTAAAAGAGGGTTTGTATATGTTGAAATTTTGAATGATTTAGAAAGAATTTCAGATCATTGTTCAAATATTGCAACAAATATAATTCAAGCAAATAATAGTGCTATTCCAAGACATATACTTAAAAATAAATTGAAAGAAGTAACGATGGCTGATTTTGCAGCTCAAGTTGAAGAATTTAAGGGAAAATATGCTGTTGATCCTTTAGTATTGGATAGGTAAAATAATTATGACTATTTTAGAACAACAAGCCAGTAAATATATTTTAGAAAAAGATTATGCAATATCTGTTTCCGAAACAGAGTGTTCACACCGTGTAAAACCTGTAGTATTGTTCAATTATATGCAGGATTTAGCCGAGAAATCAATATCAATAATAGGCGAACAGTACAGTTGTGAAGGTTTAGCTAAAAAAGGTTATGGTTGGTTTATTATAAGATATAGAATTGAGTTTGAGAATTATTTGTCTGACTTGAAGAATATAAATATAAAAACAGAAAGTCGCGGTTGTCAGAAATCTACTTTTTATAGGGATTTTGAGATTTATGATAATAATTCAAAGCAAAGAATTTTGCGAGCTGTTTCAAGTTGGTTTGTTGTAGATTTAGCACAAAAGTCTATTGTAAATATTGAAAAAGAGTACCCTGAATTTTTGCAATATACGCCAAGAGAAGATGATTTACAATTAAAGAAATTAAAACCTTTAACGCAAGTTACAAAAGAGAAGTTTTTTGAAATAAGATATGATGATTTAGATATTAATAACCATGTAAACAATACTGTTTATATCTCTTGGGCATTAGAGGCTTTGGATTATAAATTTAGAAAAAATCATATTATCAAATCAATAGACGTTTATTTCAAACGTGATGTTGAATATGGAGATAAAATTTGTTCACAAGTTTATATAGATGAAGAAAATTCGGCAACTGAGCATTTGATAAAGAACGCAAACACAGGTGATAGTTTGTGTTTGTTAAAAATAGAATATAAAAAGATATAGTCAAATACGTAAATTTATGGTATAATCCATTCAAGAATGTTTATGAGTATAGGGGAGTATAAGTGTATGAAAGAGAATGTTTTATCACTATTGGATAAAAATACGAAATTGTATGGTGAAAGAATTGCACTTGGAAAAAGAAATAAATATGGTTGGAAAGAGCTTACTTATAAAGGTTTAAGTCTTTTAACAAAACAATTAGCAAGTTATTTAATTTCTGATTTGCAAATGCAAAAGGGTGATAAATTAGCAATCTTAGCAGAATCAATGCCGGAGATGGGTGCTTGTGTATTTGCATCTGTTATTTCAGGTATGGTTACTGTACCTTTAGATAATAAATTAACTATATATGAATTAGTATCAATTTTATCAAATTGTGAACCGTCAGTATTAGTAGTTTCGTTAGCAAATTTAGAAAAAGGTAAAGAATTACAGAAAAAAGTTCCGTCCATAAAGCATTTGATTTTAATGGATGAACATAACCAAAATATTGATATTCCAAGTTTATATACATTGCCGCAAGGTGAAGAGTGCAAATGGCGTCATCGTTCTTTAAGAGATACTGCATTAATTATTTATACTTCAGGAACAACAGGAGCACCAAAGGGAGTTCAGACAACATTTGGTAATATGACTTCTCAAGTATTGGGTTTGGTCGGTAGATTATCTGAAATTTTACCAAGTGAGCAGGTTAATTTACTTTCAATATTACCTATGAATCATTTGTTTGAATTGACAGTTGGATTTTCTACGTTTTTAAATAGAGGTTGTTCTATATATTATCCTCAAAGCTTGAAACCAAGAGATGTTTTAGGCGATATGAGAGAAAAGAAAATAGATTTTATGATTGTAGTTCCAGCATTTATGAAATTGTTAAAAACTACGATTGAAGCAGATATCAGATCTCTTCCTGAAGAGGAAAGATTGTTGTTTGAAAAATCTTATGCTGCAGCGGAATATATAAGTGATTATTCAATAAGACGTCAATTATTTAGAAGTATATTGGCAAAATTTGGCGGAAATTTCTACGGATTTATTTCAGGTGGTGCACCGTTAGAAGCTTCAGTTGGTGAATTTTTCGAAAGAATTGGTATAAAAGTATTCCAAGCTTATGGTTTAACAGAAACAAGCCCTATTATTTCAGTTGATAGAGGCGAAGATAGAAAACTTTTATCAGTAGGTCCTGTATTAGATTCTTATGAAGCAAAAATTGATCCGGAAACAGGAGAATTACTTGTTAAAGGACCTTCAGTAATGAAGGGATATTACAACAATCCTGAAAAAACAGCAGAAGTATTAGAACCTGATGGATGGTTCCATACAGGCGATATTGCAAGATTTGATGATGATGGAAGACTTTATATAACCGGTAGAATTAAGAATATGATTGTATTATCCGGTGGTAAGAAAGTTTTCCCTGAAGAAGTTGAAGCGGTATTGGAACAAAATAAAGAATTTGCAGAAGTTTGCGTGTTTGGCGCAACAAGAAGTTCCGGAGCAAAAGATGGAACTGAAGAAATTATGACCGTTATTGTTCCAACCCAAGATGTTCTAAGTAGATTTACAGATGATGATAAATTGCAAGAATATGTTGTTCATGAGGTTAAGAAATTATCTATTCAGTTAGCACCTTATAAACGACCTGTAAATATCGTTGTAAGAAAAGAACCACTACCTAGAACTGCAACCAGAAAAGTTAAAAGAAATGTTGTAAAAGAAGAAGTTATGGCATAAGTTTTTTAATTCAAAAAAGTGGCGGAACAAGAATTGTTTCGCCACTTTTATTTGTAATAATTTTCTTATCCAAAAAGTTCAAATATAGGACCGTCAAAATTTGTTTCAGGAGTATCTTGAACGTAGGTATGTTCGATATTTCCTTTAGTCATTTGACGCGCAATAAACTCATCTGCCTCACGATCTTGACCAACTAGTGTTATTCCGTTTTTATCTAAAACAATGCCTGCTTGGCTTCCTGTTAGTTGTTTTCTTACGATTTCAGGTTTTTGGTTATAGAATCCTTTTAATTCAAAGCAAGATTCAATCATATCAAGTGGTTTTGATAGCGGAATATTTTTAGTTTTCAAATGTACTGAACTAAATGCTAAATTGTTTTGAGTTGATATTTGCATAATTTTCTCCTGATTAGATTTTTGGCTTTACGTTTATTGTAAAAACCCTGAAAATAAATTTTGCTATCTGTTTAAATTTTTTTTACATATGTTTTATTGTATTCTTTTAGAATATTTATTGTATGTGAAATTACTGTAGCCCACAAATCTTCTTGTTCGACTTGCAACGGGGTAACTGAGCTATAATATCCGATATTCTCTCCTGAAAGTTTGTACCACCTAAAGTTTGGATATTTATTAAATAAGCCTATTGTTTTAACGCCTAATGCACCCGAAAGATTAAGAATTACATTATCAGTTGAAACGATAATATCCATATTTTTTATGGCACAAGCGGTAGGTGTAAAATTAGTGAAAGTTTGGCTTAAGTTTTTAATTCTTGTATCATTTTCGTTTTCCATATTGAAAGAGTAAAAATCAATTCCGGGTAAATCGAGCATTTTAGAAAATTTACTAAATTCAATATCTCTACCTTTGTAATTAGCCTTTTTATTACCTTGATATGCTATTCCAACTCTTAAATTATTAGATATTTTTAAGTATTTTTCTTTATATTCATTAATTTTCTTGTTATCTATTTCTAAGTACCCTTGAGAAAATGGTATATTTTGAGTTGTTGTTTTTAATATATATGGCAAATCCATAAGTGCTATACTATAATCATATTCAATGTTTTGAATGTTTGATTTTGATGATATTATTTCAATATTATTGCTTATAAGGTGAGAATTTTTTATTAAGTCAAAAACTTCATCTTGTACTACAAAAATTATTTTTTTACATAAATTTTTAAGAAGTGGCACAAACCTACAATACATAAATGTATCTCCAAAACCTTGTTCATAATGTACAAGTATTGTTTTATCCGAAATATCATCTTGAAAATTCCATTTTTTCATAATATCAAGATTTTGCGGATATTTAAGATTGATGTCATCTATTAAAAATCTATGTGTAAGATATTTATGCCCGTTATACAAATCCCCGCAACTTATTAAAAATCCTCCGTAATTATAGTAGTCAATATCAGTTGGATTATTGTTTAAAAGTTCGGAGTAGTATTTATTTGCATTTTTTTTATCACCTATTTTTTCGTAGTCAAAAGCCAAACTATGGAGGGTTAATCTATCATTTGGTTTTAGTTGATAAGCTCTTTCAAAATAATAAATTTGTTCTTTTAAACTCTCATCGCCATAGGCTTTTTTATATAAATTCCCTAATGTTGTAAATATTACAGGCTTAGTTTCTTCAATATTTAGATATTGCTCATAATATTTTATTGCTGACTTATAATCTTTTAAATTAAGATTATAAAAATTGGCAACGGTTAACAATTTTAGAGGTAAATTAGTTTCAGATTTTAGATAATAGTCTAGAAAAATTTTAGAAAGCTCTATTTCTTTAATATTCAAGAGTATCTCTGCAATATTGTAATAACTTTGAGCATCAAGTTTCGATTTAACTATTAGAAATCTGTTCATTAAAAGTGCGTCTAAAAAATCTTTTTGTTCGATTTTTTCTTTTTGATAATTTTTAATTACTTTAAAAAGCTCCTTTTTCATTCCTTCAGGAGCTTCTTGTTTCATTACAACAAACTTTTTATACACTCCTAAACTTTCATCACTGATATTGTTTAGGGAATTTTTCAAAATACAATCTATTCTTTGAAGAATTTCAGAACTGATGATCGTATTTTCACAAAATACGGAATCTAAATTAAGCAGAGATTTGAAATTCTCAATATCCATAAAAATATGATACCACAGGATGAGTATAAACTAATAATCTGAAAATATGATATTTATTAAGTAATTGTAAAGTTTTTACTATAAAAGTAACAAAAATATTTTTTTACGGTTATTATATAGAAAAATTAGAGGTCACAAAAAGAAAGATGAAGGGGTTTAATTATTATGCCTTTGCAAGTTCCACTAGTAGCAACAAGTACATATAATATGAATTATATCAACAATGCAAATACCAATCCTATTGCTCCACGAAGAAAAACTGTTGATGAAAGATTACATGATTTCTTCGAAAATTCCAGAATAAAAGAAAGACGTCCATTAGAAAATTTCAGGGGCGATCGTAAAATAGAAGCTTATAGAGGTAAAGGATTTATCAATAAAATTACAACTAAATTACCGACAGAAACTACGCCAAAATTAGAACTTATTCGAAATATGAAAGAAGTTATGATTGATGGAAAAAGAACATATTTAGATAATGCAACAGTTCTTATTTCAAATGAAGGTAGAGGAATTGTCCAAGTTTATCGAAATGTTTTAGGAGAAACAGATAAAGGTATTTGTGTGAAAATCTTCCGTACATATCACCAATCAGTAAAAAGATTTTTTGATAGTTTTGCTGATATGAGACAAGATAAGTATATAATGGAATTGGTAACCAATATCGCAAAAAAGAAATTAGTATAATAAAATAGATTTTAGGGATTGAAAAGGGAACTTTATTAAAGTTCCTTTTTTGTTGTTTATAATTTAATTTTAATTTGTTCTAAATCGTGGAAATCACTAGGGGATGAGTATTCAGTTTCATTAGAGAATAGTAAAATTGCAGAAACATTAGCCGTTTTCCTTTTTGAATTTGGTGGAAATTTAGTAATGTCAGTATAAGAATATCCTTTTATTAATTCTGCAATTTTATCTCGATCTTCTTTTGAGATGGTTAAAGATGTAATTTTAACATTATAAACTCTGCCTGTATTATCAACCGCAAATGAGTAGTGGAACAAAGTACCCGTTGGGTATTTATTCAATTCTTCTATGTAGAAAGTATCATCAGTAATTTTGTTTACGAAATTACTTCTCCAAGTATTCCAATCGATGTTTTTTAACGCATAGTTCTCATTATTAATATTTGCATTATTAACATTGTTATTATAATTTTTTACGGATGTATTGTTATTATTATATTTGATTTTTTTGTTAGAATAATTTCCGTAGTTTTTAAATCCGGTTTTTAAGTTGTTTATATCTGATTGTTTAATATTAAAAGAACCTTCATTACTTAGACTTCCTTGGTTCGAAAGTCTATTTTGTTGATTATTAAAAGAACCTCCATTACTTAAGCTTCCTTGGTTTGAAAGTCTGTTTTGTTGATTATTAAGAGAACCGGTATTTTCAAAGTTTATATTACTGCTATTTAATTCATTAGTTTCTAAATCAAAATTAGTAGTTCCATAAGAGATTGTTTGATTACTAATTTTTTGCTCCGTATTTTTTACTGGAGTTGTAACATTTTCAACGTTAGATTTTTGTTGCTGATTGAATGCTAAATTCTGATTTGAAAAAGTTACAGTGTGCTCAAAGTCGGCAATATCAGTAAACATTACTAACATTGTAACGAAAATGAAAACAAGAATTCCAAATGCACACCCGATTTTTTCCATAGAAACCTAATCCAAACTTTCTAATAATTCATTCAAATTATGAATTTTATACATAGTTGCACTAAGCATATGAGTTTCAGCAATCAATAATGCGGTAGGAACAAAAGCTGTCATAATACTCAAAAACATTCCTTGAATATCTCCGCCAATTTCTGTAATGAAGTATGAAACGTTCATTGTAAATTCAATAATGATAATAGAACAAGCGATAAACATAACGATTTTTTTCTCGCGTTCAAGGCTTCTCATTGAATCAAGACCTAAGATAGTAACGCCATGTCTGTTATAGTCATGGAAACCATCATATTTTATAATTTCAGAACCTTTTATTTGTTTTCCGATAGTAAAAGCTCTGACAAAAGAGAAAAATGCGAAAATAATTAAGAAAGTAGCAAGAACAAGGAATATTGGACTAAATCTTAATCCTGAAATTCTAACCCAGTTTGCAGCTTCAGGGAAACAACTTGCTAAAGTATTAGAAACACCATAAGCAAGGAATGGAGCTGTTATAATACCAATCATTCCTTCCAATACCATTTTTAGTTGATTGTTTACAAGATTACTTTTTATAGAATTGATTTTATTTGTGCTTAATTTATTTAAGTAAGTAGAAATCAAAATTCTATAATTTTTGATAACAGCTTCAAAATCTTCTCTATATTCGTATCCATCAAGGTGTCTTTTAAGAATTTTTATTTGTCCGTGAAAATATCCGCTGCCAATAGTAACAACGCCTAATCCCCCAACAAATAAAAGTGCTATAAAGAACGCACTAAATCCTGAAACAGGCTTGTAATAGGATAAATTTAAAACATAAATTACAAAAAGGAAGCATAGACATATGCCAATAATAGTTTTTTGAATGACGCTACTTGTTCCAAAAGCTCTAGTAGTAGCAGAGTTAAAGTTAACAAGTGAGCTTACGGCATATTTAAGTGTTATACATACTGCTAAAATTATTAATGCAGCACCTGCTAAAAACCAAAAATTTGTAGTCAAATTTATGGTAGAAGATGAGCTATCAATTTTTAAACCTAATAGGTAATTTGTAATAGCAAATGCTGAAATAATTGATAATATTCCCATTGCAGCTGTAAGAATGAAATTGATATTAGATGCGGTTTTGATATTTTGTTTAAATTCAGCAGCTTTAAAGCCAATTTCTTTAATAATAGAAATTCTATTTTTCTCAGTTTCGCAATCAAAAATATTATTAGAAGTTTGCATAACATGCTCCTGTTTAATTGTAGTATTAGTGTGTATTGGTGTTTCGTTTTTTGTAATCGTATGTTGTTCAATTTCTACATTTTTTTTAGGTATTTCTTCTGAATTTGTTATTTTTGCGGTAATTGATGTTTTTAAAGAATTGATAGATATTTCAAATTCAGGAGTAACCAAAATTTTAGAAAAATTCCTACCATTACATAATATGTTCATATTCCTATACTGGTTTATTAAAACATAATTATTATATTTATCAGTATAAATTAACTTTAATACTTCATTATCTGACAATTCAGGAATTACAAAATCCGCATTGTTATTTCCGATAACAATGGTGGATAGATCCTTAAACCTTTTGGAAACCTCTCCATAGGTAATTTCTATTTCCATAATTACCTCCCTATAGCATGTAAGAATTTTCTAAGTGATTTGCTTGTTGTTACTTCATTACCTAATATAAGATTGTTTTCACCTAAAACAGGTCCTAAAACTTCTTTTACTGTATCTAATTTTTTAGGGGATGCGTATAAGAACATCATTGAAAATTCTTCATTTTTATTTCTAACGTTAGACACTTCGCTAGGTAAAGCTTCCCAGTCGATTTGTTTGTTTATATCACCTTCGTTTTCCAAGTCGCCAATAATAACTACAGCAGGAATATATCCTTCGTTAGACATATTAATAGCATGATCGAAAGCCTTATCAAGTCCTAAACCGTAGGCCGTTCCGTATTCTTTTGAATCAAGTTGTGTAAACTTTTCCATTGCTTTTCGAATATCAGAACCTGATTGAGGAGAACCTTCGTAAATAATATAAGCATCTTCAGATACTCTAAGCATTTTAATATGATCTTCAGGGTCTAACATAGAACATAATTGTCGAATAATCATTTTTTGAGCTGCTAAATCTTTTTGATTAGACGCAGAAGAATCAACTAAAAAGATTACGGCGGCTTTTCTAAATTCATCAACTTTTAATTGAGATAATCCAAAAATTCCCAACCCGATTGCAATTAGCAAAATTATTGCAAAAATTATAATTTTAATAGTGTTATTCATACTATTAAAATATCATAAAAACCTAAAAAATGGAATAATGTAAACGATTGATAATATATATTTGTTAAATAAAATATATAACAAGTATAAAGTCTTGTAAAAATATGCCATGCTTTAATAATTTACTAGCAAAAGTCTAAAAATAAATGCTTTTATATATATAGAAATAAAGGTGATAGTGTTATGAGTAAGGTTTCAAAGGTTGTAAGATCTGGTTATAATCATACAAAAAATTTGTCAAAAGCTGCAACAAAAGAGGTTTTTGGAGTTGCATATTTACCAAGAGATGTTCAAACAGGTTATAAATGTGCAAAAAGGCTTTCAGATACAAGAGGTTTGACAAAAATTCAAACGGTAAAAACAATGGGAATTGGAGTTATGCGAAAAGGAATAACACCGCATTTGCCGGGGATATTAGCAGGAATAGGTACAGTGTTGCCATTTTTCGGGACAAGCGCATTAGGACTGGTTGTTGGCAAGTTTTTACAAAAAGCAATTAAAAAATTATAATAGATATTTAATTATTATTTAGTTTTGATATTGACAATTATAATTTAGCGTATAGAATAATAAATGTGGCACGTAACCAATGGGGCGTCGCCAAGTGGTAAGGCAGCTGGTTTTGGTCCAGCCATCTCGGAGGTTCGAATCCTTCCGCCCCAGTTTTTAAAAGACTCTTTATTTTAAAGAGTCTTTTTTAGTGCAATATTTCGTGTTGAAATATATTTTTCTTTATTATACTTTAGGTTCGGATATGGTATATAATAATAAAATTAATTTATTAAAGGCTCTTGCAATTCTAATTGTTGTGTCAGGTCATTTGGAATTTTCTTTAATTCCCATGTTTCCTCCATACTCATTTCAGGTTGCATTATTTTTCTTTATTTCAGGAATTTTGTTCAATGAAAAGTATTCTTTCTTTGAGTTCGTGAAAAGAAGATTTAAGTCTTTAATGGTTCCTTATTTTATATATGCTGTTGTTTATTTAGGTATTACAATTTTAATTACACCTGTTGTCGGCAAGTTTTGGGCGATGCCTATAACTTTGAAAAATGAGTTATTGATTCCATTTTTAACAGGGCATCAGATAGATTTAATTTCTCCATTGTGGTTCGTTCCTCAGTTATTTATAAGTCTTATTGTGTATAAATTGTTTAGTTATGTTCGGTGTAATGACTTTGTAAAACTGGGTATTTATACAATTTTTGCACTTTGCGCTATTCAGTTGGGAAGATTTAGCGAAAATTTGTATATCCTATTGCTGTTGCGAACAATGTTTTCACTTTTTTTAATTCACTTAGGACATGTTTATAAGACAAGAATTGAAGGAAAATATAATATTTTTACGCCAAAAATCTTTTTGGTTGTTGTAATATTGCAATCTCTTTTGTGGCTTACAAATAAAGATTTTACGCCGGCAGATGGAATAGGGTTAAGTTATATTCTTGTTTGGGGTGAATTTGATAATTTTATAGTTCCAATAATAACCAGCATTACAGGTTTTTGGATTAGTTTATTTGTTATTGAATGTTTTTATGAAAAGATTAAGAATTGGACTTTCCTTCACAAAATCGGACAAAATACCTATCATATCATGGCAAATCATTTGCTTGTGTTTAATATAATAACGTATTCTTTTCTTGCGATGAAGGGGATACCTTTTGATGTTAAGAATAATTCTGATATATATTGGTTTTACTACCCGCTAAAGACAACATATTTTTACTTTGTAGTAGGAATAATCGCAACAACGTATATAGGAGAGTTTTTGAAATTTATGAAATCAAAACTCGCAAATTTAAAGTTATTTCGGACTGTTGATTGCGAAAAATAATGAGTATATATTCCTCGCTCGCCCTAAACGAATTTCGTGAGTGCCTCTTTGACCTGCGGTCAGCCAATTTAATCGGCACTCAGCTACATTCTTGGCTCGCTCGTTCCGAATGCAAACTGGCGTTCTCATCGCTATCGCAAAAAAATAAGACAGGATAGTTTTTCTATCCTGTCTTATTTACCCTGGATGCGATTCGAACGCATGACCTACCGCTTAGAAGGCGGTTGCTCTATCCAGCTGAGCTACCAGGGCTTACTCAATTATTCTAACACGAAAATCTTTCTGTTCAAGTATATTTTCATTGTTAACTATTGTTACAGATTAAATTTTTTATAGCAAAAATTTTTTTTATCCATTTTACTATCTATACAATAAAATATAGAAGGAATTAAAATATAAAAGGAGTACTCATTATGAACATTAACCCTATTTCTATTACACCGATTTCAATACAGACCCGAAGCCATAGAGGTTTGCCTGCTGGTATTAATAATAAGAATTTAAGTAAAGACAGCGTATCTTTCTCCGGCGCGCCTATCATAAATAATTCCATGGCTGAAAAACTCTTGGAATTGGTATCTCCTAAAGAAACAACTTTATATAAACTTTTTAATATTACGCCTCAAGAATTAAGGAATGAAGTTAAAGAACTTCAGAAAACAGGCTTAAAAATGTTTGGTGAAATCGACAAGGTTAAAGCAGATTCTTCAAAACACCTCCCAAAAGATCCTAATGGAAGCACTTATTGGGATTTATTTCCTAATGGTTCTGATTTTCGCACAATTGATGCTGACTATCAATTTTGGGGTAAAGAAAGAGTTGTTATAACAAAATATGGAAATCGAAAAGATAGCACTTTGAAGGACTATACAATATTTCAGATAAATCCGCAAACTAAACAATTCGACCAAATTACCGTAAGTGATAAGCAATTCCCGGATATTGATGGCAATTATCATATGTTTATTGTATTCAACAAAGATGGTGTTGCTGATAAAGTAAATATTAATGACTGGGCAGAGTTTAAATTATAGATAAAACCGTAAATGAAATTATTAACTATAAAAAAGACTTCTTATATTAAATAAGAAGTCTTTTTTGATATTGTATATTAGTTTAAACTAATTCTTTTACTTTAACAGCATTTTTATTAGCGATTTCAACTAATGATGTGATTGTTGCTATCATAGAAATTGTTGAAGTTAATTTGTTAACACAAGATCCGCAACCAATAGCAGATGCGCCTGCTGCAAATGCAAACGGTGCTGTTGTAGGGTTGATACCTGTTGCTGTCATAACAGGTGTTTCGATATTTCTAACTAATTCAATTGTATTTGAAATTGTTAATTCTGCTCTATCCATCAATGCTCTTGCACCTTCGAGGTGTGAGTCGTTTGAATAATGTCCTTCTGTTTGAATTAAATCAATTCCCATAGATTCAAGTTTAACAGCAAGAGCAATTTGGTCTGCTGTTGAAATTTCACCCGGAATAGTTACTGAGAAGAATGTTTTTCTGTCGCCTAATAATGATAAAGTTTCTTCAACTAATGATAAAACATCATTTACATCAAAAGAAACACCTTTTTTATAAAGAACATCAAAGTTTCCGAGTTCAATGGCATCTGCACCCAAATCAACCGCTCTTACCAACTCTGACGGTACAATTGATGATACGAATACAGGAAGTTCAGTCATTGAAAGAACTTCTTTAACAATGTCTTCTCTTGCACAAATATCTACTGCTGATGCGTGTGCTGTTTGTGCTGATGTTACAACTTTTTTGATATTTTCAATGTCAAAATTATCAATACCTGCAATAACTTTTACTGCACGTTTTTCTTCTAGTGCGTGTTTGAATGAATCAATTCTTGCCATAATTTCCTCCTTATTTACAATGACAATCTTTTATTTACTGAATTATACATTAATATTTTAATATTTTCAATAACTAAACATTAAAAACCTTGTCTAGGTATTTATTTTTTCTCAACCTATAGGATAATTTGTATAAAAGAGGTTTATTAGTATGCGTAATTTTTTATTTATATTTTTCTTAGTATTAACATTATTACAAACACCCCAAATAGCTTATTCAAGTTATACCCCTGAAGAATTATCAGCAATAGCCGTATATGAAAGAATTAGTCCTGCGATTGTGTCTATTGAAGCTCAATTAAAGGATGGAATTTCCGCAGGAACAGGCTGTATTGTATCTCCTGACGGACTTATTTTGACGGGTTCTCATGTTGTCGAGAATTTTCAAGAAATTTCAGTGACAACATATAACGGACAAACATACAAGGCTGAATTTGTTGCTCAAATGGGTAAAAATAAAGATTTAGCACTAATAAGAATTCACCCTAAAAAATCTCTAACGGCAGTTTCTTTTGCGGATTCGGAAACTGTAAAGGTTGGTCAAAAAGTTCTATCTATCGGAAATCCTTTTGGATTTTCAAATACTTTAACCCAAGGAATAATATCAAGAATTGATTATGTAAAAAATCGTTTTCAAACTGATGCTGCAATAAATCCGGGATGCTCCGGCGGACCTTTGCTTAATTCAGATGGTGAAGTAATAGGCATAAGCCAGTCAATCTATAATCCTGATAATAATATTTCTAATATAGGTATTGGATTTGCAATTCCGTCAAATGAAGCTGTGAAATTTATTGCTACAGTTGATAAAAGTAAACTTTATGCAAATTCCGCTAAAAAATAGCATAGTAAAATTTTCAAATCAAACAATTTGAAAACATTACAACTCTACATTTTGGATGTTAAAAACTTTATTGAAATAAAACCAAGGGGACAAAGGTAAACGTTGATAAAACTATTACACAACAGACCAAGAAATAACGGGCTTGTTATTTCTTAGTCGGAAATTCGTTCTTGTAAGCATCGATAAGTTGAGTTGCTTCTTCATAAGAATGATTTTCTTGATATTTATCAATGATTTTATTCATAAGAGCAACATCGTTAGGGTTTTTCAATAGAAACATCATATCACTTTCTGTAGAGTCTGAAGATATTTGAGATCTTCCAAGTGAAGCAGCAGGCATTTTAGCAAGATCTTTAATTTCTTTTGTTTCTTGCGAAATAGCCGGAGTTTCTGGCACAATAGCGCCATCATTTGTTGGTTTTTGGATGCTTTTGCTGTAATTTAATCCATTAACGTTTTTGTTGTCGATTTCTCTCATAGTATCACCTTACTTTCAGAAATTACATTTCTATTTTCTTTATACCATCATGTCGTCCTATAATAGAAAACATCTCCAGAAAATTTTTTGCTACTTTGTTAATAAAAAGATTACAAAAATTTACATGCAATATTTCAAAAAATTTTTCATGTTATGATGTATTATATACTATAATCGGATGTAATGCAAATTATGAATTTAGTTAGAATGTTTAAACACTTAGGTTGGTTCTTCTCTTCCTACTATATCTTAAATAATCTTCCCGATGCTGTTTTTGTTACTGATAAAGACGGTTTGTTAGTATCTTATAATAAAAGAGCAAAGGAATTATTCGGGTTTGTAGATGGTGGATTTGGGAAATATCATTTGCAAGATATCATTAAGGATTATAAGTCTGTTTTGGCAAAATCATTGGAATTATTTAAACCAGTGTTGGCAACAGCCATACTTCCGGATCGTGAATTTTATGTTGAATTAAATGCGGTTTCTCGTTTTTGTGGGTATCATATTGTAATTCGTGATTTAACATCTTTAACAAATGAAATTAAAAATGAAGATAAAATTATCAGATTTAATAGTGAAAAAAATGCAATGTTGGCAAAGGTTGAAGATGATATAACTTCACCTTTAAGCTCGATTTCAGGATTTTCTCAAGGTTTGCTTGACGGATTAGGCGGAGAATTATCAGAAAAGCAGTCTAAATATGTTAAAATTATTCACAAAAATTCTACTGAACTTTCAGAGTTTATGGACAAGTTATTATCTTTTTCAAAAGTAGAATCGTCTATATATGAGTCAAATTATAAAACGTTTGATGTTGTTGAACTTGTGAAATCTTTATCAAAAGGATTTGAAGAAGAATTAAGCAAAAAAGGTGTTGTATTTGCGATTGATGGTGATTCTGTTGCTAATCGTAATATTTATACTGATTTAAACGCTTTTCAAGATGCTTATCAAAATATATTAGAAGTCGCAAATTCAATGACTGAAAAAGGTTATATTTCAGTAGAATTAACAAATCCTAGAGAAGATATTTGTGCTTTTTTCAGAATACAAAATCCAAAAAATTATTTGCATATAATAATCAGAGATACCGGAGTAGGTATTGCGGATGAAGATATGAAGTATTTATGTGATCCTTATGCACAACTGGAAAAAGGGAAAAAGAATTTGTTACGTTCATTCCGTCTTGGAATAGCAAGTATTTTAATAAAGAGAGCAAACGGATTTATTACAGTAAAATCTGAGGTTATGCAAGGTACCAGATACGAGATTATTTTGCCTATAGAAAAGAGATAAGATGAGTGGAGTTATATTAAAAAATATCCGAAAGACTTATGATAACAGCAAAACCGTTATAAATAATGTTAATTTGGAGATAAAAGACAAAGAATTTGTTGTATTAGTTGGCGCATCAGGTTGTGGAAAATCAACTTTATTAAGAATGATAGCAGGTTTGGAAGATATTTCTGATGGTGAAATTTATATCGGTGATAAAAAAGTAAATAATATTCCACCTAAAGACAGAGATATTGCGTTTGTTTTTCAAAGTTATGCATTGTATCCTCATATGACAGTAAGAGAAAATATTGCATTTGGGTTAAAAATGCGCAAAGTTGATAAGAAAATTATTGAGCAAAAAGTTCAAGAGGCTGCCGAAATTCTAAATCTTGGTGAATATTTGGATAGAAAGCCAAAACAGTTGTCAGGTGGACAAAGACAAAGAGTTGCCTTAGGACGGGCTATTGTTAGAAATCCTAAAGTATTTTTAATGGATGAGCCATTATCTAATTTGGATGCTAAATTAAGAGTTCAAATGCGCTCAGAAATCAAAAAACTTCACGAAAAATTACAAACAACATTTATTTATGTTACCCACGATCAAACAGAAGCATTAACGATGGGGGATAGAATTGTTGTTTTGAATAACGGGGATATTCAGCAAGTTGATACTCCTTATGAAATTTACAACAATCCGAAAAATATGTTTGTCGCAGGCTTTGTTGGTTCTCCGCAAATGAACTTTATTGAAGGCAAAGATATTGGGTTGGATGAAAATGTTATTTATGGCGTGTGTCCTGAAAAAATGAATGTTACGGATGGCGATATTAAGCGTATTGTAGATGTTGAAATTTCTGAAATGCTTGGAAGTGAAACTATTGTTTATTTTAATATCGGAAATAGCAAATGTTCAGCTAAACTGGAATCCGATATAAAGCCTTCTAAAACTTTTGAAATATCTATTAAATCTTCAGATATGTATAAATTTGATAAAGTTACAGGAAATAGAATTTATTAATAATTTTTAATATAAAAAATGAACTTTTGTTTTTCCGTTTCGTTATAGTTATGTACGGAATTGGAGTAGGTAAATGAAAAAGTTTAAGTTTTTCTTCTTGTTACTTTGTTTACTTTTTGCAACGCCTGTTTTTGCTCATTATTGTCCTTACAGGTATTATGTTTCACCTTATTATCCTTTGTATTATCGTCCTGTTGTTCCAATTTCTACATATACCAATACCTATCAAGAGTTTTTCCCGGGATGCGATAAACATATTTTAAAGGTTAATGAACTTGTCACTGAGTATTCAAACAGAACAAGCAGTTCTTATCGGTGGTATTCGGTTGTTGATAATAACGGGTTTGTAATTTTTGCAAATGCTGATTATATTGAGCATTTAGATAAAGATGGTAAACATTATTTCCTTGTAAAGGCAAACGGTAAAACTAAAATTATAGATGATAGAGGCGGGATGACCTCTGCTCAAGAGTATGTTTCAGCAGTTCCTATTGCGTATGATAGAATAAAAGTTTCCAAGAATGTATCTTTAGTAAAAACGCATTTAGGTGTTATTGATTATTCTGGAAAAGAAATTATACCTCTAAAATATCAACAAATTGATGCCGGTAGTTTTAATAATGGTTTGTATATTACAAAATTGAACGGATATTTTGGTTTGATTAATTTAGATAATCATTCTTTATTGCGTAATGAATATGATGAAATTAAAGAATTTCTTTATGTATATAAATTGAAAAAAGAAGGAAAATATGGGCTTGCAGATATGTCAGGGAATTTGGTACTTGAAGCTAACTATGATAAAATAGATGTTTTAGGTGATTATATAATTGTAAAAAACAAAAACAATCTATGGGCAGCTTACGATTCTTATGGAAGGATTTTAGCACCTTTCAGATACAAGAAAATAAAGCTAGAACGAAATACTCTTGTTGGTATAAATGGTAAAAATCGAGAAATCTTAGCAAAATAATCTTTTATAAAAGACTTGCTACTTCGTTGTACATTACCATATAAAAATCTGAACTTGTCATATTAGGATTTTGTTTCATAAATTTTTTCACATCAAATTTTGCCATAAATTTATCAAGTTTTTCTATAGTTTTAGGTTTATCTTCATTTTCAGCTTTAAGTTTATCTATATAATTTCTTGTTAAATATAGAATATCATCTTCTGAAAGTTCAGGAAGCGGACTTAGATTAACTTCATCTTTATCATCATTTTCAAGATATCTTTTTTCTTCTTCTTGATTTTGCTCTTGTTGATGTTGTCTTTTTTCTTGTCCTGTAGAAAGTGCGGATTCAATTTTTTGCCCAAAAGGATTGCTCACTGAATTAAACATATTATACCTCTATAGTTTTGTTCATTAGCCTTAATATCGGCATTTCTTATTATAAATTTAATAAATTATATAAATATAGGGGTGTTTTGGTGTTTTTGTTAAGATTTCTTAATGAAATTTATTCTAAATA
This sequence comes from Candidatus Gastranaerophilales bacterium, assembly GCA_944324845.1. Classification (GTDB taxonomy): domain Bacteria; phylum Cyanobacteriota; class Vampirovibrionia; order Gastranaerophilales; family Gastranaerophilaceae; genus Zag111. The sequence goes on along the minus strand of CALUXX010000011.1, from coordinate 14,355 downwards.
TCCATATATAACACGTTCGATATTAGCTAGGTCTTTTAGAACTTTTATTCCTTTGAAACCGCAATCATTCATTATTTGAGCCACAAGTTGTGCTTGACCTATTCCTAATTCAAAAAGCAAATACCCACCTTTTTTCAAGTGTAAATGTGCATCTTTTGTTATTTTTTCGTAAAATTCAAGTCCTTTATCATCTTTTGTGTATAGCGAAATATCTGGTTCAAAGGTTACTTCTTTTTGGATTTGAGCTTTAATTTGCGGTGGTATATACGGCGGGTTTGATACAATCATATCAAATTGTTCATCCTCTCGGATTTTTGAATAAATGTCAGATTTTCTGAATACGGCTTTGTTAAAAAGCTCAAATTTTTCCATATTAGAAAAAGCCGTGTGGATTGCTTCTGTTGAAATATCTGCACCAATTACGTGTGCATTTGTTAATTTTGCAATCATACAGGCAATGCAACCGCTTCCTGTACACATATCAAGTATTTCTTTGAAATTTTCTTTCTTTATAATTTCAATCGCTTGGCGAACAAATAATTCCGTTTCATCTCGTGGAATTAGAACAGATGGATTAACAAGGAATTTTTCTCCCATAAAGTCTGCTTGTCCGATTATATATTGAATGGGTTGCCTTGTTGAAGCTCTTAATTTTGCTTTTTCTTCTACAATGCTTAATTTTTCTGCGGTTAATTTCTTACCCATAAGAATATCTGTTAGCGTATATCCTGCAAAATGTTCTATCAAAAGCTTAACTTCTATATTTGCTTCATTTTGTTCAATGCCTGAATCTGTCAGTATTTTTACAATATCGGGAATTGTTGTCATATTAATCTTCTTCCTGTTCGTTGTATTCTATTTTACTAATTTGTGGTGCGTGTTCTGTTATAATTTTGTCAATTTCGTTTCTGGCTTCAAGTTTTGATGATAGTTCACGTTTTTCTATATCATATTTTTTGCATAACTTTTCATAGTAATATAATTGCTTTTTAGTTGGTGGTTCTTTTGACATTTTTACTTCTTGAAGAAATTTACGTTTTTTACGCTCAAATTCTTTTTGCGCTTCTCGCAATGGTTTTTGTTGTTCTTTATAATCGTAGTATTTTTTGCATTCTTTAATATATTTTATTGCATCTGATTTGAAATTATTATCATCAAGTAATTGCTCTAAAAATTCAAACCGAGAGCAATTCAGCTCAAGATAATACCTTTCATCCGCTGCGAAACTCTCCCAGATCTCATCTGAGGATAAGTCCGGTGATTTTTTTACCAATGCTCGTAAATAATTGCATAAGGCTGATTTTTGATTTTTTGTTAAATCTAAAAATATCTGCTTTTTTATTTCATACATACTGAAATAATAATATCACACTTCGTTAAAAAAGACGAAGGTATAACTAGTTTTCGATTCCTCACAAACCATACGAATTACCGTACGTGTCGATCCTCATAAAACCGTGCTACGCGAATCTATCGTTTAAGCAAATCAATCACTGAAAATCTGCGGGTTTTGTTAGCCAAGCTAAAGTCCAGCAGCTTTCTTTGGATAGGATTTGTCTGGAGAGTCGGCTGATGTTGTTCAAGAACTTCGTTACCTCTCGCCTCTTGCGATCCATCCTTAATTAATTTTAAGTTTTGTTCAGTCTTCTCATCCATGAATCTAATTATACCTCGTCACATATGTATAAACACATTTTTCAGTGAAAAAGTGCGCATTTTGTCATAAAAAGTATATAATTGTTACATATCTTAACCCTTTAAGTTGAAATGGCTTATTCTGTGCGGTTTTTTATCCCGAAAAATTAAGTTTTATTGCCGTAATATTTGCATAATTATATTTTTATACTAGAATATAATTGGTTATACTAGTCCGATAGGCTTGCCCTAGTCAGACGGAATTGATAAAAATATGCCGAAAATAGCGGAATATGTTTGTTAAAACCTGATGATGGGACTGTTTAGCCCGTAGTACAATACATTAAAATAAAAAGGAGAAAACCGATGCCAACAGCATCTATGATTGAACTTTTGGAAGCAGGTGTACATTTCGGTCACCAAACCCAAAGATGGAACCCAAAAATGAAACCGTATATTTACGGTGCAAGAAACGGTATTTACGTTATTGATTTAAGAAAAACAACTGAATTACTTGATGAAGCTTATGCTTTAGTTAGAGATTATGCTGCAAAAGGTAAAAATGTTCTTTTTGTAGGTACTAAAAAACAAGCTGCTGAAGTTGTTGCTGAAGAAGCAAAACGTTCTGGTGCATACTATATCAACAGAAGATGGTTAGGTGGTATGCTTACTAACTTTGAAACTATCAGAGGCAGAGTTAACAAATTGAAAGAACTTGAAGAATTTATCAATAACGGTTATATTGATAAACTCCCTAAAAAAGAAGTTGCACAAATCAATAGACAACTTTCAAAATTATCAAAAACTTTAGGCGGTATCAAAGATATGAGAGGTCTTCCTGATGTTATATTCATCGTTGACCAAACAAAAGAAGAAATCGCTATTAAAGAAGCTAACAAATTAGGTATTCCTGTTATTTGTTTAGCTGATACAAATGCTAACCCAGATGGTATCAACTATATCATTCCTGGTAATGATGATGCTATCAGATCTATTCAATTGATTACATCAAAACTAGCAGATGCAGTTTTAGAAGGTAAACAATTAAGAGAAAACAAAGCAAACGAATCTAAAAAAATTGAAAAAATTACTGCAGCAGATGCTGGAGTAGAAGAAAAAGCAGAATAATTTATTAGTTTTGTGATATGAAAAGGTGAATTGTAAAAGATTAGTATAACTAAGAAAACTTAGCACTAGTGTTTATGACTCACCTTTTCAAATATCAACAAGTAAAATGAAGGAGAAAACATGAATATTACAGCACAAATGGTAAAAGAACTTCGTGACAAAACAGGTGCAGGCATGATGGATGCTAAAAAAGCACTTGTAGAAGTTGATGGTGATATGGAAAAAGCTGCTGAAGTATTACGTCAAAAAGGTATTGCTTCTGCAGAAAAGAAAATGGGCAGAATCGCAGCAGAAGGAAGAGTTGACGCTTATACTGATGCAAACGGCGGTGCTTTAATCGAAATTAACTGTGAAACAGACTTTGTTGCTAAGAACGAAGAATTCAAAACTTTAGTTTCTCATATGGCAAAACACGTAGCTGAATTAAAACCTGAATCAGTAGAAGCATTCTTAGCTTCAAAATGCCCTGATTGCGGAAAAGTTATCGAAGATGCTTTAAAAGAAAAAATTGCATCAATCGGTGAAAAAATTACAGTAAGAAGATTTGCTATCTATGAAGGAGCAGTTGCATCATATATTCACAACGGAAAAATTGGTGTATTGTTAAGCGCAGATAAAGAAGATAAAGAATTATTGAATGATATCTGCTTACATATCGCCTCTTGTGCTCCAAAATTTGTTTCAAGAGAAGAAATTCCTCAATCAGTTATCGATGAAGAAACAAGAATTGAAATGGGTAAAGAAGATTTATTGAAAAAACCTGAAAACATCAGAGCTAAAATTGTTGAAGGTCGTGTAAACAAACTAATGGCTGAAAGATGCTTATTAGAACAACCATTCGTAAAAGATCCTAACCAAACTATCGCTCAATTAATTGAAGGTAAATTAACAATTAAAGCATTCACAAGATATGAATTAGGTGAAGGTCTGGAAAAACGTCAAGATAACTTTGCAGAAGAAGTTATGGCTCAAGTTAAAGGTTAATAATTCAAAAATAATAAATAAAAAGACCGAATTTATTAAATTCGGTCTTTTTTTAGTCTAAATTTAAATTTTATTTTATTTTATTTTAAATTCAACATTAGCAACTGCTGTGATTTTCTTTTCTATTGTTGAAGTATCATTTATTCCCATATCGGATACATCTGTAGATGTTACCGGTGTAATCTGAAATACGCCCATTCTGACAGATTGTATCTTTCCGACTCTGTTATGGGTAGGTTTTAGCATGGCATCAGCGCGTTTTTTAGCGTCAGTTGCCGCATTTTGCAGTAGTTTTACTTTCAGATCAGGCAGTTTGGAATAAAAATAACTTGTATTATTTATATCAATATCAAGTCCTTTGTTCATAAGAGATGTGATATCAAGAGATATTTCTTTTATTTTGTTTACATCATCTGATTGTATCGAAATTGGCTGAAAAAGATTATAATGTGCGATTTCTCCGGTAGATATTCCATTGTAGCCGGTTTTATATGTATAGTAGCCGTTTGGAGATTTTACAATAACATCTTTTTCTGTATCAATACCTTTCTTTTTCAAATAATCAAAAATAACGGGCATTTGGTTTTTCGCAATGGCGAATGCACGGGATTTGTCGGCATTGCGCACATTTAATGAAATTCCCAGTTTGCCTGAATCAGATTGTACTATTTCGTACGCCGAACCTGTTACGGCAATGGAATTTTTTGCGATTCCAGCAACTCCTGATTTTACAGCAATAATAAGCCCGAAAGCAAGAAGCAGACCGAGTATTGCTATTTGCAGTTTTTCAATTCTTTCTAACATAATACCAGACTCCTTTCAGATAATATTTGATAATATAAGTTAAACAACAAATAAAATCAACAACATTTCTTTACAAAATTTATTTAAAGTAGCAAATTTTTATATTCAGGTGTATTATACATATATGCAAAATATTACATTTACTGGAATCAGCAGCCTTTATACGGGCAAAAAAGTATATTCTAAATTAGGCCCGTATATTACACCGGGCGGGATACTCAAAAACGGTGAAAAAAAATACGAAGAATTTGCAATCAATTGTAAATTTACAAATGATAAATCAGGAAATCACCTGACTGAATTTTGGGATTCATTATCAAAAAGCAGTGCCAGTTATCAGGCACGATGTGTTTTGAATAATAGCAAGGATGATTTATCATTAACCGTAAAAAGGTGTACTGTTCAGGATGAAGCAAGAGAAATTACAAACTCTAATTTTGTTTTAAACGGGATAAACATAATGCCGAATGACAGGCACATTTTGCCGTTATTTACATTCCTTGCAAAGTTTACAAGAGAACTTGCCAAACAGCCGGAAATATCACCGAACAGAAAAGCACTTCTCCAGAAAGCAAATCAATCTATCCACGAAGAAGCGGTCAGATTCATTGAGAATATGTAATTTTTAAGGACTTATAATCTCAGGGTAAGTTTCTTCAAAAAGTTTGATTAGCGAACAATCAGGCCTTACTTTCTTTAGGTGGCTGCAGTATTTCCGAAGTTCTTTGCGGTTGTTTTTATTAACTAATAAATTGTTTTTGACTTCACTCAGGATAAATTTTTCCATACAGGTTATACTTTTATCAAAATCTTTCATAATTATATAGCAGAAAGCAAGCAGTACAAATTTATCCATAGCATCTTCAGGCAGTTTTTTACAGTATTTTATACACTTTTTAATATCTTTTGGCTTTTTGTTGTAATAATACAGCGCAAGTCCGCATATTGCCACTTGATTTGAGTTGTCTATTTTGTATAATTTTCTGGAGTATTTATAAAGTTTTTTAGTATCTCTGGTTTGATTTGCATGTACAATTTTTAAGAACAACAGATATGTATCATCCGGATATAGTTTTAATGCTTCGTCAAGATATTTGTCTGCCTCTTTGTACCTGTGTACTGCAATCAGCGAACAACAAAGATTTGAATAAGCCTCACAAGTCGGGTAACTTTCTTTTTTTAGGTATTTTCTGAAATATTTTACAGCGGTTTTGTCATCCTCATCAAATCTTGATGCAATGGCTCCAAGCATATAATAACTTTCGTATTCTTTTTTATTTATTGTAAAGGCTTTATTTGCATAGTACAGAGCCTTTTCGTTATCAGGGTTGGAAAAATATATAAAAGTGTAAGCAAGTCTTGAATACATATCTGAATATGGACAGTTGTATTTATCTGCGAGTATAAAGTTTTCCTGTGCGAGTTCAAAGTCGCCGTTTTCAAAATATGCAAACCCTTTTCTGTAGTAGCCTTTAAATTCATCTTTTGCCAGAAATATTACTTTATTCGCATATTCTATTGCAGTTTTCTGGTTCCCTATTTTACTGTAGCAATATGAAATTTTAAAATACATCTCGCTATCCGTAGTCAACCCGAGTTTTTCTGCTTTTAGAAAATATTGTAAGGCATTATTGTATTCATCATGTTCAAAAAGCAAATCGCCTTTCCAATAGTATGCATAAGTATCTTTAGGAAAATATTTAATTTGTTTTGAGGCATATTCAAGTGCTTTAAAATAATTCGACTGAACATTGTATAATTTTGCAATTGATTTGAATAACGGATACTGGCGGTTTCCCAGTTTTTCGGCACACAAATATTCTTTTAGTGCTCTGTTTGTATCATTTGCACAATTATACAGCAGCCCTGAGAAAAAGTGTGCGTAACCAAATTCATCATCAATTTTCAATGATTTATCGATATATTCTCTTGCTTTGTCATCTTTTCCCAGAGTATGATAAATACATGCGATGTCTGCAGTCATTTCAGCAGATACATAGCCTAGTTTTTCTGCCTGTAAAAATTTTTCCAGAGCCTTATCATCTATTTCGTTATTGAAAAAATATAACCCTTCATTAAATAAGGCAAAACCCTTATTTGGACTCTTTTTTTTTGCATGTGATGAAAATGGAATTATGTTATTTTTTATGGAATTTCTCATATTTCTATTTTTAATTAATATCCGATAAATTTCAAGAAAAAAATACGGTCGATAAAGACCGTATTTTAATTCTGTTTTAGTTTGTAAATAAACCGTAAGCAGCATCCCAGCCGCTCAAACCGCCTCTTGTTTTGAATTTTGTTATGTTAGAGGCTGTTTTCTTTTTTGCTTTCTGCTGGGTTTTTGTATTTTTGGAAATTGCTTTTTCATCTCTTGCCGCAACAACAGAGTTTGCGTAGGTTAAAAAGTTTCTATATTCATTGCAGCCGTATCCTGCTTTAATTTTTTCAGGATAAGCATAGCTTACGTAATTATAAACATTCATTGCTCTTTCAGCGTTAGCTGGTTTACCTTGAATAGTTTCCCAGTATGTTCCTGTTTGTTTTGTTAAGACAACAATTATAGCAAGAGGATTGTATCCTGCTTTAACCATTAAATCAACTGCAACATTATCTGCTTCTTGATCTTCTTTTAGTGTTTTATAACTTGATACGAAACTTGAAGTTAGGGTTTCTGTGTCAGTTGTTGTTCCGCCTGTAAATAGAGATAGAACTTTGCCTCTTGCACTGTGTCCGCTAATGATATGTCCAAGCTCACTTGCAACAACTGCAGCAACTTCATTGTCATTGCCTGCGTATGTTAAATCGTTAGATGATACATTGATTGTTTTATTTGTTGAATAATTAGAATTATCAACATTTCCTGAAACAACCATAAATTTTACATTAGTTGATGGAATTCCATTTTTTGTTAATAGATTAGCTCCAACAACAGGTGTTTGAGTAGATGCATTGTAGGCTGCAAATGATGGTGAAATCAATAAGAAAGCAGCAATAACAGTAAATAAAATCTTCTTCATTTTCATATACTCCTTCTTTAATATCCAATAATATATTACCTCAAAATTAAATTATGAAAAGACTTTATGTTTTTTATGTTAAAATTATTTGTATGAGTTGGTTATATTTATTAGTCGCAGCATTATTTGAAGTTGGTTGGCCATTTGGTTTAAAGATGGCTTCTTTGGGACAATATAAAGTCTTGTGGGTAATATTTGCAATTATTGCAATGACTTTAAGTGGAGTGTTTTTATTTCTTGCTCAAAAGACTATTCCAATTGGTACTGCTTATGCGGTTTGGACTGGAATTGGTGCTAGTTTTACGTTTTTGTTAGGCGTAATTATTTTTCACGATTCACTCAGTTTAATGAGAGCTTTTGGGGTATTGTTAATCATCAGTGGTGTTATTCTTTTAAAAATAGGACACTAGATATTTTATTTGGTAATAATTACAATATCTCCGCGTTTTACTTCAGCGGCGAGTTCTTTGATAACTTCATTATCCATTCTCATACATCCTAACGATGCATATTTTCCAATGCTTTTAGGGTTGTTGTTACCATGTATAAATTCTCCGCATTGACTTCTTTTGCCTGTTTCGGGGTCAAGTTTATCTAAAATAATCGCTCTCGGTCCATAGAGCCAAGGTTCTTTGTGACGTCTTGTTGTTTCAGGAGCTGATTTATATGGATACTTTTCAGTATGAGAAACTATTCTTATTCCGACATCTGTTGGTGTTTTTTTCTTGCCGCTTGCTATTAAATATGCTTTTTGTGCATTTCCAAATTCATCATATTTATATAAAACATTTGTTGATAAATCTACAACTATTTTAGCGGTTCTTTTTTCTCCTTTAATTTCTATATCCGCGGATGGCGCGTTTAATAAAATAGTTTTATCATCTGTGCCTTTTGGGGTGATTTCTGTTGTTTTTTCGAAGGTGTCAATCTTCTGTTGTTCAAGAATTACAGAAGTTTGTGCTTTTGTTGGATTTTGAGTAAGCATTACTGCTGAAGTTATAAGTCCAACTAGTCCCATGTTTAATTTTGTATTACTACCTAATATTTTCATATTCTTATATAAAAGCATAAAAATATTAAATTTTGCGAGTAAAGTATCAATATTGCGGATAAAATTTAATATTTATTCATATATAATTTTATGAATTGTAAATTTTTTACAGCAAAGATGTTCAAAAAAAATCTGTACATAATTAATAAAAATGGGAATACTATTACGGAAACGCAAATATGAGAATTTCGCAAATAAGATTTAATCAAAAAATGGCAAATTCACTGGAAAAATTTTCATCACAAGGTGGTGAAAAAATTGCAAATTACATAAATGCAGGTGGAAAATTTGCGATTGCCCCATTGGTTATTATGTATAATCCATTCACCAAAGAGTCAAAAGAGAATAAAAAATGGGCAGCAATTAAGCAACCTGTAGAAGCTGTAATAACAATAGCTGCTCAAATTGCTTCTCTAGGTTTGTTATTCAAAGGTATAGATAAACTTGCGGCAAAAGGTAAAATAAAATTTAAATTGGTTGAAGAAGCCAAGAAAACAGGTGTATTTCCTGAATCAGTTATCAATGCAGTAAAAGGTGATAAAACAAAAGCGGTTGATGAATTAAACAAAGTTTGTTTAGACGTATTTAAAGATCGTATTGGAACTTTATTAACCATTGCATTATATGTTCCAATTCTTGCAATATCTAATAGAGTATTTCCAAAAGTGGCAGATTTATTAGTTAAGGATAATGATAATGACTAATCTAATTACCCCAATTACAAATTCAAAAATCTTTAACAATCATTTAAAGCGAGTTATAAATGATGATGCTTTTGCTGCCAAAACAATCGTAGTATGCTCTGTTCTAAAAGATGTTTTTGCATATTCCGTAAGATATGAAACTACAATGAATAATAAGAAAATTCCTGAAAAACGAAGACCTTTTGTTGCCGCAATGGACTTGGCATCTGGTGTTGTGACTGCAATAGCTCAAATCTCTGTCGGTTTTGCGATTGCCAGTCCAAAGGTTCAAAATAAATTGTGGAATGCTATTTTCAAGGATGCTCAGTTTAAAAATATTGCAATGGCGAAAAAAAGTTTTGCAACAATTCTGGCTTTAATCGGCTCAGGTGTAATAACAGAAAGAATTTTAGTACCACTTTTGGCAACTCCTTTGGCAGCAATGGTAGAAAAGAAATTTTTTAAAAAGGATGGTTCTGCTCATTCAAATCCTCAGTTAAATCAAAACACACATAAAAGCAAAAAATCTATGAATATTGATACTTTTATTTTTACTTCTGATGTTAAATATTAACTATAAATAGTCATTTGCTTTAATAATATGTTATAATCAAAGCATGAATTTTGTCGCCTTAAATTTGAATAACGTGGTTGTAAAACGTAAAACTATTGAATCTGTTCAGCAACCAATTCAACAAGAAACAATAGAAGGTCTTCCTTTCTATTATTACTTTGATATAAAAACAGCATTTTTGTTTATATTTTTAGGTGTAATTGCTTTTGTAATAAGTATATTCGGTTCAGGACTTTTTTACTTCTTTTTGTTCAAAAAGAAGAAAGAAAAAGATGATAAACGAATATTGGAAAAGTATAGAAATTTATAATTTAACAATAAAAATTCTTTGAATATGTTTTTTCATATTCTTCGATTTCATCAGCAACATAGTAAGGCAAAATATCTTTAGGTATTGCGTCTAAATGTTCTATTGTTGCTTTTCGAACCGGTGTTTTATCTCCGTGAATATAGTTAAATGTATTTTGTGCAGCTTTGCTTATTTTATACATAGCTATATTTTGAGGTGTTAAATCAAGTTGATCATTTGCAATCAGATGATCATAGATGAATGTTTGTTTAATTTCCAGTGTTAAATTTCCTTTTCTATCAGCGCCTAAAAATAAATCAACAGGATAAATTTGTCCTAATGGGATTAGTTTTTTAACCTTTTCTTTGTTTGCCTTGGATAAATGATTGATAGAAGGTTTTATGTATGTTGTTCCGAATGATATAGAATTAGTTTTCATATTTATATAAAATCACTCCAAATATTTTTTTGCTAGTTCGTTAATAAATTTTATTAGTTTATATGTTGCTAAGTTTTTTAAATTTTGAAATAGAATTTCTTTGTGGCAATTTTGTTAAGTCAATTTCGGCAATTTTTTCGATTTTGTCAGTAGGTATTTCTTTTTGGTATAGAAACTCTATTGGTTTTTGCCATAATCTATTAAACTCTTCTTTTCCAATATCTGAAAAGTTTATCCAAGCATCGCTAAGCCCGTCATTATTTCCCCCTAATAATTTTATAGGTCTCCATTTATATAAATTTTCCTCACTTTTATTTATTGGAATTCTTAAAATGACGATTTTATGAGATTGCGATATTGGTCCGCCTACATGCTGCATATATCCGCCATACCACTTAATCATTCTTTTTAGAGTATTGTCGTCATACTTGTTTCTTATAGTATTTTTGTCTGATAGAAAAACTCCATCATCAATAATTGATTTTCTAATATAACCATCTGCGCATATAGAATTATAATTTTCTATTGATGTCATATGATATAAAAATTGCGGCTTTTGTATTGTATCAGAATTAGTCGAAATCTTTTGAGTTCTTGCTGCATTTATTGCTTTCGCAATTTTACGAACCCCAAATTTTCCTAAACCAATCAAAAATATTATTCCGAGTCCACCTGTTATGTATGTTAAAGCCTTGTCTTGTTTGAATTGCTCAAATTTTGATTGACCAGTTTCTGTTTTTGGATTATTTAAGTTTGAAGGTATGCTGTTATTTGAATTTTGGAAAGTTATATTTGTAATATTATAAATTTTCATATTTATATTAAATCAGTCATCAAGTTTTTTTGCTAGTTTTTATTATTTATTGTAAAGAATTAGTTAATAAACAGAGTTAGTGGTTAAAAATTTAGCAATTTTATATTTTGTTTTTAATTTTTATTATATATAAATGGTTTAAGGGGATATAGTATGTCTATTCAGACTATTGGAAATTATCTAGTAATAAAAACTAATAAACTTGAACTTAAAAAACTTCAAGACAAAAATATCGTACAAGATGCATCAAAATATAATATTGAAATATCTGACTTAAAATCAGATGATCCATATTTCAAGAAAATTTATAAGACAGCTCAATCTATGATTAAGTTTTTCAAAAAGATTAATTAAATATTTGATAGAAATTGCTAAATATTAGACTAATTAATAAATGCAAATGTCAAATAATTACAAAAAATCGAGTAGTTTTATTTTCTCGATTTTTTAATTAGAAAAGTTTATATTTTCTTGCTAATGTAAAAATATTTTAATATACTCGCAAGTTTTATAAAAAAATGTTTTTTAAACATGTGTGTAGAATAAAAAGGTTAAAGTTATATGGTGTCATTAAATTCTGTTGGTCCAGCTTCGGTTTCTGTGCAAAATACATATAAGCCTTCTTGGGTAATGGAAGAAACACAAACAAAGCCCCAAGAAAAGAAAGCTGTAAGTAATACTTCTAAAATTATAGCAGGAACAGCTGCTCTTGCTCTGCTTGGAACGGCAATATATTTTGGGATTAGAGGAAGAAATACTGCAAAACTTAAGGCAAAAATTCAGGAATTAATCAATAATGGCGAATTAAATGAATCTTATTTGCAAATTTTTAAAGATACAGAGAAACTAAATGGAGAGGAATTTATAAAAACTGCGTATGACAAACTAGCAGAGGTTGTCGGCTTGACGAAAAAACCAAAACTTATTATAAAGCAGAACCAAGCAAGCAGCAAATCAAGTTTTGACACTATAGAGTTATGTCTTGGAGGTCTAAAATCTAAAGCGGATCAGTTTAATTTTATTCGTCACGAGTTGGAGCACGCAAAACAAACCGAAATGATGTATCGTGCATTCGGTAAAGATGCGTTATTAGATGCTTATGTTCAACGAGCAATAAATCACTTAAAAATGAATCCTATATGCTGCTTGCAAGAATTTAATAAATCCAGTTTTGATAAAATTCCACAAGAAGAACTTGAAATATTTATTAAAAAACTTAAAGGTAATCTGTCGCCAAAAACAGGATTTCTTGATGAAATAGTCGAGAAAAAAGGTAAAATCTTACCAAACACCCCTGAATATGAAGAAGCCCAAAAATATTTGGAAGCGGCCAGAAATTATAAAAGTCCCGGTATGCTTAACGGGATTAAGGTCAGAGACTCCTATTTTGAACAAATAATGAAAGAATATAAAAATAACTTATTAGAAGCAAATGCGTTTCGTGAAGGTGAGAAGATACGCGACATGTATTTGAAATTCTCGGAACTTATAAACAAATATTCATAATAGCTATTTATTTTATGTTAAAATCATTGTATGAAAGCTTTGATTTATAAGAATAACCAAATAAGTTTAGAAGAAAGAAAAAATCCTGAAATTTTAGATCCCAAAGATGCAATAGTAAAAGTTACCTTATCTTCTATATGTACGAGTGATTTACATATCATAAGAGGTTTTGTTCCTCGGGCAAATGAAGGTATTGTATTAGGGCATGAATTTGTTGGGGAAGTTTTTGCCATTGGTGAGGATGTTAAAACTTTAAAAGTTGGTGATAGAGTTAGTGCGAATTGTGAAACATTTTGCGGCGAGTGTTATTTTTGTAAGCGTGGTTATGTTAATAATTGCGAAAAAGGCGGTTGGGAATTAGGTTCTCGAATTGATGGTTGTCAGGCTGAATTTGTGCGTGTCCCTTATGCCGATAATGGGCTTGTCAAACTTCCGGATGGAGTAAGTTATAAAAATGCGCTTTTTGTAGGTGATATTTTGGCAAGTGGATATTTTGGAGCCGAAATGTGTGAAATTAAATCCGGGGACACTGTTGCTGTAATTGGAACAGGGCCTGTTGGTTTATGCGCAATGATGTGTGCCAAAATCTTAGGCGCTAAGAAAATTTTGGCAATAGATATTGATGAAACCAGATTAGAGATAGCTAAAAAAGAAGGTTTAGTAGATTATGTATTCAACCCAAGAAAAATTGATGTAGAAAAAGAGGTTAAAGCTTTAACTCAAAATAGGGGTTCTGATGGGGTAATAGAATGTGCCGGTACATCTGAAACATTTGAATTAGCTTGGAAAATAGCTCGTGCAAATGCCATAGTCGGTGTGGTTGCGATGTATGAAGAAAACCAAATCCTTCCTTTACCTACAATGTACGGTAAAAATTTAACCTTTAAAACGGGTGGTGTTGATGCTAATAAGTGTGGTGAATTGGTTAAACTAATTGAAGAAAATAAAATCTCAACGGACTTTTTAATAACGCATATATTCAAATTAGATGAAATCCTTGATGCTTATAAGCTTTTTGAAAATAAGCCGCAAGGTTGTTTAAAAATAGCTATTACTAACTAGAGTGGCCTGTTATAGAACCCTTTGCATTATTATAAAGAAATACCTTATTTTTATTCAATATACGAACTGGAATTTATTTACTTAAAAAGTTAAATATAATCGTTGTATGTGTACAGATAAAGATACAAAAGATATTAATTATTAGTAGGTTTAGAATCAATATCAGTAGCTTTTATTTTGAAGATTACCGGTCTTAATCCATCGTTGCAACTTACAATAGCAACTCCTTTTTCTTTAATCCAATCTCCATAATATTTCTATTTTTTACACTTAATTTAGAAATGTTAACTTTATTTGAGAATAAATATTTGATTAATTCTCCTTAAATATAAACAGTGAACTTTTCCAGTTTATAAAAATCACTTC
>CALUXX010000010.1 GCA_944324845.1 Candidatus Gastranaerophilales bacterium | reverse complement strand
TTATATGCTTGTACTTTAGTAATCATTTTACCTCCTATAAATTTTTGATTATATTCCACTACTTTATTACTACAAAATTCCTGAATATTTTTTTTTGCTATTTTTATTAAAAATTTTTACAATACGCTCTAAAAAAATTATTCCTTTTTAATCTTAAATTTATAACATTATTTAGGGTTTCTAAATTTATCAGTTCCAAAATTCCCAAACTGGTTGTCAAATATTCCTAAACTGGTTATTCTTTTACATTTGCCATAAAATCAATACTTTCACTATCTTTAATTGTAGCTAACTACTTAGTCAAAAATCGGATTGTTAACATTTGTAAGTAAAAATAACTTTTATAGCAAAATAGAATTTTACGTACGTTATAATAAGCATCTAAAGTAAAAAGGAGTAATATATGTTAAACAAAATCAATTTCACTGGTAGAGAAACAATGCTAACAAAAGGCGTAAAAGAAGTAGCAGCTAAAGCAAACGAATATGTTGGTGCAGGCAAAGTATATGCTAATAATAAAATTGCTACAGAACCTAGACAAGGATATGTAAGTGCAAGTAAAATATTCGATTATGATGACAAATATAGAATTCCAACACAATTTAAAGAATCAGTAAATATATCAAAAGCTGAAGATTTATATACTAGCCCATTTTCACCAATAAAAAATTCTGTTGCTAAAGATAAAAAAGTTCAAGAGGAAACAAACGGCTACTTATACAATGTAGCTCACGGCAAACCTGACTATGTTGCTGAAGAAAATGTTTCAGAAACACAAGCATTATTAAACATAATCGGATAGATTATTAGTGAAAATTGGATATTCCAGTTATGTTAGTAATAATTAAATAATAAAAGTCGGGAAATATTATTCCCGACTTTTATAGTTTATTTACGAAATTAATTCAATAAGTTTGCAATGGTTACTTGGTAATTCTCATTTTCTATTCGGGAAAAGTTTGGTTGCATATAATTTTATTTAATGTTTTTAATAGACTTGGTTTGCTGGTATTATTATTTTCTTTTGGTACTGAAGATTTGATTTTCATTTTTATATCATTAACAAAAGAATTTTTATTTGAGTCTAGGATATGTTTAGCAATAGTTTCTTTAATAGTTTTATGTCCACAATCTAATTTTGTTGGATCAAATCCTTCAGGGAAAACTATTTTTAATTTGTTAATAAGCATTTGAGTATTCCCCCATAAATCATTGGCAGGTTGAAACTCTAATACTACATCATTCCTATTAGCCATACGTCCAATAGAACTTTTATTTTCTTCAAGAATTTTTCTTACGTCTTCCCCTAACTTTCCATCGATTTTTACGTTAGAAGCATTTATCTGATGTCTTTTATTAATTTTATTTAATAATATTTTTTTAGGTGTAATGCTTGTAAATAAAGATGTTTTCATTTTGTTCTCCTATAATTTGAGTGTATTTAATCTAAAAATTCCAAATAATGGCTGGTTATTAGAATAATTAGAATACATTGATTTATACTCTTTATTAGTAGTGTATGTATAATAAAACTTGTGAAAAATAAATTTGCTATTTTAGATATAAATTTTTAAATAGAATTATAAGTTTTCTAAGAAAGAAAAATCTTCGTCATTAATTTCTCTTAAAAAATTGGTCCAACTGCTATAATATTCTGCAAGTGATTGTGTATAGCCGATTATGATTGATTTATAAGATTGTTTCATGACAATTAGCGCAGTTATATCGGATTTTCCTGCTTCATAGCTGTCTTTTGATGTATTTATAAGTTCTTCAGAGCTTTTAACGATTTTCCTTTCATAATGGTTTAGGTTATCGGCAGCGGTTAGAAATCTTTCGTATGCAGCACTTATATCTTTCACTGCTCGATTTTTTGTTGATTCGTATTTTAATTCTGCTTGTTTTAGTTTTATTACTGCATTTTGTATTTCCGGAGAATAGTTATAAAAAAGTGGGATATTGACTAAGCTTGCTCCTGCATAAGCTCCACTATTAAAATTCCCGCTATTTGTAAATGCTCCTAATTGATATGCATAACCTCCTGATATTTGAAGGTCGGGAATTCTTTGTCTTGCTGTTACTGTAAGATTTTTCTCTGCTATATCAATTTCCTGTTTTGCAATTTGTATATCATAACGATTTTCCAATGCTTTAGATATAATTTCTGAGGTTTGTGGAAATTTTAAATTAGGTGGCGGGGTTAGCATTTCCTCAAAATTATTTTCTTCTGCAAATAAATTGTCTTTACTGTCATATACGATATTGTCCGGCGTATTTATTACTTTGTTAAAATCTGACAATGCTTTTTTGACATTTACACGTGCGGTATTAACTTGTGTTATCATTTGGTTTAATGCAATTTCTGCTTGTATTACATCAATATCGGGGGTGGTATGTTTTTTTACTCTATCTTGGGCTATTTGTAGCAATTCTTCTTGCAATTCTTGTTGTTGTTCTAATGTGTCAAGGATTGATTTTGTTGCAACCAGATTAATATAGGCTTCTCTAACATCCATTTTTAAGTCAAAAACGGTATAATCAATATTTTTTTCTACTAATTTTAAGTTTGATTCTGCTAGGTTTTTTCTAGCTTTTCTTTTTGCAATTTCAATATTTTCACTTATTCCGATTTGTTTTGGTTCGCTACGTCCTGCACCTCCCATAAAATAGAAAGCATCCAATGATGGGTTTTGAAGTCTATTGGCTGTTTTTATATTGTTTTTTGCTATATTACGCTCTAATTTTGCAGATTGTAAATCTATATTGTTTTCTAATGCGATATTTATGGCATCTTTTAAATAGATTTTTTGGATTTCTTGATCTGCGAATACTTGTATCTGCAAAGTTAAAATCAATATCAATATGACTAATAATCTTTTCATATTAAAATTTTATCAAAAACAAAGATATAATGGATTTGTATATATGTTATTTTTATAAATAGGTATATAATACCTTTATGAAGGTAGAAACTTTACAAGAATTTATAGATAAGCGTCCACAACAATTATGCAAAATGTGTGGTAAGTGTTGTAGAGTCGTAACAGCATCTGTTTCTTATGATGAATTGCAAAAGATGGCTTTAGAAGATGATAAAGAAGCGATTGATTTTTTAGAATTGTTTGTCCCTTTTGAATCTGTTGAGGCTGCAATGCTTGTCGATAAAGATCTTGTTGAAAATATTCCGGATTATAGAAATAGAACTTTTTATACTTGTCGGTATTTAACAGGAAATTTATGTTCAAGGTACAATGATAGATTGGATGTTTGTAAAAGGTTTCCAAGTTCTCCTTGGGCTGTGGTACCTCCGGCGTGCGGATATCATAATTGGCTTTTAGAAGAGCGAAAAAATGTTATTAATCATGTTAAAAGTTTAAAAGAAGAACAGCTAAAATATAAAAGAATGCTAAATACTAATCCCGCATCAAAAGACAAACTTGAAAAATTAATAGAAAAAATTGATATGATTATCAAAATATATGCTCCGTATGGTTCTGAAAAATGGTAGGTATAACTATTGTACAATTTGGGGCTTATTTATGTTAAATTTACTATATGGTTTCAATTAATAGTTTAAATAATCAACAGTATTTTAGTGGTTTGGTTTATCCTAAAGACTTGAATTATAAAAAAGACTTGCAAAAAGGTTTGAGTGATACATTTGGAATAAATTGCAAAATCGAAAACTTAAATTCTGTAGCCGGACCTGATGAAATAAAATCTATTATTAATCGATTAAAACCGTTTAATTATGAAGTAGGTGAAAACTTCAGAGCAAATTTTCATCTTCATACAAAAGCTTCTGATGGAAATTTAACACCGAAAGAGTTTCTTGAACAATGTGTTGATTGGGCAAAACATATTGTAAATTCAAAGAAAGTCAATGATGATTTGCCTGCTTTTTCTGCTGCAATTACGGATCATGATAATATTGACAGTGTTAAAGAAGTTATTGCTCTAATTTCTCAAGAGCCTGAGAAATATAAAAATTTTAAATTTGTGAGCGGATGTGAATTTCTGTTTCGAGGATATAAAGAACCTCACAGTGCTTTTGAGGCTGTAGGTTTAGGCTTTAATCCTTTTGATAAAAATATTCAATCTATGATGAAAGGATTTGCGTCAAATAATCATATTTCTGATGCTAAAAAGGTTATGAAAGCCGGTGGAATTTTTTCTTGGGCTCATCCGATTGTTACTCCCGATAAAATTAATGATGATTTTTTTACTTTTTTAAAGATTAACGGCATAAATGGTGTTGAAGGAAATTATCAGTATTCAAAGTGGGATAGTGAATATGTTAATGCCATAAAGCCTATATTGGAAAAGTTTATTAAGCAATTCAAAATGTTTGTAACTGGTGGTACTGATAGTCATAGAAAAACTATATTCTAAATTTAGGATTTTTTATATTGTAAAAAAGATATATTTATATTACGATGTTTTTTGTACCCCATTTTAGTATAGAAAGGTAAATATATGAGAACTCAAAATGTTAATTCATCACCGCTAACTTTTCAAGCGTTGACCAGAGAAACCAGTACTATGCCAAAACAGTTGTTTGAAGCAATAAAAGATGCTCCTGCAATTAAAAGTTTTGGTGAAAAATATAACGCTACTGTTTCTTGTGATTTTTTCAGAAGTAGTAAACATCCTGAAAGAGTTCAAATGGCTTTAACTGTAAGAGAGATCAAACCAATTTCTTTGAAAGATAAAGTTATAAACTTTTTCAAGAAGAATATGACTAATTCTTTCCAGTTAAAAACTCATGCAGTTAATGATGAAGAATTCATTGCTTCAATTAATAGAAAACCTGAAAATACATTATTTGAAATTTATAATAAATAATAAAGTTTTATCTTTTAATTTAGGTTTTAGGATTCAAGAAGTTGTGGTTTATTTCACAACTTCTTATTTGTTAATTTATGTATCAAAATTTTTTAGTTTCGGTTAAAAATTTTAATGTTCTGCTTTAAATTATTATGTAATTTAAAATAGCAAAAGAGGTAGAAAATATGTACATTGCACCTATTCGCCCGTCATTAAATACGATACATTATGGAAAAGTTTCATTTCAAAACTCAGATGAGAAAAAAGAATCCGTAAACAATAATTCTGAAAGTAATAGAAATAAAGCGATAAAAATTGCTTCTACAGTAGCCGGTTTAGGGCTTTTAATCGCTGGGGGTGTCTGGGGCTATAATAGAATTAAGCATAACAGAGAAATGAGAGAGCTTGAAAGGATTTGCGATGAAGTTTTAAAAAAGATGGGAAAAGATGGTACTGTTGGAGTTCAGGTAGATAGGGCTTCAAATCTTTCATCTTTTGCCACAATGCCGGAACAGCTGCCTATTGGTTTACCGGCAAATGTTAAATCTTATTCTCCTATTGCTATTTCTCAAAGAATTTCTCAATACAAATCAAATGTTGCAAAATTTGTAGAAAAAGAGGCACAGCCAACAAAGGATAGAGGAACTGTTGTTGTTTTACCGTTGGAGCAATTTGAGCGTTGGGAAAATGCAGCTTTAAAATTAACTAATGTTACTAAGCAAGCGCCATCTGATACTTATAAATCATTAAAAATATGTTTAAATACTTTCAAAAAAAGATATGGGCTAAATGAGCGTGAAGTTGGATTTATAAAAGAAGCGATGAATATGTTTGTTGATAGAACAAAAATGGCTGTTGCAGCTAAAGAAAATGTTGATTCGAGAATTTTGAAAAAACAAATTTTGCCTGAACAGTTGTTTGCTGAAAAAATCAGTTCAGCTTTTGTTCCGGCATTAGAAATAGATAATGCTAAAGTTATCAACAATCTTTTATCTGAAGTTTCAAAAGCTATTGATTTTTAAATTTGAAAATTAAATATTTAACATAAAAAATAAATCTACAATTTTATAATTGTAGATTTATTATATTTTATTTCAATTTTTCTTGGGTTTCTTGTATTAAGACTTTTGTAAAATTAAGAGAATCTTTCATGTCTTGTTTTTTAAAGATTTCTTGAGCTTCTTCAAATAATGGAAGAGCTTCTTTAGGTTCTTTTTGTTTTAAGATTTTACCTAAGTCAACCAGTGTTGTTCCTAACAATTTTTCATAGAATTCTTTTGGTTGTGGGTTTCGTGTTATTGTTTGGTAATTATTTTTTGAATGCTCATAGTGATTTATTACTCTGCGAATACTTTTGATTTCTGCTCTCATCCATTTTATGTGTTCAGGGCTTTTCGGTGAGATTTCTTGGTATATTTTTCTTATATCTGCAGTTCTTGCCATTATGTGAATTGGATCATTTATTCTTTTGGCTAGTGCCAGTTGCTTCATTGCTATATCTTCAATAAGTTTTTGATTTTTTACAGTCTTTAGTAAGAAACTATATATTACGCTTGCAAAGTCTAACTTCCCATAGCCAACAATACGTTCTGCCATTAAACTGGTCTTTTTTACCAGTTTATCTGTTTCCGGGGCTCTTTCAAAAAGTGCTGTATAATTGTGTAATTGTGTTGTGAAATCTTTTAAGTTTGTCTTTTGACCTTTTTTTAATGCTTTTTCAATTTGATTTGTATATATTTCAAAATTTTTCTCTATTTTGTTTGGTGTTAGGTTTTGTAATTTCATAATTTCCTCACTTTCTTATAAGGTTTATAAAACCTCTAAAAATATATTTTGCTATAGAATATATGATTTCGTTACTTTTAGTTATATTTATTGCTAAATAGGCAAAAAATATTTTTTTTGATTTTTATATAAGCGTGTTTGACGTATTCTGATAATTGTATGAAGTTAATTAATTTATATCAAAAATTTTATACCCCAAAAGGTTTGAATAAAAAATATATGGCTGTGGATAATTATTTGTTTAGAGGTCCGCATCCGAAAATTTCCGATTTAATTGAATTGAAAAATTCAGGCGTTAATCAAATTTATGATTTCAGGCATGTTAGTGTCAGAGGTTTTAAATTTGTAGAACGTTATTTTTGTAAGGAATTAGGAATTAAATATATAAGATTTCCTTTTAGTCATTTGACCGGTAGATTTCCTACGCAAAAGGAATTTGATTTTATTGCGAACTGTGTGAAAGTTAATGGGGAAAATGGCGGGAAAACTTTGTTTCATTGCAATTCCGGTAGTCATAGAACAGCTCATATGGCTGCGTATTATGATTTAACAAAGGGTGAACCTATATCTAAGGTTTTTAGTAATACAAATATTATTGACTATGTTCAAAGGGTTGAGGATGTTGTAAACAAACATTTTTATCAGCATAAATACTTTAATAGACATTATAAAAGTGAAAATCCTTGGAATCCCATTATGTATTTTAGAAATAAGTTTAACAATAGAGTAAAAACTGCAACAGAAAAAGCACAGGCTTCATTTTTGGCTATCGTAACAAGATATAGAAATTGGTAGTTTGTTTATTTTAAATCTTTGTCAAAGTAACCAACTATAAATTTCATTTTTTTAATGGCTTCATCAAATGTAAGTGTTATTGTTCTTAAGAGTCTATGGTCAAAAAGGTCTATAGTATTATATTGGGGATTTACATTTTCAACACGGTAACAATGCGTATTGCTTATTCCGGCATCAAATCCAAAAGATGAACCCATTACAAAACTATTATCAGGGGTATCTTTGAGCTTGTTAAAAATATCCATGCTTTCTTCTTTTTTCCCTTTTAGTGATAATCTTAAATTGTTTTCATTTATAGATATTGGCTTTTTCCCAGTAAACATTTCAAGAAAATTTGATGGTTTGTTAAATTCAAAGTTTTCGTTACATTTTGGGAATCGGCATATCCACGGTTTTTTAGAAGGAGTTTCTGTTAAAAGTTTACTCATCGCAACTTCTATTGCTTTAATAATTGGATTGTGCGGTTTATCGGCTGGGATTTGTATTGGATTTAAGTATTTATCCATGTATATTAAATCTTCAGTTTCCTTTTGTGAAACGAAAAAGTCTTTGCTTTTTCCGTCAATATTTCTGAATTTAACGCAGTAACCGTCTTTTGTGTGTGCAATATTTTGCGCTAAAATCTTTCTTCCATTTTCACTTTTTGCAAGTGCACCAATGGAAGATACAAGGTAACAGTCTTGAAAATATTGAACTGCGTGTTTAAGGTTTTGAATTTCGTTTATGCTGATTGGTTTCATAATGGGTGTAAAACATGTGAATACGAAAAATTGCTCTTATTTTGAAAATTTTTATTTCTTTTTAAAATTAAATATTTCTGCAAGATAAAACTTTATGATATCAAGTCGGCTGGTTTTTTCGGGGCAATAGTCAACTTTAGCTATAGAAGTTCCAAATTCTCTGCATATTGGCGGACGATGCTCATATACACTGCATTTGCCATAATCAGTTATGAATGGACAATAATTATAAATCTTTTTTGCTTCATATTCATTAAGAAGATTTTTAATATCATCCATACTTTTTAGTTGGAGTTCTTCCATTGTTTCTTTTGATATTCCGTATAGCTTTTCTCCGGTTGTTCTATCAATGTCAACAATACCTATGGGTCTTGTGTTATAAACTATAGAATTATATGTATCTTTGGGATCATTTATTCCGATATTTAAGCCACTATATATTCTGCGTTGAATTCTTGATTGAAATCTGTTAACAAAATCTTCAGGAAGTGGTGCCTCAATACAGCAGTGTGCTTTGCACCTTGGAATAAAACATTTTGTCGGACTTTTTAGATATTGGTTGAATTTATTTAAAATTTTCATACATGTATTAAATCCAAACAAAATTTTTTTTGCTAATGGAGGTTATAATTTTTTTGCTTTTAGTTTCAAAAAATGTTCAATGTTTCTATATTTGAATACTTTTGCAGGATTTCCGCCTGCGATTGCGTATGGTGGAATTTTACCGTGCACAACTGCTCCTGCTTGAATGATTGCTCCTTCTCCTATTTTGGTTCCAGGTAAAATGATTACTCTTGCGCCTATCCAGACAAAATCTTCTATAATTATATCTTTGTTTATTACTGAATTATCATATGGGATATCGTTTCCTTCGTAATTGTGTGTGTCTGAAATTATTTGTGAATCAAATCCTGCTACAAAATAATTCCCTAATATTACGTTCCCGTTTCCGCTTATGTGTAATCCATTTAGTTTTACGTTGTCTTTTATGATTGTATTTTTATTTACTGTTGAAAATTTGCTGCAACATAGGTTTTTCCCGATAGATTTTGCGGTAAAAAATACTTGTATGCCATTGCAATATTCACGGAACTTTATCCGTAAGGTTTTTATTGGGATTAAACAAGATAATATTTTTATCATACTTCACTTATAGATTATATTGAATTTTAGTATCTTGTCAATCACTTTTTATATAAAAAGTAACTAACAAGAGGTTTTGCAAAATAGGTTTATCAGTTACTCTAGATAAGAAGGTATATTATGTTTGAGGTCGATAAAGAAAAGATAGGACTTGTGATTAAGCAAGCTCGAAAAAATATGAAACTAAAACAATATGAATTAGCTGAGATGGCTGGTTTTAGTGAAAAACATTTGTGTCGAATTGAAAATGGAAAATATCTTCCTAAATTAGAGCATTTTCTTTCATTGGTTTCTATTTTGAAATTATCATTAGCTGATTTTGGTATGGTTGAAAATGAATCAGAAATGTCGCAAATTAAAACAAAAATGATAAATAAGATTGTGCAAGCTGATGAAAATAAATTAAAAATATATGAAGAAATGTTTGATTATACTGAAAAAATAATAGAAAAATCCTTACATAAAGTTTAATTATCAATCACAAAGACATATCAGCAGATAATGCCAATGATGAGCGTGTAGGTGTTGTATCAAATGTTTGGTTTGATGAAAAAGACGGCTGGTACTGGTGCGACGGGATAATCTGGGATGAAACAGCACAAAACCTCATAACCGATAAGGGCTGGAGTGTGTCTTGTTCTTATGATGTTAAATTAGCCGATGATGCAGGCGGAACAGAGAACAATATACCTTATGATATAGAGTTTTTAGACGGTGTATTTACTCATCTTGCAATAGTCGATAATCCACGCTATGAAAGAGCAAATATTGTTTTTAATTCAAAGACGGTAATAAATACTAACTTTAAAGAAGAAGACCACCCCAGAGATGAGCAGGGCAGATTTACAAACGACAGTGGCGGTGTAAATCCTAACTATAAAGAAGAATTAAAACAAGTCATTGATAAAGCAAAAAACAACCCGACTGAAAAACAAAAACTTATAATAGGAACTGTTTCAAAAGACTTGGAAGAAAAAGCAAAAGAAAATGGTTTTGATATTTCAGGCTATCAACACGATTTAGACGTATCAGGAACAAGGCACGCAATAAAGGAGCACGGGCAGACAAAAACGGAAGAACCCAGAGGGCAAATAGCTATAACGGATGATGATTTTGAAAAAATCCCCGAGGTTATTTACAGCTTTGATGAGGTTTCCTTTACAGGGAAAAACAAAATCGGCAGGGAAACAATAACTTATAAAAAGTCCTTTAATGACGGAACTATAATGTACGTCGAAGAAATTAGAGATAAGCGAAAGACATTAACAATAAATACTTTATATAAGTATAAAAATACTGGCAACCCTAGGACTTTTGCTGCTAACAGCAACCCTCTGAGCAATGCCAGTATACATATTATAACCGATAATCAAGAGGATTTCAACCCTGATATTAAGAACAATGAAGTACAAAATAATAAGGAGCAAGATATGGCACTGATTGACGAACTTAAAAAACTGATTACTTTTAAACATTATAATCAATTCTTATCTCTGTCATATCCCGAGGGTGAAGGGAAGACTTTCTCTATTGTTTAATACCCTCTAACCATTAAGGAGAGAGGGTATTATGAAGTGTTTATTTAGTGCAAAATTTTGCATCTATTATTCGGCAGAGCCGATTTTGTGTATTTTAATGAAGTTTGTACCGCCGACAAGAAGTTCCGGAACAGATCCTGTGAAAATTACTGTGTCGCCGTTGTTAAGTCCTAGTTTTTCAATCATGAATTTGTCTGCTTCCTGGAGTGCTTTTTTGTCAATTGCTCCGTCATAGTCGGTTATAACAGGGAATACTCCTCTAAATAGTTTCAGGTCACGGCAGATGTGTTTCTTCGGACAACATGCATAAATCGGTACGCTCAATCTTCCTTCTGATAAAAATTGTGCTGTAAATCCGCTTCCTGTAAGTGCTACAACTGCTTTAATATCCATTTTCTTTGACATATCTGCAATTGACATACCAATAGCCATTGCCTGACTGTCTTTTTCTTCTTCGACCATTTTGCGAGGAAATTTGTTTTTACGCATAAACGGAGAACTTTCAACCGTATCGGCAATTTTTTTCATCATTGCAACTGCTTCTACAGGATAAGCTCCTGCAGCGGTTTCTCCGGAAAGCATAATCGCATCCGTACCGTCAAGAATTGCATTTGCAACATCGCTTGTTTCCGCACGTGTTGGTATTGGATTTTCAATCATACTTTCAAGCATTTGAGTTGCAACGATTACAACTTTTTGTTTTACATTTGCTTTTCTTATGATTGTTTTTTGTACTATCGGAACTTTTTCTGTCGAAATTTCAATACCGAGGTCACCTCTTGCAACCATTATGCCGTCTGAAACTTCAATGATTTTGTCAATGTTTTCTACGGCCTGCGGTTTTTCTATTTTTGAAATAATTTTAATATGGGTGTTGTTGCAGGATTTGAGAAGTTCTCTGAGTTGTACAACGTCATCAGCTTGTCTTACAAATGACAGTCCGAGGTAATCAAGGTCATTTTCGGCTGCAAATTTTACAAATTTTATATCTCTTTCCGTAAGTACATCAATGCTTCCTGTTGAACCCGGAATATTAATACCCTTTCTTTGTTTCAAAAGTCCGTCAGTTAAAACTTTTGCATAAATTATCTGATCATCAATTTTTTGAACTTCAAGTTGGATTTTTCCGTCATCAATAAGAATCTTTTCGCCTGCTTTTACGTCTGATGCCATGCCCTTGTAGTCAACAGGAATTATATCTCCTGTCATTTCTGCTTGATGACGGAATTTGAGGATTTCGCCTTTTTTAAGTTCTATCGGGTTGTCAAGACATCCGATTCTTATTTTCGGACCTTGTAAGTCCAAAAGTACAGGAATTAAAGTTCCTTCTTCCTTTTCCACTTCCCGGATAAATTTCAGGTTTTGTTGATGCATCTCAACATCTCCATGCGAAGAATTAAGTCTGAACATAGTTACACCGGTTCTATAAAGTGTTCGTATCATTTCTTTTGTGTTTGAGGCAGGTCCCAGCGTTGCCACAATTTTTGTCATGTTAAAATTCATATTTGTCCTCTCTCGGGGTTCCCGATAAATGTAGTGCTATTTATAATAATTATCAAAAAATAAAATCCTTGTTAATTCCTTACAAAAAAAATATTTATTATTCAAATAATATAATAAAAAAATTTGGTGTAATTTGTAGGTTGAGTGTATATTTCAAATATCCGAATGTATTTAATTTTACGGTTTATCAACCGGTCCGCTGCTCAATATTGTTTCTTTGTATTGGATAGGCTCAAGTGCTTCATAGATTTTGTATTTATCCTCTTTGTTTTCTCCAACTTGTTTTAGTTTGCTTGAAACGACCCTCTCTCTAATTTCTTTGAAAAATTTCCCTGCTTTATCTCTTATTGTGAATTCTTTTGTTATTTTTTCAGGAATAAAAACATCTTTTTCTCCGTTTTGACCTAGGATTTTGGCATATTGAATAGTAAAATCTCTTTCTTGCGCAAGACCACTAGTTGTTTGGATATAATTGGTTTGATAAGCATGACCTTTAATCCATCTATGGTTACTTCGTTTTAATGTTCCGAGTGGCTTGCCAGTTTTATCAACAAAATCACAAGTTTTCATAGGGCCTGTTGATAAACTCCAATAGTCCGGTTGCTTAATTGCTTTTGCTCCATTTGAGCGCAAAAATTCCATTACGGGTGATACTACACTCATCCTTAATTCTCCTTTCATAATAAACTGACCACTAAAATTAAATCACAAATAGAAATTATTTGCTAGATATGCAAAATAGAGAATGTTTTAATAAGTTACCATTTTTTGAAAATGAAAAATACTGCAAGGATTATAAAGCAAAATCCTACAAGGTAATTCCATTTGAATTGCTCTTTTAAATACAGTACCGAAAAGAAACTGAAAACAACCAGTGTTATAACTTCTTGAATTGTTTTAAGTTGAGCTGCATTATAAGCGTAACTACCTATTCTGTTTGCCGGAACTTGAAAACAATATTCAAAAAAAGCAATTCCCCAACTTACTAAAATGACAAGTACAATAGGGGCAGCCTTGAATTTTAAATGACCGTACCAAGCAAATGTCATAAATATATTAGATATTGTAAGTAATATTATCGGTGCAATGCTTTTTATCATAACAATTAGATTATATAACAAATAATAATCATGTATTTAATTTTTACAAATAACAAAAAACGCACCTTTATTATATAAAGGTGCGCCAATGTCTAATATATTAGTGAGTAGTTGTAAGGATGGAATTATTCTTCTACGGCAGTAGGTGGTTCTAAAGGTTGTTCTTCTTCTTGAACATCTACCGGTGGTTTTGGACATGGACATCCGAATTTTGGTCCCATTGGACGTCTTTTATCCCAACCTGGGTGTCTGCCGTCTTTTCTTGCTTTTTTAAATTCTTTTTTCGCATTATCTTTCATTTTTTCAAGTTTCTTTAATTGTTTACTTGTTAAGATTGCTTCAAATGATTCTTTGCTTTGTTGTTTTATTTTATGGATTTCACCTCTTAATTCTCTAATTTCTTTTCTGATTGGAGCTAATTCTTGTTGTCTTTCATCAAATGTTAGACGTTTATCCATAATTTCTTTTTGTTCTTTGTATTTTTCACCAATTTTTTCAAGAATTGGTTTTATTTGTTCTTTTTCATTATCTCTTATTGCTTTAGCTTTTGCTTTTTGTTCTTCTGTTAAATTAAGTGCTTCTTCAAATTTTTTGAAGTCGTGATGTTTTCTCATTTTGTGACATTCACCACCCTTTGTTGGTTTGTCACATTTTGTCATTGGGATTGGGCCTTGTGGTTGATCAATTTTTGTTGTCACATCTTGTGCGAATACTTGAGTTGTACTCATCAAACCTATCACACCAGCTAAAATTAATAGTTTCTTCATTGCTATTCCTTTCTTTTTTTATCTCAAATCTTCTTCTTACATTTCTTTAACGAATGTGAATTTTAAACTGTTCATTTTTTGCTCTTTAAATGTTAAGTTTTGTAAATAAAATATTATGATTTTAGCAATTTTTTGATTTCAGAATACTTTATATAAATATATAAAGCTCTCTCTTCTTATTTAAACGGATAGGCCTTGAACATTTACAAGGTCTTTTTTTTTTGCTTGTTTATTCTCCTTAAATGTTTATTTTTATTGGGGTTGTTGGTTTATTTGTAAGATAAATTTCTTTGTGGTACCCTGTTGGTATAAATATTTGTGAGAGTTGGTATATGAATATAGATAGAGAAAAATTAATATCATCAATAAAGAAAATTTCTGAACCAAAAGTGCTTGTTGTTGGAGATCTTGCTTTAGATGAGATGATATATGGTGATGCTGAAAGAATTTCCAGAGAAGCTCCTGTTTTGATTTTACAGCATACCAGAACAAAATTGATTTTGGGTGGAGCTTCTAACGCTGCTCATAACGTTGCAACATTAAATAATGGCAAAGTTGGCGTTATTGGTGTGTCAGGCGATGATTATTATTCTGAATTATTGTTTGATACTTTCAAGGAAGCAAATATTGATTGTTCTAAAATAGTTAAAGATAAAGCAAGAAAAACTATTGTTAAAACAAGAATTTCAGGTTCTATAACAACTTCTATCACTCAACAGATTGTTAGAGTTGACAGACAGTCTAAAGGTCCGATTGGTGAAGATACTGAAAACAGAATTATTCAAAATATAAAAGAAGTTTTACCGGATTATGATGTAGTTATATTATCTAATTATCATATTGGAACTCTTACAGATAGAATAATTAAATTTACGATTGATTATGCAAATGAACTTGGTAAAGTCGTTGTAGTTGATGCTCAAAGAGATTTGGGTTCATATAAAAATGTTACTTCTATGACGCCTAACCTTCCTGATACGGAAAAATCTGTTGGATTTAAGATTGAGTCTGAACAAGATTTGAAACGTGCCGGCGAAATTTTGCTAACTCAAACAGATGCTAAAGCAGTTTTAATTACTTGCGGGGCTGACGGTATGTTTGTTGCAAAACCAAATCAAGATTATACAAAGATTCCTGTATTTAATAAATCAGAAGTTTTTGATGTTACAGGTGCAGGTGATACTGTTACAGCTGTTTATTCTCTTGCTTTGGGGGCTGGAATTGATCCTGTTTATTCCGCTTTGATTGGTAATGTTGCAGCAAGTCTTGTTGTTCGTCAATTTGGATGTGCTACTACAACTGTTGATGAGTTGCTCAATGCGTTAAAAGATTTGAAAATATAATATAAGGAGACTTTTTTAAAATGGATAAATTAAAAGAAATTCTAAAACAAATTAAAATAGTTGATTTTATTATTGTTGCGTGCGTAATTATTGCATTATGTGTTGGGTTTGTTACTTATAAAGGATATAGACAAACTGCCAGCAAACAGCAAATTGAAGCACCTTCTAATATTGTATTCAAAGTTTATATGAGAGGGGTAACTTTCTCAGGTTCTGATATTCCTATCAAAAAAGGTGACAAGACTTTTATCAGCATAAGAAATGTTCCGTATTCTGATTTAGAAATTCTTGATGTTAAAGCTGATAGAAGAAAAATTGTTCTTCCAACAGTAAATTCTAAAAAGTTGGTTATTGTAGTTGAAGATGAAGGTCAACCGGATTTGTATGATGTTGTTGTTACTTTGACTGATAAAGCAAAAATTACAAAAGATGGCGCGGTTGTTGGCGGTAACAAGATTAAACTTGGCTTGCCTATTACATTAGAAGGCGCTAATTACAAATTTACAGGCTCAGTTTCTGATATAAACATTGTTGACGCAGTTGATAAAAATTTAGGGACAGATATAAATACAACAGATGATGTTCAATAGAATTTTAAATTTTACACAGGACAAATTAAGTTACGTTTACGATAATAGTTTATTTTTGCAAAACATTGATTGGTTTATATTACCGTTCATTGTTTTGACGTTTGTAACTTCGACTTTTATGAGTTCAGATACAATCGGCTTTTTTGCTTTGATTGTTATGTTTTTAACTTTTATAAAATTGGTTACAAAACCTGATGAAAGGTTAAATTTTAAAAGTTTTGAAGTTTGGTTGATTGCTTATTTTATGATTGTTGTAATCAGTTTGGCCGGGTCAACTCTTTTTGCGTTAAGTTTAAAAGGATTTTTTAAAACTTTTGTTTATATTGGGTTTTATTTTTCAGTTGTTCAATATTTAAAAGCTCATAAAAATCATACATTATGGCTTTTGGCTGTTATTGGAATTTGTACGGCGGGTGAGATTATTGTTGGATTTTTGCAAACATTTGTTCACCCTGAAGCGATTTCTACTTGGCAAGATACTTCACGAATAAACCCAGAGGATGTTATTTCTAGAGTTTATGGTACTTTGCAGCCATTAAATCCAAATTTGTTTGGTGGATACTTGATTGCAGGTTTTCCTGTAATTTTGGGTAGTGTTTTTTATAGCTTTATTAAAAAGAATTTGAATTTGATTGTTATCTCACTTGTATTATCTGTTTTGGGAGTTTTTACAATTTTCCAAACCGGGTGTAGAGGTGCATATTTGGCTTTGATGCTGATTTTTGGTTGCGTGTTTCTTATTTCGGCAAAATTTTTCTGGAATACTTATAAAAAATTATACGTTTCTTTGATTTCTGGAATTGTAGTTTTGTTTTTCGGTGCAATTACTTGTGTTAGTTCTTTAAGACATAGATTTTTGTCTATTTTTGCGATGAGAAACGATTCTTCTAATTCATTTAGATTTAATGTGTATCATTCATCTTTACAAATGTTTCAGGATAACTGGTTGTTGGGTATTGGTGTTGGTAATAAAAACTTTAGAGAAATTTACGGTCTTTATATGAGAACCGGTTTTGATGCGTTGAGCGCTTATAACATTTACCTTGAAATTGCTGTTGAAAGTGGAATTTTTGCATTGATTTCATTTTTAGGATTCTTAGGAATTCTGATTAAAAAAGCGATTTCTTTCATCATGAATTCTGAAAATATTGAAAAAGTTTTATTTGTATCAATTTCACTTGTTTCAATATTGGCAGTTTGTTTCCACGGTTTTGTGGATACTATATTTTTCAGACCGCAGTTACAGTTTGTGTTTTGGACTTTTGTTGCTGTAATTTCTGTTAATATTGAAAAATAGATGTTAATGTAACAAAATTTAAAAATAAAAAATTTTTACTAGCAAAAAAATATCTTGATGTGTTTTGTAGGTATCATAGAAAGGTAGAAATATATGAACATATCGCTTACCCCATTTAATTTAAAGTTAGCATCGCCAACTAATTATTTTTCAAGAAATAATACAAGTTCTAATAATAATTATGGAAACACAAAACTGGCACCACTTGCTCAGGATGTTGTTTCATTTAGTGGTAAGGCTAAAAAAGCGGTTGTTGAAGAGCCGGATGTAAATGTTTCTAAAGCAAAATCTTTAGATGAATCTGATAAGTCCGCAAAAATTCCTTACCAAGTAGGTAGAGATATTAATAGTGAATGTCAAGAAGATTTGAAAAAATTAAAGGCGGATCTGAAAAAAGCACTTAAAAATGTCACAGAAAGTGATGCAAATCCTGATTTGCCGGTATTAAGAGGGGAATTAGGTATTCATGGACAAGTAAAGAAGGCTGAATCAATTCTTCAAAAAGTTTCACCAAGAAAGCTTCGTCAAAAGGAAGAGATTTTCAAAATGGGTGATGTTGTTGGGATCAGACTTGTTTTGAAAAGTTCTTCTCAAAAAGATTTTGCACTTGTCTTTAGAGAACTTGGGAAGATGGTACGTTCCGGTAAATTAAGAGTATTGGAAGTTGAAAACTATCGTATGACTCCAAAAGATAGTTATGTTTCAAAAAGAACATTAGATGCTTTTGAGTTAACTTGTCACAAGGCTAATTTATATCCTGAAATCTCAAGTAAAACTCGTGAATCAGGTTATACTGCCGTTCATATGACTGTTGAATTACCAAGTGGAAAATATGCAGAAATTCAGATTATGGGCCGTGATATGGAACGAGTTAAGGAAATCGAAGATTTCTTCTATAAAAAACGTTGCGTGAAATCTATGGATGAAAAATATAGACCTATTGAAGTTTTGTTGAACAAAGTAATGGGTAAAACAAAAGTAGATAAGGAAACTGGTAAAGTGTCTTATGAAAAATTTGATGACTTCCAAGTTGCAACTCTAGATAGATATATTAAAGATTCTTATGCTCATGCTCGAGAAATCCCACCAAAACATCCTAAGAAAGCAACAATAGATAAAGATTATTTCTTGCCAATTCCGTATTCATTACCTAAAGAGTTGGATTTTGCCAATATCCAAAAACTTAAAGAAGTTTGTGATTATCAGGCAAGTAAAAAATAACAAGTTATATTTTAATATATATGAAGATAAAATGATGGTTATAATAAATAATCATCATTTTTACTTTATATTAACCTATGTTAAAATTGAATTATAAAAAAGGCAAATTTTAATAATAATCATTTTTATAATATACAGGTAGATTTTTATGAAGATAACAACGAATTATTTATATCCCAATAGTAAAATTAATTTAAACAAGCAATCGTTTGGGCAAAAGGAAAAATCTGAAGTTATGAATAATGAACAACCTTCAGAAGTTAAAAATGTAGCTTATCAAGCTCCTAATCTTAACGTTAGAGTGCCTATAAGTTATTCTCATGTGGAAGATATTAAGTTCAATGATGATATAACTGCACATTGTTATAAATTAGCAAATGGTCAAAGGGTTGTTATCGTTCCTAAAGATGGTCCTACTGTTATAAAAACATATATAAATACAGGTTCTTTTAATGAGCCAGATAATCTTCGCGGAATAAGTCATTATATTGAGCATAATCTTTTTAATGGTTCTGATGATTTAGGTGACAAAGTTTTCTTTGACGAAGTTAATAAAATGGGTGCAGATACCAATGCCTCAACTTCGTTTGACAAAACTGATTATTTTATAAGTTCTAACTTGTTAGAAGATACAGATGAAGAAAATCAAATTCAACTTCATGCAGGCATGATTCAATCCCCAAAATTTTTATTGGATAAATTGGAAAAAGAAAAGAAAATTGTAAATGAAGAAATAAATATATGTGTTTCAGAAGATGAAAATATTGGGTTTTCACAAACAATAAAAAATCTTTTTAATGTAAAATCTTCATCCTTGGATTTGATTGCAGGAACTACTGATAATATAAATTCTTTAACAAGAGATGATGTTGTAAATTATTTTAATAACAATTATTATCCTGCGAATATGGTGACTGTAATAACAGGAGAAGTAGAGCCTCAAAAAACAATGACATTGGTATCAAAATATTTTAATTCAACAAAAGCTCCAACTCAAACTCGCCAGTTTGAAAAAATGACACCAACAAATAAAGCTGTTCGTCAAGATATAATTTCTAATAAAACTGATAGTGATAATACCACTATTTTCTTAGGTTTTGTCGGACCTGAAAATAACAATACAAAAGATAAAGTTTATATGCAGGCTTTAGGCTATTTAGCAGGAGGTTTATATAATTCAAGATTTTCACCTCTTGAGAAAAAATATGGTACAGGAATTGGAATTTCAACTGAAAGAATAAGTTCAAGACCTGATGAAAAATCACTTCTTCTTGTTGCTACTAATGTTTCTGAAGATAAATCAGAAAAACTTATTAAAGAGTTATATTCTACTCTTTATAAATTAACACAAACGCCGCCAACAGAAGAAGAATTAACTGCTGTGAAAAATACATTGAAAAAAGTTAATAATCAGGTTTTTGAAAGTTCTGCTGCTATGAATAATCTTATAGGTACTTCTTTGTTAAATGATAATATTGCACAAGTTAAAGATTTCAACAAAATTATTGATGAAATGACTGCTGTTGATATTATGAATACCGCAAAGAAATATTTTGATTTGAATAAAGCTGCTTTAACGGTTGTTCATCCATCTTTTGCTGAAAAAGATAAGATTTCAAATAATTATAAGACTGCAAAAAATATTTCATTTGAGGGCAGAAACAAAAAAACTCCTATTGATATTTCTCAAGTAAAAACTTATAAAATGAGTAACAATTTTGAAGTTGTTTGCAGGGATTCAAATTCTGATAATGTTCAGTATGAATTCAAATTGCAAGAAAAAACTTGGACTCCTAAAAAAGCTGCTGTTGCAGATATTTTGGCAGATATTTTTGAAAATGAAGGAACTTATAAAAGATCTAATACTGAGCAAAACAGGCTTGCAGATTATTATGGAATAGATTCAAGTTTAGTTGCCGGAGATTATGGTATAACTTTGGCTGCTGATTTTCCTGCAGATAATACAAAAGTTGCGTTAGAAATTTTTGATGACAGAATAAAGAACCCTAAAATTGATGAAAAGTCTTTTAACAGTGCTGTTGAAAGATTAAAAGATTTATATGCTCAGCATGAAGTTTCTCCATATGATAAGTTTGATAAAATAGTTCATAAGGGTTCTCCTATGGAGTTTACAGCAAGTGACAAGTTGGAAAGTTTAAAATCTATTACGATTGATGATGTCAAAAACTTTTATAATGAAATTTTTGTAAAAGGTGCAGGAACTGTTACTTTAACCGCGCCATTTTCGAAAAAGCCCGAATTGAAACAAGAAATCTTTAATCAATTAAGTTCATATAATACAGTTCAGCCAAAAGATATTTCGGTTGAAAAACGTTATAAGCCTATAGAAAAAACGGTTGTATGCACAGATGTTCATAAGAAAAATTCTGCGAAAATTGTTGAAGGTTTTACTTTCAAACGAAGCAAAAACTTAAAAGATATAACAACTGTTAATATGTTAAACGAAATTCTTGGCGGTTCACCTTCTTCAAGATTATTTACCGATTTAAGAGAAACCAGACATCTTGCATATTCAGTTCGTTCAAATTATGAATACGAAGGCGATATGGGCGTTTTTGTTTTGAATATTACAACAACTACAGAAAATCAGGAAACAGGACAAAAAACTTTTGATAATGTTAAAAAGTCTATTGATGGATTTAATGAGAATATCAAAAGAATAACTACCGAAAAAGTTTCTGAAGAAGAACTTAAAGCGGCAAAAAAACAATTAAAAACTTCTTTATTAAATGCCGCAGAAACCAATTTTGACAAAAATACATTGCTTAGTGATTCAAATAACACATATTATGGAATTGATTATTATAATAAAAAATTAGAAATGATTGATTCTATAACTGCTGATGATATTTATAATGCAGCAAGAAATATTTTCAATTCAAAACCAATATATTCAATCACAGCAACAAAAGATACTCTTAAAGCTAATGAAGCTTATTTGAAGAGTCTTGAAGGTTAAACTTCTAAAATTTGTTTAACAATATTCTGAATTCCGTCAAATTTTGCCAAGTTTAATGATGCTTGCTGAATTTGATTTAATTTTTCAGGATTTTCAACTAAAGATTTAATAAGTTCTAATAAAGTTTTTGCAGTTACTTCAGAATCTTCTATGTATAATCCTGCATTTTGAGCAACAATATTTTTAGCATTTTTTCTTTGATGGTCTGCTGCAGCGTATGGATATGGTACAAAAATCGGTGCAATTCCACTTGCGCAAAGTTCAGAAATACTCAATGAACCTGCTCTTGATATTGCAATATCAGAAGCTTTTAAAACTGTAACCATATCTTCAAAATAAGGTCTTACAATTAAATTTTTATCATTTTCATAATTTGGATAAATGTCTTTTAATTTTTTAGTAACATCTTCAAAATTCTTTTTACCAGTTTGGAAAATTATTTGCAGATTGTAATTTTCAGTAAGTTCTTGTAAAAGTTCAATAGATGCGTCATTGATTGTTTTTGCACCTTGTGAGCCACCCATAATGCAAAGGGTTAATTTATTTTCAAGACCTAGATTTTTCCTTGCTTGGTCTTTTGTTAGTGTTGAAAATTCATGCCTTATCGGGTTGCCGTTTAAAATACAATGTGGATTATTTAATTTTGTTTTTGCATCTTCAAATGCAATAGATACACTTTTAGCGTATGGTGCTAATTTTCTTGTTACAAGTCCGGGGGTTGCATCGCAATCGTGCATTACAAAAGGAACTTTCATAACTATACCTGCCATAAGTACGGGTGCTGATACATAACCTCCGGTTCCAAAGATTACATCAGGTTTATATTTTTTTATGTAGGAACAACATTTTATGAATGCGTGAAACATTTGCATTGACCATTTTACTAATGCTAAGCCTATTTTTCTTGGCATTCCTGATGATATAACAGGCAAAAATTCGTAGTTTTTACCTTGAACGATTGAATATTCTAAATTATTAGGGTTTCCAATGTAGTAAATTTTATTAGTGTTTTCGTTTTTTAATAGCTCGTCAGCAACAGCTATTGCCGGATAAATATGTCCACCAGTTCCTCCACCGGTTATAAAAAAAGTTTTATTCTTCATTATTTTGAGTTCCCAGTCTCTTAATTCTTTGTCTTGATATATTTAATAAAATTCCAACCATTGCAAGTGATACAATAATTGATGTACCACCATAACTTATAAATGGTAGCGTTACACCTGTTACAGGTATTAGTGAACTTGCAACTGCCATGTTGAAAAATGCTTGTAATCCGAAAATAAACGTAATACCTACGGCTAAGAGTTTTCCGTACATATCAGGACATCTTTTAGCAACCCACATTCCTCTGTTAACTAGTGCAACAAATAGCCCTGCAATAAATAAACATCCCAAAAGCCCAAATTCTTCTGCTATTATTGCGAAAATAAAGTCTGTATGACATTCAGGTAAATATGCCAATTTTTGAATAGAGCTTCCGTATCCAGTTCCCATAAGCCCGCCTGAAGCAAAGGCTATCAAAGATTGTATAATGTTATAACCTTTTCCTAAAGCATCACTTCCTGGATTTAGCCAAATGTTTATTCTATCCATTTGGTAGCCTTGTAATAATTTTGGCAAGAATGATAAAACTCCAACTCCGCCAATTCCGCATAGTATATAAACCGGTAATAATGGTCCAAGCGCAACTATATAAAGTGCTCCAATTGTTGACATTAAGATTAGGACCATACTTAAATTCGGTTGTTTAAATATAATTCCTAATACAACTAGCATTGGTATAATATATTTTGTTCCGTATCTTTTAAAAATCCCAAGATCAATTTTATCTTTAAACATTGATGCTAAAAGCATACAAAATAATGGTTTTGCTAATTCTGATGGCTGTAACTGCATAAAACCTAAGTTTATCCATCGTTTAGCACCATTTATTACTACACCTAAAGGGGTAAATTGTAGGATTAATAACAATCCGATTACTATGTATAAAAACTTGGTATTGAATTTTTCTAACTTTTTATAATCATATCTTGAGAAAAACAACATTGCAAAACAGCCGGCTATCGCATAAATACCCTGCTTAAATGCAGTGGTCATAAGCCAAATACCTTCACGCTGACATTTTGGCGCTGTAGCTGAAAATATTGCAAGTATTCCGATAACAACAAGAAATGAAACAATTACAAGTAATTGTCTATCAGGTGCAGTTATGATAACTCCTGATTTGTTATAATGTTGTTTTCTGTTTTCTCTTCTTTCTCTGCTTTGTCGTTGCGGAGATTTATACTCTCGATAGGACATACTCTCTGAATACTTCTCCCCTATGTTCATAACTGTTAAACATATCAAAACTTGCACAAGCCGGTGATAATAATACTACATCAGGTTTCAATTCTATACCTTTATCTATTGCACTTTCTAGTGAAGTTTCTTTTATGATATTTGTAAATCCGCTTTCTATCAAGTTCTTTTCAAATCTTTCTGTTGCTTCTCCTATTAAAATTACTGTTTTAATATGTTTTTTTACGGAGTTACAAAATTCACTCAAGTCTGTATTTTTATCCCTTCCTCCAGCAATTAAAGCTACATTTGTATTGTTAAATGAATTGATTGCTACAATAGCAGCTTCAGGATTTGTTGCTTTTGAATCATTATAAAATGTTATACCATCTTTTTCAATAATTTTTTCAAGTCTATGGGCAGGTGCTTTAAATTCCATAATTGCATTTTTTATTACTTCATTATCTAATCCTGATAATTTGGCACAAATTATTGCACACATAATATTTTGATAATTATGTTCGCCTAATAATGGACATTCTTTAATTGAAATTATATTTTCGCATTTACCGTCTTTTTTAAATATAATCATTCCGTTTTCTTCATAGCAGCAATTATCACCTATGTTTTTAGCAAACATAAAGATTGTTCCTTTAGCTTGTTTTGAAAACTCAAGTAATTTCTCATCTTTTGCATTTAAGACACTATACTGTGGAGCTTGAGGGTCAAGAAAAACTTTAGCTTTTGCATTAAAATAATTTTCAAGTCCTTGGTGCCAATCAATATGATCTGGTGTGAAGTTTGTCCATACGGATATGAAAGGTTTTAGCGATGGACTCATTGCAAGTTGAAATGAGCTTGCTTCACATACAAAATAGTCCAGGTTTTCATCTGCAATATTGCAAGGTGGCTGACCGATATTTCCGCAAGCTTTTACGTTAAGAGTTTTTGCTAAAATATGTTCTGTTAATGCTGTTGTTGTTGTTTTTCCGTTTGTTCCGGTAATTATTATGAATGGAATATCGCATTCTCTATATGCAAGTTCTAATTCTGAAATTACAGGAATATTTTTGCTTTTTATTCTTTGAATAATTTCACTATGCGGAGGAATTCCAGGACTTGTTATTACAAGCTCGGCATTGTCAATAAATTCATCAGAATGTGAACCGTATTCAACAAAGATTCCGCAACTTTCCAAGTCTTCTACTTTGTATTTGTTTTCTTCTTCTACAAATTTACCTTCTGATAAATAAACAATCGCTCCATGTTTTTTAGCGAACTTTGCGGCTGCAATCCCGCTTTTTGATAATCCCAAAACAAGAACTTTTTTTCCCGTAATACTCATTAGAGAATTCCTTTACTGAATAATTCAAATAATACAACTGCAAATATTGACAATAATAAAGATACTATTGAAAATACTATAACAACTTTTTTCTCATTCCACCCTAACAGTTCAAAATGGTGGTGTATTGGTGCCATCTTAAAAATACGTTTACCTGTGGTTTTGAAACTTAAAACTTGAAGTATAACAGATAATGTTTCAACTACAAAAACTCCACCAATAAAGATTAATAAGAATTCGAATTTGCCTAAAACTGCAAGAGTTCCAAGAAGTCCACCGATAGCTAAAGAGCCTGTATCACCCATAAAAACTTCTGCTTTTGGTTTGTTGAATTTCAAAAATCCGAGTAACGCTCCTGCTACTGTCGCTGATATTATTGCTAATTCTATTTCTCCCATAAATAAAGAGATTAAAGAACAAGCTACAAATGCAGGAACTCCGCAACCTGCAGCTAAACCATCTAATCCGTCTGTTAAATTATAAGCGTTTGATGCACCTGTTATTATGAATACTGCAAAAAACGGATAAAACCATTTCATATCTAATACAAAATGGTTAATTGTAAACGTGCATGCGCTTGGATTATTCATTATTAAATATAATGTAGGTAATAATGCTATTGCAATTTGTCTGAATAATTTGCCTCTTGCAGTTAATCCATCGTTTCCTTTTCCTTTAATTTTAATATAATCATCTTGAAATCCTGCAGATGTATAAAATACAAGTGTAATTATTGTGATTAGTGCAATAGCTGTCATTTTCTGTGCTAATAACAATGTTGTAACAGATGCCAAAATTATTGCAGCAATAATAAATACTCCACCGGTTGTTGGTGTTCCTTGTTTTTTTGCGTGATTTTCAGGTGCAACATCTTTTATATATTGACCTATCATTTTTTTCTTTAGCATATCGATATACGGTACGCCGAATAACATACATAAAATCATTCCTAATAGGAATGCTACCATTACCATTATCATTTATTTGTCCCTTTTCTTATGTTTTCTATTATCTGTTCAAATTTCATTGAACGTGATGCTTTTAAAAATAGTGTTTCTTCTGTTTTTATATTTGTCAAAATATATTCTGAAACTTCTTTATTATTGTCAAAATATTCAACTTTAATTCCTGATTTTTCAAGTTCTTTTCCAATTTCTTTCGCAAGTTCACCTACTAATAAATATTTTGCGCTCTTGCTTAAATTAGAAAGATATTCGCCTACTTGCTTATGATATAGAGCTTCGTTTTCGCCCAATTCACCCATATTACCCAAAACTACAACAGGATTTGAATAAAGTTCCACAAATGTCTTGACTGATGCTTTCATTGAATCCGGATTGGCATTGTAACTGTCATTAATTATTTTTATGCCGTTGATGTTTTCGACTTCCCAACGCTTTTCTATTGGATGATATGATAGTAAACCTGCTTTAATTTCGTTTGGCGTTAATCCTATTTTTAACCCTAATTCAATCGCTGATAATGAATTTTCTATATTGTAATCACCTTCAACGTTTAGTTCGTAGATTGAACCTTTGTATTCAAATTTTGTATAGGATGGTAATTTTTCTATAACTTTTACATCTTTTAGTGAATAATAGATTTTCTCTCCTTCATAGTTAAGATGTCTTTTTATAATATCTTGATTTAGTGCAATTAATGCTCCTTTTTTATTTAGCCCAAGTGCAATTTCACATTTTGCTTTCGCTATATTATCAAGGCTTCCAAGTCTTCCTACATGAGCAGAGCCTGAGTTTGTTATAATGGCATAATCAGGCTCCAAGTGGGTTGAAATTAATTCTATTTCCCCTAAACCACGCATTCCCATTTCGACAATTAAGGCTTGAGTATCGGTTTCCATACCTAAAACAGTTTGGCAAAATCCTATTTCGTTATTGTGATTTGAAAAAGTCTTTTGAGTTTTAAATTTTTGCGAAAGTACAGAGTAAACCATCTCTTTTGTTGTCGTTTTTCCTGAACTTCCCGTTATTGCAACTGTTATAGGATTAACCTTTTTTCTATAATATTTTGCTATATTTAGGTATGCTTTTAATGTGTCTTCTACACCTAAGATAAGTTTTGCATTGTCATATACTTTGTTTTGACTTGTAAAATATCCAATGGCGCCAGCTTCAAGAGCTTTTTCGATAAAATTTTCACCATCAAAAGTTTCACCTTTTAGTGGTAAATATATGTCACCTTTTTTGATTGTTCTGGTATCTGTTGAAATGCTAAACTCTACAGAATTAGAGCATTCATCTTTTAACTTTTTAGCTCCCGAAGCTACTATTAATTCTTCCCTTTTAAACATCATATGATAATAATACTTCAAACAAAATTACAGTACCAAAACATTAATAAATATTAAAATCATTAGTATATACAATTCTTAAAACTTCTTGACAATGATTTTTGCCTGATAGATAATAACGTTATGTGATTACTATGGGTCAATCGTTTTATAAAACCGAGAAGGTTACGACACCCGCAACGAAAGGAAGAAAAGATGTACGCAATAGTCGAAACTGGCGGAAAACAGTATCAAGTAGAAGAAGGTCGCTACGTTGATATTGAATTATTAGATGGCGAAAAAGATTCAAAAGTAGTTTTTGACAAAATCGTTATGATTGTTAACGGTAAAAAATCTAAAGTAGGTCAGCCATATGTAGCTGGCGCAAGCGCAGAAGGTAAAATTGTTTTACACGGAAGAGCAAAGAAAATTATCGTTTACAAACAAAGACCTAAAAAAGGATACAGAAAAAAACAAGGTCACAGACAAGGTTATACAAGAGTTATGATTTCAAAAATCAGAACTTCTGCTAAAAAGTCTGCTGAAGAAACAGCTGCTGAATAAGTAGTCTAAAATCGTTATAAGTACAAAAGA
Organism: Candidatus Gastranaerophilales bacterium; assembly: GCA_944324845.1. Classification (GTDB taxonomy): domain Bacteria; phylum Cyanobacteriota; class Vampirovibrionia; order Gastranaerophilales; family Gastranaerophilaceae; genus Zag111. The sequence goes on along the minus strand of CALUXX010000010.1, from coordinate 24,189 downwards.
AAAGGAGAAATGAAAAATGGCACATAAGAAAGGTATGGGATCTACCCGTAACGGCCGTGACTCCGAAGCTAAGCGTTTAGGCGTTAAAAAGTTCGGTGGCGAAGCTGTTAAAGCAGGTAACATTCTTGTTCGTCAAAGAGGTACAAAAATTCACCCTGGTAACAATGTTGGTATCGGTTCTGATGATACTTTATTTGCATTGATTGATGGTGTTGTTAAATTTGAACCTCACAGAAGAGACAGAAAACAAGTTAGTGTTTACGCTGTGTAAGAGGTATAAGTAATAAAAAAGAGTCAGGCTTTTTCCTGACTCTTTTTTGTGTGTTATTAATCTATTATGCTGGAATTTCGTCCCATTTAGCACCAAAATTTGCATAATCTTCATCTGATACAATTAGTGTTTTGAACCCGTTATTTTTAGCTTCTAAAATATATTTTTCAGGCTTGATATTTTCGAATTTTGTATTTAGATCACTAATTTTAGATGTATATGTATTTTCTTTTGTAATTGTAGTATAGTCAGTTTTTTTGTTTGTTTGAAAAGTTTGTATTTGTTCTTTTGGAACTCTAGTAGTTTGTTTTGATTTAGTGTAATCTACCTTGCCAAAATTGATTTGTGAAATTTTTACCATATCTATACTCTCCGTCTATTAACTCTCTTCTACGTATATAAAGTTTGTAGAAGAGAGTTAATTTCAGAGTTGAGTGTTTTTGTTACAAAAGTTCAAAATAAGTAGTTCGGTTAATTTTGTTCTATAAATAACCTTTTGAAATTTGATTTTAGAATTATACATTTTCTCAAGTTTGTATACGTATAAGTAAGAGCATATATTTTGATGGTTATATTTATTTATATTACAATTTTTAATACAAGCAAATTTTTTATTTTGTTTGTAATATAATATTTTTTGGTACATATCATAATTATACATTTTCGATAAAATATATAATTATGAAACCAACGTATGATTATTATGAATAAATACAAAAATATTTCATATTTAATGTTGTTATTCAACCAACAAATCGTTAATAGTGTAGCTTTCAAGTTTATCGAAGTTTAAGTGAATACGAATTTACGATATTAAGAAGGGGTAGCTTTTAAATTATTATGGTTAAAGTTTCTATAATTGTTCCAATATTTAATACTGAAAGGTATCTTCAAAAATGTTTGGATTCTATTATTTGTCAAACATTGAAGGATATTGAAATAATTTGCGTAAATGATGGTTCAACTGATTCTTCAAGGCAAATATTAGAAGAATATAAAAATAAAGATAGTCGCATAAAGATTATCGATAAGGAAAATTCAGGTTATGGAAATTCGATGAATATAGGATTATCTTATTCAACTGGAGAGTATATTGGAATTGTTGAGTCTGATGATTTTGTTGAAAATACAATGTTTGAAGCCTTATATAATTTGGCCAAAAATAATGATTTGGATTTAGTAAAATCTGATTTTTATTACTATACAACAAATGATAATCAATCTAGAAAAGCAGGGAAAATAAAAAAAGAATTACAAAACAAAATTTTTAATATTACAGATGATCCTACAATTGTTAAAATGATGCCTTCAATATGGAGTTCTTTATATAAAAGAACCTATTTATTTGAAAATGGTATTAATTTTTCAGAGACTCCTGGTGCAAGTTATCAGGATACATCATTTGCTTTTAAGTCATTAGTAGCAGCTAAACGAATGATGTTTACAGGCGAAGCTTATTTATATTATAGGCAGGATAATGAAAATTCTTCAGTAAAATCAAAAGAAAAAGTTTATGCAGTTTCAAATGAGTGGAATGAGATTAGTAGCTTTTTAAATAAAAATGCCAATTTAAAATCTATTGTAAATGACTATAAATTAGTGGCGCAATTTAATGGTTATAGATGGAATTTGATAAGAATAGATTCCCAATATAGAGATGAGTTTATAGATCTTTTTAGTAATACTTTTCGAGAATATTATGCAAGTGGTGAAATTCGGGAAGCATTCTACAGAAAAATTAATAAACGCGAATTCCAAATGTTATTAAATAATAAGCAAAATTATAGAAAATATATTGATAAATTAGCATTGAATCAAGAAAAAAAAGAAAAGAGAAGAAAGAGTTTTTCAATTCGTATAAATTTATCGAGGATTAGCATCGTTCTTTTTGGAAAACAGATTGTGGAGCTAGGTTAATGAGAATATCAGAATTAATAAATGACTTTGAAATATTCATTTTAACTTATAATCGAATTGACTATTTAAAAAAGTCATTAAGTAGTGCTGTAAATCAATCTATAAAAGGTTTAAAAATAACAGTTTTAGATAATGGTAGTTCTGATGAAACTGAAGATTATATAAAAGAAATTCAAACACAAAATGATAATATTATATATATAAAAGAGCCAATAAATATTGGTCCGTTTAATATTTTCTTAAAAGCCGTATCTTTAGCAAGTAAAAAATATGTGATGATATTTCATGATGATGATATTTTGCATCCTCAATATATTGAAGCAGCTTTAAAGATTATTGAAAGACATAGTAATATAGATTTAATTTATACAAAAATAAATAGTTTTATAGATGAAACTAATGTTAGTTTAGATACTTTAGATTGTGTATCATATAAAATATATGAAAAACAAGATTTTATTAAGCATATATACATAAATAAGGGATCTTCTCATTTAGTTTTCCCATGTGTAATATATAAAACTAAAAATTTAAAAGCTATGGTTATTACAGAAACCATAGAATCTGCAGGTACAATTGCAGATATGGATATGGTTGTCGAAACTTTGATTAATGGTTATGGTGTTTTTATTGAAAATAAAATGTATAATTACAGAGATCATAATCATCAAGAATCTCATGTGAAAAAATTGTATTCAAGTGAGATTATTGCTAATAATTTGTATTTTAAAGAAAAATTAAAACATATTTTTTTAGGAAAACTTTATTTTAATATTTTTTCCTATTATTGGTTTAAAAATATGTATTATTATTTTGGTTGTTATGAGGATATTTCATTATCTGAATTATTAAAGAAGGGATATGAGAAACAAGCAGTTACTAAATATACATATTTGATGAGTAAATTCTGGGGAAAATTTTTGATTCCATTCAACCACATTTTAAAGAAATTTTTACAAATAGAGAGATTTAAAAAACAGAAAATATTTTTAGGAGGTATAGACCAGTGAAAGTCGTAATTTTGGCAGGCGGGTTAGGAACTCGATTATCTGAAGAAACAAGATTAATTCCAAAACCAATGGTTGAAATTGGTGGAAGACCTATTTTATGGCACATTATGAAAACGTATTCATATTATGGTTTTAATGAATTTATAATATTAACAGGGTATAAGTCTCATGTGATTAAGGATTATTTTATTCATTATTATCAACAGTATTCTGATGTTACAGTTGATATGTTAAATAATTCTGTTGAAATTCATAGAATACAAACAGAACCTTGGAAAGTAACAATGCTTTATACCGGTCAGGAAACAATGACTGGTAGTAGAATTAAAAAAGCTCAAGAATATGTTGGACAAGAACCATTTTTATTAACTTATGGTGATGGTGTCGCTGATGTTAATATAAAGGACTTAATCAAACATCATCAAAATAGTAATAAATATTTAACTTTGACGGCTGTAAAACCTTCAGGTAAGTTTGGAGCATTGGATATCACTTCAGATGGGACAATAAAGAGCTTTTTGGAAAAACCACAGGGTGATGGAAACTGGATAAATGGTGGTTTTATGGTTTGTGAACCACAAGTATTTGATTATATTGAACCGAATAGAAATGATGTCATCTTTGAACGAGAACCATTGGAAAGACTTGCTAAAGATGGAATGTTAAATTCGTATAAGCATAATGGTTTCTGGCACCCAATGGATACTTTAAAGTGTAAGACTGAACTAACTGAAATGTGGTTAAAAGGTAAGGCGCCTTGGGCTGTATGGTTAAATAAAGAGGTTGTAAATGTTTAATAATATATATAATGGGAAAAAAATTTTTTTAACGGGACATACCGGATTTAAAGGGAGTTGGTTAGCCCTTTGGCTAACAATGCTTGGAGCAGAAGTTTGTGGCTATTCACTCAAGCCTAATACTGAACCTTCAATGTTTGGTGAATTAAACATTGAAAGTAAAATAAAAAAATCTATATGTGGTGATATTCTTGATGTTGAAAAGTTAGAGGCAAGTATTGAAGAATTTCAACCTGATATTATATTTCATTTGGCTGCTCAGCCTTTAGTAAGGCTTTCTTATTCTGAACCTGTATTAACTTATAAAACGAATGTTATTGGTACTTTGAATGTGTTAGAAGCTGCGAGAATATGTAAAAATATTAAAGCGTTTGTAAATATTACAACAGATAAGTGTTATGAAAATAAAGAGATAAATAGGGGCTACCGAGAAGATGAGCCTATGGGTGGCTATGATATGTATTCATCATCTAAAGGATGTGTTGAAATTATGTCATCTTCATACCGCCGTTCATTTTTGCAAGGGGAAGATGGCTATGCAATGGCAACTGCAAGAGCCGGCAATGTTATAGGTGGTGGTGATTGGGCTTTAGATAGATTAATTCCTGATTGTGTAAGATATATCAATTCAGGGCGGAAAATTGAAATTAGAAATCCTATAGCCGTCAGACCTTGGCAGCACGTATTAGAGCCTTTATCTGGCTATCTATTATTAGGACAAAAATTATTAGAAGAAGGCAAAAAGTATGCCGATGGTTTTAATTTTGGTCCTAATGAAGAAAGCGTTTTAAAAGTAGCGGAAGTTGCTCAAAAAGTTGTTGAAAATTATGGTAAAGGTGAGGTTGTTGTCCATAAAAGAGATAATTTGCATGAAGCAAATCTTTTAATGTTAAATATCGAAAAAGCGGAAAAAGTATTGGGTTGGACTCCAACTTATACTGCTGATGTTGCAATAGCAAGAACTGTTGATTGGTATAAACATTTTTATGCCCAAGATACAGATATGTACAAATATACAATAGAGCAAATACAAGAATATGAGGAGAGTATAAAGTGGAACAAGAATTACGTAATAAAGTAAAAGAAGCTGCTAAAGAATACTATAACGCTGTATATGGTAAAAAAAGAGAATTTGATTATATTCCGCCAAGTGGAAAACTTTTGGGTGAAGAAGAATTATTAAATATGATTGATGCTTCTTTAGATATGTGGTTGACAGCCGGAAGATTTAATAAAGAATTTGAATCAAAATTTGCAAAATATTTGGGTGTAAAATATGCGCTTTCAACAAATTCAGGTTCAAGTGCTAATTTATTAGCGTTTTCAGCTTTAACCTCCCATAAATTAGGTGATAGAGCATTAAAAAAGGGTGATGAAGTTATTTCAGTGGCAGCAGGGTTCCCAACAACAATAAATCCAATTATCCAACATGGAATGGTTCCAGTATTTGTTGACTGTGAAATTGGGACTTATAATATTGATGCAGATAAAATTGAAGAAGCAATTACATCAAAAACAAAAGCTATTTTCTTAGCTCATACATTAGGTAACAGTTATGATTTAGATAAGATTATGGCACTTGCTGAAAAATATAACCTTTGGGTAATTGAAGATAGTTGTGATGCATTAGGTGGCGAGTATAAAGGTAAGAAAATAGGAACAATAGGTCATATTGGTACCTTCAGTTTCTATCCGGCACATCACTTGACAATGGGTGAAGGTGGAGCTGTTGTAACAAATGATTCTCAATTATATAAAATTATAATGTCATTCAGAGATTGGGGAAGAGATTGTTGCTGTCCTCCAGGTCGTGATGGTGTTTGTGGAAAGAGATTTTCTCAACAATTGGGTAATCTTCCATTTGGATATGATCATAAATACACATATTCTCATATCGGGTTTAATTTGAAAATTACTGACTGGCAAGCAGCTTTAGGTTGTTCTCAAATTGATAAGTTAGATAAGTTTTTAGAAATAAGACGTAAGAATGCTCAAATGCTTACAGAAAAATTGTCAGATTTAAAAGAATATTTAATTTTACCTAAAATTAATGAAGGTGTAAAACCATCTTGGTTTGGCTACTTAATTTCTGTGAAAGAAAATGCTCCATTCACTAAACAAGAAATGGTTGAATACTTAGAAAGTCATAAAGTTGGCACACGTCAATTGTTTGCTGGTAATATTTTGAGACAACCAATGATAGTTGATAATGATGTTGATTTAAGAATTGGTAATTCAAAACTAATCAATTCAAAAGAATTAACAGATGAACATTATAAATTATTACCAAATACGGACTTTATTATGAATAATACGTTCTGGGTAGGAACATTCCCAGCATTGGGAGAAGAAGAAATTACAAGAATTGCTGATACTATCCATCAATTTGTGGAGGAAAATAAATAATGGTATTAAGTAGTCAAAAAACTCTTGAGCAGAATGCTTTAAGAATAAGGAAAGGAATAATTCAAGCCATTTGTTCTAACAAAGGTGGACATATTGGAGGTTCATTAGATTTAGCGGATGTCTTATCTGTTATATATACTGATTTTATTAGAATTGATCCTCAAACCCCCAAATGGGATAATCGTGATTTTATGATAATATCAAAAGGTCATGCTGGTCCGGCTCTATATTCTACTCTTGCTTTAAAAGGAGTAATTGATTATTCAAGATTAAACAATTTAAATAATCCGAATTCACTATTGCCAGGTCATTGTGATAGAAATAAGGTTCCAGGAGTCGATGCGACAACAGGAAGCTTAGGACAAGGTTTATCTATTGCAGTTGGTGCTGCATTGGGAGCAAAGATAAAGGATTCCGGTCAAAGAGTTTTTTGTATTATTGGAGATGGCGAATCTGCGGAAGGGCAAATTTGGGAAGCGGCACAATTTGCGGCTCATTATAAACTTGATAATATTATAGCGTTTCTTGATTGGAACAATATGCAAATCGATGGATCTGTCGAAGAGGTTATGAGTATAGGCGATCCAATGAAAAAATTTGAGGCTTTTGGATGGAATAGTACGCTAGTTAAGGGGGATGATGTGTTAGCGATTCAAAAAGCTATAAATTTTGCTATTGAATCCCCAAATAAAAAACCTACAATGATAGTTTTGAAAACTATTAAGGGTAGGGGAGCTAAATGTATTGAAGAACTTCCAAATAATCATTGTCTTGGTTTCAATGACGACTTGAAAGAAAAAGTGTTAGAAGAGCTTAAAGAAAGAGCAGTTGAACTTGATATGGAGGAAGAACAATGGAACTAAGATATACAGGTGGTGTTGCGGAGAAAGAGCCTATTCAGATTTTTAATGAAACAATGCGAGAATTGTTTTCTGAAGATGATAAAGTAGTATATTTAGATGCGGATTTAATGGGTTCTTTGAAAACTGCTCAATTATGGAAGGATTATCCAAAGAATGTTTTCAATTGTGGTATACAAGAAGCGAATATGGTTGGTGTTGCCGCAGGAATGTATTTAAATGGATTTAAGCCATATATTCATTCATTTTCACCATTTGCATCACGAAGGATTTTTGATCAAGTATTTTTAAGTATTGGATATGCTCAAAAGAGTATTCGAATTATAGGTTCTGATGCTGGAATTATGGCAACGAATAACGGTGGCACACATATGTCTTTTGAGGATGTAGCAATGATGCGAACAGTTCCGAATGCTTGTGTTGCAGATGTATCAGATCCTACAATGTTTAAAGCTTTGCTTAAATTAACTAAAGATAGAAATGGAGTTACATACATAAGAACTGCAAGACGAAATTTAAAAGATATATATATGCCGGATGAAAAATTTGAAATTGGTAAAGGTAAGCTATTAAAGGATGGAAATGATGTAACTATAGTGGCTTGTGGAATTATGGTTGCTACAGCATTAGAAGCTGCAAAAGAGTTGGAAAAAGATGGAATAAGTGCTCAAGTTGTTGATGTGGTTACCATTAAACCATTAGATGAAGATTTGATATTGGCTTGTGCCAGAAAAACAAAAAATATAATTGTGTGTGAAAATGCAAATATTTTGGGTGGGTTAACAAGTGCAGTATGTGAGTTAACTTCTGCAAAATATCCTGTAAGGGTAAAAGGTATAGGTATTAATGATAGTTATGGTTGTGTAGGTTCAGAGGATTTCCTAAGAAAGAAATATGGACTTACTATTGAAAATATTATATTACAAGTAAAAGAGTTGTTAAGATAGTTAGTAAGAGGTTAAAATGATAAAATTATTGGATTGTACGTTAAGAGATGGTGGTTATATAAATGATTGGGAATTTGGAAAAGAACAAATTCTGGATATAACCGAAAAACTTGAAGATAGTAATGTAGATATTTTAGAAATTGGGTTCTTAAGACCTGAATCTTATGATGAAAATAGAACTATTTTTAATAATATTGAACAATTTAAATCTATCGTAAAAAATAAAAAATCCAATGTACAATATGCTTTGATGGCTGAGGTTTCAAATCCTTTTCCTTTAGACAAATTGCCTCCAGCAACTCCGGAAGGTCCAGATATTATTCGAGTTATTGTCTGGAAAAAAATGTTAAAAGAAGGTTTTGAGTATTGTAAAGGTATTGTTGAAAAGGGTTATAAGCTTTGTGTACAACCAGCAAGAGTTAGTCAATATACTGATGAAGAATTTATTGATATGCTGAAATTATATAGTACCCTAAATCCATTAGCTATTTATGTTGTAGATAGTTGGGGAACAATGTATAAAGATGAATTACTCCATTATTTAAACCTAGCAAATGCCAATTTAAGTCCTGAAATTTCTGTAGGTTATCACGGTCATAATAATCTTATGCAAGCATTTGAAGTCGCTTGTGAATTTTGTGAACAAAATTTAAACAGAGATTTAATTATCGATGCTAGTGTTTATGGTATCGGAAGAGGTGCCGGAAATTTAAATACTGAATTATTTGCTAAATGGATGAATGAAAAATTTAGTAGAAATTATGATTTAGAAAAATATACGTATGTTTTTGATAAATATATTAAGAAAATATATGAGAAGACCAAATGGGGATATTCAATTCCATTCTATATAACAGCAAAATATAATGCAAATCCTAATTTTGCAGGATTTTTTGAAGAAGAAAAAGTTTCTGCAGAGCTTATGGAAAGTGCAATTAGTTTACTTTCACCTGAGGAAAGAATTATTTATACAAAAGATAAAGCTCAAAATGCTCTACGCTTGGCAAATAAAAAGAAATGGAATAAACGTCTTGTCGTAGCTATAATAACTGCCAATAGACCAGAAATAATTCAAGGTTATTTAGAAGTTTGTGCAAAAAGTTTTTGGGATTTAGGTATTGATTTGAGGATATTTGATAGTTCCGATGATAACAAAACTAAGGATATTGTAATAGAATATTCACAAAAATATGATAATGTGATCTATGATAGATGGGATGGTGTTTTCGATGGCTTTTCAATAGATAATAAGGTTATTGATGCATATAAAAAATATTCAAATCTGTATGAATATATTTGGTTAGTGCGCGATGGGCTATCTATAAATATTAAGAATTGTATTTGGGGAATAAGTAAATATATTGATATGCATGAAGACATAATCGTTGTTCAGGAAACATATCGTGACATTTACAGTGTTAAAGAAAAAGAATATCATGATTGTTCAGAATTTTTTAAAGATCAAATTCGTGAAATTCAAACATTAGGTTTTTCGATTATAAAATCTACTTTTATAAATAATGTTATTGCACATCAGCCATTAAACAGTTCTAATTATGGTTTATGGCAGCCTATAGCATTTTTTCAATATTGGGAAGATAATCCAATAAACGCTGCATGTTGGAGTGGAAGTCTATTGCTTAGCAATCCTCAAAGAACACAAACTAGTTTTTGGTCGAAAAATTTGATAAAACAGTGGGGTAAGACTTGGTATGATTTAGTTATGGGCTTGCCTACAATTTATGATAAATATAAAGCGCAAGTATTACCAATTGAAACATATGATTTCAGTCCTTTTACTTTTGAAAACATGCTTACTTCCCGCGAATTTGGTGGCTTTTGTTTAACAGATATAATAAAAAATAGAAAGGCACTTTCAATAGTGGCAAATAGACCTATTTGGCAATTATATTTTGTTTCTTTAATTCCTAAATGTTTTGTTTCTTTAATTAAAAAGAAGGTCGTTCCATATAGAAAAAAGAAGTGTTATAGAAAAAATTTGCAGAGTTATTTGCGAAAGAATAATATTATTGATTATGATACAAAAGTTGATCGTTTTGAACTAACAAAAAATATAAAATCATATTTGTTATATGAAGAGGATAATATACCTAAAGACCCTTTGATAACAGTATTTATCCCAACATATAAAAGAACTGAATTATTAAAGGAGGCAATTGATAGTGTTATAAAACAAACTCCAGTTGACTTTGATTGGGATATTGTGATTGTAGATAATGAGCCTTATGATGGTTTCCCAAATAGAACAGAAAAGCTTGTAAAAACTTATAAATCAAATAAGATAAGATATTATAGGAATGAGAAAAATTTAAGACCAGGTGATAATTTTAATAGAGGTATATATCTTGCAAAAGCACCATGGGTTATGATGCTTCATGATGATGATATGTTATTTCCGTATGCAATAGAGAAAATGAAATTTAATATAGATGTATTATCTTCCAATGAATCAAAACCTTTAGGGGCAATTTCGACATCTAATTATGTCTTTAAGTATGATAAAAATCATCCAGACTCACATAAAAAAATAATAAAGGATGTTTCTGATTGGTGGATGAAACAACGTTCAAGAAATAAATTTTATAAATTGACAAGAAATAATATTATATTTACAGGACATATCGGTGGATCTGTTCCGACTTGTGGCGCAGTATATAATAAAGCCGCAGTTATAAATCAAGGTGGGTTTAATGATGATTTAGGTATATCTGCGGATTTGATTTTATACTATCAATTAGAAAAGAATTATAGGGTATATCAAACCTTTGATCCATATGGCTTTTACCGTTGGGGATGTAATTCAATGAGTAGCAGAGAGTCAACACATCGAACAATAAAAGATAATAATGATTTTCGTGAATATGTATATTCGCAAAATTTATTTACAAAGATTTGGGGTTCTTTATTTAGAAGTTCAATCTACTATGAATTTACTAAATTACCTTTAGCAAATCGTAAAAATGTTTCTAATCAATATATAACATACGCTGATTACGCTGATATATATAACAAAAAACCGAATAAAATAGCATATTGGTTATGGAAGAAAGTATTATTCAGAATATATCAGTATCATAAGAAAATAGAAATAAGAGATTTAAGACATAAATTTAAAAAATATTTAAAAACAAAAGGAGAGTATAATGGAGCTAATAAGTAAAATTTTACGTAAAAATGCCCTATATTTATCACATAAATGTCAAGATGGAAATCTTCAAAGTGTTTTTTCTTGTCTTGATGTGGTTTGGGTTTTATATGACAAGATTATGAATTGGAGTCCTGAGCTTGCTCAAGATGCTGATAGAGATTTTTTTATTATCTCTAAAGGTCAGGCGACATTGGCACTTTATCCTGTTTTAATAGAAAAAGGTTATTTTTCTATGGATGAAATTGCTCCTCAAATTGGCAAATTTGATAGCAGATATTGTATTCAAACAGATTTGACAAAATTTGAAGGTGGTATTGAAAATAATGCTGGTTCATTAGGACATGGTTTACCTTTTGCTGTTGGAATTGCAAATGCGAATAAGATTAAAAAATCTCCTTCATCAGTTTATGTCCTTTGCGGAGATGGAGAATTTTGTGAAGGGACGATGTGGGAAAGTTTAATTTTTGCTTCTGCTAAAAAGCTTGATAATTTGACTGTCATTATTGATGATAACAATTCAGTTGGTGCAATGGTTGATATGGGTGATATGAAAGCAAAATTATCTGCTTTTAATTTTGATGTTATTGAAGTTGATGGTCATGATATGAAGGCTTTAGAAAAGACATTTAAAGAATTAAAGACTTTAAAAAATGGAAAACCCAAGGCTGTAATTGCAAAAACTATAAGAGGATATGGTTCAAAAACAATGATAGAAAACGATATTTGGTTTCACAAATCCCCGAATGCAGAAGAATTAGATATGTTATCCAAGGAGGTTGAATTAGCATGAGAAGAGCATTTTTAAAACGTGTTGCAGAAATGATTAGAAACGAAGCTGATACAACATTCTTTACGGTTGATATTGGAATGTGGGCAATTAGAGATGTGTTAAAGGAATTTCCTGATAGATGTACTAATGTAGGTATTTATGAAGATGGGATGTTTTCTATAGCGGCAGGTATGGCGCGAAGAGGTTTGGTGCCTACTATATTCGGAATTCAACCTTATCTTGTTGAAAGAACATTAGAACAAATAAAAATGGATTTAGCATATCAAAAATTAGGTGTAAATGTTATTGGAACGGGTGCTGCTGTAGATTATCCAAAATATGGTTATTCTCATTATTGTGCAGAAGATTTACATGTAATAAAAGCGATTCCTGGGTGTGAATTTATTGCTCCCGGTAGTGCAAAACAATTTATTCAGTTGTTTAATCAGACATATAGAAATGGTCATCCTACATTTTTCAGAGTTAGTGATCATCCAAATCAAAACAATGATCCTGATGTTGAGTTTGGAAAAGCTGTTGTTATGCAGAAAGGTTCGAAAGCAACTGTAATAGCAGTTTCTATAATGTTGGATGCGGTTATGGAAGTTTGTAAAGGTAAAGATGTTACAGTTCTTTATTATACAACATTAGAACCTTTTGATAGAGAAACTTTAGGTCAATATTATAACAATGGAAAAATTTTAGTAGTTGAACCGGAATTTGAAGGTAGTTTGACATTTGATATTACAAAATCATTTGAAGGCAAACCTGTTCAAATCGAATCAGTTGCATTTCCTCGTGAAATCTTTAGAAACTATGGTACTTATGAAGAAAAAATGCAATATTATGGTTTGACAAAAGAAAATATAGAAAAGAAATTAGAGGTATTAATACGGGTATAATATGCAAAAAATAAGGAATATTGAATTTTTGAGAATAGTAGGGTGTTTGGCTGTGGTGATGTGGCATCTTTGTCACTGTGTTCACTCATTACATACTGTTGCAGATACTCATTTTTATAATAGTCTCTATAAGATATCTTCTAAAGATATGCTAGCTGTTGATTTATTTTTTATAATATCTGGATTCTTTTTCATGTATAAAAATAATTTTGAAAAACCTCTGATTAATTTTTTACAGAAAAAACTTTTGAGGGTATATCCTTTGTTTGTTGTTGTTTTATTTTTAAGTTGGTTAATTTCGAAATTTCATATATATGAATTTAATTATTACCAGGGAATACTTAATCTATTTTGTATTAATGGTACATCTTTAAGTTTAACATTGGGATTATATCCGGAGATAAATATTTTCTGGTATGTATCTGCTATGTTGTGGGTTTTTGCCCTGTATTATTATTTATATCAAAATTTGGGCTCTAAATATGTAGATTTAATTTTAGCATTATTAGTTTATTTTTCTTATTCTATTCTGATTCATTTTACTTGGGCAAATTGGGAAACAATCGGCTGTTTTATAAATTCCGGTATGTTGCGTGCTATGGGAGGGATAGGTTTAGGTTGTTTTATTGCAAAGTGGTATAGAAATAATAAGAGTATTATTAAAAATCTGAAAATAACTTTTGGGTATAAGATGTTTATTTCAATATTAGAGTTTATGTGTCTATTTTTTATAATTAATAATTTCTTTTTTCGTAGACTTGATTTCGAAAATAACTTTATTTTTGTTTTAGTTTTTGTTTTAATAATGGTCTTATTTTTAATTAATCAAGGTTTTATTTCAAAATTTTTTAATAAAGATATATTTGTAAATTTGGCAAAATATACTTATGCTATATATATTTCGCATGGCTTAGTAATATTGTGTTTATGGAGTACTGTATGGAAAAAATATAATATGTATTTAATTCAATTTCCTGTTTGGAATTTTATTTTATCATTATGTTTAATTTTTACTATAGGTATTTTATGCATAAATGTATAGAAGTTCCACTAAATAAATATTTAAGTATAAAAATGCAACAGGGAAAAGATCTACAATAAAAACAATTTAAAAAAGAAGTTGTAATCTAAAAAATTTATAGGAGTCTAAAATATGAAAAATTTATATAAAAATAAAAGTATTCTTATCACAGGAGCAACTGGATTAATAGGCAGTAATTTAACAGAGAAGTTAATGGAATATGGTGATGTTAAGGTTACTGTTCTTGCTAGAAATGAAAGTAAAATAAAAGATCTTTTTGCAAAACACCTAAATAATAATAATTTTAAATATATTATTCAAGATGTCACTGAACCGTTCAAATTTACGGAAGAATTTGACTATATATTTCATGCTGCAGGAGCAATTTCAGGAGATGTAATTCGTAGTTTTCCGGTTGATATTATTAATGCAAATATTGAAGGAACAAAAAATTGCCTTGATTACTTAAAGAATCAGGGTAAAGGTCGAATGATTATTTTTTCTTCTGCGACGGTTTATGGTAATTGCACAGGTAAAGATATAGTTGTTCAGGAAAAAGATACTACAGTAACTGACAGTTTAGATTCTCCTGTATGTCCTTATTCTCAAAGTAAACGAATGGTTGAAACGCTTGGAAAGTCATACAGTAAACAATACGGAGTTGATGTTGTTATTGCACGATTTAGTTATGTTTATGGATTTACTAAATATTATCCAAATACGGCATTTTTTGATTTTATAAAAAATGCATTGTCTGGTGAAGATATAATTCTTAATGGAACATCTTTTGCAAGGCGTGATAATATTTATGTAAAAGATGCAATAAAATTTTTACTTTTAGTAGCAATGTATGGAGAAAGTTCACAATCATACAATATTTCTAGTATGAATCAGGGCGGAAATTTTGCAGCAATAGATGAAATTGCTGAAAAAATTGTTAATGCTGCAAATTTAATTAAAAATAGTCGCGTTAAAGTTGTAAAAAAATATTTTGATGACACAGATAGAGATGCCGGAATTGTTATGAATAATTCCAAAACCCTTGCGCTGTGCGGATTTTCGGGGGGGGGGGTACCTCTTATAGAGTTGGATAAAGGCATCTTTGAAACAGTTAACTGCTTTAATCAATCAGTTATTCTGAAGAAAGGAGGTGCTGCAATGTTATAGAAAGGATTAAAAATGGAAAATTTTAGAGGTAAAGTTGTCGTTATAACAGGTGCAACTTCTGGTATTGGGGAGGCAACTGCAAGATATTTTGCGCATGAAGATGCAAAAACAGTTTTGGTTGGTCGTAATAAAGATAAAGGCAAAAAAATAGAAATGGAAATTAGGCAACAAGGACAAGAGGCTTATTTTATTCCTTGTGATGTTTCTAATGAAAATGAAGTAAAAGACATGGTAAATAATGTTATTGACAAATATGGCAAAATTGATATTTTGTTCAATAACGCAGGAGTTATGCTCCCTTCAAAAGAGATTGAAAGAATGCCTGTTGAGGATTGGAAAAAATCAATTGATATAAATTTGACAGGCACTTTTTTGGTATCTCGTTATGTAAAACCTTATTTAGTTAAAGAAAAAGGGACAATAATAAATAATGGTTCTATTGCAGGCCTTCAACATTATGCTGCTGGTCGTTCTTATGCATATAGTGCGACGAAAGCTGCAGTTATCCAATTTTCGCATCAAATGGCAAAAAATTATGGAGAAGAAGGTGTAAGGGTAAACTGTATTTGTCCAGGTATTATTCAAACTCCTATATTAGGGGATAGAGATCCAAAGGTATATGCAGAAAGAGTTCCTTTAGGTAGGTTAGGGCAGCCAGAAGAAGTAGCAAAGGTAGTTGCATTTTTGGCTTCTGATGATGCCAGTTATTTAACCGGTGTAGTATTGCCAATTGACGGCGGAGCTTCATTATAAGAGAGGAGGATAAAATGATTAAGAAACTAGTTTTTGTTTGGGATTTTTTATATCACGAAGTTCCTGATAATCCATTTGGGGTTTATCATTGGTACCTGGTTGATATTTTTAATGTTTTAGTTGAAATGACAACCGGATTAAAAATAGTTCAATTAAAAGATATGCAAAATTCAATAGGTGAAACATTTTCAAGAAAACATTTTTATGAATTAAGCAATTACAACGATATTACCGATAGCTATTTCTCTTATGATGTATCGAAAATTAAACAAGAATCAATAGATTATCTTAATTCTTTTATTGATTCAGAAACATTTGTTTTTGGATGCGAATTAGGTCTTGATTTAAGACAAATTTTAACTGATTTAAACATAAAGTTTGTTAATTTTTGGTATCATTCTTGGAAATTATTTGATGATACTTTTTTAATGATTAATACAAACGATGAGCAAATTTTTGAAAAATTAAATAAGTACAAAGTTCAGAAAGAAAAGTTTTTGTTTTATGCTAAATATTGGAAACATTTTGTTTATACAAAAAATGAATTAAAGTATTTAGATTATTTGGAAGATAATAGTTGTCTCTTTGTTGGACAAACATATAGCGATAAATCAACTGATAAAGAGGGGGTTATGCTAAACATTCTTCATTTTAAGAACGAGATGGAAGAATTATCTAAGCAATATTCAAAAATTTATTATACTCCGCATCCTTATAAACCTTGGAATGATGAGGTTGAAGAATATATTGCAACGACACCTTATATTCAAAAATTAGATACTGTGCCAACATATCATTTACTGATGCGAGATGAAATTAAAAAAGTTGTTGGTATTTCTAGCTCTGTGTTATATGAAGCACAATTTTTCGAAAAAGATGTAACTTATCTTTATCAACCTTTATTCAAAATTGACGAAGAATTTTCGCTTAATACCTTTATTAGTATTTTTGACGATTATTATAACCCATATTTTTGGGCGGATGTTTTGTCTTGCATCATGCCAACAAATATGAATGTTCAAAATGAAAATTGGTTTGTTTCACCGGAAAATAAATTAAGAAATATTCTTCATCTATATTATGGTTATCAAAATTTTAATGAGAATTATAGGTTTGCAGGTTGGGTAAGAAATGATATGAGACATTTAATAAGTTTGTTAAAAAATAAGAGAAAAATAAGATTAAAATATTATAAATATCGCTTATTAAGTAATTTTGTGTTTGGAAAAACAAAAGAACGATATAAAAGAAAAAAAGAATTTTATAAGAATCAACATAAAGCAATTAAAAATTTGTAAATCAAAAGTAGAAAAATAAAATTGATAATATTTGATAATTTAAATTTATAAAAATATCATAATTGAAAAAGAAGTTACGGAGGTTAATAAAATGACAATTAAAGATAAATTAGATATTTTTATTGTTACATATAATAGAGAGGAAAATCTAGATACAACATTAAAACAATTGATGGCAGAAAACTCTCCTGTTAGAGATTTTGATATACATATTTTAGATAATAATTCAACTGATAATACATATAACATTGTAAAAAAATATCAAACAATAAATCAAAATATAAAATATGAAAAAAATGTATATAATATTGGTTTGGGTTTTAATATTGCTAAGGCGTTTTATTTAGCAAAAAAGGAATATGTTTGGGTATTAGCAGATAATGATTACTTTGATTTTGATAACTGGAACGAAGTTGAATATGCAATCAAAAAAAGTAATGATGTTATCATAATCTCAAATTTTAATTGTCCCGAAACAGATATTGCGCAATTTATCATACAATGTACCTTTTTACCAGGTAGAATATTTAAAACATCTAATATAACAGATACCGTTATTGGTAGTATGTTATTTAATGCAGCATATATGTTTACAGATATTGCACTTATAGCAAAGCTTATAAATAATAAAAAGAAATTTTATCTTTGTTCAAAAGCAATTTGTTTAATTGGTAATAATATCGATAAGAAAACCAAAGTTCATTATTATCATAGAGGTTTTACAGATGATGAGATACACCCAATGTTGAAGAATATATCTTGGGATGCTGGGTTTGCAAATTCAATACATCAGATTAAAGATAAAAAAATAAGAAATTATATTTTAAAAAATAGACTTCATACGGCACCGGTAAACTCAATTTCCGTTTATAACAATCAAAAAAATTTATATAATGTTTTATGCATATTTAACGCGCTTAGTACAGTTGATAAATTTATATATTTATTAAAAATATTATATAGATATAGTTTTTATTATTTATTTAAAATTGAAGTTTTATATTCTCGTCAACATAATTTTCCATATGCTTCAGATCACTATACAAAAAAAATCATTCATTTATTTGGGTTTAAAATAAAATTAAAATGGCACAAAGTAGATATTGAAAAATATATAAAAAAAAGGAAGAAATATAATTATAAAAATTTTATCAATTGTATAGATTAATATGACATAAAAAATAAATAAAAAAGGAGTTCAATAGAAAAAGTATTTGATAAAATAAAAACAAATAGATTTTATATAAATTACAAACGTATGTGGCCATATGTTAAGCCTGTGTGGTTTAGAGCTTTATGTTCTATGCTTATTGGTATTCCAATAGGTTCATTGGATGCAATTATTGCACGATTTAGTTATGTTTATGGATTTACTAAATATTATCCAAATACGGCATCTTTTGATTTTATAAAAAATGCATTGTCTGGTGAAGATATAATTCTTAATGGAACATCTTTTGCAAGGCGTGATAATATTTATGTAAAAGATGCAATAAAATTTTTACTTTTAGTAGCAATGTATGGAGAAAGTTCACAATCATACAATATTTCTAGTATGAATCAGGGCGGAAATTTTGCAGCAATAGATGAAATTGCTGAAAAATTTGTTAATGCTGCAAATGAAATTACTGGGAAATATTCAAAAGTTGAGAAAAAAGAATTTACTGAATCTTCAAGATTTGGCGGGATAATACTAAGACAATGCCCCAATACTAAATTTGTTACAATCTTCCAAAAGTATAACAACTTTAGAACAAGGTATTTTTGAAACAGCTAAGACTTTTTATGACAATTTTAATTGATGTGAGTTATTTAACCGGTGTAGTATTGCCAATTGACGGCAGCGTAAGTTTATAAAATTTGTGTAAAAAAAAGGTGATTTTTATTTTAATTTCAAAATCGCCTTTTTAGTTTATTATTTAACTATTTTATAGTTCTATAGTTTCACCATCATTTGGAACCAGGATGTTTGTTATATTTTTCTCTTTAATGTATTTTTTAAGATCTTCTCTTGTTACAGTTAAGTGACTTACTGTATCCATATGGCTTGCTATAATTGTTGATTTTGGGGAGTGGGCTATAACTTCTTCGATGTCTGAAATATTCATTATTATATGCTCTCCGTTTTGAACTGTTGCGCCACATGCATTTACTATTATTACATCTGGGGTATATGTATTGAGTGATTCTCTTACTTCTTCACACCATATTGTATCTCCTGCTAGGTATAATGTTTTTTCGTTTTCTGCTTTAAATACTATTCCCATTGCGTCATACGGCATTCCTATCTGTTCACACAGTGGTTTTATTATTTCTCTTTTCCCGTGCTGGCATTTTGTTTTATACATTGTGATATTTTGGTAGAGATTGCCTTTTTCTGTTAAAATTTCAATGTTTGTAAATCCTTTAGATTGTATAATTTCATAATCATGTTTGGATTGAACAAAGAATTTTATTTCCTTGTCTAAAGCCTTTACTGCATAATCGTCAAAATGATCAGGATGAAAATGTGTTAAAATAACGGCATCGACGTTTGTAATTTTATCTTGTGTAAATGGTAGTTCAACTCGTGGTTGGCGAATTTGTGGGTTTATCCCTGCATCAAAACCTGCCATACTTTCTTTTGGACAAAGCCAAGGATCAACTAAAAATCTTCTATTTGCATATTCAACTATGATTGTTGCATTTCTAATTTGTGTAATTTTCATTAAATTTCCTCCTTTGTTTTTTAATTTTAAATCTTTTCTTTCAAATTAACAAGTATTTACTTTTTTGTATAATACTTACTTTTTAGTATAATAGTATTTAGAAGGAAACTAAAGAGTAGTTATTATGAAAATAAGACCTAAAGAATATAAATGTCCGCTGGAAGCTACTATGGATATTATTGGTGGAAAGTATAAAGGAGTTATTATTGGTCATTTGATCGATAAAACTTTAAGGTATAGTGAATTACAAAAACTTATATCACATGCAACGCCTAAAATGTTAATTCAGCAATTAAAAGAATTGGAGGCTGATGGAATTATTCAGCGTAAGTTATATCCTGTTGTTCCTCCTAAAACAGAATACTCATTAACAGAAAGAGGGAAAACTCTTGTTCCTGCTATTGTTGAGCTCAATAAGTGGGGAATAAACTATTTAAAAGAAGAAAATATTTATTGTGAATATTTATCAAAAAATAAATAAATTGGGCTAATTTCATTAGACATTAGCCCAATTTATGTTGTTCGTTTTATTTACGATATCCGCATTTTGGACAAATTCCTTCTGCATTTAATAATATTCCACATAGTGGGCAACGTTCTTGGGTTCTATTTACTTCGTATTCTTCTGTTGCTGCATTTACCCCGCTTGTGAATGTGATTTTTGATATGTTTAACTTATCTTTTAATAACTCATAAACTATTTTTATCATTCCTTCTACTGTCATTGTTTCTTTTGTTACAACTATTCTACAATCAGGGTATGCTGTTGCTAGTTCTGTTTTGAACGCTTCACCTTTCATTGTGTTTTGTGGTGCTCCGTTTTTTATTCCCTGCTTTTCATATACTGCAAGTATTGCAGGTAATAGAGGGTCATCTTCTCGTAAAATGGTTGCGTGATCAAAATTCTTTAGAACTTCCCAGGCTGTTTTTTGAATTTCATTACATGGAAATACCATATTTACACCTGTGTTAACTGTATCTTCAACTTCAATCGTTAAAACTCCGGTGTGACCATGAAGATATTGAGCTTCGCCTTTAAAGTTGTAAAATCTGTGTGCGTACTGTAAGTCAAAAGTTGTTACTGATTTCATAATTTTCTCCTTTTTCTTATTTTGTTACATTCGGTTATTAATTTAATTATTACTTTTGGCTAAATCTTTAGGTATGTTTGAGCTTACCCATCTAGTTATGTTTAAACATTCGAATATTAGAATATAGATATTATCAAATTTATTTTGTTTTGTCAATAGGATTTGTATTTTAGTTTGACAATATTCGTATATTGTAATATTCTGATAGTATGAAAATGAATGAAAATATTGATATTGAGGAATATGCTAATGTTTTTAAAGCCTTAGCTCACCCTACAAGGCTTACTATTGCTTATAATTTAATGTTTAAAACTGAATGTAATGTTAGTAAGATGAGTGAATGTTTAGGGGTTCCTCAGCCAACTGTTTCGCAGCATTTAGCGATTTTGAAAAATGCTAAGGTTTTAAATTCTCATCGCAGCGGAAATCAAATTTGTTATAGGGTAGAAAATCCTCGTGTTATAAATATTTTGAAATCTTTAGCGAAAAATTAATCTTTTTAATTTATTTGTGTGTATGTTTTGGGCGGAGTAGAAGCATTTTTGTATTTTCGATTGCTTTTAATCCGTGGGGTGTTTTTGCTGGCATTACTATCATTTCGCCTGAGTGTAGTCTGTAGGTTTCTTTTCCTATTGTAATATCAGCTATACCTTCAATGATTTGTGCAACTTCATCTTTTTCATCGACATGAATGCTTCGTTCTGTTCCTGCTTTAAATGAAATTAGGGTTAGGGAACTTTGTTCATTATCAAATACAAATTTTTTGTTAATCGTATCTAGGTATTCAATTTCTTTTAGATTTATAATTTCTGGCATTATATATTATCCTTCTCTTTTTCTTATTCTAGTCTTATCTATCAAAATATTCAATAATGAATAAACCGTTAATTTAATGAAATTATGTCGCCTGTACAAATTTCTTGGATTTCGGAATCTTTAGAAAGTAGGATTTTTGATTTTAAATCGCAGCAATGACATGGGGCTATATATTCTATTTGTTCAGATTTAAAATATTTACTCAAATTTTTTAATTCTTCGTTAGAATAGGTTATTAAATGCATTCCTCCAATTATTCCATGGATTTTGTTTATTCCGGTTATTTTTTTTGCATATTCTATTATATTTTTTATGCCTGAGTGTGAACATCCGGTTATGATGAAAAGTCCTTTTTCAAAGATATATACTAACGCAGAATCGTCAATATCGTCTGAAGTATTATTTTCTATTTCTCCTAAGAAATACAAATTTTCTGATATTTTGTATATGTCATGGGTTAGATTTAATGTGAATCTATTTTCCAATTCTTTTTGAGTAATCGGACAGCCGTATGAGGTTCCGTCAGTGTCAAATTTTTTGTCAAAAATTCTTGGATGGGCAGTTAATATTATATTTTTATTTTGGGGATTGAAAAATCTAAGCCCTCCTGTATGATCATCATGTCCATGTGATAATACTATATCGGTTATTTGGTTTAAATTTATATCAAGAGTTTTGGCGTTTTTGATGAATACATCACTATATCCTGTATCAAATAATATTTTTTTATTTTCAGTT
The DNA here is from genome assembly GCA_944324845.1 of Candidatus Gastranaerophilales bacterium. Lineage (GTDB taxonomy): Bacteria > Cyanobacteriota > Vampirovibrionia > Gastranaerophilales > Gastranaerophilaceae > Zag111. The sequence continues at coordinate 1,549 of CALUXX010000010.1, read as the reverse complement.
TCGATAAATAGTGATAATGCAGGTTCTGCCAGTAAATACTTATCTGTTCGAGTATTGTTTTCTACTAATATTGTTATTTTCATAAGTTTATTATAGCAAAATTATTCAAATTCTTCTTAGGTATTTTTATTCAGGTAAATACTTTTTGATGTATTCTGTCAAATTGTATTTCTTTTTCATTGAATCATAAGTCATTCTACGAATTTTGCCTGTTATAGGGTAATTAATAAAGGCTCTATCGTGTAGTCCTCCAATTGCCCACAAAATTCCTGTGTACCCGTTAGAAGATGGTGAATCATAAGCATATTTGTCGTTTAAGTATATTGCAGTATTTAGTGCATTTGAGGGTGAATTTGTCCATTCCAAAATCTTTTTAGCCCAATACATTCTCAAGTAAGCGTGAATTGAACCCTCTTTAATTAGTTGGTTTTGTGCGGCGTTCCATAGTTTGTCGTGTGTTTTTGCTTCTTCAAATTCTTTTAGTAAATATGTATATGTTCGTAAATCAAATTTGTGATTATTTAAAGAAGTTTTTGCCCAAGTAGGAATCCCTGAAAAATTTTTAAAATTTTCAGTATATAAACAAAAGTTGTCAGAAAGTTCTTTTCTAATGACAAGTTCTTCTAAAAAAGATTCTTTATTTTCCTGTGCGGTATTAGATTTTATAATCTCAAGTGCTACTCTTTGACTTGATATAAAACCTAAATTCAAATATTTTGATAAACCCGATATTATATTTTTACTTGGATCGTTTTTTTATTCGGCATAGTATGGCAATTTATTTTTTATAAAATCATCCAGAACATAATCGGCTTCAACTTTTTCTATTGTTTCATTATTAAATTCAGTAAGGAAAGGATAGATATTATGATAAATATTTCTTCTTAAAGTTGCGGCACTATATTCTTGTTTTGTAGAAATATATCTTGCAGGGATTATGTTATGTCCGTCAATTTCGTAAACTGGGCAATTTATATCTTTTAGATAATTTCTTTTTAAAATCGGGTTAAAGTCAATAATTAAAGTTGCAGGATTGATGTTTTTTACTATTGTAGAGGGATTTTTATTTGTTGTTGTAAAATCAATATTTAATTTGTCGAAGATCTTTTGGACTTGTTGAACTTGTTTATCGATAAAGTTTTGTTTAGGAGGATATTCGTAATTGATTTTTGGGTGAATAATTTTTAGTGGTAAATTAAAAGCTTTACTGTTTTCGATCGCAAATTGCAGTGCGAAATTATCTTTGGCTCTAATTTCCCTTTCGCAAAGATATAATATACAACCCGTTTTTTTAGGTTTATTTTTCAATATGAATATTCTTGCAGGGTTAACAGTATTCTCAATTTCGAATTTGTGAGGAATATAGTTTAATAATGTGTTTTTTATAATTTTTTGCATTTGAAAATTATAAAAGGTATTACTAAAAAATAAAATTCGCCGATATTATGAATTGTGGCTTATGTAAATGTATGAATAAGGTTTAATGAGACATTTGAGTTGTCGAATAATAGCCTTAATTAGGCAGTATGTTTGAATATTAGCGGTATTT
>CALUXX010000009.1 GCA_944324845.1 Candidatus Gastranaerophilales bacterium | reverse complement strand
TTTCGTTCTTGTCTTTGAATCATTTTTCGAAATTAACAAGTTTTTCGTTTTCAGCTATTCTGTTTTCAATGTTCGGGTCTTCTCTATCGCCGCCAACGCGACCATTCTTCCTTTCGCTATCGGGGCATTCAAACCAGCTTCCCTCGCGCCAGTTCCTTTATCTTACTTCGTCAATTTTCATTGTCAAGTAGTTTTTAAAAATTTTAAATTTGCTATTTATATTTTTAAAATTTTAATGTGCGCCTTGCACGTCTTTGATAGTAAATCAAAAAAAATTAAAAATCAACCCCCTTGTTCAATATTTTTTTTATTTTTTTTAATAAAATTTAATAACTCTTTGAAATCCCCTAATAACAACACTTTTGACTTGGTTAAAATTTTAGCATTACACAGTTGGGCTATATTTTCTTGAAAAATTTTCTAAAATTTATAAAAAATTTTCAAAATTATTACATGGTTCATGTATTTTTTTATTTGAATAATCTAACCTTCATGATATTACCCAGGTGGTTATTTTATAGTTTCATAATTTCTGATTTAATTATTATTGTCGGAGATTTCTTATGCGAAAACTTTTACCATTATATATTTCTATACTATTTACCGGATTTCTTATTGCTCAAAATGTTCATGCCGAAAATGTTCATTTTAATGATTTTATTTACACTTTAAAGTCAACTGATTTATCTAACAGCCCTAAAATAATTAAAAATGAATATTTTACAAAAAACGAAAATAAAGACTTTTGGACAAGTTCTATTGATATTCTGTATTATCCCGAAATAAATAACCCGCTTAAATTCGCCGCTGAACAGGATGTGGATATAGAAAAAAAAGAAAATCTCTTACTTTTGAAATTTATACAAAATAAAAAACAAGATGTTGCTGTGATAAGTTATTTAGAAAATATTATCCAAAATAACCAAACTTATTTCATTTACAATATATGCAAGTACGAAAAACATCCTAAAAAAGGCACTCTCGTTCTTAAGTTTGCTAAAAAATATGTATTTAATACTAAAGAAGAAATAACAAAAATTGCCCAAGATATTAAATCAGTAAACGATGATTATATGGAACAAATGATTATCCTTCAAATTCCGCAAATCGTAGAAAAAGAAATTCCTTAATCCTTATAATTGGGCATGCCTATAATTATGCAGTTAAACTTTCAAATAATTCAAGCGCACGAGCAACTGCAGAATCAATATTGTAATATTTGTAATCTCCAAGCCTGCCTAAGAAATAAACATTATCCAACTGCTTTGCATCTTCAAGATATTTTGCGTATAGTTCAAAATTTTCATCGCTCGCTATCGGATAACATCTTTCATTCTTGCCAAGTTCGAAAAATTCCGAATACTCTTTTGCAATAACGGTTTTTTCAGATTTGTCATTCAAGTAATGTTTATATTCATGTATTCTTGTAAAATCGTAGTTATTCGGATAATTTATACAAGCATGTGATTGATAAAATTCAACATCATGTGTTTCTAATTTGAAATTTACACTGCGATATGAAAGTTGTCCATACTTATAATTGAAAAATTCATCTATAGAACCTGTATAAAAAATTCTTACATCATGCCAGTCAATCGTATTTTGAGTATTATTTTTGAAAGTTTCATAATCAGTATTCAAAACAACTTCAATATTTTTATGACTAAGCATGTTTTCCACAACTTTTGTATAACCGTTTAATGGTATCCCTTGGTATTTATCTTGAAAATATCTGTCATCAAGTGACAAATAAACAGGAACTCTTGCAGTTACACCATCATCAACATCTTTTGGTGTTACTCCCCATTGTTTGGTTGTATAATTCAAAAAGATTTTTTCATATACATAATTTGCTAGATATTGCAAATCATCATCATCTTGTTTTTGAAATTCCAAAATTGGAACTTTTGAATTATAAGGGAAAGCATCTAACAATTTTGTTTCAAGTCTTTTGGCCATTGTCGCAGGAAAAACTTTATATAAAGTATTAAAATTGAAAGGAATTGGTGCTTCTATTCCATCAAGAATACCAACAACTTTGTGCATATAAGTATTAAAGTCTGTGAATTGTTTTAGGAATTTCCATACTTTTTCATTATTTGTATGGAAAATATGAGAGCCGTATTTGTGTATCATAATTCCGTTTTCATCACGATAATCATAGCTGTTTCCTGCTATATGATCTTTTTTTTCAATTACGATAACTTTTTCATTAAGTTTGTCGGCAACTAAATTGGCAATTACCGCTCCGCTAAACCCTGCTCCTACTACAATATTTAACTTTACCATAATATACTTTCCTACCTTTTTACCAAACCTGAATCTTTATAATATTACGTAAAAAAGACTTTAAACTTCCTTTTATAATATCGAAAAATAAAGATTTTTTCAACAAGGTTAACATTTAAAATCCCATATTATATCAATATTTTAATTTCATTTTTAGTCCCAAAAATTTTATTATCATGTGAGCTTTGTCAGAAAGTTTTTCAACCTTTACGGAAAAGATATTATCCTTTACAAAATTTGTACTACTATCTTCAAAATAACTTGTGATTGATGTACTAAAAGCCTTTTTACGCTTAGAAAGTTCATATAAATAATAAGATGTCAACAATTCTGCAAAATATCCGGCTTGTCTGCCATATTTAATATCCTGAGGAAGTTCCAAAATTATCGGAAAAACAAAATTACAATATTTGAAAAAATCTTTCCGCGACATGACAAACATATTACAAAAACCTCGATGAATATTACCTTTTAAAAATTTCTCGATATTAACACCTTCTTTGAAATTTACTCTCTTACAAATTGAAATAGCATTATCCATAAATTCAACACTTCTACCATATTCCATGCCCCACAGTTTATAAAAACTTTGTTTGGAACGAGAATGCTTATGTTTGATAAAATCATATTTCGCAAGAATTCTATCTATTTTGGAATAATTTATATCAAAAAATCTACGATAATGATTTAAACCAATATAATCAGGATTTCCTATTTTGTCATAATTTTTCCATGCCCAATATATTGCAGTCATTTCATTTAATGTTAAATTCAAATGGGAAATGTTTTCCCCTGTATCATCTCCTAATAAATTTTCTATCATCCAATCAAAATCTGATACAGAAATTTTACCCTCTTTATATTTTTGAACGGCTATCGCTCGGCCGCAATGAATAGGAATTAAGAAATTATTGTTGTATAATTTATCTTTTTTATGATAAGCAACCAATATTTTTATATTTTTCTTTTGAGGCACAGGTTTGAAATAGGTGTAAAATAATGCCTTGTAAAATCTCGGTCTTAGAAAAAATAACGGACGATATTTTAAATAAGAAATTATTGATGCTTTTTGATTATCCTTTGTCCAATGATTTAATTCTTTTTCTGATAATTTCCATGGTGTTAGTTGCAAATATTTAAAATATAAATCCCTATGAAAACTAAAAGACGCATAATGCCAAGGTTTCCTTTTCGAAGTAAAATGAATAATTTTAGAATTGTTCGTATAGCTCGAACGATTTGTAAAATTGCTTGATTGAACATTCCATTCATCTTCTATTATCAAAATGTTTCCACGACAAACTTCATTTATTATCTCTTGATCTCCCGTTTTTATTTTTTCAAAATGCTCATTCGTCCACTGTACAAATTTGGTTTCTATATTTTGCTTGCGAATACTTTCTAAATTCATTAAAAGCATTCCGACATTCACATAAGTAGGATTTTTTTTCACACTTTTTAAACTTATATCCAACACTCCAGCTAAAGGATAATCACCTAATTCCTTGTTATATAAATCTTTTAAAGAACTCTCTACCACAACATCACAATCTAAATATATAACCTTCGAAATATTTGTTAAAATTGATGCCAATTTCAACCTGTAATATGTAACAAGTGTTATATATTCATGTGTTTTAACCTTTTTATACTCCTCAAATAACCCCTCATATATTGTTATAAAATTCATCTCACAATCTTTGATTGATTTTAATTCCAAAATTCTTTGCCTGTTTTCTTTTGAAATTCCACCATCTAAAATATAAAAATTTAATTTGTCTGTCGAATTAGCATTTGCTAATATCGAAGCTATTACAACTCCTGCATACTTGGAATAATTGTCATCACTCGCTAGACAAACATTTATACACTCACTCATTATCTTCCTCGTAATTTATATAAGCAATATAACAACTCACACCCTTTAAAAATAAAAGATTTGAGAACTAAATCATAAATGCACTCTGCAATGTCTATAAGAGTAAGCCCGACAAAATTACAGCACAATTCGCCATTTGGCTAATTTAATATTCAAAAAAAAAGTTCCTTATACAAGGAACTTTTTTCACTCTAGTATTCTTCCCACCAATTTAAAAGATTTCCAATCGACTTATCTTGAATTTTATTTTCAATATTTTCAAAATGAGCCTTTGTCTTTTTTAATTCCGTTTCTAAAGTTTTTGCTCTTTTTTCATTTCTTTCATACAAAGTCTTATAAACAGGATTCTGTGTTGATTCATATTTCATCCTATTCAACATTGATTGATTCATTGAACTATCATAATATTTACGGATTTCATCAACTTGAACCTTCTTATTTTCCTTCAGTTTTGCATACTTAAATGCCCTTGTAAAAGATTGCGCAATATCAGAAACAGGAGTTTCATCAAACCATTTTTTAAAAGACGCAATATCAAGAATAAATCCGGCTGATGTCTTTTGATTAGTAAAATCTAAAATATAAAATGTACTTCCATCTTCTCTTTTTATTGGAGTTTTATTTATATTCAAAAAGTCTTGCGTATAATGTAAAGTATTTTTCGCAAATTCTTTACTTACAGCACTAACTTTTTCCTGATTTAATTTAAAATTATTCACTGATAAAGTTGCGGTAAATGTAGGGCGATTTCCACTATAATTTGTATTCATAAATACCTCCTATGAAAGTAAAACTGCTCATAGAAAATTTTGCTAGTAACTGTTACAAATATTAACAATTCGCTTATATCGAATAAATTACAGCCCTAAATCTTTTAAAAATTTTTGATTTTCTGTCAAAGAAAACAAAGCATCTTCACTAAAAGGATCAACTACACCCTCTTTGTGGAACAACTCATCTACAATCTCATTATGCGAATTGTTTTCAGGATTTGAAAGAGCAAGCCTTGTGAAATTTGTAATATCAGTTTTTCTTTCGTACAAATTTAGAGCATGCCTGGATAATCCCTTAAGAAATGTCTTTTTTGTTTCCACCTTTAAATCGTCAACAGGCGAATCCATTGGGAAACACCCAATTTCCTTTCTTGACGCTTTAAGTTGTTTTGCAAGTTTCTTGAACATTACATCTCCCTAAGAACACTACTATTATACATTATTTCAAAAATTTTGCAAATTTTAATTGCCTGACACTCCTAAAAAATCAAATCACAACTTGATTATTAGTCATGTTTAAAATAGAATGCAAGTACTGAAATAGAAGGAGAAAGAGGTCATTATGCTTGATATTAAATTAATTAGGGAAAATCCCGAAAAGATTAATGAACTGCTAAAAAGAAGAAACCCTGATTTGTCTATCGATGAAGTAATAAAAATAGACGAAGAAAGAAGAAAAATACAAACCCAAGCGGATGAAATGAGAGCCCGTAGAAAAAATGAATCTCAAAAAATCGGTCTTATGAAAAAAAATGGCGAAAATACTGATGCCATCCAAGAAGATGTCCGCAAACTCGGCGATGAAATTAAAGAATTAGAAGAAAAACAAACAGAATTAGATGCAAGACAAAAAAATATTTTGCTTCATATCCCAAATATCCCTGATGAAACAACTCCAATCGGCATATCAGAAGATGACAACGTTGTTGTTTCAACTTGGGGCGAACCTACAAAGTTTGATTTTGAATATAAAGCCCACTGGGATATCTGCGAAGAAAAAAATCTTGTTGATTTTGAACGTGGTGTAAAATTATCACAATCAAGATTCACACTATATAGAGGAAAAGGTGCAAAACTTGAAAGAGCCATAATCAACTTCTTCCTTGATGAACATACCCAAAATGAAGGCTATGAAGAAATCCTGCCTCCATTTATGGCAAACGCAGCAACAATGACCGGTACAGGTCAACTTCCTAAATTTAAAGATGATATGTATAAATGCGTTGATGAAGATTTATACTTAATCCCAACCGCAGAAGTTCCTGTAACAAATATCTATGCTGGCGAAATTCTATCAGAAGATGAACTTCCAAAATATATGACTGCTTATACACCATGCTTCAGAAGAGAAGCAGGTTCAGCAGGAAAAGATACAAGAGGTCTTATCAGAGTACACCAATTCAATAAAGTAGAAATGGTTAAATATACAACTCCTGAAACCTCTGCTGAAGAACACGCTAAACTAACTGCAGATGGCGAAAGAATGCTTCAATTATTAAAACTTCCATACAGAAAAGTAGCACTTTGTACAGCTGATATCGGATTTTCAGCTAACAAATGCTGGGATTTAGAAGTATGGATGCCTTCTTATAATACTTATAAAGAAATCTCCAGTTGCTCAAATTACGGAGATTACCAAGCAAGAAGAGCAAATATCAGATACAAAGAAGCCGCAACAGGAAAAACAAGATTTGTCCACACTATAAACGGTTCAGGTCTTGCAGTTGGTAGAACATTCGCTGCTATCATAGAAAACTATCAACAAGCAGATGGTTCTATCATCATTCCTGAAGTTCTTAGAAAATATACAGGCTTCGATAAAATTTAAAATAATATTTAAATAGTTCATACTAATAATAAAAATATGATGTTGAAATTATCAACATCATATTTTTTATAAATAAAATTCAATTCTACTTTTGCTTTTCGCGAATAATTATTTCATACCCAAGAAAATCCAGTATCTCCTGAACCATCTCAAACCTGACGCGTTTTCTTCTAAATGGTGCAGAAATTGCATCAGGTACAGGAACATCATAACCTTGTTCCTGCATTTTAGATGCAAGTTTTCTCAAAGATAATCCTTTTCTAAGTAATATTATTTTTATTTCTTCGTATATATTTAGCATTTCTATTTCAGTTTTTCTTGAATAATTATTTCATACCCTAAAAAATCAAGTATCTGCTGAACTGTCTTGAAACGAACTCGCTCATGTTTAAATTGTTCAGACAAACCACCTTTTACAGGAACTTTATATCCCATTTCCGATAATTTAGCAGCCAGTTTACGCATGGACAACCCCTTACGTAAAAGTATTATTCTGATTTCCTCGTAAATATTAAGCATAATATAACTAATACTTCCTATTTTTTACTTTTGCTTTTCATGAATCCTTAACTCATATCCAAGAAAATCAAGAATTTCTTGAACATTTTCAAATCTGATACGTTTATTATTAAAAGCTGTTGATACAGTGCTCTGTTGAGGAATATCATACCCTGCCTCTTTCATAAGAGCAACAATCTTACGCATAGAAAGTCTTTTCTTTAATAATAAAATTTCAATTTCTTGTTTTATATCTAGCATAATAACAGTTTAGAATTTTAATATAATATTGACAAATGTATAACTTTCTGATTTATATTATAGATAATTGATTGCTATATTCGTTAAATGTGTAACAATATGAAACAAGAAGTATTATGAAGAAAACTCGGGAAGAACACGAAGCATACGTAAAATATTTAGACGAAAATTTTGATGAAGAGGAATACATTATAGTACCTGAAACTATATGGGGTGAAATTGCATATATTTATTTCATACTAAAAGATATGTTGCAAACCCGCAAAGACATCAAAAACAAATACCGCCTATTAAAGCGACAACTACAATTTTTCAAACGTTGGCAATGTTTAAAATACAATATCAAGGTAAAAGATTTTCGACCGGAAATAAAATGGGGTGAAGATAAATAACTTTTATGTTAAAATCATGGCATGTTTGGATTTCTAAAAAGTAAAATAGAGGATTTCAAGCAAAAGATATCGAATACCACACAGAACTTAGTGGGGAATGTATTAGCTAATATAGATGAAACTGAGGAAAGGTATTCAGAATTTACGCTTGATGATATAGAGGACACATTAATCAGTGCAGATTTAGGGGTTGGGTATGCTGCAGAACTTGTAGATAGGCTTCGCAAGATGAAAAATGCCAAACCATCTGAACTAAAAATGTACTTAAAAGAAGAATTTAAAAAGACACTTTCCGATGCCGGTACAACCGAGTTATCTTATAAGGATAACGAATTAAACATATATTTTATTGCGGGAGTTAACGGCGCAGGGAAAACGACATTAATAGCAAAGATGGCTTATCTGTTTAAGAAAGAGGGGAAAAAAGTTCTTATTGCAGCTGGCGACACATTCAGAGCAGCAGCAGAAGAGCAATTAAACATTTGGTCAGAAAGAGCCGGAGCGGATATTGTCCGCAGGGATAAGGCTGATCCGGCTTCTGTTGTTTACGAAGCGATACAGAAGGCTAAAGAAGAAGCCTACGATGTTATTTTAGTTGACACGGCAGGTAGATTACAAAACAAATTCAACCTAATGGAAGAGCTTGCAAAAATCAAAACCGTAATTGATAAACAAGCACCTGAAGCATTAAGAGAAAGCATATTAGTAATTGATGCAAATACAGGACAAAACGGACTACAACAAGCAAAAGTATTCACACAGGCTGTAAATATTACATCAATCGCCCTAACAAAACTTGATGGCAGTTCAAAGGGAGCAATAATTATTGCAATAGCCAAAGAAATGAAATTACCTGTCAAACTTGTTGGAGTTGGTGAGAAAATGGAAGATTTAAAGCCATTTAACCCTGATGAATTTATTGAAACTATATTTGAATAAATATTATATAAGAGTATCTATGAAAATTCTCGAAAGTACAAAAACAAAACTTGGCAATAATATTGAACTTGTAGGAAATATAAAGAAAAACCCCACATTAATAATAGGAGTTTTTCACGGTGACGAACCTCAAGGGAAATTTTTAATAGAAGAATACTTAAAATCTACCCCAAAAATAGATAATAAAATATTTATACCATGCCTAAATCCTGACGGAATGACAAAAAACACCAGAACAAACGCAAGCGGTGTAGATTTGAACAGGAATTTCCCAACCCAAAACTGGGGACTTAACCAAGGTGAGAATGCAACTTGTGATGATTGCACAACAAATTATTACGGAGGAAGAACTCCTGTCAGCGAAATTGAAACACAATTTGTTGTAAATATTATAGAAAAATACTCACCATCATTGATTATAACACTACACGCACCTTACAAAGTCGTTAATTATGATGGTCCCGCCGAAATTCAGGCACAAAAGATATCAAATATTATCGGATACCCGATAGAAGCCAGTATCGGCTATCCGACTCCGGGAAGCTTTGGTACTTATTGCGGTGTAGAACGTAAAATTCCGACAATTACATTGGAATTAGACGAAAAAATACCGGTAGAAAATCTTATTCCACCGATATTTGAAATTTTTAATTTATTTTAAATATTAATCAAAATCAAAATATAAAGTTGAACCACTTGAGCCATACAATCCATAAACTTTTTCATCAGGATCATATTTTACGGTAACACCAAGTTCTTTTTGAAGTGCTTTATTCTTTCTAAGAGCCTCAAGATCAGATTGGGTAAGTTTTTCACCTTTTTTATCAGATTTATCCGCACTTCTTAATTTGTCAAAAATCAAATAATTTGAAGCATTAAGATTTAATGCTCTTTCTTTTGTCGCAGAATCCTTGTTACCCCATTTATAATAATTGGTCACTTGACCGTCTTGTACAACGGTTTTAGCCTCATTATTTTTCATAGGTCCGTTACCTTTTGTATTTCTAATAGTAACGTTTCCGTCAACTTTTACCTTAAAAGTATTGCCTTGTGCCTTGTTTGCAACTGTTAAATCGCCCATAATTATCCTCCGTTTTCTATGTATATAAAAAGTATTTTTTACAATAATAATTGCTTAAAAAAATTTTTATCTTTACATATATTTACCAAAAATTTTGTGATAGTATTAATTAAAGAAATGAGGGATTTTTATGAAACTGTTTAACTCTTACACAAATACAATCGAAGAATTTAAGCCAATCGAAGAAAACAAAGTAAAAATGTATGTATGCGGACCGACCGTATATGACTATGCACACTTGGGACATGCAAGATGCTATATTACTTGGGATGTTTTATATCGATATTTAAAATTCAAAGGTTATGATGTAACATATTGCCGCAATGTCACAGATGTAGATGATAAAATTCTTAAAAAAGCTGAAAAAGAAGGAAAAACTCCTGAAGAAGTTTCACAATATTGGTACAAACAGTTTTCAAATTCAATGAAAGCACTAAATACCCTCAAACCTGATATTGAACCATTCGCCACAAAAACACTTGGTGAAATGATTTCAATAGTAAAAGATTTAATCGCAAACGGATATGCTTATGAAGCAAATGGTGATGTTTATTTTAGAGTAAAAAAATTCCCTAGATATGGTCAATTATCAAAACAGCCAATAGACCAACTTGAAAGCGGAGCAAGAATAGAAGTCGGAGAACAAAAAGAAGATCCTCTTGACTTTGCGCTATGGAAAAAAGATGAAAAATTCGGATACAATTCACCATGGGGAGTTGGACGTCCCGGGTGGCATATTGAATGCTCTGCAATGAGCCGCAAATATTTGGGAAAAACTATTGATATTCACGCAGGCGGTGCAGATTTGATATTTCCACACCACGAAAACGAAATTGCACAATCAGAATGTGCAAATGGTTGTAAATTTGTAAATTACTGGCTCCATAATGGTTTTGTAACTATAAATAAAGAAAAAATGTCAAAATCACTTGGCAATTTCTTAACCATTGATGATATACTGAAAAATTATGATGCCAATACACTAAGATTATTCATTTTAACAAACCACTATAGAATGCCTGTAGAATTTTCAGATGAAGCGCTAAGCTCAGCAAAAGCAGGTGCAAAAAGATTGGTAAATGCAAAACAAACACCAATAAACGAATCACTTGATATTACAAAAACAGAAGAATATAAAGCCTTCACCGAAGCAATGGATGAAGATTTAAATACATCAAAAGCACTTGCAATATTGTTTGATTTGGCAAATAGAGCAAATAAAGATGAAGAAAATGCTTATACAATACTATATAAATTAGGCACTACACTTGGTTTTACATTCGAAAAAGCCTCTTTAACAGAAGAAGAATTGACAAAAGCAGTTAAAGAACTTTCCAATGCACTTTCTCAAGAATTTGATTCAATGGACAGTGTACTAAAATTAAGACAACAAGCCAGAGCAGAAAAGAATTGGGAAATAGCAGACAAAATTCGAATAACCCTTGATAACATGGGAATTATCTTAAAAGACACAAAAGACGGTACAATTATAGAGAAAAAAAGTAATTAACACCGTTGGTAGCTTATTACACTAACTATTTGGAATATAGAGGAGCAAAAATTCTTCTATATTCTATAGTTTGTTGTGACAAAAGCAATTTACACGATTTGAGAGCTTAATTCATCAATAATTTTTTGAATTTCATCACGACGTTTGTAATAATCAGATTCACATTGCAAATTTCTTCTATCCCCACAACACTTTTCTAAAAAAGAATATAACTTTGCTAACTCTTCCCTTTTTCCATTCAAAACATCTGATTGAGGTTTTGAATCATATTTTATCATAAGTTTTATAACATCATTCATATCATCTCTCAAATCAGTTATATATTGGGTAATTGAGTCATTCCAGGGACTAACTTTTTGATTTGGTAAACTATTTGCTAGACCTAAATTTGGTTTCAATTTACTTTTAAAATCATCACCCTTTGCAATAACTGAATCAAGCAACTTAAACCATACAAATTTTTTTTCTCTTGTAGTTGCACCAAAATCCGAAAGAACTTGTGTTGCTCTAATTGTATCAGATAATGTAGGAGAATTTCCAATAGTTGCAAAAGCCTTATATTCAGAATCATACAAAATATTTTCTAAATGTCTGTTAACCCTATAACCTAAATTATAACTGCATAACTTAGATAAATTATCAGAATCCTCAAAATTCTCCATTAACTTTAAAATATCAACCGCAAAAATATTCCTTTTCTTATTTCCCCATACAAAGTCAGATTTAAATAATTGTTCAGCACCTTTCAAAGAATTTCCGGACAAACAATAATCCATTAAAATATAATTTTTACCTGAATTTTCAATATCAGACCTACTTAAATTCTTCTCCTTAAGGAACTTTAGAAATATTTTTAATCCATTATCATTTTTTAATTTATCTACAAACCCACCATAATACACTTTATAATCAGAGTTAAAAAAAGGATTAAAAAATCTATACGCATTACTTAAAGGAATATCAACAACATTTTCTTCTCCAATTCTTACCCCTAAGGATTTTCCTATAGTTGATAAAGATCTTCCTATCGGAAGCACAACATATTTACCCTCGCCAAATTCTTTATCAAACATTGTTTTCACACAATCAGAAATATATGCATTAATCTCTCCTATCAATCTAAGATTATCATTTTCATTTTCCATAATTAAATTAAATTGAGTTCTTATTTTATCCTTTTGAGCCTCTGATAACTTTAAATATTCCTCTTTATTAAAATGCACAAATTCATCAATCGGCTCGCTCATAATTTTTTTGATAAATTTGGACAAATTAAAAATCCCGTTAAACGAAACATTTGAAGTCGGCAACACTTCTGTTGAATTTAACATTGGAATTTTTGGTTCTGATTTTTTATAATTATTTTTCTGATATTGGTTATAATAACTTTGATTATAACAATTCGGATAAATACGCATAGTAAATCTTTAAAAACACCTAAATATATTTTTTGCTATTAAAATCACATAAATTAAACAGACATTGTATAACCATAATCACTTAGAGATTTTTTAGCAATTTGTCTTCTAAGTTTTTCTAAATATGCCATATCTTCTTTAGTAATAATAGTTTCAATTTTAGGGCCACCACTTTTAATATATCTTGCTGTAATTTCAGGTGAAAATTTAAACCCTTGAGCCGCTAAGTTAAAATAATCTGCAACAAATTCAAACCTATTTAATTGAGCATTAGGCATTAAATATTCAACAGGATTTTTTCTATAATCACGGAATAGCTTAATAAGATCTTTTTTACATTCTTTTGCTTTAGCAGCAGTTTCACAAGCACTTACTTCTTCTTTTAACCGAGCAGGTAAAGGATTATGCTTAAAGAACCCCTCGTCCCAAGCTCGTTTAAAATCTTTTCGAAGAATTTGCTGTTCTTTTTTAGTCAAATGACAAATTTGAGTTTCTTTAAAAAAGTTTTTTACCCAAGGAATTTTTTTCAATAAAGATCCAAAACTATATAAGTGATTATCCTTCCCAAATTTCAAATTGGATAAAAAGGGAACATTAATTCCTTTAGTAAGCCAATGACCTGTTTCATGAATTGGAATTCGCAAATCCAAAAGATTTATTCCTCTTGGATTATAAATTATAGATTTATTAAAGTGCACGCCCAAAACACCAGAGTTTCTAGATATAAACGATTCAGAAAAATATAAATCATGAGGCAAGCGATAACCTTTTGAATTTAAAAACCTGTGGAACTTTTCTAAAAACTCAGAAGTTTGTAAAGTTTCTAAAGTTTCTTTGACAAAACCGTTTTTGCTAACAATGGATCTTGGAGTTTTAGCTATTTCAATTTTGAGGCAAGACACCTTATTAAGTCTTTTTTCCCAATCCTTAATTATTGTTCTATATTCTTTATAAGCAGATTTGTTGGCAGCACGCTTTGCTATAGTTTGTCTAATTCCTTTAATAAATCCAATATTCATATCTAATTTACCTACTAAAAAACTTACTACACAATTATTAAGTCATTCAAAATAGAAAAATTGCGTTATTTTTACATAATTTCATAATTGCAATAAAAAAAGCGGTAAAAACCGCCTTTTTTAATTATTAACATCAAACTATAGCATATAAACTGCAAGTTAAGATAAAACCTAAAACTACCAGCTTGCTTTAGTAACACCAGGTAATAAACCTTGGTGAGCCATTTTTCTTAAACAGATTCTGCACAAACCGAAATCTCTATGAAAACCGTGAGGTCTACCACAGATACTGCATCTGTTGTGTAGTCTTACTGTTGGGTATTTTCCGGCAGCAGCAAGTTTTTCTCGTCTAAGTTCTTTGTTAATCATCGCTTTCTTAGCCATGAATTTCTCCTTTATTACTTATTATTTTTTACTACCTTTGAATGGCATACCGAGAAGTCTTAATAATTCTCTAGCCTCTTCATCTGTTTCAGCAGTTGTAATAACTGAAACGTTCATACCCTTAACTAAATCTACTTCTTCATAAGTGATTTCAGGGAATAAAGCTTGTTCTTTCAAGCCTAATGTATAGTTTCCACGTCCATCAAAACTTTTTGCACTGATACCACGGAAGTCACGAATTCTTGGTAATACAACGCAGATTAATTTCTGTAAGAAATCATACATTCTTTCACCACGCAATGTTGCCATTGCACCAACAGGCATTCCTTCTCTTAATTTGTATGATGCAATTGATTTTTTAGCTTTTGTAACAACTGCTTTTTGACCGGCAATTTTTGTTAATTGAGCTTCAATTGTATCAGCAATTTTTGAGTTGTGAGAAGCTTCACCTACACCCATGTTCAAAACTACTTTAACTAGTTTTGGAACTTGATGATCATTTTTGTATCCAAACTTCTCTTTCAAAGCTGGAACAACATCTTCTTGATATTTTGTTTTTAAATTCTTTGTTACTGTCATTTTTCTTTTTCCTTTACTATTGGTATTAATGTCGTGTCCTTGCCAATATTATAACTGGAAGGCACACATTAAGCATCTAGTTGTTCACCGCATTTTTTACAAACACGAACTTTTTTACCATCAACAACTTTTGATTCTACTCTTGTTGCTTTTTCACAAGCTGGGCAAATTATCATAACATTAGAAGAATCAATTGGAGCTTCTAATTTGATTAATCCACCTTGGATTCCTGCAGCTGGTTGTGGTTTTTGTGCTTTTGTTACCATATTAGCACCTTCCACAATTACTCTGCCTTTTTCCAAATCAACTTTTTTTATGTTGCCGATTTTTCCTTTATCTTTACCTGCAATTACAACGACTCTGTCAGTTTTCTTTACATGTAAATTTTTCTTACCTTTGTTTGTCATTTTATTCTCCTGGTTTTTATTTTTCATGGACTGACCATGATTGGTCTATTACATGGTTTCGCCCCTTTTGGGGTCCTGAATTATATTCAGGATAATCTGTTACTGTTGTAACTAGATTACTTCCGGTGCAAGAGAAACAATCTTCATATAACCTTTATCTCTAAGTTCACGAGCTACAGGTCCGAATACACGTGTTCCTCTAGGGTTGCCATCTTTGTTGATAATTACCGCTGCATTTTCATCAAATCTAATAACTGAACCGTCATTACGTTTGATATCTGCTTTAGTTCTAACAACAACTGCACGAACAACTTCACCTTTTTTTACAGCCATATTTGGAGTTGCATCCTTTACTGAAGCAACGATTTCATCTCCAACTGCTGCAAACTTTTTATTTGAACTGCCCATAACACGGATACATAACAATTGTTTTGCACCTGTGTTATCTGCTACTTCTAGTCTTGTTTCTTGTTGTATCATTTTTCTTTCCTTTTAGTATTTTTACTACTTTCGCCTCTCATTACTCTTTGGTAATGTTGCTTTTTATCATAGTTTATTTAAAACTATCTTGCTTTTTCAACTACTTCAGCTACTGTCCAACGTTTGCCGCCAGAAATTGGTCTTGATTCAACAATTCTAACTGTATCACCTTCGTTACAAACGTTTTGTTCATCGTGTGCTTTATAGTTTTTATTTGATTCCATAATTTTCTTATATTTTGGATGTGGTTCGTAAGACGCAACTTTCACTACGACAGTTTTGTCCATTTTATTACTAACTACGATTCCTTGTTTTTCTTTCTTAGGCATTTTGTACCCCTTTTTCTGTTATTATTGTTTTTGCTTGAGCGATAAGTTTCTTTGTATTAGAAATTGTTGCTGTATTTTCTAATTTGTGCGTTGAAAGTTGCAATCTTGCATCTAGTAATTGTTTCTTCCAATCTATAATTGCACTTTGTAACTCATCTACTGATTTTTCACGCATTTCACTTAATTTCATTTTACTTTTCCTTTATCTTGTCTAGCTCGTCCTTTCGACCCGAGGATTCCTCTTGTAAAGACGAGTTAACTGCTATGCTTGTTCTCTTGGTTGTTCTACTATCTTAACTTTGATAGGTAATTTTTGTGCTGCTAATTCTAATGCATGAACTGCTACACTTCTATCAAAATAATCAAGTTCAAATAATAATCTATTTGGTTTAACAACCGCTACCCAGTATTCTACGTTACCTTTTCCTGAACCCATACGAGTTTCTGCAGGTTTTGCAGTAATCGGTTTATCTGGGAATATTTTAATCCAAACGTTACCGCCACGTTTGATTTCACGAGTCATAGCACGACGTGCTGCCTCGATTTGACGGCTGGTTATCCAACCTGGTTCTACTGCTTGTAGTGCATATTGACCGAATTCAAGTTTTGTACCTCTAGTTTCGGTACCTTTCATTCTGCCTTTCATCATTTTGCGGTATTTAGTCTTTTTAGGCTGTAACATTATATTTTGCTCCTATTATTTTTATACCTTACTTAGCATCTGTTGAAACTTCAACATTTCTGCCACGTCTTGGACGTCTTCCTGATTTTTCAGAAGAGTCCTTGCTGTTTTTATGTTTGATGTTTTGATCAGCCATTTCCCCAGGCATCAAGTTGCCTTTGAAAATCCATACCTTAACACCAATTTTACCCATTATTGTATCTGCTTCGGTAAATCCGTAATCTACGTCAGCTCTTAGAGTTTGTAGAGGGATTCTTCCTTCTTTTGCCCATTCTGAACGTGCAATTTCAGCTCCGCCTAAACGTCCTGATACCATTACCTTGATACCTTGTACGCCTGAACGCATTGTTCTTTGCATTGCTTGTTTCATTGCTCTTCTGAATGCGATACGTTTTTCTAATTGTTGTGCGATTGCTTCGGCTACTAATTGTGCATCTGCATCGATTCTTGCTACTTCTACAACATTTATTATAACCGGTTTGCCAATGTATTTTGTTACTTCTTGACGAAGTTCATCAATACCTTGACCGCCTCTGCCAACAACTATACCAGGTTTTGCTGTTACAACTGTTATGGTTGTATTTTGTGCTTTTCTAGCGATCAATATTCTTGATACGCCTGCTGCATATAATTTTTTCTTTACGAATTTTCTAATTTTATCATCTTCTTTGACGAAAGTGCGGTATTCCTTGAATTTTGCATACCATGTGCTTTCCCAAGGTTTTATAATACCTACTCTAAATCCGGTTGGATGTGTTTTTTGTCCCATTTTATTATTTCCTATTTTGTTGTATCACTAACTACCAATGTAAGGTGTGATGTACGTTTCATTCTTGAATACATACGACCTTGTGCTCTGGTTCTTGCACGTTTGTATGTTACACTCTCATCAGCAAAGATTTGTGAAATCTTTAATGATTCTGGAGCAACTCCATACTGCTCACGAGCGTTTGCTACTGCAGCCTTTAAGTTCTTTTCTACTACTCTTGCTGCAAAGTATGGCATAAAACGTAACATATCTTGAGCTTCAATAACAGCTTTTCCTCTTACCTCGTTGATTACTCTACGAAGTTTTCTTGCTGTCATTTTTATGTCTGTTTGTCTTGCTTTTGCTTCCATTTTTTTATCCTTTATTTAATATAAATATCACTTTGGATTATTTGTACTAACCTCTTTTTGCTTTATCTGCACCAGCGTGACCTTTGAATAATCTTGTAGGTGCAAATTCGCCCAACTTATGTCCTACCATTTGTTCTGTTACATATACAGGTACGTGAGTCTTCCCGTTGTGTACAGCTATTGTATGGTTTAACATATCTGGTACAATCATTGATGCTCTTGACCAAGTTTTTATAACTTTCTTTTCTGAATTTGCATTCATCTTGTCTATTTTCTTTTGTAGAGCTTCTTCTACATATGCACCTTTTTTTAATGAACGTGCCATTTATTTCTCCTTTTATTTGTTTGAGTATATTTTGTTTTTTCTGTCGTCCGTTAAATTTTTATCTAACTTTAAACAGTCTTTGAGTTTTTCGTGCCGGTTTGCCTTCACATTCCGGCACAAACTTTACTCAAATTTTATCTATTTCTTTCTTCTTCTAACTATTAACTTATCAGAAGCTTTGCCTTTTTTACGAGTCTTGTAACCAAGTGCAGGTTTGCCCCAAGGAGTCTTAGGATGTCCGCCTGGACCTGTTTTACCTTCACCACCACCGTGTGGGTGATCGCAAGGGTTCATTGTTACACCACGTACTGTTGGTCTGATACCCATATAACGTTTTCTTCCGGCTTTTCCGATTGATAAGTTTTTGAATTCTGAATTGCCTAAAGCACCAATTGTTGCCATACATTCTTTTCTTACCATTCTCATTTCACCTGAAGGAAGTTTTATTGTTACATAGTTACCTTCTTTTGCCATTACTTGTGCTGAGTTACCAGCTGATCTTACCATTACTCCACCACGTCCAGGTAATAATTCGATGTTGTGAACTATTGAACCTAATGGGATTAATTCTAATGGTAATGCGTTTCCTGTTTGTACAGGTGCTTCAGGACCACTGATAATTGTATCGCCTACATTCAAACCTTCCGGTGTTAAGATATATCTCTTTTCACCATCTGCATAGAAACATAATGATATTCTTACGTTTCTGTTTGGATCATATTCGATAGTCTTTACAGTTGCTGGTACGCCAAATTTATCTCTTTTGAAATCAATAATACGGTATGCTCTTTTTACTCCACCGCCTTTGTGACGACATGTAATTCTACCTGTATTATTTCTTCCTGCTGTTTTTTTCAATGATCTTAATAAAGATTTTTCAGGAGTTGTTGATGTGATTTCTTGATAATCACATTTTGTCATACCTCTTTGTCCCGGAGTTGTCGGATTAATTTTTCTGTTAGCCATTTTACTACACTCCTATAAATTCTAATGGTTCGCCTTCGATTGTTACGATGGCTTTCTTACTTGAATCTGTTCTGCCGAACTTATATCCCATTCTCTTTTCGTGAGATGGCATATATACTGTTCTTACTTTTTTTACTTTTCTTCCAGGAAAAGCTAATTCTACAGCTTTAGCAATTTCAATTTTTGTTGCATCTTTTTTTACTTCGAATGTATATTGTGCATTTTCCGTTGCTGCCACTGATTTTTCTGTAATTAATGACTTCTTAATAACGTCATATAATCTTTCTGTGTTTGATATTTCTTTACTCATTATTGTAACCTTTCAGTTATTTCATTTACAGCAGATTCAGTCATTACAACAAAATCAGCTTCCAATAAATCTTTCACATTTAAGTTTGTAGGTAAAAGAAGTTTTACACTTGGAATATTTCTTGATGATAATTCCAAATTCTTGTTTTCTTCTGCCTTTGTATTAGCAACGATTAATACTTTGCCGTTAACGTTTAATGATTTTAATGCACTAACCATTAATTTTGTTTTTGGTTCAGATATAGCTGAAAAATCTTTTACAACTACTAGTTGTCCTTCTCTTGCTGACAATGCTGATTTTAATGCTAATTGTCTTGCTTTTTGAGGCATTTTGAACGCATAACTTCTTGGTTTTGGTCCAAAGATTACACCACCACCTGCAAATAATGGTGAACGTAATGAGCCTGCTCTTGCTCTACCTGTTCCCTTTTGTTTCCAAGGTTTTCTTCCGCCACCTGCTACTTCTGCTCTTGTTTTGCAGCATGCTGAGCCTTGACGTGCATTATTTAATTGTCTTCTTAATGCTAAGTGCATTACATGAAGATTAGGTTCCACACCGAAAACACTCTTTTCTAATGTGATTTCACCTAATTTTTCTCCGTTTGTACTTAATATTTCTTTTGACATTTTTTGTTTTCCTTTTACTACTTGTTTCTTTCGTTTAAGACTGCTTACCGCTTGCTTTCGCTTTATCTGGCAAGACCAGCCGGTTTTTATGACTTTGCCTTGTCCCTATGGATTAGTTCCATTTTGTTCTGGTTGGAACGATTGTTACCAATCTTCCTTCACAGCCAGGTACTGAACCTTTTACTAATACTAAACCGTTTGCTGAATCTACTTTAACTAATTTTAGCTTAGTAATTGTAACTCTTTCGTTACCCATGTTACCTGCCATTCTCTTACCTTTGATAACACGGCTTGGAGTTGTACCTGCTCCGATTGAACCAGGTTCTCTGTGGTTCTTTGAACCGTGAGCCATAGGTCCTCTTCCAAAATTGTGTCTTTTTACTGTACCTTGGAAGCCTTTACCTATTGATTTACCTGTTACATCTACTTTTTCAATATTGTCTAATACTGAAAGTTCTACCTTATCACCTACTTTGTAATCTTGTGGATTTTCTACTCTGAATTCTTGTAGATGTCTGTAGTTTGATAAGTTATTTTTCTTAAAATGACCCAATTGAGCTTTTGTTAAATGTTTTTCTTTCGCTGCAATTGTTCCTACTTGAATTGCGTTATAACCGTCAGTTTCAACTGTCTTTACTTGAGTAACTACAGTTTCATCAACTTTGATAACTGTTACAGGAATCGCCAAACCATTCTCATCAAAGATTTGAGTCATTCCAACTTTTTTTCCAATTACACCTAGTGTCATATTCTACCTTTCTTGCTCGCTCGTAGTTAAGTCATACCGCTACGGGATGCCGTAATTCGAGTCTGCATTTTCTCTTGCGAGCGCTACTTTTGCTAACTGTTCTTTACCTTTGAGAGGACTTTCACCTCCTCCGCCGCTTAACATCTCTGCTAGGACGGATAGTAGATCACATTATATGCATAATGCTTATTCAATTTTCATTTGACAGGTATCTTAGCAACTATTTTGCTTCGATATCTACTCCTGCCGGTAAATCTAATCTACGTAACTCTTCCATTGTCTGTTGAGTTGGTTCGTATATATCGATAATGCGCTTGTGTGTTCTCATTTCGAAATGTTCACGTGATTTTTTATCTACGTGTGGTGAGCGCAATACACAATAAATACGTCTTTTTGTAGGTAAAGGAATCGGGCCAGCTACTTTAGCATCTGTTCTTTTTGCTGTTTCTACGATCTTTTCAGCAGATACATCAATTAGTTTGTGGTCATATGCCTTTAAACAAACTCTGATTCTGTTCTTTTTAGTACTACTTGCCATTTGCATTCCTTTTTCTTTTTCTATGTGCTACTCGGCAACAGGTCTTCTACCCTTGCCACTGCTTGAGGTTCGCTATTTAAAATATTTCGGATATTTTACACACTATACTTCAAGCATACTTATACTAGAATAAACAAAAATCCCTGTCAACCGTGTTTTTTCATGTTTGTTTAGTTTTGTAACAAGTTTTTTAAACCCAAAATTAAAGAGGGTTTAATTTACCCTCTTTCTTTTATATCATTTAACCTTTTCTGAAATTTTATCTATTTTCGTCTGCAAATCGCTTTCTATATAAATTCTCAGCAAAGGCTCCGTGCCTGAAGGTCTTACCAAAATCCAAGTTTTATTATCCTCAAGGTATAGTTTTACACCATCTTTAAAATCTTTTTTAGAAATTTTAAACCCTGCAACTTCTTCCATTGCTGAAAATTCTTCCAATACGGGCTTAACTTCATCCACATTATTTAACCTTTTGTCAACACGAGTATTTATAAATGAACATCCGACAAACTTATGTAATTCATTTTGAAGCTGAACTAAAGTTCTATTTTCATAAGCCATAGCTTCTAATATGAGGAGATTAGCAAGGATTCCGTCTTTTTCAGGAATATGACCTTGAATACTTAAGCCTCCGGATTCTTCACCGCCAATGATAGGATTATACTTACGCATAGCCTCGCCGACATGTTTAAAACCTACAGGAGTTTCTATAACTTCTACTCCTAATTTCTCAGCCAAAATATCAAGCATTAAACTTGCGGCAACAGTTTTAACTATAGATCCGTTAAGCTTTTTATGTTTTTTCAAGTGCATTAACAAAATTCCGATAATTTCGTTTGGAGTAACATATTCACCATTTTCATTAACAACACCAAACCTGTCAGAATCTCCGTCATTAGCAAACCCAACATATTTTTCGTGATTTTTAACATAATTCATCATCTCAGACATATATTGAGGTTTCGGTTCAGGCATTCCACCGCCGAAATTCGGATCATGATACATGTGAATACTGTCATATTCTATTCCTCTATCTGATAAAAGCTTATCAAAATATCCAATACTTGCAGCATATAATCCATCAAAAATTATATGAGGCGCATAATCTTTTATCCTTTGAAAATCGATAAGAGTTCTAATGTGTTTGAAATAATTTTTAGAAAAATCAGTATATATTAATTTCCCTTTAACACATTTCATAATACTTTGCCCAATATTTGCAACAATTTCATCAGTAATATCACTTGTTGCAGGTCCGGCGTAATCAGGAATAAACTTCATTCCTAAATATTCAGGCGGATTGTGTGACGCTGTAAACATAATTGCACAAGCATCCAAAAGTTTTGCATTATATGCAAGAACAGGCGTTGGTATAACTTTGTCACTGTATAAAACCTTAAATCCAACATTTGCTAAGATTTCTGCACATTGCATAGAATATTCTTTTGCCATATTTCTCGGATCATAACCAATAATTATAGGTTTATAAATTCCAAAATTTTCAAAAACGTATTTTCCTATTGCATTTGTAACAAGTGCAACATTTTCTTCGTTAAAATCTTTACCCACAACAGCACGCCAGCCGTCTGTTCCAAATTTTATATTAGCCATTTATTCCCTTCTCATTTATTTCTGATATAATTGTAATTGAAATATGGAGTTTAGCAAATGCCAAATTTTGAAAGTGTGAAAAATATTGTTTTCTTAGAACCTGAATGTTCTTTTTCTGAAATTGCAAAAGACGAAATTTGTACAAAATATAATATTCAATGCTTTTCAACTCCAATGAAAACAATTAAACAAATTGTTGATTATGTTAGCGAAACTCCTGATTCTCTCGGGATTTTACCTGTTGAAAATACCTTAGACGGAACAATCAGAGAATCTTTAGATGCCCTTATGGCTTCTTCAAATCCAAATATTAGAATTGTGTCTGAAATTACACTTCCTATAGAATATTGCCTGCTTTCAAAGACAACAGAGTTTTACAGTATTACAGGAATAATCGCAACCCCAAGACTTATAACAAAATGTCAGGATTTCATGAATAATGAAATGCCTTATAATCTGAACATTATTGAAGTTCCGACAATGATAGAAGCCGCTCGTGAATTATCTAATCATAATCTTACTTATGCTGCAATAGGAAATAGAAAAATTGCAGAACAGTATAGATTAAATATTCTAAAAGAAAACATTCACGATGATAAAAATAACAATACAAAATACATTTTAATAGGCGATATAGAAACCAACCCAACAGGAAAAGACCATACCACTGTGGCTTTTAGAATTAACCATACACCTGGAGCTTTATTAGAAATTCTAAAAATATTTCTCGAAAATAATATCAATCTTTCATACATTTCATCAAGACCATCTAAAATTGAACCTGATAAATATATATTTATTGCAACTTTCGATGGTCATATCAGAAGTTCAAACCTAATAAATATAATTAGCGAAATTCGTCCTAAAACATCATTCTTCAGATACTTAGGCTCTTATAAAGTTTGGAATTCCGTAAAAATTTAACTAAAAAAACGATTGTAAAGTTTTGTAACTCACAATATTTCATTTAAATATCGTTATGAATAAAGCCTTTCAAACTATGCAATTATAAATTAAAACAAAGCAAACGCAAATTTCTCGCCTAAAAATACTTTATAAATAGGTAAGTAGAAATTTCAAGATGTAGGAAAGAAAAAGAAAGGTAAGGTTTTGTTATGAGTTTAGTGTCAAAAGTTACTGCAAATATTGCAAAAGTAAGTACAAATGCACTTAAGGAAGCTAAAAAAGTTGTAGGTAAAACACCTAAAGTTGCTCAAAAAGTAAGTATTATTTCTGATGATGTTACAAAAATTCCAGGAACATTAAACTTAACAACAGGGACAAAAACATTTAAAGATATTGGTGCAGGAATAAGAGTTGTACAACCAGGAGAAGGTACAAAGTTAGGAAAACTAGGTATTGAATCTGTAACTACATATCCTAAAGACTTCTTTATAAATAGTGAAGTATTACACCAATTAAAATTCAAAGGTGCCAAAAAACCTATGCCGGTAATGAATGCGCAAGAACTTAAAGATTTCTTACCAATTGCACAAAAATTACAAGATGCAGCAAAGCCATTAAACAAAGCTTTAAATACCGTTAAAAATATGTTTAATGTTTAATATAGACACCGAACCGGAGGTTATGCGCAAATTGCCCATAACCCCCGTTCCAGTGATTAAGTGTATGTTTATCAACTATGGTTTTTGAATTTTAAGCAACTCAAACTAACCGCCTATTTAATAAGCGTACATTTAACACTAAACTGACCACGAACTCTATCCTACACTCACCAATTTTGCCAAATATCAGTCAAAGATTAGCCTTCTGCGGTTAATTCTTCCCAGATGCTTGGAATAACAATTAATGCAGTGTACACAATAAAACCGAATAAAATAAGATTAATTGCCATGATAACCTCCTTTGGTTACATGTATATTAATCCCATTTTTTGAAGTAAAATAACATTATATCACTTTTTTGAATGAGAAACTTTACATAAGTTAATAAAGATGAACGATAATAACATTATTACCGAAACGCTAATTAGCACATTATTTAAAGAATTATGCTGTTCTCACTGCAAAAATGATTTTTCTAAAGAATCCTTTAAAATCATTGAAAAACACAGTGACACTTTAATTTGTAATTTGATATGCGAAAAATGCGGAAAAGATTTTGGCGAAATAATTTTGAACATTAACCCCAAAACAGAAAAACATACCCCACTCGAAATTATTGAAGGACCACCTCCTATAAATTATGATGACGTTATTGAAGCACATAGATTTATTAAAAAAAATTTTAAATAGCAAATTTTTTAGTGGAATGTTTTTATATAAACAATAGGAGAAAGGAAGAAATATAATATGGCAATTATTTCACGATTATTATACAACGCCACTGGTATAATGCCCCAAAAAGAAATTGTTAGAACCTGCAAAAAAATTGGAATAGAATTAGGCAAAGATTGTAAACCCGGTGAAAATATTGATTTAGAAAAATTAAGAAAACTACTAACAGAAGCTGTTGGAACAAAAAAAGCAAGCAAAATTGTTATTACTGATGATTTAGACACATTCAAAAAATATACAAAGAGTCTGGGTTTTGATGATGATTTAGCAAAAATGTATTTTATGGGTTCTAGATCCGCAGTCTTACAAAATCCTAAAGATAAAACCATACTATTATCGTTGAGAACGGCAGGAGAAAAAACAGAAGCTGCATTAAATATTGCCGCCCACGAATTGGAACATGTATTATTCAAAGCCATAAGCCCAAGAGCAGCACTTGAAAAAATATATCTTAAATTACATAGTCAAAAATTTTTAAATAAATTTGTACAAAAATATGGACAATTATTAAACGAAAAAAATATGGATTTACAACAAGGTCTTTTATGGCGTAGCCGATTAGAAGATGGGAATGCACTTTGGGGGTACATTGAGCACGCACTAAGTAGAGAAGGTCTGTTGAAACAAATGGGTATGAACTCATACAAAGCCCTTCGAAATAATCTTGATTGTTTCATCCATAGTTTAATGGATCAAAAAGATTATAAAACAAATATTAAAGTATTAAAGGCACTGCGACTTGTTTTAAGAGATGAATCAAGAGCATACAAAACCGGAGGTGCTGTCGAAAGATTTTGGCAGGAATCAATCGGAAACTCCAGTCCTAATGCAACAAAATCAGAAATCTATGCAATGTTATATGACGAAACAATACCAAGTATAAAATCAGAATTAAAAAAACAACAAATAGAAAGATTTAAAAATATATTTAAAATCAAATCAAAACCTGCTAAAAATGAAAATATTTAATAATTGTAAAACAAAAAAGCCCTTATAAATAAGGGCTTTTTTACAAAATTTATGAATTTAAAAATTACAAACCTGTATGTTCATCAAGTTTCAACTCATCAATAATCTGCAAAACAGAAATTATTTCATCATAAAGCTGCATAAATACATTTGAATCAGATTCTTTAAAATCTCCACCCATAGAAAACATATCTCTTCCTGTATTTATAGCAAGAGTTAATTTATTGTTCATAAAAGAACCCCTAACAGATTTTGCCTTGAATGCAAAAGATAAACCTTCAATTCTTTCCATCATTGCAGTAGTAAGCAAATATCTTGCCTCAATTTGATTATCCGAAAAAACTTGATATTTATCGGAAAAATCAGATTTTTCCAACATTACTGCAGATACTTTTTTCTTATCAATAGGAATTTTATTTGCAGTAATAGATTTTTCAAAGAAAAAAGTATGTCCTGAAAATCTTTTATTCATTTCTAATACAACTATCACACCACGAAAAGGTGCATACTGATATATTTTTTTAGAAAAAACTATCAGCAATATAATAATTATAGGAATAAGTAATATATTTAATATAAAAGAACAAAATCCCAATCCTATTATTAGAAATACTACAGAAACAATGTTTATAATGCAAGCATTCCCTTCCATAATACTAACTCGAACATTTTTAAATTTACCAAACATAATATCATCATAAAATATCCAAGGAAAAGGATTCATAATATTTTGAGCTCTCAAAAATTTTGTCCTGTTTTTCATATCCTCTTGGTGTCTAATTGTTTCATTTGAATATATAGGGAACCCATCTTTATCCACTCCAACACTATCTTCTATAGTTAGCAATGCTCCTCTATACCACTTTGCATCTTCCAAAAATATACCAACTAACTCCCACATTAGTTTGCGTTTCAATTTACCTTCAAAATCATTTTCTATTCTGACAGCACCTCTGGAATCTTTTTTATCATTCCTTGTAAGATAAAGAAGAGATATCAAACAACTAATCCAAATAACAATAACTATACCCAAAAATATACTATATCCCGCACCATTAAAAACTCTACCCAACTGCAAGACAAACCAAATAAAAAAAACGCCACCAAAAACCATCCAAAACATAAATTGTTTCTTTGCCGCAATTTTTCTATTTCTTTCATATGCTGGAAGAACTTTCAGAACCTTATTGTGGTAAAAATACGTAAACTCTCTTTTTATATCTTGATAACTTTTTTCGCCCATTAA
This sequence comes from Candidatus Gastranaerophilales bacterium, assembly GCA_944324845.1. GTDB lineage: Bacteria > Cyanobacteriota > Vampirovibrionia > Gastranaerophilales > Gastranaerophilaceae > Zag111. Next base: position 26,936 of record CALUXX010000009.1, on the reverse strand, counting down.
TCTCTCCTATAAAAAAGCCCCATACAATGTGGGGCTTTTTATTATTTTATTTATAAAGTAACCCTTATTTTCCTAAATTAGCGGTACTTTTAATGTGCAATTCTCTCAACTGCTGAGCAGAAGCAATACCAGGAGCATCACTCATCAAGCATTTTGCACCGGCATTTTTAGGGAATGCAATAACATCACGAATAGAATCTGTTCTGGCAAGTAATGCGACAAGTCTATCCAAACCGATTGCTAAACCAGCATGAGGAGGTGTTCCATACTGCAATGCGTTAACCATAAATCCGAATTTTTCAGTTGCTTCTTCTTCTGTTAAACCTAAAGCCTTAAAGATTTTCTTCTGAACTTCAGGAGAGTGAATTCTAACAGATCCGCCACCCAATTCAGTTCCGTTATAAACGATATCATAAGCGATAGATTTAACATTACCCAAATCACCTGAATCAAGTTTATCCAAATCTTCCAAATTAGGAGAAGTGAACGGATGGTGCATTGCCATAAATCTACCTTCTTCATCTGACCATTCAAACATAGGGAAATCAACTACCCATAACAAATTATGTTTGCTTTCGTCAATCAAATTCAAAGATTTGCCAAAATGTAATCTTAATCTACCCATAACATCATAAACCAATTTAGGTTTATCAGCTACGAAGAATATAATATCACCAGGTTGAGCACCGGCTCTGTCTTGAATTTGTTTTGCTTGTTCTTCTGTAACAAATTTCAATACAGGAGATTTAGCTGTTCCATCTTCATTATAAATAATATTAGCAAGTGCTTTGGCACCAAATGAAACTGCCAATTTGGTAATATCATCAATTTCTTTTCTTGAATACTTAGCACCGCCAGGAATTCTTATACCACGAACGATACCACCATTTTCCAAAGTATTCTTAACAATTTGGAACTCAGATTGAAGAATAATATCACCTATATCGAACAATTCAAGACCAAATCTGGTATCAGGCTTATCTGAACCAAATCTATCCATAGCTTCTTGCCAAGGCATTTGAATAAACGGAGGTTTAATTTCAACCCCTGCAGCTTTAAACGCATCAACAATAAGACCTTCAACAACTCTTATAACATCTTGTTGTTCTACAAATGACATTTCGATATCAACTTGAGTGAATTCCGGTTGTCTGTCTGCTCTTAAATCTTCATCTCTGAAACATTTTGCGATTTGATAATATCTTTCAATACCACCAACCATCAATAACTGTTTGAAAATTTGAGGAGATTGAGGAAGAGCATAAAATTTACCTTCTTGAACTCTTGATGGAACCAAATAATCTCTTGCACCTTCAGGAGTTGTTTTGATTAATATTGGAGTTTCAACTTCCAGAAAATCCAAATTATTCATATAATTACGAATTGCTTGAACAATATTATGACGCATAACAAGTTTTGATAACATTGGTTCACGTCTTAAATCAAGATATCTGTATTTCAATCTGATGTCTTCAGAAACATTATTATCATCCAAAACAAAAGGTAAAACTTTTGCTTCTGAAAGAACTTCTATAGAATCAGGATACATTTCGACCTGACCTGTAGGATATTTTTCGTTATAAGTTTCTTCAGGGCGTTTGGAAACTTTACCTGAAACTTTAATAACATATTCTGATCTAACATGTTCTAAAACTTTGTGAATCTGTGGATTAATTTGCGGATTAGCAACTATTTGGAAAAATCCGCTTCTGTCTCTTAATTCGACAAATAAAATACCGCCTAAATCACGAATACAAGAAACCCAACCTGACAAAGTAACTTCTTCACCAATATTTTGCAGGTTTAACTTTCCGCATTCATGATCTTTGAATCTGCTTTTAATCATTTTTTGTTTCCTTTATATCTATTTATATTTTCAACATTATATTAGCAAAAACACTTTGAAAAATCACGGAAAGATTTTTTATAATTAACGAACTTCATCTTCAATAATACGGCAAGACTCAACAATATTAAGGTTAATATTGTAACAATCAACTCTTTCCGGAATATATTCAATAGTATCTTTTGTTGTAATTACACAGTTTCTCAAAGTAATAAACATATTACCGCAATTTAATACATAGAATAACAAGTTTTCCGGAGTAGGATTGGCTGCACCTGTATTTACAGGTAAACAAAGATTACCTTTTACGACATAATCTCTGGTTGTAATCATTACGTAAACCGAATTACCCAGAATTAATCTTCCATTTTCCACTATTTGTTGTTCGTTGTTTTCTTCCATCTCTTAATCATTCTCCTCTTTTTTCTACAAGAATAACATAGAAATCAAAAATAGACAATATATCAATTTTCTAGTAATATGAAAGAGCAATGATTACATTTGATGCCTTAACACTAAAAGCCCTAAACACTGAATTAGAAGGTTTTATTGACGGGGCAAGAATATCTAAAATTCAACAGCCGACAAGACGGGAATTTATATTTTCATTGAGAAACAACGGAGAAACCAAGCAATTTTACGTAAATATAAACCCTCAATTTTACCATGCCTGTTTTTTGAGTAAGACAAACTACGAAAAACGACAACTGGAAATTCCGCAAAAACCTCCAATGTTTTGTATGCTATTAAGAAAATATTTAGAGAATTCAAAAATAGCAAAAGTTAATCAACCCGAAAATGAAAGGATACTTGAATTTTACATTGAATCATACAACGAACTGGGGGATAACATATATTTATGTCTGGCATTTGAATTTATGGGAAAACATTCAAACGTTATTTTATACAACTACGACACAAATATAATAATAGGTTGTGCGCATAATGTCGGAGCTGAAAAAAGTCGAGAACGCGAAATATACGGCTCCCTACCATACATTTATCCTCCCAAACAGCAAAAAACTAATATTTTAACATACAATGGCGAAATAGATTATTCAAGATTATCGGATGATTTCTATATGATTTCAAAAAATTTTGAAAACCAGTGTCAAGCAACGCCATTGGAGCAAATAAAAAATTATATTCAACTTAAAAACATATCTCCTTGCATAACCAAAGATTTTAAAACTTATTCATTATTTGAAAATCTTTTACCCCAAAACAATACCATTAAATATAGCACCGTCAATGAAATGATTGATGATTATTATGCGCACTACATTGGATTAAATAAATATGAAACACTAAAAACGCACTATCATTCAATAATTTCAAAGAAACTAAAAAAAGTTAGCAAAACTCTTAAACAAATGGAATACAAATTAATTTCCGATTCTGATTCTGATAAATACAGATTATACGGAGATTTGCTAATGGCAAACCTTTACCAGCTAAAAGACTATAGCGAAAACGTTTCAGTATACGACTACGAAAATAATAAACAAATTCAAATTTCACTGGATAAACTTAAAACAATAAAAGATAATGCAAACGAGTTTTATAAACTTTACAACAAATCAAAAGCCTCAAAAACAAAACTTACAGAACTTATAGAAGAATACAAGGCAAATAAAACATACTTTGAACAAATACTATACTCAATAAATTCAGCACAAAATATTAATGACTTGCTGGAAATAAAAGACGAAATAATAGAAGAAGAAATTCAACATAAAAAGAAATCCAAAATTCAAATATCAGAAATTCTAAAACTTACGCCTAACGATACAACAACTATCTACATAGGCAAAAATAACAAACAAAATGACTATATAATATCAAAATTAGCAGATGAAGATGATTTATGGTTCCACGTACATAACTGCGCAGGCTCACATGTACTTTTAAAAACTCAAGAAATAACAGATGAACTAATTTTAAAATGTGCCAAATTAGCAAAAGAATATTCCAGTGCAAAAAATTCCTCAAAAATTGGCGTAATTTATACCAAAAGAAAGTATTTGCGGAAACCACCTGGCGCAAACTTAGGCTATGTGACATATAGAAACGAAAAAGAAATAGTTTTGGATTAACCCCCAAAAGCATATATAAAACCTTTGTGCTAAAATCAATAAAAAAGAGGTAAAATATGCCACATTTTTTCATCAATTCAAAACAAATAAACGATAAAACAATAGAAATAACAGACAAAGAGAATTATCAACATATAGCGCGCTCACTTCGCTCGCGCGCCGGTGAAAGATTACTGCTCATAGATGAAAACCAAATTCAATACGAAACAATAATCTCTGAAATTACGGGAAATAAAATTCAAGCAAAAATCGAAAAATCATACCCATCACAAAGATATTTAGAATTTGAACTTTATTTAGCACAAAGTCCGCTAAGATCAGATGCCCAAAATTTATTGATTGAAAAAGCAACAGAACTTGGAGTAACAGGAGTTTACCCCATCATAACAGATAACTGCGCACTAAACCGTTCTGTTGTAGATAAGAAAATTCCTAAGTGGCAAAAAATTATGTACGAATCATCTAAACAATGTGAACGTTCAAATATTCCTCAATGCTATGAAGCAACAACAATTCAAAAATTGTTAGAAAACGAAGCTTTTGACAAAATTATTGTATTTTGCGAAAGAATTGCAGATAAAACAATAAGAGATATGTTCAAAAAATCTCCAATACAAAAGAATGACAAAGTTCTTGTTCTTATAGGACCGGAAGGCGGATTTTCACAAGAAGAATTTGATTATTTTAAATTAAAAAATCTTGAAATGCTAACACTTGGAAATCTTATCCTTAGAGCAGAAAGTGCAACTATTGTTGGATTAGGTAATATAATTTATGAATATTCAAACTTTGACAAATAATATAAAAAATGATGCCATATTAAATAATATCGCAAGTTTTTTTGATAATGAAATCTACCTTGTCGGCGGAAGCACTCGTGATTATTTACTTGGGCAAAACTCCTATGATAAAGATTTGATAATCACAGATGAAGATGCCGGAATTTTCGCAAAAAAAGTTGCCCAATTTTTTGACGGAAAATTCATCCCGCTTGATGAAGAAAATAAAATATATAGAGTCGTTTTACCTGATAAAATAAATTATTTAGATATTACAAACCCTGTCGAAAATTCTCTCGAAAACGACATAAAAAGACGTGATTTGACAATAAATGCTATTGCAATAAATATAAAAACAGGAGAAATTCCGCAAATTTGCCAAGAATATATACAAGATTTGAACAACAAAGTTCTGTGCGAAATTACAGAAGAAAATTTTACCGATGATCCGCTAAGACTTCTTCGTGTATTTAGATTTTACTCTCTACTTGGGTTTGAACCAACTGAAAGCCTTTTTAAAATCGTCTTAAAACACGCACAACTCATAAATAAACCCGCAAAAGAACGTATAGAATATGAATTGATGAAACTTTTTAGCGGTAAATATTGTGCCGAAAGTCTTTTGCTTATGGATAAAGCAGGCTTGTTAGAAAAAATATTTCAAATAGTAAAAGAATTAAAACAAGTTCCCCCAAATCAACATCACCACCTAGACCTTTTCAACCACAGTATTGAAACAGTAAAACAAGTTCAAATTCTATACGAAAATTCCTCTCCCGAAGTTAAAACCCACATGGATAAAATAGATTTTGGCGGATTTTCAAGAATTGCACACCTGAAACTGGCCTGTTTTCTACACGACATAGGAAAACCTTCAACTTGGACAATAGAAGAAGATACTAAACGACATAGATTTATCAAACACGATTCTGAAGGCGCAAAAATCGCTATTCCTATGCTAAAAAAACTATGTTTTTCTAATAAACAAATTGAGTATATCTCATATATTATAAAAAAACACATGTACCCGACAGCAGTAGTTTCAGCTCCTGATAGAAACGACAAAACCCTTATGAGATACCTAAGAAAATCTGAAGATAATGCCATTGATAATATCCTAATCGCTCAAGCAGATAGATTATCAGCATTAGGACCTGAAATTACAGAAGAAATTGTTTCTGAAAATATAAATTCACTGAATAACTTGATGAATTTCTGTATCGAAACCCAAAAGACACTAAAACCACTACCAAAACTTCTTGATGGAAACGATATTATGAAAATCTTAAATATAACACCATCACCAAAATTGGGTGAAATACTGGACACCTTGAAAGAAGCTCAAATATCAGGTGATATAACAACAAAAGAAGAAGCCATAGAATTTGTAAAAAAGATAAAATAATTATCCTTTTTATGTAAAATTGCTCCAGCCTCAGCTCGTTTTCGCTCGAACGCAAGTTGGCGTTCTCATCGCTGCCTATATATTTATTTAATAATAATTACCCAACAAAAAATGGCCCCGGCGCGATTCGAACGCGCGATCTTTGGTTTAGGAAACCACTGCTCTATCCTGCTGAGCTACGAAGCCATCTGTCTTTATTTTCAATATTTTTTATATTGCTAGTCTAACACACGGCAAAATTTAAGTCCAGCAGCAATTAGAAATTTATTCTATTATATCGCCATTATTCAAAAATTTTCTAACAAATGGAGATGTTACACCTTGACGAATATATTGTTCAGTTGGTTCGCCATCTAAAAACCCCGAAAACCAACTTTCATGTTCTGTTTTTTCATGCAATATAGCCAACGCCAAATCATAAGTTCTAAAATCTTTGCTATAAGTCATTTTACAAATTTCATTGTAACCTTCCATAGCACAAGCCTCTGTTTCTCTCAAAATTTTCAATATATCAATAGGATTAACAACCCCATCAACCAAATCACCTTCAGTCAGATATCCACACTTAGTCAAATCTTGAGGAAGCTCTCCACCAAGTTCATAAATTCTTGTCGTCAAAGCATCATAATGATTTTTGTCTTCCAATTTGGCAATTTCGACAAGTGCATACAAATCTTCACCCTCACAATCAGAAAGATTTCTACATAACAAATCATAATGATAATAAGTAGAAATTTCAGAAGTTGCACCCGATATAAGAAGTTCTAATAACTTATCAACATCCACACCTGACTCTTTAACAATTTGTATTGCAAACTTTGACATTTCTCCCCCTTGTAAAAAACATTTATAGGATAAATAATTTCAAAATCATTCACAATACTTTTATGCCTTAAATAATTTTGATTAAATTTCAAATAAAAACATAAATAATCGGGTAGTTGAAAAAATAATAATAAATATATTTACAATAAGAAAATCTTTTAGTAGAATGGAATAAGATAGAAACAAAGAGAGGTGTCCGAGCGGCTTAAGGTGCAATCTTGGAAAGGTTGTGTGAGGGTAACTTCACCGTGGGTTCGAATCCCATCCTCTCTGTTTTTTTTTGATTTATTTTAAAACTTTATGAAAAATTTTTTCAATTTTTACGCTGACATCTGCAACTTTTTTATAAATTGGAAGCAGATATTTCTGAAAAAATTCAAATTTATTACTGTCTTTATAAGATTGTAATAATGCTTTTCTCATATACTCGTTTAACATCTTCTTTTCTTCTGCAGAAAGTTTACGGCATTGATTTGGAGCACCTTTAAATGGAGCATTTAATTTATTAAAAGTTTGAGAATTCAATACTTTTGACATTACAGTTTTCCTTCTATTTTACATCTACAATACTAACATTTTATTAAAAATAAAATATGCTAGGATATTGACTTTATTTGAGCAAATATTTACACTTTGTAACATTGCATCATTCAGCAAATATATTTCAAGCATTACTTGAAATATAAACACCTAAAAGGTCATCCTGAACTCGTTTCAGGATCTTATTATTATGGAACTTTTTGATATTAACTTTGCAAAGTTTTACTTGATTACTTTAAATGAAAATATTTCTTATATTGACTGAATTTATCATTTTTATTTTCTGCTGAATCGATATTATCTTGAGGATTTGGTCTATTTTTTCTGATCTTATCAGCTTTAGTTGCATTTAAAATATCAACCAACTTTTGTGTCGTAAGAGTTTCTATATTATCTAATGCTTCATAGAAATTAAGATACATTTGCTGTATCAAAGCTCTTGGTGAACGTTTATTTTTTAACTTTTGAAAGGCTTCTTTTCGAATATGTACATCATACATATCAAACAAATCCGTCTTAATCTTATCATTATTTTTTGAAGTTCTAAGACTTTCGATTAATCTGTCAGAATTTTCTTTTTCTTCCGGTTTTAATTCTATTGATGTAAAGTTTATACTATTTTGGGGTACATTATCTAAAATTTTCATAATTAAATTCCTAATATAATTCTTTTGTTAAGCAGAGGGGTGTATAAAAAAGTATTTTCATTGAATTCTTAAATCAGACCTACAAAACTGATTTAAATAATTATTGGGCTGGGAAAGACATTTATATCTACTATTCAGTGTTATAAGGAAATATAAAAAGTGTAAAATTTATTTTTGCTACTTTGGTTAAAAATTTTACAATACTTCAAAAATCACAGGGGTTGATACCTTCTTTTAAGATAAAATAAACAAAATCAATTCTTGGGAAAAAGAAATAGATATGACAAAATCACACGAGAATAATAAAAACAGTTAATCTTACAAGGCATAAAATATGATAGAGCAACTGCAAATGTACTTCAAAACCCTAGTGATATTGTTATGCAAATTGAACAAAGCAAAATGGATATTAAGGCTTTATTATTCGAAAAATTATTCAACAATAAAAATGACAGCAATATTAACATAACCGTTAAACAAACATATAATAAAATGATTGATTATCTGAATAAGCTAATAACTGATGAGGGCAACGAAGCCAATAAGATTTATGCAAATGGATTAAAACAAATATATAAAAACGAATATTGGCAGAATGTAATTAAAAAATTATAATCATATAGGGTGCATCATTTGACACACCCTACACACAATTTATTATTTACTAAATTTTTCTTGCAATGAATTAATATATTCCCATATTGCTCTATACGCAGAAACTTTTCGTTTTTCAATTTCGCCATCTATAATTTTAGGCTCCGGAAAATTAACATCACGGCTGTTTTTACTTGGAAAATCATGATACAAATATAATTTTGTTTTAAGATTTTTACTTCTACTCCAAATTGCTCCTGGCGAATTTGGATTAAAATTGAAAATATTCACAAATATTGTATCCTTATCAGTACCAATATTTTTGGCTTTTGCTTCAAGTCTTTCTAATGAATTTTTTGGCAACAATGATTTTGGGCCTTTGAAAAACCCACCGCCACTTAAATCAATCTTTGCTTTGAAATCAATATTATTCTGAATATTATTATTATTTATTGCTTGAACTCTCATATTTTAAAACCTCTCATGTTTACTTCTTGTTTAATATTTTTATTCGTGTTTTATATTCTTTATATCAAGAACCTTTCCCAATGTATCTCTACGTACTACTCTTTGAAGATTTCCGTTTTTGTCGTAATAAAATTTGTCAGAAGTTTCTATTACATTTTCTTCTAATGGTTCTGTTTTATAGGTTATAATCTCATGAAATTTGTCATTCTTATATCTATACTCTTTATTTCCAACAACTTCAATATCAATCTTACTAGACTTGCCTCTAATAAAACCTTCTTTGATATTAAAATTGTCATCAACCAAAGCAACAAAAGTTTTGTCAGCATCAAGACGTCTTATCTTTGCAGGAAAAGGTAAATTCCCAAGTCCGCTAATTTTTTTGTACAAAGCATTTGCCTCTTTTATCATTTTACTATACCAAATAAGAAAACTATCAGGATTGCCTTTCTGTAATGAAATTTCACCCGGAGCAGTTACTTTTTGGTCATTTTCATTTGCATAAGCGACAGCTTTTTGTAAATTGCTAACCCATTTTTTCTGTTTTACACTGTCCCAACTGTAAAAATCTTTCACAAACCTTTTGATTTTCTTTTCTTCTAACTTTGCTTTTTGCTGTAAATAAGTTTTTAAATTATTAGAATGAGTATCAGTGCATACCAAAATTTCCATATATGGTTGGTTATCATGATACACATCTGTTAATGGCATAGTTAAAACATCGGACTTTCTTTTGCTCATCAAAACCCTATTCAATTCAGATTCGAAGCGAGTAACAGATTTTGCACTACCTTTAACTATATAAGCACCGTTAAAATTGATTTGATTATTGTGAATTCCTTGCATATAAAATATCGTCTGTCCTTTATATTATGCAAATTATACCATATATATAAATAAACATAAAATTTTACATCAGAATATAATAAAAAGTTAACAAATAACTTAAATAATTACAAAATAAGATTATTAAAATATCCTACAATAATAAAATCTTTTTTATTTAAGGTTTTGAAAATTGGTAGAGTAGTTAACTCCTAAATGTTTAGCTTCTTCTTGCCAGAATTTATCAATTTCTTTTGCAGCTTGTCCATTTTTAAAGAGTTCTGTTTCTATTGTTGTAACTTCATTAATTAAGTTGGAATCATTTAGTAATTTTTTACCTTCCGCCAAAAGTTTTCTATTTGTTATAATTTCGTTATTAATATTTGCATTTATTAAAGGTGGAATATTATTTTGTAATTTTACCGGAAAAAGTTGTTTCCACATATTTGAATATTTTTCTATTGCGCTTGAAGATACTCCAATACGTGAACAAAGATCAATTATTGCTCTTAATTTTTTGGGTAAATAATGCATAAATTTACTTTCAGGTTGTTTTTCAAGCATTGAGAATTCACCGTTTTGATTGTATGCAATTATTCTGTTAAATTTATTTGCAATTAATGAAAGGTAATCATGAAGACTTACAGGGGTTGTTCCATTTTCCGAAAAGTTTGGATGTCCATGTATAAAATCTGCAGATGCTGTTAATGTCTCTGGTAGATTTTCTTGAAGTTCAATTTTGCTTGAGCTTCCATCGAATTCTTTTAATATTCGGTTTTTATTAACAATTATTCCTCGTTCACTAGGTAATGGTTGTTTTAATGCTTGGATAACTCTATTTTTTGCATATGTTTGTGCAGCTTCGATAGTTTGAAAATTTATAGTATTATCAGGGCTTACCCAACCGAGGGTCTCTGTTTTTATATTTTTTAAATCAATTTTTGGATATTTTAATGGGGCATTTAGTTTTATCATTTTTACTCCTGTATATGCAAAAATTATTTACTACTATTAATTAAATTTTTAATAGAGTCTTCTAATTTGCCTGTATCTTCTTCCAGTTTAACTTGAGCAGGATCTTTTGCCGCATTTTTTGCTCGTTTTTTAGCAAGTATATCTGCTCTTCCTGCTATAGCTTTTTGCAATTTTTCATCTGTAATTTTTAACCGCGAATCAAGATCTCCTTTGCTACCTTTTAGACCCGCTGCAGCAATCCTTTCTTTCAACGCTAAAGTAGTTACCCTTAAACTAGCAGGGATATCATAATTATATGTACCTGAAAAACTTGATACAGTAACTTTATCTTCATTAGAATTTAAAGATTGCCAAAATTTCTTAAACTTACCTTTTGTAATATCGTCATAAAATAGCTCTACAGAAGTTTTTACAGAACTCATACTGGTTTGAATAGCAGAAAATACAATATCGACATCATATTTTTTACAAAATTCCATAGCTTTTGGATTAGCGCGAAAAGTATCAACCAAATCTTTTCCTAAGTCAGGAAATTCTTCATACAAGCCGGTACATTTAACACTTTTGATAGCTCCAAATGTCGGAGTATTTTTCACACAATAATTTCTATTCTCATTAACACGCATTAATTTACTCCTTGTTAGTTTTACGATATAAATAGTAAAGCATCTAATTTTTTTTTTTTGCTAGAAGAAGCTATAAAAATCTTCAAAATATCCTCTTAACCAATAATATCAAGTGTTTTTACCAGTTACAATACTTAATAAAACAATAAAAAAGGTTAGACATGCTTATCTTTTAAGGTTTTCTTGACTTTCGAAACGATATTTTTTCTGAAAAAATTTAAACGTTCCATCAGCTTGTTGCTCAAGATATAAAGAATTTCCTTTTTCTTCAGGTAATATATAAACTTTAGTCGAAACACCTTTAATAAGACTTCTCATTTTATCAAAAGTTTCTACCAAATAATTTACACACCCAAAAGAAACTCTATTATCTCTTTTAGAACGATTTTTTAATACCCTTTGTCTAAGCCTTCCCATTGGAGAAGTCGGAATTCTATGCAATGCTAAAGTTTGTTTACCTTTAGAAATCTCTTTTGTATGATCACCACTTAGAACAAGAACCCTTTCACCATACAATTTATAATCTTTTGAACCGACTTTGGCACCTTCTTTTGAAATGACATATTCTCCCGGTGTTGTATAAGCTGCTAAAGGAACTTTTGGTTGCAAATAACCGCCGGATCTTTTATATAGGCATATAAAGAGAATATAATTGCCATATATTGAAAAGTTTATTAAGTTTTATAACCAAGAATTGTTATAAATGATTAATTCAAAACTTGGCAAGTACCTGTTGACTTTGATGTTCGAACTCCGAAAATCGAATTATCATAAGTTATTCTTGCGTTTGAAGTAAATGTTCCTGAAACTCTGTCTATTACCGAATGTTCTACCGATATATAATAATCACTCATATATTGTGAATTATATTCTATAATATTGCTATCAAATTTTAAAACTCTATAAATCGGATCTTTTTGAACATAAATTTTATTATGAACATCATCAATTCTAAAAATTTTATATTGTTGACTTGTTGAAACTTCGCTACCATCTTCTTCATAGATTGTTTCTTCGTAATCACAACGAAGAACTTGCATATTATTAAAATCCGGCACAAATTCATCCGCCTTCACAACCATACAACCTAAAACAAAAAATATTAAAAAATAACCAAAAACCTTCATATAAATATTTTAATTCAAATATAAATATTTTTATATAAATTCCTACTTAATATTTTTTCATATAAACATCGGAACTAGCAAAAAACCTGAAAAATAAGTGTTTATAAAACATAAGTGTTGAAGGTTGTAGGAGATTTTATGCCGATAGAAGGAAACAGAAGAAATAACATTACCCCAAATGTTTACCCAGTACAAACGATACGTCCGACAAGACAGCAACAAGGGGAAAATCAAACAAATGAAAATGTTCAAAACCCTATTCAAGAAGTTCAAATTCACGTAGGTCCTGAAGTTTACAGACAATACATAGTAAACCACACACCTATTGCGATAAAATCTGAAAAAGTAAACGACTCCGAAAATGATATGCGAGAAGTTTACGAACTTGATAAACAAATTTTTGCAGACCAAGATCCCTACGAAAGTTATGAAGAATTTCGAAATATTGTCCAAAACAATCAATTATCAACATACGTTGTGCGAGATGAAAATAATCACAACACTATTTTAGGCTACTATCAACTTGAACCGATTAACAACGGGGATTTGTATATAGATTCTATTGGTTTAAAACCTGAATACCGAAACACAAGAAAAGGTTACTACACAATAAAATACGCTTGGGAGAAGATTCTTGATTATGCAACAGAAAATGGAGCAAACACATTATCTTTACACGTAGATGCAAGCAACAGAAATCTTGTTAGAATGTATCAAAATTTAGGTTTCACAATAAAAGAAACACTGAATAATTATTATGCAAACGGCACAGACGCCTACTATATGGAACGACCTGTAGAAGAAAACCAATCCAATACAGAAATTTCAGAACCACAACAAGAAATCGTTCAATCTGAAACCCAAGCAGAAAATCAAATAGAAGAACCAACAACAACTATTCAGGAAGAAGAAACACCTGTTGAAAACAACAATGTAATTCAAACCCCAGAAGTTCCAATTACAACGACAGAACCTGAGCAACAAGAAAACATTGAAACAGCAAACCAACTGGAAGAAGAACAAGCTGAAATTCTATTAAATGAAAAAATAGAACAAGCAAAAAATGAATTACTCGAAATGGGTATTGCTGAAAATGAAATTAAGAATTACCTAAATCCTTGTATTATAAAAGAACCATCTAACAAATATCAAATTTTTAATGATGATTTATTTGAATGCGGGAAATATCTAATACAAACTATACAAAAATATAGTGAAGATAAAGAAATATTCCCGTATGGTTTTTCAACCTACCAATACAATGATACGCTAAATAGTTTATGTGACAGAGACTCCTCCGGCAATATTTGCAAAGTAAGAAAAGATCTTTTACCATATATAGATCTTTTTGTACAGAATAAAATTCATTTTTCAAATTATGCAAAGATTTTTACCAAATCAAAAGAAGAATACACCGATGGTACAAATTGTATCACAACTAAGGGATTAGATTTAGCAATAGCACTAAGGAAATATATCGGTAATAGTTATATAGAAGATGTAATAAGTGCTTGTCTTCTACACAAACAAGATAATTCCAAAACTTTTAGTGACCAAGCAATCAGCACAGTTCAAAAAGCGTTACCTCAATTACCTGAAGTTGAAGGATATTCCCTTTTTGACATTTTAATACTCTCTAAAGTAAAAGATGACAACGGTGATGAGAAATTTGACATTGAACTATTTAATGGACTTACAAAAGCAATTCTTGGGCAACACAATTTTTCAGATAGAGTTTTTTATTCAGCCTCAGAAATAATTGATGCAAATAAACTAGGTTGTGATACAAAAGCATTGTTAGATTATGGGAAAAAAGTCTGGAATAACAAGGCGATTTCAGACATCACATGGAAGCAAGAATATAAAACCCAGAAAAAAATTAATGCTAAATTATTCAAAGCCTGCACGTATAATGCAACAAGGTATATAAAAACACCAACAAATGATTTAAAAAGTCAGACAATAGTACTTTTTGATGATGAAGTTTTGAATAAATTTATAGAACTACAAAGTGCCAAACCACCGGTATTTGAAAATCCCGAAGCTGCAGCAGAAATACTTGAAGCATGCAAAGAGAAAAAACAATCTTATTCAAGCTACAAATATAATCCTGAACTATTAGAAAAAGCATTTCAACTAAAACAATACGGAGTAGAAGAAGAACATATCGCTGAATGTATTGAAGCCTGCAAACTTTCAAATATTAACCCATATACAGGAGAATTAGAAAAAAAAGAATTTAGTGACGAAATTTATAACAAAATAATTGAACCCTATAAATCGCAAGATTCTTATAATATTAAACATTTTGTAAACTATATAAAACCATCAATCGATATGGTAAACGGACAAGAAATATTCAGACCAAACAACCTTGAACGATTACTAAAAAGTTATGTTCGAATAGATGATTCTTATATATCTACAAAACCATCTTCAATGGATTTTTTCAAAACCACAGATAAATATAACCGTACATTTGATATAGATTTACACGAAAAATGTACCACCACAAAAGTCCCAATGGAACTTATATTTGAACGCAAAACTTTTGGAAAAAACAAATCTAAATTCATCCCATCAGAAAGACTAATAGATGCTTATCTAAAATTAGAAGATAAAAACATCAAATTTACCAAACGTAATTCTGATTATGACTCTATGTATTGCGGTCATCCTGAACAATATATAATGGAAGCTTGCAGAAGTTATAACTCATTCAACGACTACAAATTTGATTTTCAAGCATATAACGCAGCAATAGAACTTATTGACAAAGGCTACGATGGACGAGATGTTTTAGATATACTCTACCAATGCCAAGTTAATAAATATGAGCAAGATTGCCATTTTTCACAAACCAGATATGGAAAAATTAAAGAACTGCTAGCTCAAGGAATAGACCTTCAAAATGCCGGCAATATTGCAAATTATTGTATCTCAGAAAATGGCGAAATTGATACAACAACATTAGAACAATGTATTGAATTATACAACCTTGGAGAAAAAACACCAACAACTGCAATCTCAATTGTAAAGAAAGACCCGATAGCATATGAAAGACTAAAACAAGCAATTAAAAGAGGACTTTCTTATGAAGTAATTAAACAATGCCATATCAACGGCAAATTTCAAGATCGAATATTCAAACTTGCGCTTAACCTTCAAGATCGGAAATTCTCACCAAATAATATATCAGATCTAATAAATGTATGCCATGAAAAAACAGACAACGAAAAAGAACCTGAAATTTTCAACATGGACATATACAACAACATTGCCAAACTTGAAGAATTAGGTATAGAAAAAGATAATATTGCAGGAATTTTATATGCTTGCAAATATAAACACACAAATAAATACTATCCAAATGCATACGAAAAAGTTTCAAAACTTCATTACAAAAATTTTGATGACAAAGGAATTATACAATTCCTAACATCTTGTTACAAAGATGAAAAATTCAATGAAGAGAAATACAATGAACTATTAAAATTATGCTCAAAACATGAAGTGTTAAAAGGTCAAACTCATGATGACACATACGTTGTCAAAAGAATAGCAGATAATGCCTCATCCATAAAAGAAATAACAGAACTATTCGGCGAAGACGTAATGAATAATGTTGTAACTGCAAAAATAGATAATTATATCAATTTTGTAAATCAATGTACAAGACTAAAAAGAGAATGTTCTGATGCATTTATAGAAGACTTAAAAACAAGATTAGATACGCTTCCGTCACCTGAAATCAAAGTAAAAAGATTACGCATACTAGGCTCCTTAGCTGGAAAAGTTGATGAAAATGCACTAAGAACACTTACGCATTTAATTCATTCACCTGAAATGACAAAAGAACAAATCGATTTAGCAAACAAAATTTTCACAGATAAAACAACAGATTATGAAACATGTGTTGAAAAATTTATCCGAGAAATAAACGCTCCACAAAACACAAAAAATATTCTAAGAGAATATTTGCAACAAGCACGTCTAGATAAACAAATAGACACCCCAAAACCAATAGAAGAACAAATGGCACAAATGGATGTTTTCGCACAACAAATGCTAACCAATCCACAAACTCCGCTTGAGAAAAAATTAAAATACATTGATGAATACAAAATTAAAAAAGCGGATATGAAATCACATCCTGAAAAATACACCACACCTAAAATATTTCCAAAGCCATTAGAAAATTTAAAAAGAATGGTAGTATCATACGTAAATATCCCAAATGCAGACGCAGAATTTAACAGCTCAATGTTAACAGCAATGTACCAACACTATAAAATAGAAATCAATGATGATTTAATAAAGACAATTCATTTCGATTCAAAATATTTTGATAAACTATTTTCAACAACAGAAGATTTTAAAACAAACTTCAGACGACTTATTGAACTGCAAAAAATCCACCCTGAAAGACCACTAACCCAAAACCGATTAGAAATGCCAACCCCAGGAACAGCGGAATATGAAGAATATCAAAATTTAGGTCTTATTGAACAAATAAAAGCAAATCAAGATACAGCAAGACAATTCAGGGAACATGGTTTAAATTTTGGCAAATGGAACACATTTGACCCAAATCTAAAAAGCAATACCTTCACAGTAGAAGCAGATCCTGATACAGAATACAAAAATACAACATACAATTTAATAAATATATTCCAAGATGAATTTTTCCAAAAAATCAAACCTGAAGAAACAGAAAAATTAATGAAAAATTTGACAGCACAAGGTTACACAATTTTCAATAATAATCTATACAAAAATGGAGAACAAATTAAAAACAATGATTTAGAAAAATTTACAGAAACTGTAACAAACTATATTACTCAAAACGAGTATTGGCAATCAATCAACAACCCAAATTGTCAATTAACCGAAGATGAAAAAACAGGTATAGCAGCATTTACAGACCACCTTAAAGATATAGCAAACCACATTAAAGAAATAAGAGGTGCCAAAACAGTTAATGACATATACCTAAGATTATCAGACGATAATAATATCGGAAGAAACATCTTCTTCGGCAACCACGTTGGCTGCTGCAACAGTGTAGATTCAAGTTTTGCAGGATACTCAGCGCCAATGCATCTTCTAAATAACTTCAATAGAGGTATAGAACTTGTAGATAAATATGGAAACTCATATGGAAATTCAATGTGTTTCTTTGCCGATATGGACGGTAAACTAACATTTGTAATAGACAGTTTTGAAGCAAACGGAAAACTTGGTTCTAACCCGATAGTAACCGATGAACTGATAAAATTTGGTAAACGAATTTGCAAAGAAATGGGTAGAGAAGATGCCCAAATTATGATAGGACCGAACTACAACCATATTGACGAATCAAGATTAAAATCTGTAAATGTGGAACAAATGAAAATACTTGGAACAGTCTCAGAAGAAACCTATTGTGACTCAGTCGGCGGTAGTAAAGTAAAAGAAGCAATAAATAATGGAAAAGAAAATATCAGAATGAAAATTTACGAATAATCTAAAAAGTCATAGGATACAAATCCTATGACTTTTTATTAAGATTCAATTAACTATCTTGATAAATTAACTTCAAAAGACAAATCTTCAGTCCCAAGTCTAACATCCTGTTCATAACGACCTTCTGGATGTTCCACAGAAACAGGAGTAACTTTATACCCAGCCTCAGGAGTAACTACAAGTTTATAATCACCAGTATTTAATCCACATACATATACAGCATTATATGATTTATCCTGAGAGATAATACCATCCGCATTTCTTACGGGATGACCTTCTATAGACACGTCATAATCATGGCTTGGAATTTCATTACCATAAGCATCTAAAATACCTTCGCATTCAAATCTGTACTTAGCACCATCAGAACCTCTACCAAGATATATAAAGGCACCATCTTCTAACTTATAATCACCTTGTTTGTTAGCGTACTCTTTATACCCACAACCAGATGTCAATTTAGCTGTTATACAATCATTTGGATCATCTTCCGCACAATATGGAGTATCAACGATTATACAATACTCTGATTTCTTACGAAACTTCAAATCTACTTTAAGATCAGCATTATATACTTTAACTCTTTTAGCCGGAGCAGTGACATTTGGTGTCGGATCAAAAGTCCAGTCAACATAATACCCAGATTTAGGATTTGCCTTGATTATATAACGAGTATTACTATCCAAATTATTTATACTGGACGTTCCAGTCTTTTCAGGAGACCAAGAACCAACAACTCCGGAATTCGATAATGTTGCAAGCTTATATGATCCACCATCAGTCCCCTCAGGACATTCATTCTCATCATCGCCTCCACACCCAACAGTAGAAACATTCACAGTAATTTTAAACTTATTTTTAACAACATTTTCAGGCTTGTCATAAGTAATACCACCATCAGCTTTAACATAATATAAAAACCTGTCTGGTTTACTACAATCAGTAGCCCCATCCAAGCAATTTGGTAGTTCATCACCATTAACATCCACCATAATCTCTGCAGCACCATTTTGGAAATTAGTAACAGGTAGATACCAATCTACACCATCTTTAGCCCTAAAAGATCGTTTTCCACGTGCAAGAGTTGTCGATGTTTCAGCAATTTCATTTTCGCAAACAAGTGCGCCTGATTCAGAGGAAATCTCAAACTTACTTGCAAAAAGCTTACAAAATTTATCATCGCCTTCATATTCAACACCGTTTATAGTAACTTTTTCAGTATTTTGGAAACCTTGAGAATAGAAATCACTTTTCTTAGGGTACATAATCTCATCACCATATAATTGAGAAACGACTTGTTCTACAAGATAATTTGTTTTTTTTCTAAAAGAATCTTCTTTGGTTGGCATAACATTTCTAAGTAGTGGTAATGTAATCGCTATAATAACACCCATAATACAAATACACATGAGCATTTCAGCTAAAGTCATTGCCCATTTATTACTTCTGCTATTCATCATATAAAAATCTCCTCAATAATGATTATGTAAACTATTATAAACTATTATTTATACAAATTCAACCCTGCAAACATCATCGAAGGCTTGATTTTAAAGATATAGTTGTATTAATTGCATATAGTACACTTGAAAAAGTCTGTTACATATGTTATCATAAATAATATATAAGATGAATATATGAACAATAATGAATAGATAAAAAGAACCGGACGCGGTTTTATGAGATGATGAGGATAATGGATGTTTGGAAGTTTCTGTAATTACAAAAACAAAAAAAATACCGCATATACTTTAGCAGAAGTACTTGTTGTAATGTCAGTAATAATGCTTATCATATTGGCATTACCGCCAGTAACTAAAAAAGTATTTAAGATAAAAGACACAAGAAAAGCTCACGGAAGATATGAATGTTACTGGAAGGTTAATGAAACAACAGGCAAAAAAGAATTATGGTCATATACAGCCGAAGAAAATGGTCGAGAAATAGAAACACCTCTTGGGGCGAGTGCAACATATTGTGAATTTAAACCGACATCTAACTCTATATATTTCATCATGCACGCAGTCGGCGGAGGTGGTGCTGGAGCAATTGTATACACAAGAGAAATCGACAATGGGGATGGAACAATCGACACTGTAAATGTGTCAGATTTAGAAGATAAGCAGCCCTACGTTCAAGCAATATCATATTTAATGACTTCAAACCCTATGCCTTGGCCTAATTGGGCAACATGGGTTGACAAAGTAACTTTACCTAAATCATCCATTCCTTGGGATGGAAAGTCTCGATTTGATGTAGGCTCTGTAGATACAAAACAAATATTGCGATATCGTTCTAGCGGAAGTGCAGGAAACATAGTATCCACATTTCTACCCCAATTGCCAGGCAATGTTACTTTAAGATTATATCCTGGTAAAGGTGGAGAAATATCAAAAGCAAACAATGGCTCAGGTGGTGATGGTGAAGATACCAAAATAATGTACATATATGATGGAGAAGCTCCTATTGAGGGTTTAGTCGCTAAAGGTGGCAAGGGTGGCAATGGAGACATTGACAGTAGAATTTCGTATTCCCTAGTAGGTGGACCATCAACAGATTTTGAGATATCCTCAAAGGCGTCCATTGCAGGTAAAAAATCTGGCTTTAATGATGTTATTGAAAGTGTTGAAAAATATGATATGGTACAAACAAAAGTACCTAGCAATGCTGGAGATTCAGGTAGCGGAGAAACTCAATATGCGAAAGAAACAGATGGGCAAGTTTATTATGAATATGATGATAATAACGGAATAGGCTTCAATGATAGACGTATCGAGTCAGATTGGAAAAATATTACAGACAAAATAAAAGAAGCCTTCTTTACACGGAGTAATTTTTCAACAGAACCAAACTGTGAATTAAAAACAATAGATTCATCAACACCTATAATTGTAAAAAGAGAGGGGTTCTGCGATTGGCTAACATCAGACTATACAACACTAACATATACTTGTGCTATTGGGAAGGTACCTTCAGCAGCGATATCGAATATAAATTCTGTAGCTGATCCAGGTCCTGAGGCAGATTGGAAAAAATTTACAGTAGTAATAGATTATATATACAATGCTGCTAATAATAGTTTCACATATACAAATGTCGATATCAAAAACGCCCCAACTGCTTATAATCCGACAAATGCAAAATTTTATAATTGTAATTTTGATACAAGCTTGATGAAAATATACTGTTATACGCAAATATCCAATGGAAAAGTCTATAAATGTACTAAAAAAGGGAGTAGCATATGCTCTAATGGATTGGAGCCAAAATCTCGTTCAAAAGAATCAACCAATTATACAAATGGTACAAACGAGAAACAAATGAAATGCCCTGCAAGTGGCGGTAGTGATGGAGCTGTTGTAATCTTATGGTAATAATAAAAATGAATAATAAATTAAAAAGAGGATTTTCTTTATTTGAAGCATTTGTTGTAATGCTTATTGTTGCAATATTTGTTGCACTTATGGCTAACACAGTTGCTCATAGACCAAAAGAAAAAGTAGCATCAGAAGCACATGGTAGATTTGAATGCTACTACGATTCTAACGGGAAATTATATCAACAAATGTATACAGAAGGAAGTACAACTGGGCGCAAATTAGCAACTAAAGAAATTGGATTTGAGAAAGAAGATGGCTCAATAGAAATGAAAAAAGTATGCGAATTTGTACCACCTTCATATGCAAAATATTTGATTATAGATGCTGTAGGTGGTGGAGCTGGTGGAAGTCCAAAAGGTGGTGCAAGTGAAGGTCAGTTTGTATCAACATTCTACGCATCAATCGAAAGAAAATACTATATACTACCTGGACAAGGTGGGAAACGGGAAACAGGTGCAAACGCGGCTGAAAATGGCGAAACTACCTTAGTAAAGAATCAAGATAATGATGTTATGATAACTGCAAATGGCGGTAAAGCTGTGTCAAGCCTGGAAAACACTACAGTAAATGATATTCTAGATTGTTCTATCACTGAATGGTGTACATTAGAACAATTTGATTGCCAGATTACACCAACTTGTCGAGTAGTTGACGGGAAAATAGAAGTTAGTTACTGTCGTACAAAAGGTACTTATATAACACAAAAGTTAACCTACAAATCTGAAAAAAGTGACGGTACTGTAGAAATGGGTAATCCGCGATTCATCGTAAATAATGTTTATACAAAACCTAAAAATGCAAATACTTGGGTATATCATGATATAAGTCAGTTTAGCGACTATGATGATGTTTCTCTTGATCCAACCGCAACATATAAAGCAAATAGACCCGATTGGACTCCAAATGTATATGATATATACGCTCCATCAATGTACACAATGGAACTATTAATGAATACAACCGCAGAAGGTGATGACCCAAATCCATCAAACTTACATAGAATTATAGAAAGTCTGCAATATACCTCTAAAATCAAAGACGCAAACGTTGGTCAAGGTGGGGGTAAAAATCAGAATGGATCGGCTGGTGGTGTACTTATCTTATGGTAATAATTATGAAAGGAATAGAATAAAAGTATGATTAGGAAATTGAAAGCGTTTTCCCTTGTGGAACTGATGATGATACTACTTGTAGCATCATTAATTATTGCAGCTATCGCGCCTGTTGTCACCAAAAAACACTTTAGATTACCTTCTTTAGTTAACCATGGAGCATACATGTGTTACTATGAAAATGGTCAACTTAGAGAAGCTAAATGGGCAGGCAAATTTCAACAACAAGAATTGTTTAACAGAGCAACCGACAACTGCGTATTTACGCCACCTAAAAAAGCAGCATATTTTCAGGTTAGTGCCATTGGCGGTGGCGGCGGTGGCGGTGATGCCGGATATACCGGTGGTAATTGGACAAGTACATCTGGAGAATATACAAAAGTAACTCCATTCGGCATCACTGTTGATGGCTTAACGACATTGCTAGACCTTGAGGATATTCCTGAAAGTGAAAGAGGACCTTTTATAGAGGAATGGAAACTATATGCAGGAGAACTAATTGGTTATGCCAATAGTGTTGGTTCTGGAGCTGGGGGTGATATTGGCCTAATCAATGCTCCTACCGAAGAAAAAAGATGTGCAGAATATAAAGTTGAAACAACATACGAATATAATTGTACAGAATGGGAAGGCCCACACGAAAGCACAAGTACGTCAACAAGTGAAGATGGCACAATAACTTGTCATTGGAAAGATTGTGACGATATTAGAAGCTGTGAAACCTGTTATAGAGATGCGACAAGAACATGGACAACCGGTGGTGAATGTACTAAATACGGACCAGACATAGAAAAAGATTGTTCAACAACATATACTACGCAGGAGAATTGTAGACCTGGTCCTCCTAAACCATGTTTTTCAAATTGTACTGGTACAGGTATGACACCTGGAGCCAGTGCTGGTGCAGACCATGGAGGTGGTTGTCCTCAAATCCCATCAACATGCCCTAGCGATGAACAAGTATGTGATACTGTAACCCATAAAATAGAAAAAACATGTACTGAACCTGGTCCTTGTATAGAACGTGCACCAACAGAAACTCATTCTGAGACATATAAAGAAAGTTATGCCTGCAATTGTACTACAAATACTGTATGTAATGAAGGGTCATTCACTGTTGAAAGCGCAGATGATTGTCAATCTGGGGTAAGAAATTGTAAAACCAAAGAAGAAATCCCAATAAACACAGTAACTGATGAGTGCATCGTATGGGCTGAATCACTTTGGCACTGGTCAAATTCCTCAGCTTCTGGAGCTCCAGGCGGTTCTGGAGCTAGTTGCCAAAGTTCCGGTAGAGTTAAGGGCGGCTTAGAAGTAACTGAAAGTGGCTCTGATACAATTAACACTGGTGCACCTAAAGATGGTGAAGATTTAGATGTCGGGGTTTCCGCAGAAAATTGTTTACCTGCAGCATATGCCTATGATGGTTATGCTGTATGCTCAGGCGGATCACTTAGTACTAGTTGTGCATCTCCATCATATTCATATTACAAAATTACCAATCCGGCAGTAGGCTCTGTAGAAGTAAAAGCAGAAAGTGCTACTCGAGGTGGCGGTGGTGCCGGTAGAACTACAGCTACTGATGCTAATGGACATTGTTACAACGTATCAACCTCGCCAAAGCATACAGCTACAAATGGCCAATGCGCCATTGGATCTTCGCAATCTGATTGCAGAGGTTCAGGTAAATTTGGATATTGCTTAGCACACCATTATGCCTTATCAACTCCTGAACCAGGTGGTCTATATGAATTTAGGTATGGATATGACCAAAATTATCTGGGATATGGTGGTGCTGGTTCACCTGGACAATTCAAGACAACAATAGTCAGATCTTTATCCGATGTAGATTTAACAATTAAAATCGGAAGAGGCGGTTCTGCTGCTGCATATAATTCAGGTCTTAAAGGAGCAAAAGGTTCTGCTACTTCAATGGGTGAAATAATTGTTGCTAACGGTGGAGAAGGCGGCAGTGGTAAGTTAAAACAAGCTGCAGAAACTCTTCCTACATATAATAAAGATCGTCATGATAAAGAAAGCCTATGTTATTTCTATACTAAATATACAGAGAAAAATCCAGATGACACCTATCGCGATAATTCACCTGAAGCTCAAGAACTTAGAAATAAATTAACTACAGAACCTGGATACTGTGCTGGTATGATCAATAACATAGGAGAATACAAATTCTTCAAAGTTGCAGGAAACGTCACTGGAGATTATCCTACACCAACAGGAGTATTCTCAACATTTATGAATGTAGCATTCAGCTCATCTAGCAGTTCTGACTTATTTAATAGATTTATTAAATTTGGAAGAGGCGGAACCGGTGGCGGTGTTGAACACAGATGCTGGGCTGGAAGACACGATGTTGTTTTTGAAGGTGAAATTCTTAGCTCCAGTGTCTTTGTAGATAAAGATTCAGCTTCAGATTATGCAATAGCGCATAACAAATATGTACCAGAAGGATGTCGTAACGATTATAAAAATATTCCAGCCAGTCCTGGTGCTGATGGTGCTCTGTTAATTAAATGGTAAACCTAAAATAACCATATTGAATAAACCTCTTAAACAAAAGTTTAAGAGGTTTATTTTTATACCACTTGCAATAATTGTAAAAAAATGTTAAGATAATAAACGGTTATAGAAGTATAAAAAAGAGAGGGTAAATTTTATGGATCAAAAAGCTTTAGTAATTATTGGAACAATTCTAACAATAATTTTTGGATTACTGGCATCACTTATTGCTTGGTTTGCTGGAGGTAAAGATCTACAAGGACCTGCTAGAGATGCAATCAGACAAATGTTCAATTTTGAATTAACTTATCTTATTTTAGCCATTGTATTAGGATGGATTCCTCTTATTGGTCTGTTACTTATTTTAATTTTATGGATTGTTAATATTGTATTTGCAATCAAAGCATTCCAAGCTGCCAATAATAATACTGAAGTTAAGGTTCCATGTTTTAATATGATTAAATAATTTTTATTTAATATAAAAACTAAAAGAGCAGAACGAGAATATCTTGTTCTGCTTTTTTAGTAAATATTACTAATTTGCTTTTTAATTTTGTGTTAAAATATTAAAAATAAACTTTGAGGTTAGGTATATGGATAAGAAATTAAAAAAAGCATTATGTGTTGCATCTATTGTTTTAGGAAGTGTTTATATAATATTTTTAGCATCACCACTTGTTGTGACCCCTATTCTTAGAAAAAATCAGACAAAAGTTGTTGATAGCATAAAAACATCTACAGGCTTTAACACACAAATAGATAACCTTTCATTTTCTACCAGTTGGAACCTAAGAGCAGGAATAAAAGCTGATAAATTAGCTCTTTCAATTCCTACCCAAGAGAATAATTTCTTTTATGCTGAAAATATTGGTGGAAATATAGAATTAATACCATTATTATTTAGAAAAATTCAACTTGGAAATTTATCTGCGCAAAAAATTGATACTATTATTGATATAAAAAAAGATGGTTCACTACTTGTTCTTGATTACCTTCCACAAAACACTGACAAGAATTCTGAACCTTTCATATTACCTTTGGGACTAAAACTTTCAAACAAATTACCTGATGTAAAAATGGATCAATATAATATAACAATATTTGATATGGATACTAAAAAAACATATTATACTGAAGGTAATGATTTCAAAATTTCAAACTTCATACTTAACAAAAGAATAAAACTGAAAACCAACGGAAAATTTGTATTAGATGGAAAAACTGTTTCCAATTACGATATTAAACTTGATAATAAAATTATGCCTGATGTTCAATTACATCAAATTGTTTTTCCTGAAAATACACTAACTGAAGACGAAAAAAAGCTTGAAAAGAGCAATACAAATAAAGAAATATATAATATTGTAAATATACTGGACGCTATTGTTAAAAACCAACTACACGGAGATATAAAAGCAAACATTAAAACATCCGGTACATTAAAATCACCAAATATTAATGGTGATATAGATATGGAAGCATTATCTGTAGCAGTTAACGGAGAAAAACTTCCTGAAAGTTACATTGATTTAATATTCAAAAATTCAAAAATAGATATTGATTCTATGTTATTTACCTCAACTGACAAAAAAGAAACAACACAAATCATTGGAAGCGTAAATTCAGGCAAAAAACCTTCGATTGATTTAACACTACGTTCTAATGCCAA
>CALUXX010000008.1 GCA_944324845.1 Candidatus Gastranaerophilales bacterium | reverse complement strand
TCTGAATTTAAAGAAAAAATTACAACTACAAAAGATGCTCTAAAACTATTTTGTATGAGAACTTCAAAAGATTTTACAATCAGAAGAAACGGAATAAAAGATACAGCACTTGGTATAACTTATTGGGCTGATTGGATGATTTCAAAAATGGGCTTGAGAGTCTATTTACGCAGAGATATAGAAGATTACAAAGAAGCTTGGGCTTTCAGATGTGATAATGATGAATTTATAGGAACAGTGAATGCTGTAAAAGCTGTTGCTGCATTACATGCAAATAAAGTATCTAAAGAAGAATTTAAAGAGGCTATGTCTATTAAAAAACGCAATAGCAAAGTTGCCAAGGCTTATATTAAACAAACTCTTACAATATCTCCTGAAGAACAATATGAAAATTACAAAGCAGCTTATAACAGTGCCCAAAAAGATTTCAATACAGATGTTAAAGTTTCAAAGATTGCAAATACAAATATGGATAAAGCAGTAAGGAAAAAGAAAGAACAAGATGATTTTGGGAAATTTGATTTATCAATATTTTTGCAAGAAGAACCTAAACCAAAAGAAACCTTATACCTTTATGAAACCGATAAAATATTAGCAGAACGAAATAAAAAGTATATTAACTAAGAGGAAAAAGTGAAAAAAGATAAGTATTATGCGATTGCAGAAAATATGTATGTTGAAAAATTTATTACAGTTGCTGAAATTGCAAGAAGAATAGGAGTACATGAAAGAACTATAAAACGTTGGAAAAAAGACGGAGATTGGTCTGGTAAAAGAAAAGAATTTATTGAACATTTTAGTCTTTCCAAAGAAGATACGTTTATACAAGCCAAATTTATGCTTCAAAGTTTTAATGTTGATCTACAGAATAATCACAACATAGAGCCTTCAAGAATATATAAATTTACAAACTTACTTGAAAGTGTTGTAAGAAAAGAAAAAGAACCGATGAATATTGAAAGTTTTATTCGAACAATAGAAAAAAGGACAAATATAGATAAAGACATTATTGATAAAATTGTGGATAATTTGACGGATAGTGATTAATTATCTATAACTTTTCAATATACCAATTAGAATTTCCAAAGTGATTGAAGTTCCATTGTAATTGGAAATAAAAATTATATTCCATTGAGTTATCATCTTTAAAGTTATAAGAATGCTTATTTAACTGTGTTCTGCGATAACTTTCAAAAGCTATCTTGATTTCTTTTGCAAACTTTTTTCTAAATTCAGGATAAGTTATTTCTAAAGTTTCTCTTGTAAGCTTATTTTTCAAAATCATCTTCAAACCCTCTTATATTATCAAGTTCTATATTGTATCTTTTGCCTTGTTTATCAACACAAGTTGCGTAATCTATCTCTGCATCAGCAAACTTGTTTTTCCAAATACAAATTAGCAAGCCAACTTCTTGTGTTTTTAAATTCAAAACCTTTGTCCCATAGAGTGCATAGTCTTTTTCTGTCATTATTTATTCCTTTCAAGTATCAAATCTGAATAGATATCATCAGGCTTTTGTGGGTCTATTAAAAACTCCTTCATAAATACAAATCTTTCTCCGTAAGAGTTTTCACAAATTACAGTGTCGAAGTTATAGAAACCAATTACTTTGTAATACTCATTATCAGAGTGTTCAAAACCTCTAATCTTTTTGAGTTTGTATTTTTTGCCTAATTCAATCATTGTTACCTCTTATCAGCAATGACATTCATCACTCTTAATGAGTAAAATATCAAGCAAAGACACACGAAACGTATCATTTAGACATAAAAGGTATTTTTGTAATAAGTAATTATATAAAAGGCGGATAATAGACCTTTTAAGCAAACTTTTTAAGTAAGATATGATTTACTATCTCTTATGAGTATAAATTTCAATACAGAGCTTTTTGAACACTTTTTGAACGAGGTATTATAAAATATCTAATAAAAAAAATAACAAAAAAGTTATTTAATATGTAACATTTTTACTATTTAGATCTTTTATGATATTCTATAATACGAGAAGGAGTCTATTCAGATATTGTGAGTATAACTATAAATGAATACATGTATCGAAGTAATCTATTTGAAAATTCATTAGATGAGCAATACAAAAAAAATAATGGTATTTACTATACAGATGTAAGGCTATCAAATATAATCTTAAATTATTTAGATATTGATACTTCAAAAACAGTGCTAGATCCATGTTGTGGGGTTGGAAGTTTTTTATATTCTGCACTATCAAATGGTTGTAAAAATGTTTTTGGAATTGATTCTGATACAAAATCAGTTAATTTGACAAAAGAATTAGTATCAAAAAGTATCGTCAAAAAAAGTGACTCTATTTGGAAAAGTGGGATAGAAACTCTTAAAGTTTTAGGATTAAAAGAAAAAGTAGATTATTTGATTGGTAATCCACCGTATTGTCCACTTGAAAAAGATATTGTTATAGATACAAAAGATTATCATTTTTTAAGAAAAGTAAAAGATTCAGGGAGTAATCTGTTTATTGCAGCTCTTTATAGAGCTTTTGAATTGACAAAAGATGATGGCATTATATCGTATATTATTCCTAAGAATTTTTTACATGTTAGTTGTTATAGTAAATTAAGAAAAGAGATTTTACGTAATAAGAGTATAATTTCTATTATAGATATAGGTTCGTATTTCCCAGATGTTCGTGGTGAGCAAATCATCCTTACTATTAAAAATAAACCTAGTTTTAATAATTTAATTGAAATAAAAAAACTTGTTAATAACAAATTTGTTGATTGTTGTGATATTGAACAAACTTTTTATAAAGACGAAATTTTACTATTTAAAAATAAAGAGGAATATTCTATTTATTGTAAGCTAGAAAATACATACGAAAAATTCGGTGATTTGTGTACTGGTTATGTAGGTAGGGGAAAATCAACTTCTGATAATGCAATTACAGGTAAAGAAATAAAAAAGTTTGGTTTTAAAAATCGCAAAGTCCCTCAAAAAGGGAATCAAGTTTTTATTCAAAATATATACAGTGCTGAATCTGGTATTATTGCAACTTTTGCAGGTAAAAATTTAGAAGCAACTCAAACCATAACGATATTTACTGATGGTGATGAAAAAATGTGCAGATATATTTTAGGAATTCTTCATTCAAGATTATGTAATTTTTATCTTTTAAAGTTTTGTTATAATAGCTCAAAATTAACAATGCATACCGATGCTAAATATTTAAAAAAAATACCTTTAGTAAGAGATTACAGTGATTTATTTGATCAACTTGTTAATTTAGTAAAATTGATAGAAACATGTGATTATATGAGTAGTATGTGGTTTGAAATGTTAGAGTCTTTAAATGCTTTAGTGTATAAAATATATGGAATTTCAGATAATGAAATAAAATTCATTGATTCAGAAATAATTTCATTGCAATCGAATAGGTGGAATAATGATAAGTGAAGAAAAAAAGTGTAATGATTTAACAGGGAAAGAGTGGTTACAAAATTCTTTCAGTATATGGCGTGATTTAGGTAAAACAAAAGAAGAAAAAGCTCTAAAACATCCTGCATCTTATTCAATATCTTTATGTGAAAAACTATTACATACTTTTTCTAAAAAGGGTAGAAATGTTTTAGATCCATTCAATGGAATTGGAACAACAATGGTAGCGGTTCATAATTTAAAATCAAAAGGAACAGGTATAGATTTATCTTCTGAATTTTCTCAAATAGCAAAATCTCGAATCGGGGATGATAAAAATATTGAAATAATAACAGGAGACAGTTTTAAAGAAATAGATAAATTAAAAGAAAATAGTTATGATATTTGTATCACATCTCCACCATATTGGGATATTCTTAATATGAAAAGAAGTGCAGATAAAAAGGAAAATATAAATTATTCAAATAACAAAAATGATTTAGGAAATATCGCTGATTATAAAGAATTTATTAATTTGTTGGGTGATTTATTTGAAAAAGTAAATAAATGTCTTAAAAATGGTGGATATTGCATTGTAAATGTAATGGATATAAGAAAAAAAAGTGTTTTCTATCCTTTGCATATAGATTTATCCTTGGAATTACAACAAAGAGGGTATATTCTGGACGATATAATTATTTGGGACAGGCAATCTGAATACAACAACATGAGACCACTCGGATATCCATATAAATTTAGAATCAATAAAGTACATGAATATCTATTAATTTTTGTCAAGGAGTAAGAGAAATATGAACAATGAAATGGCATACTTACTAGGTATGATTTGTGGTAATGGTGAAATAAAAAGAGATCATAATAATACAACAATCTCTGTTGAAATACCTCATAAAGTGATTAAAACGGATGAATTTCACGATATACCATTATATGTAAGAGCAAGTATTACTAATATTCGAAATATACTTGAGCCATTAATTGACAATGGAATTTTAACATCACAAAATGATAGAACGACAACACTCTACTTTACAAAACCAAATTCGGATTATTTAATTAGAGAAATCTTAAGATATACTGGAGCGGGAACTACACATGTAAATATGCGTATACATCCTGATATATTTAATTTTTCATACGATGAACGTAAACAATTTCTAAGAGGTTTTTGTGATACAACAGCATATATAAGGAGAAGTAATACAGAAAGGGGAATCTCATATATGCATCGAGTATATATAGAAGTTCCTCAAAATTGGTATATGGTTATTGATGTTTGTAATTTATTAAAAAGTGTTGGTATTCCGGTTCAAAATATAGATTGGGCACATCCTAATATGAGAGACGGTAAATTAACAAAATATAATCAAGGCTATCAAAATTTCTGGAAAAAAGAACATCAAATAAAAATATATGCGAATGAGTTTGAGATAATAGGATTTGGTATTGAGCATAAAAATATAGCTTTAAATAGCTATTCTCAAGAGTTAAAAACTGCATTTTCAATTCTTGGGAAAAATCCAATAGATAGAACACATAAATTTTATTGGGAGACACGTATTATAAATAAAAATAAACCATTTCATCCAGGAGAAAGCGATAATTTTATTCCTTCTGAAATTAGAGGAAAACATTACAATTCTTGGAAGCAAATAGCAAAGGATCTTGGGTATGCGGAATAAAGAAAATGTCAAAAGCGAAATTGAATTATATGAGCCGATGCGAATATGGTTACAACAGTATTTATTAGATAAATATAAAAATTATAAAATAATTACATTAGATACTCATAGTGAAAGATTAGATAGAGTTTTAGGTAAATTAGGTATATTTAATGAACTTGCTACTGGTGTTGATATACAGATTGATGTTTTAGGTATTGCTCAAAAAGAAAATAATATAAAATTATTTTTTATTGAAGCAAAAAAGACAAAATTAACACTACGAGATTTAGGACAATTATGGGCATATTGTAAGTTAATTGATCCAGAAGAAGCATTTTTAATGACATCTGCAGATATAGGTGGTTTAGATAAACTTTTAAATATTTATAAAAGGGAAGATTTGCTTAATTTTGGTGATGGTACAAAGATAAAAAAAATGAAAGTTGGGATATGGAATCTTTCTACAATGTCTCCAGAAACATTTACGATGATTCCTAAAATTTAATTTATGGACTTAAAAGAAGCTATTTTTGTAAAAGAATTAAAAGGACGTTTTTTGGGAGAAGTGATATTGGAGAATAAAAAAGAAAATTGCTACATCTCAAATTCTTCACACTTATCAGATATATTTGATTTAAACAATAAATTAGTTTTATTAAAAACAAATAATGGTAATAATTTAAAAACTAAATACACTTTACAAGCTGTTAATTATGGTAACTCATTTTTATTATTGAACTTAAATTATTTAAACAATATATTTGGAAATTTTTTGAGAGAAAAAGATTTTGTTATTAAAAGAGAATATATAATTAATGATTATAAAACAGATTACTATGTTTTAAATGAAAATAAAATTATTGAGATAAAAGGAGTTCTTTCTAACGAAAAAAATGCAAGATATACTTTTAGAAAACATAATCGAGCTTATTTACAATTAAAGAAAATTAAAGAATTATTAAAGTTTGGTTATAAAGTAGATTATAATTTTGTTTTGTTAAATCCAGAAATTGAAAGTATAAAATTAGTAGATAAGCGAATTAAAGAAAATAGATTATTTATTGAATGCATACAATTAGGAATGAAGATAAATTTTTATAAGTGTGTATGGTGTAAAAATGATTTTAAAATAGTTGCATATAATATAAAAAATAATTTTTCATAATATATTTAAAATTATTAATGGTAGGTATTGTACATGAGTAAAATATTGATTAATGAACTGTTGGAACATAATAAAAAATTAAATAATATAAAAAATAATATTGAAGAAAATTTGAATAGAATTTTTAATAATCCTAATATGGCGGAAATTAAAAAACTTGAAAATTTGTATGATGATTATATTTTATTAGTTTCTCCTTCTATTGATAATAAAGACAATTTTTTTCAAAATAAATATAATGTGAAAATGTGCTCGACTAAGATTAAATTAGGGGTTTCTTTTGATATTGAATACTTAAAAAAAATAGTCGAGAAGATCAATTGGTTGAATGAATATATTGGAAAAATTGCAGAGGAAGAACCGCAGGAAGCTAATGATTTATATGATGAGATAATTGTACCAAATGCATCTATTATATATTATAAAATTTGTGAACTTTCATATGATACTCGAGAGTACAATAATATAATTAAATATGCAAATGATATATTATGGTTAACACCTTATAATATAAATAATATTAAGGAATATATAACTCAAGATAATTTGGGTAATTTATATTTGTATTTTGCTGAGGCTCTATTTTATAAAGGTAATTTTGATAATGCAATTAAATATTATGATAAGGCCATAGATACAAATCCTAAATGTATTGAAAAATATCTAAAAAAAGCAACTTCTTTATTTAAAATTAAAGATTATAAAAATACAGAGGATATATATTATAAACTATTAAATCCTAGTAATAAATTTGAAATACAAGATTACAAATGTCAAATATATATAAATCTTTGCAAAATGTATATTGAAATAAAAGATATTGATAAAGCAAAACATTTTATTCAAAATCTAAAAGATATTTCAAATAAAAGTTCTAATGAAATGAAAGAAATACTATTTTTGCAAGCAAGAGTTTATGATATGGAAAATTGTTACGATGAAGCAATAATAAATTATAAAAAAATATCCTTAATTGAACCTCAAAATTCAATGAATAATATATATCTAGGAACTTGCTTGGTTAAATCAGGAAATACTGATGGATACAACTATATTAAAAAAGGCATATCAGCGCAGTTATCTAAACTTTCTATAAATAATATCCCAAGTTCATTATATATATACCGACCTATAAATGAGAAATCTATCGCATTAATTCATGGACGGTATTTAACTTTTTCTGATCCTAAAGATTTTAACGATCCATTAGATTCAAGATATTGTTTAGAACAAGTACAAGAAAAAGAAATTAAAAAAGTTTTATCAGATATAAAGATAAGATGTTTTTCATCTGGAGAAAACTCAGAACCATTAAATACTTTAATGTGGGCACATTATGCAGAAAATCATACTGGAATAGCAATAGAATACGAATTTTTATCAGATTTTGTTAATCAAATTAATACAGAATTCTTCTTTAACTCTGTAAACTATTCACAAACATTAGTTCATAATATGCAACTTATTGAATTTCAAGACTATGTTAAAGCCTTCTATACAAAAGATCTTTATTGGCAATATGAAAATGAGTATAGGCTATTAACATTTAAAGATAAATTAGAAAATGGGTATAAATTAAATAATTGTATAAAATTAAAAAGTATTACATTTGGATATAAAGCAAATAATGAATATAAAAAAATTATAAAAGATATTGTTGTAGATAATAAGTGTTTATTATATGAAATTATTATCCCTAATATGCAAATTTCTCCATTTAAATTAAAACGTAAATTAATAGACATATAAATAGTTGTTTTATATGTTACAAATAATCATTTAAAGTGTTTCTTTACAACTGGGCGGTTTTTGATATATAATTTTATCCAGAGAATTTTTAAAGCTTAATTTTTACCTATTTTTATTAAAATATCTCCTAAATTCTCTTTTTGAAAATTTAAAGGTGCAGATTGAATATAAAAATCTGTAAAAATATACAAAATAATAAAAATAGAGACATTATTGAAAATTTGTACTAAATATGTTTTATAATATAAATATGAACTTAATTTATAAAACAATAAATGTAATATTTGCAATATTTTTCACAGGGATAATTATTTCAATATTATCTAATACTGAATATTTTATGATTAATGATTCTATAAATTTTAGAATATTATCAATAATAACATTAATAAGTATGTGGTTACCAGTTTTTATAAGAGCCAATATTTTTATAATATTAATATGCATCTTTATTTTTATTATTTATTTTGTTCTTTATATTTCTCATCCATTGCTATAGCACTTATTATTTTTTATAATCAGGCAACAAATCATGCATAAGTATTGAACAATCACAATATGGGTATTTACGCCCTCTTTCTCGTCCTAACCTGTTTGCTACTTGATCTCTTTCTGAATCAGCAATAGCTTCTTCAATAGTTACTTTGTGAGATCTGGCATACATATTATGCCATTGATCGAATTTTTCTTTTTGATCACTCAAAAACATTGCATATTTTTCACCCAAAATACCCATTTCTTGTGTAGCTTCACAATTTGCTTTTGAGTGATAGTATTTATCCATTTCAAATTCTTTTAAATGATATGCATGATATAAAAGTTCTATATAATTTGATACAAAGATTTTTAGTGTGTTAAAAAATGCTCCAATAGGATTTAACAAACCTAAAACATCATGCAATAATGTTTGCCATTCGGCTCTTTTAGCATACATATATGCATAATCATTATCAACATTATTTTCGCACCAAAGTAAGTGTTTTCCATACTCTTCACTTAAATTTTCTAGGGTATTGTTTGCATCTTGTATTAAATTCTGCACTCTTAATACATCTTTTTCTAAATCTTGTACATTTGTTTCTACTTCAGATAAAAGTGTTTCAGTTTCATTTATATTTCTTTCAATCTCACTAATTATAAATTCAATTTCATTTATTGTATCACATGGCTCTTCATTATCATTAGAAGTTTGTGTTTTTAGGTTGCGATTATCCTCGACAATTTCAACTGTGCATCTGCAATTTGGATGAGGTCGTTCAGGTATTTCATCATAAAAATCAAAAACTCTCCCATCTAATGATTTACAAACATCACAAGTCTGTTCCCCATTTTCCGAATGCCAAACATATTTGTTATAACTTATTCCACCTTTTAATACGGTATTTTCAATATTCGATTTTTCAGCCTCAGCATCTTTTTGATAATCATTTTCACTCAATGTATTATAACGGTATAAGGATTTTTTAATATTCTGTAAATTTGTAAATTGTTTAAGTATTTTATTTTTATCTTCGTTACTAAAAACAGGATTTGAATGATTTTTTAATAGATTTTCTTGATATCTTGATAAATTATAAAATGTATCTTCTATATTTTTGTGATTATTCAAAATCTGCAATATTTCATTTTTTAAATTTGCCATATATATCTCCTTTATATATATTTATAAACTAGTGTTGAATAATATTCATATTACCATTATTTTGCATATTTGTCAATTATTGTTGAGTTTTATCTCAGTTATGATACAATATGAATATGAATAAGCAGGAACAGCTAAAAAAATTTGGGACAGTGCTAAAAACACGACGTCAGGCTTTAAAGCTTAGCCTAAGAGATGTAGAAAAACTTTCTAATGTTAGTGCAGCTTTAATTACAAAACTTGAAAACGGGAAAATGGCAAATTTTCCTAAAGCCATTACAATTAAACAATTAAGTGATTCTCTAAAATTTAATGATGAACTATTCATTTTGGCTGATATTTTATTTGAACCAAAAGAGTTAAAAAAAGATAGCCCAAATCTTGAAGATGAATTAAGAGAATTATTGGCAACAAAAACAACTCTTAATTCAGAAAATATAAATCAAGTTTTATATTTTGTACTTGGACTTGAAAAATTACAAAAAATTGAGCAATTAGACCAGTTAAACAACTTTTAATATATACTCAAATTCTTTTTGTTCCTTTAATACTATATCAAACAGAGTTATAATTTTATTAAAAAATTTGCATATAAATTAATTCTTTTAATTCATGTCTTTTTAGACAAATTTAAATATTATATTTAGTTCTTACAATGTATTCTAAAGCTCAAATAAACGAATTCAAATTATCATCATCTAAATATACTTAAAGATCTATAATAACCATTATTTTATTATCTCCTTCTATTTATAATTCATTCTCTATTATTTCAAATTTATCAAAATCAACTATTATCATCTATGTTATTATTTTAAATAGATTCATTCACATTTATACAGACTATATTTAGTAAAATATTAAGTACAAATTAAATTTTATACCTTAAGTATTCAACATCAACACAAATACTTGAAATTACTAGAAAAGAGAGTAATACTTGACATATAATGATAAATTGAAATCAATTTTTCCTTTGAGTTTAAATCTCTTTCTCTCCGTTTTTTAGTATAAAGATTAGGAATTAGTGAAGATATAATATTTAAAAGCCGCCCGTACTGGGCGGTTTTTAGTATGTGATTTTATTTAGAGAATTTTTAAGTTTAATTTTTGCCAATTTTTGTTAAATTTTCTCCTAAATTCTCTTTTTGAAATTTTAGAGGTGCAGATTGCAGAATTAAAATATATAACAATATAAAATATTTTCTAATTTCTGTGGGTTTATACATTCTTTTATTTATTCACGTTTTAATATAGTGTCAAATAATTGTTATATATTAATACTTAATATATCAATTTCTGGTAATTATTTTTGAAATTTATCCGCGTATATTTGGATGAAATTCTTGTTTGTTGTGAAATTTTTCAGAATGAAAATATATTTGTGATTAGGAAAGGAAGTATAAGAATGAATATTGTAGAACCTATTAGAAGCAAGAAAGATATAAGAAAAATTGAATCTATTTTAAAAAAACAAAGTATGAGGAATATGTTAATTTTTACTATTGGTACAAATTGTGGGCTTAGAATTTCTGATATTTTAAGCTTAAATGTAGGTGATGTCAGGAATAGAGATTATATTAGTATCAAAGAAAAGAAAACAGGAAAATACAAAAGATTTCCGATTAATGCAAAATTAAAGCCGATATTTGCAAAATTTACGAAAGACAGAAACTTAGATGAGCCATTATTCTTATCAGTATTCAATAATAGAATGGAACGTACGCAATGTTACAGAATAGTAAATGAAGCTTGTCATCAGGCAGGTATAGATTATAGGATCGGAACACATACTTTAAGAAAAACATTTGGCTATCATCATTATCAAAAATTTAAAGATGTTGCAGTGTTACAAAAGATTTTCAATCATTGTTCTCCTCAAGTAACACTTCGATATATTGGTATTGACCAAGATATGATAGATGCTAGTTACAATAATTTTATTTTATAAATTTTGCATATTTTTTACTAACACAAAAGCTCAACATAATTAGACTTTTGTTGAATAGTATAAATATAAAGGTGCATTATAGGTTTTTAGGGGATTTCTTTTGGATAATGTTAATTTAAATTAATAAACAGATATATTATTTTATAATTATTTTTATTTGTGATATACTCATTTTGTATTATTATAGATATAATTCAACAAAAGTCTAAATATGTTGAATCTGTAAACTTTTTAGCTGATAGGTTAAATCATTATTTTAGAGGGTGTATAAGGTTTTGACAATAAGTTCTCCGATAAAAAGTATAGAAGAAATTAATATGATTAAAGATTTTTATAAGAAAAAAAATCAAGTCAGGGAGTTGTTAATGTTTTTGTTGGCAATAAATACCGGAATTGATTTAGTGGACTTATTGAATTTAAAAGTTAAAGATGTGAAAAATCGGTCATATTTGGTATTAGGAAAACAACGCTCAATCCCATTAACTCCTGAAGTTTTAGAATTAATTCCAGAGTTAGTAGAAGGACAGCCGTCGTCTGCATATTTATTTAGAAATGCTCGAGGAGGAAAGTTTAATCGAACTACAGTATTTTACAATTTCAAGGATATATGTACAGAGTTAGGGCTAAGTGAGAAATATTCTGTTGGATCTTGGCGTAAGACATTTGCCTATCACTATTATCAAAAATACAAGGATATATCCTATTTAATGTGGTTATTTAATCAACATACGGTCAATATTGCA
This sequence comes from Candidatus Gastranaerophilales bacterium, assembly GCA_944324845.1. Lineage (GTDB taxonomy): Bacteria > Cyanobacteriota > Vampirovibrionia > Gastranaerophilales > Gastranaerophilaceae > Zag111. The sequence continues at coordinate 45,705 of CALUXX010000008.1, read as the reverse complement.
TTTAGCTTTATTGGAGTAGAAGAAAATATGAATTTAAGATTCAGAGAAGGGGTGTGTTTGTAATGAAAATTATAATACAAGCAGGCGGTAAAGGTACTAGGTTAGAGGGATTAACAAGAAATAAGCCTAAATGTATTGTTCCTGTGAATAATCTGCCTATTATTTTTTATGCATTTCAGAAGTTTAAAAATGCAGAATTTACTATTATTGCAGATTATAAAACAGATGTATTAGAAAAATATTTAAAGGCTTTTGGTTCCGAATATAATTTTAAAATCATAAAGGCAACAAAGAAGGGTACAATTTCAGGAATAAAAGAAGCAATAAGTTCTTATTCCCCAGATGAGCCGTTTATGATTATGTGGTGTGATTTAATTTTATCTGATGGATTTGAAATTCCTGATAAAAAAGGTAATTATATTGGAATTTCAAAAGATTTCGAATGCCGTTGGTCTTATCTTGATGGTAAATTTGTGAAAGAAGCATCAAAAGAAAATGGTGTTGCGGGGTTGTTTATTTTTGAAAACAAGAAACTTTTAGAGAATATAGCCGAAGAAGGAGCTTTGGTTGGTTGGCTAGAAAAGCAGAATATAAAATTTAACCGTCTTGATTTGTATGGTTCAAAAGAAATAGGAACTCTGTTATCATATGCTGATAATACAGATGATAATCCACGTTGTCGTCCTTTTAATTCTATGGAATTTAACGGTGACATAATTGTAAAACGAGGAATAAACAAGCAGGGACAAAAAATTGCAATTGATGAAATAGCCTGGTACAGGCATGTTAAAGACTTAGGTTATGAGAATATTCCTGAAATTTTTGAATATGAACCTCTTAAGATGAAAAGGGTTCAAGGGAAAAATATTTATGAATATGATTGTTTAACAAAGTCACAAAAGAAAGAAATTTTAAAGAAATTGATTGAAGCATTAAACGATTTGCATAATTTAGAACCTGTTCAACCTGTTAATATTAAGGATGTAGAGGATAATTTTTTGAATAAGACTTTTGAAAGGTTATCCAAAGTTGAGTCATTAGTACCTTTTGCGGATAAAGAATTTATTAGAATTAATGGTAGTTATTATAAAAACATATTTTTTAATAAAGATGAATTAAAGGCTGCGATTAAAACCGTTTATCCAAAAGAATTTAGATTGATTCATGGGGATTGTACGTTTTCGAATTTAATGTTTGATACATTTAATATGAAGGCTATTTTAATTGACCCAAGAGGATATTTTGGTAAAACAAAATTTTATGGTGACGTAGATTATGATTGGGCAAAATTATATTATTCATTGAAAGGTGAATATGATCAATTTAATCGTAAAAAGTTTACTCTTGATATAAGGGATAATGAGGTTGAGTTGGCAATAAAACCAAATAATTGGTCTGATATGGAAGAGTTTTTCTTTGATTGTCTTCCAAATGTTAGTAAATATAAGATTAAACTTTTACACGCAATAATATGGTTAAGTTTGACTACATATGCTTGGGAAGATTATGACAGTATTTGTGGAGCTTTCTATAATGGAATACTAAAATTAGACGAGGTGTTATAGTTGCTATGTTTGATTTTTCTACTTTGAATAAAACTTGGATTTTGGATGTTGATGGCACCATTGTCAAACATAATGGTTATAAGATCGATGGATATGATACATTACTTGATGGTGTAAAGGAATTTTTTGCTCAACTAAATGCAGATGATAAAGTGGTTTTATTAACCGCACGTAAAGAAGAATATTTGCCCGCATTGAAAGAATTTCTTGAATTAAATGGTATTCGTTATGATTATCTTCTGTTGGATATGCCAATGGGAGAAAGAATTTTAGTTAATGATAGAAAGCCTTCAGGATTAGATATGGCATTTTCAGTAAATAAAGATAGAGATAAAAAGTTAGAAATTAAGTATAAGATAAATGAGGAGTTATAATGCAAACATTTATAGAAAATTCAAATTTGGTACAAGAAAATTTAGATAAAAATTGTGCAATTCGTACTGTTAATAATGAAATAGATACAATTATAAAACTAAGAGATAGTATAGATTCGAATTTAACAAAAGCATTAGATCTTATGCAGCATGTTAAAGGTAGAATTATTATAACTGGAATGGGTAAATCTGGGCATATTGGTAAAAAAATTGCAGCTTCATTAGCCTCAACAGGAACGCCATCGTTTTTTGTGCATCCTGCTGAAGCAAGTCATGGTGATTTAGGTATGATTACAGAGGAAGATGTTGTAATTGCTATTTCAAATAGTGGAGAATCAAGAGAATTGGTTGATATTTTAAATTACTGCAAGCGATTTGGTATAAAATTAATTTCAATAACGAAAAATGTCGAAAGTTCTTTAGGAAAAGCTGGTGATATTGTATTGTGTCTTCCTAATAATGGTGAAGCTTGTCCTTTAGGGCTTGCTCCAACAAATTCAACAACCGCAACACTTGTATTAGGTGATATTTTAACTGCTGGTTTAATAGAAAGAAAAGGGTTTACAAAATCAGATTTTAATGAAAGACATCCTGGTGGAAAATTGGGGTCTATTTTGAAACGTGTGGCGGATTTGATGCATTCAGGTATTGAAATGCCTATATTAGACAAAAATTCTAATATGCAACAGGTATTAATCGAAATGACTTCAAAACGCTTGGGTTGTGTCGGGTTTGTGAATGAAGATGGTGAATTGGTCGGAATGTTAACAGATGGTGATTTAAGACGCTGTTTGACTCCAGAAATATTAAATAAAAAGGCTTCTGATTTAATGACCAAGAATCCGAAAACAACTTCAAAAAATATTATGGCTTCTGAGGCTATGAAGATAATGCATGATAAAAAAATAACAAATATGTTTGTTGTGGAAGATAAAAAACCAATAGGTGTAATACATATTCATGATTTGTTAAATAGTGGAGTTATGTAGTTTGATGCTAAAGAATCAAAAGAAAGGTAATACCAGAAAAATTTCTTTTTTGAATATTCCTTTATACCAAGTTGAAAAGCAGAAAAATTTCAAGGTACAAAGATTTTTAGGTGGAATTGTAATAGCAAATAAATTCCTTTCGAAAAAGCAAATCATAAAGGAAATAAAAATATTTGGAATGCCTTTTAATCAGTATGTTCAAATTGGTAATATCAGAACTTATTATTTCTTTAATTATAAATATAAAGAATGTGATTTGGGTAATATTTTTTATCAAAAACACAAAAAACTATTTGACCAATATGATGATATATATATATTACATGCGAATATTGGTGAAAGTGTTTTGTTCTTGAAATTGGCAAAATCTTATTTTAAAAAGAGCGGGTCAAATAAACCTTTATTTATAGGCTCACAAAATTATCATAAAGATTTAGTAGAATTGTTGTGTCCTGATATTCCAGTAGTAATAATCAGGGGTATAAATATTTCCTTATATGAAGATAAGTTTAAAGTTAATGGAAATAAGACTTTTCGATTGATGTTTTCAAAACCTTATTTTGATAGTGTCGAAGATAATATCAGAGATAAGAATAATTCTACAATACATTTTAAAACTCAAATGTTAAATTATTTGGGATTGGAAGATAAAGATTTTTCAAATGATGCTATTAATATCTCTAATGAAACAAGAAAATCTTTACAAGAAAAAATTGCTAAAACAAATTTAGATTTAGGTAATTTTGTTATTTTCACTCCTGAAGCAAACACATGTGAAGATTATGAATTTGAATTTTGGCAACAATTGAAGACTAAATATGAGTCTCAAGGAATTGATGTGTTTTGTAATGTTGTACAGTCAATCAACAAAGTGAAATTCAATAAATTCAAGCAGTGTGATTTGACTCTTGGCGAGTTGTATGAATTAACAAAAATGGCAAAAGAATTGATAGGTTTGAGGAGTGGTTTGTTGGATTTATTGGTACTGACAAATACTCCAATGAAAGTTTTATATACAAACGCAAAAAATAGAGTTTTGTTCAATCCATTAACATCTGAAGAAATGATGTCAGGGTTTAATATGCAAGAATATTTGAATGTTAAAGAATGCAATGTAATGGATAAGGATAAACAAGAAATATTGGAGAAATTTTAATGAAATTATTCTACATAGAGAAAATAAGTCTAAAACAGGAAAAATTAAGGAATTTTAAATTTCTTAATTTCACTCTAATAAAATATAGAACAAATGGAAGGGAATATAATATTGAGTATTTCCCCAAAACAAAAGAAATCATAAATAAAGATGTTCCTTTTTTTTATTTAAAGGTAAATTCTTATTCTGAATATACTATTAAAGCTTTACAGCATTGGATAGATATTATTAATTATATGAATGGCGATTTCATTATTATTTGTGATAAAGATAGATTGAAAAAATTTATTTTAAAAGAGGTTAAGTTCTATAATGAAAATATAAAATTTATTAAAAGTATAAAAAAACCATTAAGAAAAATTGTCAAAGAAATTATAACTGGTTTTTGGGCGAAGGCTGCGCATGCACATCTTACTACATTTTTTCACGCCCAAAAGTATAAAATACAAGAGTTTTGGAATGTTGATGCAGATGATACAATCATTGCAGCTTCGCCTAAAGAAGTTGCTTGTCTTTTGAAAAAAGTTGAACAGTATGCAATTGATAATGATATTTCACTATTTTCTTATGATATGTGGCGTTCAAGAACAAGAGCAAAAGCTTGGACTTTTGGTGTTACTTATACGAGAAATAATTCCCAGTTAGTTGAATTATTTAAAAAAGCTGACAGAAAATGGCAGAAAGATTATATAAATTGTGATCAAGCATTGAACATTGATTGGTTTTGTACATATTTAAAAAATAATAATTTAGCTAAAATTGAAACTTTTTATTTTGAAAATTGTTATTTTTTACATATGGGGGATTTTATTTTTGATCCTGTTGGAAAGTTCATATCTTGTTTTAAGTCAAATAAAGTTATTTTCCCATTGCTTTGTAATCTATATAATAATTACAAAATGGGAGAAATTCCGGTTTCAAATGATTGTATAAAAATAGATACACTAAAGGATGTGAAAGATAGCCTTAATTTTATTCAAACATTATTTGTTTATAATAAAAACGATTATCCTGAAAAATTGAAAAGATTATGGGAGATAGAATGATATTTGAAAAGATAAAATTTGCAACAGAGCAAGAAAAAGTAGTTTTGATAAAATTTTTTAATTATCCAATATTAAAATTTTATCAGAAATATGAAGAAGAAAAGAAACATTATAATATATTACCAGTATTAAAGAAGAACTATAAATATTGTGCAAGTTCTAATACTGATGTTTTTTATTTAAAAATAAATAGAGAAGATCAATATACATATCATAATTTACAACATTGGATTAATATAGTATATGAATATGGTGGAGATTTTTATATAATCTGTGATAATCTTGAACTTGAAAAAAAAGTTTATCAAAATATTAAATTTAGAAACCACAATGTTAAAATTATTAAAAGTATAAGAAATGATTATCTTACAAAAATTGTCAAATATATTGCAACACCATTATGGGTAAAAGCGACTTATGCTCAACTTACTACATTTTTACATTCAAAAGAACATAATATTAAATCATTTTGGAATATAGATGCAGATGATACAATGTTTTGTATTCCACCCAAAGTAGCTGCTGAATTTTTAAATAAAGTAAAAGAAAAAGCTAAAGAGGATAATATAGATGCCTTTTCGTTTGATATGCATCGTTCACGAACAAATGGTCATCATTGGTCGTTTGGTATAACATATATACAAAATAATTTAAAATGGTTTAATTTGTTTGAACAAAATAATGATACTAAATGGCGAGATAAATATTTGGATTTAGATTACGAATTTAATTTAGACTGGTTTTTTACTTATTTGAAAGATAACGATATTGCTAAATGTGAAACATATTCAACAGAAGATATGTTATTTATACACTATGGAGACATAATTGCAAATCCAATATATGCTTGGATTGGGATATGGCAAAATAATAAGATAAAATTCCCTATATTACTTGATTTATATGGGTCTAAGAAATATGGGGAGATTGAGTCTTATAAAGATATAATAAAAATTAGAACTAATATAAACCTAGATGATTGTTATAAATATATGACAAAATACCATAGTTATTTAGAGATTTCTTCAAAACAGCACGATAATATGTGGGGAAAAGAGGATAATATTGATGAATAAAATATCTATAATTATACCAGTATATAATACTGAAAAATATTTAGAAAAATGTTTGTCTAGTATAATAAATCAAAATATAAAAGAACTAGAAATTATTTGTATTAACGATGGATCACTTGATAATTCTCTTGCTATATTAGAAAAATTTGCTAAGTTAGATAAAAGAATAAGAATTATAAATCAGCTGAATCAAGGAGTTTCTGTTGCTAGAAATTCTGGTTTAAATATTGCTCAAGGTGAATATATTATGTTTGTTGACAGTGATGACTGGTTAGAACAAAATTGTCTTGAAACAATTTATAATTTGGCAAAGCAGAACGATGTTGATATTCTTGAATTTAGACATGATGCTTATTTGGGAGGTAAAAGGTGCAGTGGGAATTTTGATAATTTAAAAAAATATAGATCAAATAAAAATATTGCCGAAAATGTTCAATTATTATATGTTATTTGGGATAAATTATATAAACGGGAATTTTTGATTAAAAATAACATTGTATTCCCAAAGGGGTTAATTAATGCCGAAGATGGAATTTTTAATTTGGAGTGTTTATATGCAAGTCCCAATATAGAAATAAGTGAGAAATTGTGTTATCATTATAGGGCTTTTCGTGAAGGAGGGGCTTCTGCAGAAATAAAAGATATTAAAAATGAAATTGCAGCTTTTATGTTTTCTTTTAATTCGGAGAAATATAAAAATACAAGTACTTTTTATAAAACTATTACAATTGAAAAATATTTAATTGGAATATTATTTTGGTATCATACGGTTTATAAAAAAAGTAATTTTTTAAATAAAATTACTCAAACATTGCAATTAAATAATTTTTACAAATTTTTAATAAAAAATATAGATAGAAATATTTTGGATAATTGTCCTTCATTTTTGGATTTGGAATCAATTTTACGAAAATTTTCTTTTTCGAAAATATTAACAATAAATAACAAATATACCAATTATAGAAATACAAAATACAAAAACATTATTATTTTAGGTATACAAATTCCGTTATATAGAATAAAGAAAGATGGATTTACAACGGCTTGGAAATTTTCTTTCTTTGGGATTCCTATATTGAGTTCAGAAATTTCAAATCCTTTTTTTCATAAGGAAAAAATAAAACTTTTTAATATTATTCCAATTTTGAAATTAAATATAAAAAAACGACAGCAAAATAGATATCTTGAGCTTATAACATCTGAATATCCGGAATATGATTGTTACTATACATTTGCTTGTAATTGTGGCGAATTATTTTGGTTTTTATGCCATTTTAAAGAAATAAATGCTCGCTATTCTCCGCAAAAACCGCTTATAATTTGTGATAAAGCAAGAATGCTTTCTATATGTAAAATGTTTGAAAATATAATAAAGGTTCCAAGTATTTTATTTGAAGATTACAATTCTCTATTTTTAGATGAAGTAACAAATTATAAAAATAAAAAATTTATTTCAATATTAAATCAAGATTATTTTAATAATTACGCCGATATAAATATTTGTAAAAAAGGAGAACATTACTATAAATTGTTTAGAGATAAATTAAATATTCAAAAACCAGCCTTATTGCCAAATTATAATGAAATTGGTTCAGAAAAGATAAAATCTCTGGCAAAAGATGTTTTACAAAATAATTTCATTATAATTACTCCTGATGCAGTAACTCTAAATCCATTAGGACAATATTTTTGGACGGAATTATGTAAAAATTTGAATAACCTTGGGTTTAAAATTTTTCTTAATGTAGAGTCTCGAAAAGATACAATTCCTGCAGAAGGAATAATTTCTGCATTTTTAACAATTGAAGAAACTTATGAATTGGCAAAATATGCTAAGGCTGTTATTGGTTTAAGGAGTGGGTTACTTGAAATTCTTAGTACCACAAGTCAAGTCCCAACATTTGCAATTTATAATTCTTATAGAGAATGGCTACCAAATAAGATGTCTCCTCAAGAGGCTATTAAGGGTTTTACCCTAAAATCACTTCCAAATATTCAACCTGAAAAAATTTATGAATATTGTTGGAATGAATATAGTCCTGATGAATTAATTTATGAAATTACTGAGCAGTTCAAAAATATTTCTAATAAAAATATTTTAAAGGAGAATATATATGATTCCTGTAAATAATTGTACTGGCTGTATGGAATGTTATAATATTTGTCCTGTTGGTGCAATTACTGTAAATATTGATAAAGATGGTTTTTATTCACCTGTTATCGATAAAACAATATGTGTCAACTGCGGTTTGTGTGAACAAACTTGTCCTGTTTTAAATGAAAAATGTAGAATGTATATAAAAAAATCAGAACCTAAAATATATGCTTGTACAAATAAAGATGAGAATACTAGGCTCTCTAGCTCTTCAGGAGGTATGTTTTCTGTTTTTGCAGAATTTGTTTTATATCTTGGGGGTTATATATGTGGAGCAATATTAGAAGATGACTTAACAGTAAAACACATTATCTCAAATAAAAAAAGTGACATTGAAAGAATGAAGGGGTCAAAATATATACAAAGTTATGTTGGTGACTGTTATAAATCAATAAAACAACTATTAGAGAATGGTAAGCCTGTTTTGTTCTGCGGAACGCCTTGTCAATGTGCAGGTTTGAATGCTTTTTTAGGTAAAGAATATAAAGATTTGATTATTGTTGATACAATTTGTTCATGCATTAATCCTCCATATACTTTAAAAGAATATTTACAAAGTGAGATAAAAGATGGTTATAAAAAGATATTAAAGATTAATTTTAGAGATAAGATTACAGGTTGGGGAGGAAATGACTGGGGAAATTTTGCGTTTTCAGTAGATTGGCTTGACAATGATGGAAAATTTCGTAGGTTTTATGAGCATAATAATGAAAATTTATTTTTTAAAGGATTTTTATACCATCTTTGGATGAAAGATTCTTGTAATAGATGTATTTTCGGAAGCAAAAATAGGTGTTCAGATATAACAATAGGCGATTTTTGGGTAATTAATAGATATAAACCTTCTTTAAATGATAATAAAGGTTTATCTTTTGTGATGCTAAATAGTCAAAAGTCAAAACATATATTTGAAAAAATAAAAGATAAGCTATTAATTTGTGAAGAAGTTGATTATAACTGGGCTATAAATACTCAACCCGTTCTTAATGGTGATGGAATGTTTAAACATAAAAATAGAGATTTATTTTTTACGTATGCTCCGACTCATTATTCAAGAATGGAACTAACCAAAGATTTATTGGGCATTAATAAAGTAGGAATTATAACTCTTGATTTTTCTGTAAATTTTGGCGCTCAACTTCAAACTTGGGCTTGTTGTGAAAAAATAAAAGAATTGGGTTTCACTCCAAAAGTAATTCATTATGGAGAACATTACGAGTATACTCTAGGGTTTGAAGATGATCCCATGAAGGTTTTTAGGGATAAATATATTCCTCGTTCAGAACTTTGCTATACGCAAAAAGAATTATTGGCTGAAACTGCAGATTGTAACAGAGTTATTATTGGAGGTGATCAAGTTTTCAGGAATTGGAACTCCGCCAAAAATTATCCTTTGTTAAGATATTTAGGAGATTTTGTTTTTGGGGAAAAAGTTCTTGCAAGTTATGGTTCAAGTTTTGGATTTGATTATTTTAATGGAAATGATGATATAAAAGATGAATGTAAAAAACTTTTCAAACGATTTGACAAGATTTTAGTTAGAGAAACCTCAGGTGTAGAAATTTTAAAAAATACATTTGGAGTTGAGGCTAAAACAGTTTTAGATCCTGTATTTTTATTAAATGAAGAGCAATATATAAATCTTATTAATAATTCAGAGGTAGAAACTCCAGAAAACTATATAGCTTATATGTATTTACAAGATGATTTTGGTTTAGCAAGTATAAATAATGATTTACTTCAAAAATTTAAAAATGAAAATATAATAAATATAAATGCAAACGAAAACTCTCAGTATAATTCTGTAGAGCAATGGCTTAATTATATAAAAAATGCAAAATTTGTGATTACAGATTCATTTCATTGTGTTGCATTTTGTATAATTTTCAAAAAACCCTTTATTGTAGTTGATAGAGTTTGGGGTGGGAATAGTAGGATTGAAAATATACTTAATATATTTAATCTACAATCTCAAAGGAAATCATCTTTGCAAGAGATTTCTCAAAATGACTTAATATGTAATATAAACTGGGAAAATGTTGCGGATATTTTAGAAAAAGAAAAACAAAAATCGATTAACGAATTATTAGAGATTCTATTAATGCCTCCAACATATAAAAATAGATATTGTAATGAGGAATTGAAGATAATCAGACTTAGAAATGAATTAAATTATGAAAGAAATAAATTTCACAAATTAATAAATAAAATAGATGAATCTAATATCGAAATAATAAACTTAAAAAATAATAATGAAAAATATGAAAGAGATTTAAACAATGTTCGACATGAATGGCAAAGTTATGTATATGAAATTGTTTCAGCACTGAAAGATAAAAATAAGTTTTATTTTAAATACTATTTTTATAGGTTTATTCTTAATTTTGCAATTTTTAATAAAAATAAAATTAAATTAAAAAAACTGAAATATAAACAAAAAATAGATAAAATTGAAAGATTATTAAACAACCCTCCTCTATAAATTCAAAATATCAGTTGGAGGTTTGTATATATGATGATTTTAGAAAGAATCAAGGATATACTTTGCAGATTTTAAAATATGTTTTTGTTTGAAAGAGTTTTAGTAATAAATATGTTGGAATTTTAGATGAGTATATTGATAGTTACGTATGGTATAAGGTAGGTATAGCATGGAAAGTGTTAATAATAAAAGTGTTTCAAAAACAAAACTAGAATATATCGATTATTTTAGAGGTTTTGCGATTTTAATGATTGTTGTGGGTCATACGATTAGATGGGGAAAATACAAAGAATTGATTTGAAATTCAAATAATTATTTGTTTACTGGTGGTACCTTTTTATTTGTATTTATTGCAGGATTCCTTTTCCAGTATTTATCTTATAAATTCAATTACAAAACTTATTTAAAAAAGAAATTTAAAAATGTTATTATGCCTTATTGGATTACAATGTTACCTGTGGCATTAATATTTGCTTTTAATTGTATTGATAAAAGTAATTTTCTTTATAATTATCATCCATTTGTTAGATTTTTAGAAGTTATGGCTTTTGGCGAAATTATTAATTTCCCTCTTTGGTTCATCCCAATGATTATTATATTCTTTATAACGGCTCCTATTTTGTTATGGCTTAGAGAGAAAAAGGTACTATGGTATTCCATTTTTTTATTCTCTTTGATTTATACTATTGTTACTATTCGTCCCGGAGTAAATTTGGCACATTTGCATAATTTGTTTCAATATAATATAAATTATTTTCAAGGTTATATTAATTGTTATTTTTACTTTTACTCAACATATGTCGGAGGGATGATTATTTGTGAATTAATTGAAAGATATCCCGATTTTATTTATAAAACTTCTAAAAATTTTATGTTCATTTCTCTGGTTCCATATATTTTAGGGTACTGGCTTTTTGTTATTAAACTAGGTTATTCTGAAGGTCAATTGGCTATAGCAAAAATGCTTACAATTATATGGGTATTGGCATTTTTTATTACATATCAAGATAAAATTAAAAGTATACCTATTGTAGACAAAACTTTAAAGTTTTTTGCAAAATATTCTTTTGGAATATTTTTTATCCATTTTTATCCATTAAATATTATTTTACATAAACTTCCATATAGGACAGAAAATTGGTATAATTCTACATCAAACTCTGATATTCATTCTATATTCTGTGCAATATTGTATTTTATCATATCTTTAGGGTTTAGTGTTGTTGTGTTATCTTCATTAAAATTTGTATTAAATAAATTAGGCGTTAAGAATACAAGAATGTTTATTGGAGTTTGATAGATTGCCATTTTGAAAAATATGTAGGGACTGGGTAAAACAAACTAAACGTTTTTCCCAGTCGGTTTCTTATTTTGATATTTTGTTGAGCTTCTTTTATAAACCTGTGAATATTCGTATAGTAGCCTCCTGCAAGAACAAGTGATGCTGTTACCCAAGCTATCGGTCCTGAAAAGAACATTCCGACATATCCGAATTTTACAGCCAGATAAATTGCAGCAAAGGCTCTTACTAATAATTCTCCAATAGATGCCAACAATGGTATTGTTGCACGTCCCAGACCTTGTAATGCGTTTCGGTATATAAATATTTGTGATAGAAAGAAATAAAATAAAGAACTTATAAATAAGTAATCATGGGCAATTTTAACAACATCAGGGTTTTGATTTCCAATAAAAATTTGAACAAAATTACTTCCCCAAAAATGCATAATAAATGCCATAACTATACTCAGATGGATATTAATTATTGAAGCTTTTTTTTACACTGATTCTAATACGTCTAAAGTTATTTGCACCAAAATTTTGAGCAACAAAAGCTGCCAATGCAATTCCAAAAGATATCATAGGCATAGTTGCTATTTGCTCAATTCTTAAAGCCGCAGTCATTGCCGCAATAACATCAGCTCCAAAAGAGTTACAAACACTTTGAATAATTAAAATCCCTGCACCTAGTATAGAAAATTGAACAGACATAGGTAATCCTACCTTCAAATGTTCTATTGCAAAATCCAAATCTTCTTTAGTTTTAAAAATCCAATCATCTTTTTTTAAATGTAAAATAGGAAAATATTTTTTTACATAAAAAATGCAGAGAATAACAGAAATTCCCTGAGATAAAACTACCGCAATGGCAGAGCCGGGTACTCCCCAATGAAATACCAAAATAAATAACAATGCTAAGAAGATATTTAAAATTGAGGCAAAAATCAAGAAATACAAAGGAGTTTTGCTATCTCCAAGTGCTCTTACTATACTGGCAAGCAAATTATAAAAATTTGCTGTAGATAAACCAATAATAACAATTTGAATATACCAATAAGCATTGTGATAAATTTCTTGCGGAACATTCATCCATTTTAGAATATGTCCCATCAAGATTAAGCAAACAAAAGTAAAAAATAATGTAAATACTGTGCTTAAAATTGTGGACATTGTTACTGAGCGCCGAACGCCATAATAATCTTTTGCCCCAAATCTTTGCCCTGTCACAACCGCAAAACCGTTTGTCATACCAACTATTACAAACATAATCAAGAAAAACAAAGGAGCAACAGCTCCAACTGATGCCAAAGCATCAATACCAAGTGTTCTTCCGACAATTACAATATCAGCTATATTGTAAAATTGTTGGAAAATATTACCAATCAATAAAGGTATTGAAAATAATACAATAAGTCTTAGGGGATTTCCTGATGTTAAGTCATTTATCATAATAAAATCTTCTCTTAATTGAAGAACCTCTATTAAATTATATTATATAAAAATTTATAAACACAAGTATAATTAATTTAGTAAGTTATAATTTTGTGCAAAACGTTTCCAATCCGTTTAGAATTGCATCAGCTCCGTTTTTGACGCTTAACAATACATTTTTTCTGAATTGTTTGCAGTAATTTATAAGATTTTCTGAAGCATCATTTAAGCATATAAATTTTGCTCCCTTTCGTGTTATCTTTGCCATTGGGATATCATTATCATCATTTCCTGCCATAAGTATATCTGAATATGCTATATTTTTTTGTTTTTTAACAAATTCAATTCCTGTGCTTTTATCTCCTGCGCATATAAATAATGCAGTCATTGAGCCGTCTTTGTGACGTCTTAGAGGGTTGGCTTGAAGCAATATACTGGTTTTGCAGGCATCCATTATTGGCTTTGTGTAATGATTTTCTCTGAATTTTACTTTTATATTGTGTCTTGATAATTCTTCATTTAATTCTTTTTTGAAGTTTTGAGGATTAATGTCGTGTGATAAAAAATATTCTGCCATATTTTTGGATGGATTCCATTCATAGTAAGTTATTTTTGAATTGTAAAATTCAGGGTCGGATAATTTTATTTCTTCTAAGTTTGATAGTGTCGCCAGTTCTTCGTTTTTGTATTGATATTCCGGTCTTTGGGAAATTCTTTTTATTGTGTTGGTTATAATGTCACGATTAAATTTAGTATTGTTTTGTAATTCTTCTTGATATTTAATATTTTCTACTAATATTCCGTCTATATTTTCATATAGAAAATTCCCATTGTTAGTAATTAAATAATCCGGATTGGGCAATGTTATAGAATTGTTTTTCAGCTTTTGTTGTAACTTTATAACTTCTTTTAATGTTCTTCCTGTTGCATAAACAATATCCCCATTGTGAGCTTTTGCTGTTTTGAAAATAGTATCCATTTGGTTTTGGCTTGCGGTTGCAAGTGTTCCGTCTAAATCAAAGACAAATAGAGCTTTAGTTTTGGGGTCGTTTAACCCGCAAAAAGTCGGTTGTTTTATTGGGTAATTATTATATTTATATATATTGTTGTTTGTATTTAAATTTACTTTCATATTTTATTTAATGCGTCTAAAGATTTTTTCTTGCTAATTATGTTAAAAGTTTATCAAGAGTTAAACTTTTGGCTGTTGAAATTCTTTTTCGTTGTGAATCAATCATTGTTTTAGGTAAATCATCTGCTTTTGTCCATTTATTAAAGATTTTTATGCAGTCTTTATAATAAGTTATTTTGTCAGAATTTCCTGAATGTAATGCTTCTGTAAGTTTCTCATTAAAGTATTCTAATCCTTTTTGGCGGTATTGAGCAATTTGTAAAGGGTTAAATCTTATATTTGAAGAATTGCAATGTCTGCTTGAAATGAACATAAATTGTGCCATTTGTATTTTCATTGCTTCTGATTTTATTATATCTTTTGGTAAGTTTTTGCTTGCTAAAATATTTGAGTGTGCAAGTTCTGAATTTACAATATTTTCTACAATTTCTGGATATATAGAATTTTTAGCCTGTTGCTTTAAGTGTTCAGCCATATTTTTGTGATAAGAAGATTTGATATTCAGGTATTCATTGAAAAGTTTACGAGATATTTGTACAGGTGTGTTAGTTAGATAATCATAAAGTGCAGAAAATTCAAATGAACGTAGATTGCTGTCCAAAAATGAGGTATCTGATGTGTGAACTGCTGCTCCATAATTTTTATCAATGATTACATTTTTAATACTATCATCTAAATTTTCACCTTTTAGGTGTTCAAAATCTAAAATTCCCGCTTTATCTTTTGTAAAGTGGATATTTCCTAAATTAAGGTCATAGACCATTAATCTTCCGTATTTAGCAGAACCTTTATCGAGTTCCGTTATTATGGAAACCAGTGAAGTTAGGTTTTTGTGATTTAACGGATTTGTGTAATAGTCTGCCTTTTTCCCTTTTACAAGTGAAGAGATTAGGTAAGATTCTCCATTGTTTAATTGGAATGCTGCAATTCCCTTTTGGGTATTTGCCAGATTGAAATTTTTCCCTCGTTCTTTCAAAAATTCATATAAAATATCAAGTTTTTGGGCTTCTGTCATAATGTTATTTTGACAAAGTGCATTCGGTTTGCTTTTTTTAATGACTAAGTCTTGCCCATAATGGAATGCTTGACCATTTACTCCTTCTCCAAAGTGGTTTGATTTTTGGGATATGGTATTGCAAATATTATTTATTTCTAATGACGAAATATCCCTTTCAATGGGATAAATTTTGGCTTTAGGGATTTTATATGGGGGAATGATTCCTTGAAAAGATATTTGCATAGTGTTTTTATAAAACCGTGTAAAAATAAATTTTGTTATAGGTTTAGAAACTTATATTGAAATTTCATTATTTTTATAGGCTTTTAATAATCTGAATACTGTACTGCGATTGATGTTTAATTTGTTTGCTATTGCTGTATCTGTTTCGCCGGTTTCTTTGAGTTTAAGTATTTGTTTTAAACATTCTATCTTTTTTATTTTTTGGTTGCCTGCATTTAATCTATGGCGAAGCTTTTTCACGCTGTTTATATTTATATTGAACTTTTGGGCAATTTCTTTGTTTGATAGTGGTGTATATAAACTTTCTTTTATTGCTTCCATTTTTTCTTTATGGGGGGATATTGGGAAGTACTTGGCTACAATTTGGGTTAGCATGTATTTGCTCAGACCTGTTTGGGCTGAAATTTCTTTTTGTGTCAGTTGTCCTTCTTGTAGCAGCGGTAGGGCTTCTTGAATTTTTTTATCTATAAAATCTTTTTTATGAGTGAGATTAAATTGATTTATTAGATTATATAAAGTTCGAACGCTTATGTTGTTTTTTCGTGCAATATCTTCCATTTTGAGATTTGAAGCTAAATCTGTCTGAAGTTTGCCCAAGGATACTTTTCGGTTTTGAAAATTTGGCTGATATATAAATGTTTGAAATTGATTATTTATATACATAAATTCTCCTATTTTTTTATAATAAAGCTGAATATTTATATTTTTGCTAATGGTTTATTTAAATTTCTCCTTAATAAAATTTAAAATTAACGCAAATTTTATGAAAAAATTGTTTTATAAAAAATAGAAAGTAGGAGGTAAAGTTATAGTGTCTTTGTCAATAGAAAATACCCCAAAGGTTGGTGTAACAGGATTTCAAGGTTATAAGAAAAATATCAAAAATGAAAATGTAAATTTTACAAGTCGTGATGATTTATTTGAAAAGCCTAATAAAAAAGTAGATAAGTCTTCTAATGGTAAGTTTGATATTTCTGAATGTGTGAAGAATTTTGCTAAAGGTCTTTTATCACCAATTACAGCAGTTATAAAACATCCATTAATGACTATTGGCACATTAGCAGCAACTGTTGCGCTATGTTCGGTTGTTCCTGTAATGGCGCCTATATTGGCAGTTGGTTTTGGAGCTTTAAGTGTTTACCAAGTCGGAAAAGGGGTTGTTGAGGCTGCAAAGAATTATAAAAATGGTGAATATGACAAGGCTGAAAAGTCATTTAATAAAGTTGGTGAAGGAACAATAGGAGTTGTTCTTACTGCTTTGGGTATAAAGCAAAGTGCAAGAGTTGCAAAAGAGGCAAAAGTTATGTCTGAATTAGGAGTAACTTCCCTTGATAAAGCACAAAAACTTCAAATTGCTAACGATATCAAAAATGGTACTAAATTAAGTGCACTAAAAGAAATTACTACATTATTTACATCTAAAGCAGGGTTAAAAGCAGTTGGATCACAATTTAAGCCAAGTAATATTGCTGCGCGAGCAAAAGATGTCTTCAAGTTTTTGTTTACAAAAGAAGAGGTTACAAAGATTAAGAAAGAAAAGATGAAATTTACAGAAACTGCTGAGGGTAAAAGGCGTGCAGCTATGACTTCTCAAGAAATCGAAGCAGAAGTAAAATCATTATATAAAGAGTCTTTTGATGAGTATGGAATACCCGAAGAATTACGTCCTGAGATAAAAATTGTCAACAAAGATATAAAAAATGGTGGAGGTTATTGTGCTTCCTCTCATGAAATTACAATTAATGAGAAAGCTTATAGGGAAGGTGTATTTGATTTGCCTGATGTTATAAAACATGAATCAACACACGCTCAAAATGCAATCTTAAGACAAAGAATTCCTCAAGAAGAAAAAGAAAAAATATTGGTTGAATATCTTGTGAATAAAATTAAAAATGGTGAAAAAGAAAATGTCTTGAACGGAAACGGAAGTATTTTTACCGGACATGAAATAATGAAGCCGCCAAAAATGAGTGTAAAAATGCGTGAAGATTTTGCTAAATTAGCTCAAGATAAATTATATAAAATGTCTTCATATACAGACGATGAAATATCACTAATGGTAAAACCGCTTGTTGAAAATAACCCTGATTTTGTTCAAATGTACAAAACCCCTGAAGAAGCAATCAATGTTATGACTAATTATGCAAGAGGTCACAATGTAAGATATCGAATTGCAGTAAATAATTCATTCGGTTTTGATACATCAAAAATAGATCCAAATTTATTAAAAGATTTGTCTGCTGATGAAAAAACAATGGCAATTAAATCATTAAAAGATGGAATTGATTGTATAGAAGCTAATGCTTCAAATAATACAGGTGCCTTAGGATTAGGTGGTGATTTTAAACAGTATCAATTCTCTGCTGAAGAAGTTCTGTGTCAACAAAAAGGAAATAATTTTGAAATTTCTAAACTTGAAGCTCAATTAGCTAAGTTAAGAACTCAAAAGAATTATGACGCAGCAGAAGAAGCACGTTTGTTAGATTTGATTAAAAAATCAGAATTAACTATTGAATACAAAACCAAAGGTCAAAAGATGTATGAATTATACACTGAATCACTTAACAATCCTGAAAATAAAGAACTTGCCAAACAAGTTAAAATGATGCAAAGAGAATTATATAAAATTAAAAGTGAAATTAATTCTATCAGTGGTGTATATTCAGAAGATCTTTTAGGTTTAAACATTCATGTTAAAGCAAACCAATACTCAGCATATACTGCAAAAATTCATCCGGAAATGGGTTCAACTCGTAATATTCCACTAACAACTACAAATACCGGTGGTATTCTTGCTGAAATGGTTAAAAAAGAAGATTAAACCCTTGAATTTATCTGTACATAACGTGTTCAAAAATGTGATAAACATCATTTCTGTAATTTTGAGCAGGCCAATCTGTATTGAAAATTCCGTCCCAATGTCTTTCACATTCTGTCCACGCATCAGAACCATTCATTTCTTTTACTCGTTCCATTTGTTCGTGTGTATTTGTATAATTTGAAAGCGGTAGAATATCATTTATCTGCATGTATGTTGGTAATTTATCTGCAGTATTGTCATATCCGAATAAACAATTAGCTAATCGGTTTAAACGCTGTTCATACCATATTCCGCCATAGTCATTATCGTTGGAAACTTCAGGGCCGCCGGCATATTCTCTATTACCTCTTTGTTTGCGAGATTCCCAAATTACACTGCCGTAATCATCAGCTTTTCCCCAATCAGTTCCTGCAGTCATTCCAATTTCTTTATAGGTGTATTCATCGTTGCATTTTTCACCAATAAATGCTATATCATTTCTGCCTAATTCTGTTCTTACTGCATGTGTAATTCTTTGCATTTGATAATAGTCAGGTAATGAGCCGACTCCGCAGTATCCGTTATAATCAACAACGTGTTTTGCACTGTCAAAATATATTCCATCAAAACCTAATTCAATAAGATTTTTACAAGCATCAATATATGCTCTTTCATCTTTCCACCAATCAAAAGCTCGACCTTTAACTTGTAATTGTCCTGCAGATAATGGCATTCTGGCAGCAGTTTTAAATCCCATAAGGTGTGCCAAATCGTTAAATGCTTTAACTTGTTCATCTGCACCCATTTTGCCGTATAAGCCAGGTGAAGTTAAGTTGTTGCTTATTCCTGTATGTAGATTGGCTGTATATAATCCGTTTCCATCCATATAGCCATCCCCGTAAGTGCTAGGGAAAACTTGTGATAAGACTATACAGTTTGCAAAACTTTTTGGAGAAGGTGGAATTGCAGGAAGTAATTTCATTGCCTGAATTAACCCTTCAGAAACTTTTCCGTTTTCATATTTTGCAATAGCTCGCGGATTAATTTCTATATAGTTTGCGTGTCTTCCCCATTTATCACCATAATTTGGAGGATATATGCAAGGAGGAATTCCCGGATATTGATTGTCCGGTTTGGTTAAGGTCAAAATGGATTGCATCGCCTGTTCCGGTGTTCGTTTTAATAATTCATTAGGTGATGCGTTTACCCACTTTTTGTAGCCTACTTGGTATAAATGTTCGTTTGTCCAGTTATCCTCGTAAACTTCGTTTCTACCCGTTAAATTCCAAAATAATTTTTTCGCAGGTTGCGGATCTCCATAATATCCTTTGAATGAAATCTGCGATTTGTTAAGCATTGCAATATAATTGTCAAATTTTCTGGACTCCAAATTTGACACGTTTTTGTTACACGTTTCGTTTGATATTTTATTTTTTGTTTTGTTTTGCAGAAAACCATTTTGTGTAACAACGTTAATTGTTAGTACTGGTTGTATCATTTCTTTTTCTCTTTATTCCTTTTTTATTTTATATGAAAATTGAAAAAATATACACCTTTGTTACAAAAATTTACTTCCATTAATTGTTTACTTTTATAATTTTTATTGTATTCTATTTTGAATAGAATATATTTTAATAAAGGGTTTCGATAAACTTTTAGTGTGAAGATGTTGGAGGTTTTATGAAAGAGTATAGAGGTAAAATTACAACAAAATTGTTTTGGACAGTTTGTGGATTTTGTGCCGCTTGGTTTTTGTATAATCTTGTGGGAAAGTTTACTCATAGTTTTTTATTATCTGCAATTGTTGCTTTGGGTATTATTGTGTTTTTTATTCACAAAATTTATTATGCGGATAACATTTCTATAGTTTTAACAGATGATAATCAGCTTCAGGTTAAAAGGTTTGGTAAAATTATAAAATCTTTTATTATTGATCAGTATTACTGGTCTGAATATCAAAAAGATACAAATACAAAAAGTGAAGATGATCAAGATATTTATTATATAAGTAAAGAAACAGGTAAAGAAGATTATATTGATGCAACTAATTTTAGTGGTGAAGATTATGATGAGATTCTAAATAAATTAGGGGCAAAAAATAATAATGAACCCCCAGTAAAGGTTGCTACTATTAAAAAATAAGGAGGTACTAAAATGGATATGACACATTATATTTTACTTGTAGGCGGGATTATTGTTTTGAGTTTTATATATCAGGGTGTTGGTATGTATATTCATTCGATGTCAAAGAAAAAATTTGAAAGTGAAAATCCTGATGCTTCAATTATGGTAATTAAAGATTGTCCATGGCATCCATTGGGATTTACCAATACTGTTGAATGTTTGTCTATTAATGGAGAAGCAAAACCTCAAATATCTGTGGGATATGGTAAAAGAGGATATTACGTTATGCCTGGGGCAAATGTTTTGGAATTACAATATGAAACTCAAAGACCTGGAATTCTTCATAAATGGGTACGAACAACTTATGATCCTCAAAAGATTGAAGTAAATGTAGAACCTAAGAAAAAATACTCAATTTCATATAATAAAAAACAAAGTTCTTTTGAATTTGCAGAAATAGCGTAATTAAAAAGGTAATAATTAATGGATTTTACAAGAATAAGAAATAACATAAAAAGAATAATTAAATGTTTTCAGAATG
Source organism: Candidatus Gastranaerophilales bacterium (assembly GCA_944324845.1). Lineage (GTDB taxonomy): Bacteria > Cyanobacteriota > Vampirovibrionia > Gastranaerophilales > Gastranaerophilaceae > Zag111. The sequence goes on along the minus strand of CALUXX010000008.1, from coordinate 24,313 downwards.
TAAAATACGTTTATAATGAAAAAGCACCGATATTGAGCAAGGAAAAATATATAGCACTTAATATCGGTGCTATTATATCAGAACAAAATGGATATTATTGGAATTGTATAGAAACAGAACCTGATAAAGAAGATGTTGCAGGTAGACTAAAGGATTATTATGGAATTTATGATAATCAATCTGCTGTAGAAACTTTAGAATGGCTTTTAAATCGTGGACATAGTGTCTATTTTGAAGCAATAAGACCTGTTATTGCAAATTCTTCTCAACAGTTTAATGAAGGAGTGCTTTTAGAAGAAGAAAAAGATAGATCATTGATGGGGTATGTTAATAATATAAAAAGAACTCTTGAAATATTAGTTGATGAAAATATTGTTAAGGGAGCAAGTGAATTTAAGACAATTTCAGTAAGGGCATGGGATTTTGCTAGATTAGTATTAGTTGCCAGATGCTGTTGCGATGTGAATTATATACCGGAAGATGTTGCTTGGGAGTATATTATGAGTTCATACGAACAAGTTAAAGAAATTTATTCTGATTGGAATGGTTTTTCGCAAGGTTATATTGTCGGTAGAGCTATGTGGGGTGGTAATGATGGTTCTTTATATGGAATTATCAGTATTGCAAAAGACTTATTGAAAGATGAAAATAGTCCCTGGGTAAAATATTTGTTAAAATGATTTTAATAATAATATTTTACTTATTTGTCCAAAATTCAACTATTATTGCATATATTTGTGTGTCTTTAGCTGATAAATTTTGTGTTGTAAGTGTTGCAATATTATTTGTCGAATTTGTAATTGTTCCGCTTTTTATCAAAAATCCGTTATCAGGGTTAAGTTCTTGGGTGTATGTTGGAATTTTTTTGACATTTTCATCATTCGGATTTATAAAAATGTCAGAATCTAGTTGCGGCAGCATTTTTTCTGTTTTATATGGCTTTGATGCTTGGATTATCCTGAAATTAATGCTTGAGCTATTTAGTTTTGGGATTTCAAAAAATACAGTATCAAAGGTTTTTGGTTTTATTTCGGTATCCGGAATTATTAAATAGTAGTAATCTTGATTAGAATTACTTTTTTGAGCGGCTTTCATAAGGTAGGTGTAATCTTTTTTTTCGGCTAAAATAGTTGAAAAATTCTTACAGTCGATTGTTTGATATGGACATTTTTTTCCACAAATCAGTCCTGCTTGTAATTCTTTTGAATTTTTATAAAAGTAATAACCTATTCCTGTCAAAATTCCAAGTCCGCCAAATGTTGAACCTAAAGTTATTGCAGCTATTGCACCATCACTCAGTCCGGAATTTTGTTTTTTAGGGGGAGCAGTGGGCACATCAGCAATGTTTATTGTGAATGTATTTTGGCTTTGTTTGTTATTTGCGTATGTGGACTGAATGGTAAAATTTAAGAATACCAGAAATATTATAAAAATTTTCTTCATAGTGCTCCTAATGTAAATAATAATGTTCCATTGTAGTCTCCTAAAACGGTACTTGGTCTAACTACTGCATATGGCGTGAATACGTCTGAAACTACATGATCATATGGATTTGTTATGGTATAAGAAGTTGGAAATATAGATAAGTTGAATTTTGAAAAATCATAACTGTTTTGCGTATGTTTCAATCCAGGAAATTCTGCATTGATAATTATTGGTGTAGATAGATTGGTGTGAATTTTTACTTGGAGTGGTGTTAATGCGATAACATAATAATCTTGATAAACTTTGTTTATACTTTCTATTTTCAGGTTGGTCAGATTGGCATCTCTTTCGTGTTCAATCTCAGATACAATAATTTTTTCTATTTCTAAAACTTCTGGTAAACCTGTATTTAAAGTTTGCGATGCTTGATTGGCACCTAATACTGAAATGTTAATATTAAAAAGTAATAAACTTAATATGAGTATTTTATTTAGGATTTTCATAGCATTAGTTACTGTTGCAGAATTTGAAAAAAATTTTTATTAGCTAATTATATATATTTAAATTCGACAGAAAGATGCAACTTTTAGGTAATATAAATAAGCATTTAAACCTCATAAATTTTTTGTGATGAGGTTTTTATGAAAAAAATAATTTTTATTATATCTATAATATTATTTAGTTTTAATCCTGCATATTCAAATGTTACTGTAAAAAGTCTTGGGGGGACAGTTGTTTCTGCAAACCAAGTTTCTACATCAATTCAAGTAATTGAGGATATTTTTCTTTCGTTACAATTTTTTCTGAAGGTTAAGGCATTAGATCCGTATATTACTAATGTTTCTAATTCTCAATATAAAATACCTATTAATCAATTATATCTGAATGATGGGACCAATGAATTTCAGATGCAGCCTAATGTTGAAATGACACTTTATTCTGAAAATAATCCTCAGTTATGGGGTTATAAGAAAAATTATACTTGTATTATAAAAAATATTGGAGTTTTACCGCCTGGAACATATTCTACAAAATTACAATTTCAGACTCAGATGGCTATAATGAGTTATAATACCGTTTATAATCTTACGTTTACAATCCCGATAAATCAGGAAGTTTCAAGTATTACAAATCCCGTTAATATAAAGTTGACACCTGAAAATGTATTTGAAACCAATGTAAATATTTCGAATATAACAACACCACAAATTTTAATAAAATCAAATGATGATTGGAAATTGATTTTGGATACATCAAATTTAGGTAATTTAGTGGGTAAATATTATTTTCAAATAACCGGTGTATCTAAAAATGTTACTGAATACGAAACTTCTCAAGTCGAAATTCTGCCTAATCGTCAATATGTTTTGGCAAAAGGTAAGCCTACAGTAACTGAAGTAGTGAGCGGGAATTATTCAACAGATTTTGTGAATATAAAATATATGCTTAAAAATTCTTCCGAAAAGTATTTAAAGGAAGGACAGTTTAAGAATTATGTAAATTATATTATCCAAAGTGGAGGGGAATAGATGAAAAAAGTATTAATTTATTTTTGTTTATTAATGTCATTCATAATATTACCGAAAGCGCAAGCTGCATTAAAAGTTACTCCTACGTTACTTGAATTGAATGCAAATACGACAAAAGGTAATTACCTAACTGCATCATTTGATGTTCAAGGTGACAAAGACGAAATTATCAGGTTTAAGATTTATCCTTCGTATTTTAAAATTTCACCTCAAGGAACAATGGAGATTTTAGAAGGTGATACAACTGCTTCTGATAATTTAATAAAAAATGTCAGGTTTGTGCCTAATGAATTTACATTGCAGAATGGAAACAAGCAAAAAGTAAGACTAACAATAACTAATATAAAAAACATTCCTGATGGCGAATCCAGAATGGTTTTATTTTTAGAAGACGTTGCAGCAAAAGAGTTGATGTTACCATCTGGCATGAAAGATGTAACAACAAAACTTATTGTAAAAACGCGAGTAGGAATTCCAATATATTTGGATAAGGGGAAATTTGTTAAGTGTGCCAAGATTGAAAATGTTGATTTAAAAAAACAAGATAAAGAATTACAACTTGCACTCAAGATGTCATCTTCTGGAAATAGCAAAGTAAGATATTCAGGTAAGGCACAAATTATAAAAGACAAAGAGTTGATTGGGGAATATAAAATAAAAAACCATGTTATTGGTTCTAATAATACACTTTCGACCTTAGATGAGATTCCATTAAAAGATATTAAAGAGAATGGGAATTATATTTTGCGTCTTGTAATTCAATATACGGATGAAAAAGGTCGTTTGAAAAGTTTGATAAAAGAAAGTCAATTTACAATTGATAATTTATCAGAAACGCACATTTAAGTTAATCAGAAAAGGAGGAGAAATGATTAGTAAAAAAATCGTGGGTTTATTAGCAGTATGTACAATGTTTGGAACAATGAATGCATCTTTTGCTATTTCTAATACCGCAACTCAAATCTTGCAATGTACATTAGGAACTTATTTAGATATCACGGCACAAACTTCCGGTGCTGTGACGACAACAACAATAACTCCCGATACTGGGAATTTGGCGGCTGCTTTAGTTTCTAAATTTAAAATTAATTTAAATACAGATAATCAAGATTTATATTTACAAGGGAAAACAACCGGTGCTGCCGGAGATGTTAACGCTTTATTTAGACAGGGCTCACAGACATATGTAGTATTTTCTAATACTGCTTCAGGAAAACTTCCCACAGCAGCTGCAATAGCTGATTGTAAAACTGCATCTCCAACTGCTACAAATAATGCAAATGCTATAGCATATCCTATTGCAAGTGTTACTTTGGATAATGGTGGCAGCGCAAACTATGATGGAACTAAAAATCAATACAATATAGATGTTAATGGAGGCACAACTATTGCTACTACAACAACTGGTACTACTCCATATAACAACACCTATTCTTTTCAAGATAATGCAGGAACTTATCAAGCAATAATGACATTAACTTCAACATCTTTATAATGAGGTATTTATGAAATATTTATTTAAGCAAACGGCAATTATATTTATATTAAATAGTTTTGTAACTCCAACTTTTTGTGCAACAAATTTTCAACAAACAATAGTTACAACAGTTCCTGCTGCGGTAAATATTTCAGCGATAAATCAATCATTATCAAAAGGTAGTATTGCTCCACAGACGGGGATCTCAACATCCCCGTCTGCATCTTTCAATATAAAAATGAATGGTGAAGATTGTAATTATACTTATATTGCTCAAGCAAAATTATACACTTCTGATGGGGGTGAAGTTAGTGCTTATGTGAAAAACTCTAATAGGGAATATATAATTTTGGGGAATATATCGACTTCTAATTATCCGACATTAAGGTCAATAAATAATATAAAAAGCGGTTCGCCAATTACTTCAGATAATCCTAATGCAATTGCTTATCCGATTACAAACAATCTTTCAAATATTGATTCCTCAACTATGGTGAATAATTCTGCATATGGAGGTTTATGTTATTCAATTAAAATGGGGAATTTTCAAAATGGAAATATAGTACAAACACTTGGGGCGACTCCTTTAGTTAATACATATTCAATTTCAAATGACAGAGCTGGTACTTACCAAGCAATTATTACCCTTACAGCAAATAGGAACCCATAAAATATTGTGAAAAAAATAATATATATGATTTTGTTGTCACTTCTTTTTGAAGTGAGTATATTTTATCAACCCGTTTTTGCGATTCAACAAAATCAAAGTTTAATTACTTATATAAATTTGAATGAAAAAGCTTTATATGATGTTGAAATTGTGCTAACAAAGGACGATAAAATTTTGCTACCTTTTAAACAATTATCAGAGATCTTTGAAGTTAAGATAAAACCCAATCACTCGACAAAAGAAATAGAATTTGAAACTGTTGAAGGTAAAAAAGGAAAGGTAGGATTTAATTATATAATTTTCGATGATAAAAAAATCTCTTCAAAAAAAAATTACTATCAAAAACAAGGTTTAATGGAAGAGTTAATGGATGAAATTTTTTGTGATGCTGAGGATTTAAGTATAATTTTTGATTCTGAGATTTTAGCAGATAAAAACGATTTATCAATAATAGCAAAAACACAGAGAGATTTAATATTGTTGAGGGATTCACGCCTTGAACAAACTGAAGATAATTCAATAAAAATAAAAGCATACAAAAATGTTTTAGCACCTGAAAAAAATAAAAAAATCCAATTTGATTCTATTACTTTTAACAACAACACAATGAGTGATACAATTTCTCAATATTTGGTTAGCGGAACTTCTAAAAATATGTTTTTCAATAATAATACTCAAGTTATTTTGAAAGGCAAAGCGTATGATGGTGATTTGAGTATTGATATGAATACTTATAATTATAAAGGTGAACTTTTTTCTTTTGGAGGTTTAGGATTTAAGTATAAAAATAAATTCAACAATTTGGAATATGAACTTGGGCGTGTAAGAGGGATAAAAGACGAAACTTATACGATTGGAAATCAAATGCTTGGTTTTCAGTTGAGTAATTATGAGATTAAACCCAAAACTTATAGAGAATTGAATGGACATGTTGCCAATGATAGTTTGGTAAAAGTTCTGGCTGATGATAAAGAAGCCGCAATGTTAAGTACTTATGACGGATATTACAGTTTGAATAATATATTTTTAGATAAAGAACCTAAAACATTGAGATTGGAAGAAGTGAAATCCGATGGAACCACTGAAACGATTTACGATATTAAATATCCTAAGTATAAAAATATGCCTGAAGAAAAACAAAAGAAATATACTCTATTTGCGGGTGTTACAGGATATAATAACAAACTGTTTAATACGAATGGTTATATCTACGAAATGAATACGAAAAAATTCTTATTAGGCTCTCAATTTGAGTATGGTATAAAAGAGAATTTAAAGTTTGATTCTAAAATATCTATGGATAAAATATATTCCCAGCCTAAAAATTCAATATGGCAGAGCATATATTCAACTGATGCTCTTTTAACTTCAGGGACTTGGAAAAATCCCAATAATATGGAGGGAATAAGCTGGCTTAATACATTGGAACATATAAAAAATGATAATTTAAGCTCAAAATTTATAATGGGTTTAAGTTCTTCCAAGGATATAAGTCAGAATTATGGGAACATGTTTGGTTATACAGTTGCAGCAGAAACAAAATATCAAAAAAATAATTCATATATAAAAGGAGGAATTTTTACAACATCAGCGGATTTTTATCTTGCAGGCGGAGATGGCAGTTATTATAACGATAGAACAGGTGCAATGATTGCAGGGGGATTTTCTAAAAATAATGGAGGTGTGAGTGGAAGCATAAAAAAATATTTTTCTAATACTGCAAATCGATTTGAAGGTGGGTTAATTGATTTCAATGAATATACTTTTGGATTTTATAAAAATTGGGAAAAAGTTGCCGATATAAAATTTAATATAAACGGTCGCTCAGGTGAAAATGATATAGCACAAAATAATAGTTATTATTATGATTTTAATGTAAGCAGAAAAATAGGTGCTAATTTGGCTGTAGAAGCTGGAAAATCTGAAAGTAATTATTCTACTGAATATTCTAAAAATATAAATAACACAAATAGTTATAGTTCAAAATATTCAACTATTTATCTAAAGGCTGATTATAAGATGCCTAAAAATTTAGGTACGCTAAATTTAGGTCATGACATTATAAGTTATGATTATTCAAATCAAGAAAATCAATATAATATGATGAAAATAGGTTATACTTTTCCTGAATATAAAAGGATTACATTAAGTTTAGGAACCGGATATAAATATACAGGTTCTGACAATGGATTTGATATTTATGCAAACTTAGCATATAGAACGAAAAGTGGTCGAGTAATAAATATTAATTATCAATATAATCAAATGGGTGGTTATATAATTAATAACATGTTTCTTCCAATGAGTTCTCGGCATTCGATAAATTTGGTGGTGAATGATGCTTTTGCATTTTTGTCATCAGGATTAAAATCTGTAGGATATAGTGATGATAATAGAGGATATGTAGATGCAGTTGCTTATATTGACAAAAATAAAAACGGCAAATTTGATAGGAAAGATATAAAAGTAAAAGATGTTCCGATAAAATTCAGTTGGGAAAATAATCCTGTTTATACTAATCGAAGAGGACGAGCATTCCCTGGAGCTACAGAATCAGGAATTTATAATGTAAAAGTTGATGTTGAAAATCTTCCTGCAACATTGTTGGTAGATAGGGTTAATGAACAAGGTAAAATGGTACGAGTAGAGCCAAGAAAAACTACCAAAATAGAAATTCCATTAAGCAGTTGTATAGGTAATATAAAAGGTAAATTAAAAATTATGGATGATTTTGGCAGAACAATGAATATAGAAGATTTTATAATTGTTTTAAATAATGAGCAAGGAGAAGAAATTTCTTATAGTACAGTCGATGAATACGGAAACTTTTATTTTTCGGGAATTTCTCCCGGAAGTTATAAAATAAAACTTGATGATAGTTTTATTTATTCAAATTCGTTAGAAAATTATCAAGATAAAAGTGAATTAAGTGTAAGTATTCCTTATGAATATAAAAAGTTTATTGATATTGAGAACTTAGAACTTGTTTATAAATCAATTTAAGTTGAATACTTTTTTGACTTTATGATAATCTTGAGTTTGATATAGAATTTTATGGAGAAAATTAATGCTAGTAAGGAATTTCGAAGATAGAGATATTATTGAGGCTTGTAAGGTATCAAATTTGGTTTGGGGTGATTTATATATCAAAGAGGCTTTGACTGTACAAAAAATAATATATGATTTTACTGTAGAATATTACGATTTAAATCGAGAATTTTCATTGTGTTGTGAAGATAATGGATTAAAAGGATTTATTTTAGCGGCTAAAAAAGAAGATGCTAAGGATTTGTATAAAAAATTACTATCTCAAATGCAAAATAGTCTTGCAAAAAACGAACAGGAAATTGTATTGGATTTGTATGACTATTTGGATTATTGCGGTAAGTTAGTTAAAGAAATAATGACTTCAAACGATATAATGATGGGGTTATTTGTAAGTGTTCAAAAAGGTGGCGGAAAAGCATTATTAAAAAGGTTATCCGAAATCTGTATTGCAAAAGGGATGAAAAATATTTATTTATGGACAGATACAACTTGTGATTATGATTATTATCAAAAGAATAATTTTGAATTAGTAAAAGAGGTAGAAAAAATAGTAAATGGAAGAAAAATACTAACTCAGATATATAAAAAATCTGTAGAAATATAATTTAGGTTTAAAGTTACCAACAAAAACGACATACCCTAAAATGGTATGTCGTTTCTTATTTATTTAATATTTGTTAATTTAAATCAGAAGGTGTAATTTTTTTTGATATGGCATTAGATAAAATTGCAGATATCATAATTATCATACACAATCCAATCAAGTTAGCTAAGGAATTTGGCATATTTATAAGGAAGGATGATTTTGCTTGAAGGGTTTCTGATATTGTATAGATTTGTCCTTGAGTTTGTTCAACAAATGAGTTTGACATATTTAATAATGACCATTCAAGTCCATCCGGTTTTGCGGAAGCATAATTTGAGATTATACCTGCAAGTAATATTAAAAATGTTCCCATAATATATGAAAAAGTTTTTGAAAGTTGAGTTTTTTGAGCCGCTAAAACAAAGATTGCACAAACAATACCTTCAACAATACCTATTGCAAGATGAATACTTTGCATAAAACCTGCAAAAGATAATACATTTGTAATAGAACCAGAAAGTGCTGCTTGTATAACAACGGCAAATGCACCTAGTTGAAGGGTTGCAACAGAGGCCAGAATAGATCCAAATACAACTTTTTTATTTTGCGCAAGAGGTTTATAAATTAATGGATAAGCAACAAAGCAAGCTAAAAATCCCATATTAAAAATGTTGCAGCCAAGCGCTAAAAGTCCTCCATCAGCAAAGAAAAGTGCTTGTACTAATAATATTGTACAAATTGCTAAAAAACCTACATAAGGTCCAAGTATTGCGGCAAGCAACATTCCTCCAACAATGTGTCCGCTTGAGCCAGTTTGCGGGATTGCAAAATTTATCATTTGCAATCCAAACACAAGTGCTGTTAGAGCGACTGTTGGAAGAATTTTATCTTTTGTGAAATCATTTTTTGCTTTTTTAAATTCATAAGACGCTTTTCCTAATGCTCTTGCAAGTTCAGGAATTCTTTTTCCTCCAAAAAGTAAAAGTATTACAATTAGTATCAGGGTTATTTCTGTTACACCTAAAGACATTTTCCCTCCTTTTTATATTTTTCCTTGTTCATTTATTGAAAATATTTCTATCGCATTTATTCGGCAGGCTGTTGTACACGTTGCGCAACCTATACATTTTGTGCTGTCTATAACAATTTTATCATCAATTCGTGAAATTGCGTTTGTCGGACATTTTTCAATACATTTTAAGCATTTTACACAAGTTTCATTATCAACTGTTTGGTTTTTAAAATCGATACAGCCTGAAGGACATATTTTTGAGCACATAGAACAAGATACACATTTTTCTTTGTCAAAGTGTATTTTGTTTATTGAAATTTTAGAAAGTAATCCTAAAACTGTTCCAACCGGACAAATATTTGTGCAAAACCATCTGTTTTTGAAAAATACAAGTGCTAAAATTACAAGAGTAAAAATTAATCCGAAAAGACTTAAGCTAAAAGCTGAACCAAATATAGTATAAGGATCAATGTATCTTATAAATAAAGCACTTCCGCCCAATAATGCTCCAAAAGTTAGTGCTGCGATTATATATTTAAATTTGAAATTTTTTTGCAAACTGTTTTTTCTTCTAAAAAGAAGTGCCGCAAATTCTTGCAATATTCCAAACGGACATATTGTTGAACAGTATAATCGACCAAATAATAGTGTTATTATTATAATCCCGATAAAAAGTCCCAGTGCTATCCAGGAAAAATCAATTATTGACCTTTGCAAAAGTGCTGCAAATTGAATATCTAAGATTTTTACAGGATAAATAATTCCACAAAATGCAAGAATGGATAATATTCCAATAATTCCTGCTATTATTAGTCTTATTTTATATAGTTTTTTCATTTTTTAATTTTTCCATCGCTTTTTCGCTAAGATTTACAAGTCCACCACCTCTTAACGGTTCCATTACTGTTACAGGTATTCCTTGTTCTTGTACAATATCGTATTGTTCGTGTGCTTTTACTACATCCCAGTCAAGGTAATTTATTTGTAATTGTGCAAAATCCCATTTGTAATCTTTTACGACTTCTTTTAATATTTCAGGTGTTCCGTGGAATGAAAATCCTAAATATTTTATCAAACCTTCTTTTTTTAGTTTTACCAGTTCTTCAACCATATGTACATTTTTGTATGTGTCGTAGGTATTTAGGTTTATGTTGTGGCACATATAAAAGTCAAAGTATTCAACCTGACACTTTTGTAATTGTTCTTCAAATATTTTTCTTACGTCTTCTCTGGTTTTCATTTTATAAATTGGACTTTTATCTGCCAACATAAAGTCTTTACGGTTGTATCTTTTTAGTGATTTTCCGATTGCGTTTTCAGATTTTCCGTCAACATACATGTATGCGGTATCAAAATAGTTTGCACCATGTTCCATACAGTATTCAACCATTCTGTCCAGTTCTTGTTGGTCTATTTCATCGCCTTTCATAGGTAAGCGCATACAACCTAATGCTAATAGAGGTACTGTTATGTCTTTATATTTTCTTCTTGCAACTTGGTTTTCTGACTTGATAAGTTCTTTTTTGCCACAGCCTGACAAAAGTGCTGTCCCAATAACATCCTATTTTAAAGTTTTATTCATGCTGCCTGTTTGGTAGCCGTTTAAATCAATAGTAACATATTCAAAGCCGTATTCATTAAAGTTTTTTATAATAGTTGCTTTTATTTTGGGTTGTATTAACCTTTCAAATTCTTCGGGTTTAACCTCAATTCTTGCCATAAGCCCGTGTAGCCTTACTCGTACTTGTGTGAATTTTAGGTCTAATAATAATTGCTCTGCTTTATCAATCATATTAAGTTTTTCTTCTGTTATTGTATCTCCATATACAAATCGTGAAGCAAGGCAGGCAAATGATGGTTTTTGTGCGGTTTTTAGATTTAATCTTTTTGATAGTTCTCTGATTTCTTCCTTTGTTAGATTTGCATAACGTAATGGACTTTTTATATCAAGTTCTTTTATTGCTTGCATTCCGGGACGATAGTCACTTTCGTCATCTATGTTGGAACCTTCTATGATATTTCTAATCCCGTTTTCTTCTGCAATTTGTTTTATTTTTGTGAATAATTCTTTCTTACAAATGTAGCATCTGTTTGAGGGATTATGTTTGAATTTTTCAATATCCGTTTCGTCCATTTCAATTATGTAATGCTTTATTTTATTCTGTTTGCAAAAGTCAATCGCCTCGTTTATTTCTCTTTTCGGAAATAAACAAGAATTTACAGTTATTGCAATAACATTTTCTCCTAGTGTATCTTTTGCTGTTTTTAATAAAAATGTTGAATCTACACCTGAAGAAAATGCTATTGCAACTGTTTTTAAATCAGATAAATATTGTTTTAGTTTTTCGTATTTGGTATTAATATCCATATTTATTTTATTACAAATTTTTCTAACCAAAGGGTTATTTCTTTATCATAGTTAATATCACCGCCCCCAAACACTACAAGAGGTGGAAGAACTTTTGAACCTTTTGCCAGTTTTTCCATATCATCTGATATCTTATATCCCCCGCCTCCGCCGTGAGTTATGAAAGGAATAATTGTTTTTCCTTCAAAATTGTTCTTTTCAAGAAACGTCATAACCGGTGGTGCCATTGTAAACCACCAAGCAGGTGTGCCGACAAAAATAGTGTCATAATTACTTATGTCTATATTTTCTTTTAATTCAGGATGAATATTTTCTTCGTGTTGTTTTTTTGCAACATTATAAACCGTTTCGTTGTAATTTTTCGGATACGGTGTTTCCGGTTCTATTCTAAATATGTCACTATCAACTTTATCTTGAATTTTTTCAGCTATAGTTTTTGTATTTCCGCCCCAAGAAAAATATGCTATTAAGATTTTCTTATCATTATTATTCATAAAGCCTCCTTTTGGATAGATAAAATAGAATTGGTAATTATCTGATAAAATTAGTATATGTTACAGGTTCTTTTTGTGGTGGAGTTATTCCTAATTTTTCTCCCGCTTCTTTACATTTTAGGTGGTATGCCAAATTCTTTGCCAAAATTCGCATATTTTGCATACCTTCTTCATCTTGTCGAACTTCGTCAGGATTTCCTCCGTGTACCATATTCCAATATCTGCCTGAAATTACAGGCATTTGGTTAATTTGAAAATATTTATTTAACTGGTCAATAGTTGCGGTTGTTCCTGCTCTTCTTGCTGATGCTATTGCACTTCCGAGTTTATGGGCAAATATGTCTTTGCCAGACCTTGATGCCACAAAAAATGCTCTGTCTAAAAATGTTATAAGTCCGCCTGATGCTGATGCATAGTGTACCGGAGAACCTATAACATAACCGTCAAATTCTTTTGCGTGTTCTACAAATTCATTTACCTTATCATTTATCACGCAGTGACCTAGTTTTGCGCAAGCTCTGCAGGCTTTGCAAGGTGAAATAGGATCTTTTCCTATATAATAAATTTCTGTTTCTATACCTTCATTATTGAGTGTTTGAGCAATTTCACTAAGTGCTGTATAGGTGCAGCCTTTTTCGTTTGGTGAACCGTTAACTAATAATACTTTCAATGTTATACCTCCGTTTTTAATAATTATAACATTTTATTTTATATTATTATAAATTTTTTCGATTTTGGGAAGTATAATTTTAAAATTTTTTGTTTTTATTTTACATTTCCTTTGTAATTGCCTTTTTCCAATTTACCAAGTTTTTTTGTTGCATCTGATAAACTTGCTAATCCGTCTAAAATCCCGTTTACTAAACTTGCGAATTTCGGGTTTGAAGAATATTTTCTCAGTTCAATTTCGACTTTGTCTTTTGGTAGTGTAGAGCCTATTTCAAAGCCTTTTTGGTAGTCGGCCATATTGTTTGCTATCTTTATTTTAACTCTTTGTCCGCCTGTGAAATTTATCGGGGTTATTCCTATTTGCATAAATATTTTTTCCTTTCTACTTTGTTTTGTGAAGATTAATAAACTTCAAAATCATAAATTTTGCTAAAATGTTAATAAATTTTAAAGAAAATCGATTTCGTTATATTTTAAATAAATCAAGAAGAAAAAAGATAATATTATCTATCTTTGGGATATCCTGTCTATTGTGCAGAAAGTGTTTCAAAAGCTTATTGAAACAGGGTATTAGTTAACATTTTGCTATTATTTTTCTTTTTGTGTATAATATGAATATCAGTGAGTAAAAATTTGTAAAAAGGGATATAAGAAGGTAGTATCTATGACAGTTCAAGATTGGTTTGAGAAGCGTAAAGAGGCACAAATTCAAAGAAGAGCACTTGAAGCGCGTGTTGAAATTGAAGCAAACCCTGATTTATGGACAAAATGTGTTCACTGTGATGCTCAGTTATTAAAAAAGGATATTGAAGATAATCAAATGGTTTGTCCTGTTTGCGAGTATCATTTTAGGGTGAATGCAAGAACAAGGATTAAACAATTATTTGATGAAGGTTCTTTTGAAGAATTGTTTTCAGAAATTAAACCGACAGATCCATTGGAATTTGTTGATACTGAATCATATAAAGATAGATTAAATGCGGCACAACAAAAAACAGGTTACAATGATGCTGTAATAACAGGTATTGCTGCGATTGAAGGTCATAAGGTTGCAGCAGCCGTTATGGATTTCGATTTTATGGGTGGTTCAATGGGTAGTGTTGTTGGTGAAAAAGTTACTCGAATCATTGAAAAAGCTATCGAATTAAGACTTCCTGTATTAGCTATAACATCATCAGGTGGTGCCAGAATGCAGGAAAGTGCATTAAGTCTTATGCAAATGGCAAAAACATCTTGTGCTTGTGCAAGGTTAGATGAAGCAGGTTTATTATATATAAATCTAATTACAGATCCGACATTTGGTGGTGTTACTGCAAGTTTTGGAACTCTTGGGGATATTATTGTAGCAGAACAAGGTGCAAGAGTTGGTTTTGCAGGACGTAGAGTTATTGAGCAGACTATTAGGCAAAAATTGCCATCTGACTTCCAAACAGCTGAATATTTGATGAAGTATGGACAGGTTGATATCGTTTCTCCTCGTAAAAAATTAAGAGAAACACTATCTAATATTCTGGCTATGCATGAATAAGGAGTATTTATGTCAACAGTTTTAGATTTTGAAAAACCAATATTGGAAATACAGGAAAAAATTGAGGAATTAAAAAAAATGAGTCAAGAATCCGGCATGGATGTAAATAAAGATATTGAAGTTTTAGAGCAGGAAGCTGAAGAATTTAAAAAGGAATTGTTTTCAAACTTAAATCCTACGCAAAAAATGCAAATAGCTCGCCATCCGGAAAGACCTAATTTTATGGATTATGTTAACCGTATGTGTACTGACTTTGTAGAAATGCACGGAGATAGAGTTGGTACTGATGACAGAGCGATTGTTGGCGGATTAGCAAAACTTGATGGCAAACCGGTTATGATTATTGGTACTATGAAGGGTAAATCAACTAAAGAAAATCTTGAATATAACTTTGGTATGCCTCAGCCTGAAGGTTATAGAAAAGCTTTGCGTTTATTTAAACATGCAAATAAATTTAATCTTCCGATTATTACAATAATTGATACTCCGGGAGCATATCCTGGGATTAGCGCCGAAGAACACGCTCAAGGGGCTGCTATTGCTACGAATTTAAGAGAAATGCAAAAGTTGGGTGTTCCTGTTATTGCTATTATTTCAGGTGAAGGTTGTTCAGGTGGTGCTTTAGGACTTGCAGTTGCGAATAAAGTTTATATGCTTGAACATGCTTACTATACAGTTATTTCTCCGGAAGGTTGTGCTTCTATTTTATGGCGTGATGCATCTAAAAACTTGGAGGCTGCTACTGCTTTAAAAATTACAGCACCTCATCTTTTGAAATTCGGTATTATTGATGGTGCTATAAAAGAACCTGTTCGCGGTGCTCATACTAATTATGATGAAATGGCTGCTGAGATGAAAAAGACTATACTTGAGGCATTGGATGAGATGTCAGGTATGTCCGGCGAAGAATTAAGAAATCAAAGGTACGATAAATTTAGAAAAATGGGTGCCTATTTAAGTTAGAAAAGTTTTAGGGCGGGATTATTTCCCGCCTTTTATAGAGGTTTTTATGGCTGAATGTTATTATGAGTTAAGA
Source organism: Candidatus Gastranaerophilales bacterium (assembly GCA_944324845.1). Lineage (GTDB taxonomy): Bacteria > Cyanobacteriota > Vampirovibrionia > Gastranaerophilales > Gastranaerophilaceae > Zag111. The sequence goes on along the minus strand of CALUXX010000008.1, from coordinate 8,471 downwards.
TTACAAATTAATCCTAATATGGAAGATTTAATTTCTGAAATCTTCTTTGAAAATTTTGATTGTGAAGGTATTGTTCTTGCTGAAGAAACTTATAAAGATTTAGAGATGGTTTCAACAACTGAAGGAACCTTGAGAATATTTTTGAAAAATGAGTATGAAGATCAAGAAGATTCTTATGAAGATTTGAAATATGATATCGAAAATGTTCTTGATTTATCAAGAGAAGAATTTCTTTCTCGTGGATTAACTGACGAGGATTTAGGGTCTTGGGATTTCACTTTGGAAAAAAAAAATAATGAAGATTGGTCTAAAAAATGGAAAGAAAGTTGGGATGTAACTCATGTTACAGACAAAGTAGCTGTTGTTCCCGATTGGATTGAATATAGCCCAAAACCTGATGAAATAATTATTAAACTTGAGCCTGGTTGTGCTTTTGGAACCGGTACTCATCAAACAACTCAGTTGTGTATGAAGGCTTTAGAAAAGTATATGAAACAAGGCGATAAAGTTGCAGATATTGGAATGGGGAGCGGTATCTTATCGATACTGGCAAAAAAACTCGGAGCGTCCTATGTTTACGGGTGTGACACCGATGATACAGTTATTGATGTTGCAATTCAAAATGCTGAGAAAAATTCTGTTCAATGTACCTTTGAACTCGGCAGTGCTGACAAGATAGAGGATAAATTTGATTTTGTGTGTGCAAATATTCTTCATTTTGTACTTGCTGAGATTATGGAAGATTTGAAAAATATTATGAAACCTAATGCGCTTATGTCTTTGAGCGGTATTTTGGATGAGAAAAAGCAGATGGTAATTGATGCTTACGAAAGAGTTGGGTTGGAACTTGTTGAAGAAATTCATCAGGATCAATGGACATCTTTTGTCGTTAGAAATAAGGAAATATAAATATGATTGATCCGCTATTTGTTGTTTTGATTGGTGTAGGGATTTTCATATTGGTTTTGATAATTATTCTCTTTGTTAATAATCTATTCAATTCCATATTTGATTCTAATTATAGAATTCTTCGCAACAAATTAGGAAAACCGAAAGCGACTATTAATGCAAATATTTTGAATTTAGGATTATACCTTATGAGGTTTGATGCTTTATCTATAGATTTCTATAAAGATTCTATTGTTTTTCACAAAGGGATTAGGGCTATATGGATTAAAGATTTTAGTGCTATAAAGTTATCTGAAAAATTAGATACAAATATTAAAATAAAGGTAAATAATAAAATATTAAGAATATACTTAAAAGATGAACAATATAAATTTATGAAAAAATATTTGGAGGAACATAATGTCTAAAACTGCAATAATTATACCGGCACGTTACGGGTCATCAAGATTAGAAGGAAAACCGCTTCTTAAGGTTATGGGAAAATCTATTATTCAATGGGTTTATGAGAAAGCACAACAGTCTAAATATGCTGATATGATTATTGTTGCAACGGATGATCAAAGAATTTATGATGAAGTTAAAAGTTTTGGCGGTGAAGTTGAAATGACTTCTGTTAATCATAAATGCGGTTCAGATAGAATTATGGAAGTTGTTTTGCGACACCCTGAAATTGCTTATATTTGCAATCTTCAAGGGGATGAACCTTTGATCAAGCCTGAAAGTATTGATGCGGTTATTCAAAATGTTAAAGAAGATGAAAATGCTGATATTTCAACATTGATAAGAGTTTTAGAAGATGAGGACGAAATTACTAATCCGAATCTTGTAAAATGCGTTATCGATAGAAATAACTTTGCATTGTATTTTTCACGTTCAAAAATTCCTTTTGAAAGAAATAAAAATGAAGGCAATTTCTATGGGCATTTGGGAATTTATGGTTATAAACGCAAGGCTTTAGAGTTGATGACTTCATTAAGTCAAACCCCTTTAGAAAAAACAGAAAGCCTTGAGCAGTTAAGAGCTTTGGAAAATGGTATGCGTATCAAAACAAGTGTTGTTGATTTTGTACCTGTTGGTATTGACACAAAAGAAGATTTGGAAAAATTTGAACAAATTGTTGGCGCAATGAAATAATTTATTCGCATAAAATAAAGTTTAGGCGTTTAAAATCCTTGTAAAACGGGCTTTTTTGTTAAGAAATAGCCCGTTTGGGTTATAAAATCAGACGAGGAATTTTAAAATTGGTGCTTGCAATTTTGTGTAAATTAGTGTAACATATTGTTATAAAACTATAGAAAAATAAACAAAATGTAATATTTTTCATGGGTTTAAGGATTATTGTAAGGTTTATATAGATAAAGTAAGGAAAAGAATATGACAGAGAACATGGAATTGTCTGCGGAATCTGAGGATCGTCAACGTATATTACTTGCCGATGATGAAGCAAGTATCAGACGTATCTTGGAAACTCGTTTGAAAATGGCAGGTTATGACGTTTATACAGCTCAAGATGGTGAAGAAGCTGTAGCAGCGTTTAATAAATATAATCCTGATCTTGTGGTATTGGATGTAATGATGCCTAAGATGGATGGTTACGGTGTAACAAGAGAAATCAGAAGATCTTCTGATGTTCCGATTATTATTCTAACAGCGTTAGGCGATGTTTCTGAAAGAATTACAGGATTGGAATTAGGTGCAGATGACTATGTTATCAAACCTTTCAGCCCTAAAGAACTTGAAGCCAGAGTTAAAGCCGTATTGAGAAGAACCAATAACCGTGAAATGGTTACTCCTTCTGGTAAAGTAACTAAAAACGTTATTACAACAGGTAATATCAAAATTGATACTGCAAGACGTCAAGTTTATAGAAAGAATGAAAGAATTAGACTTACTGGAATGGAATTTAGCTTGTTAGAGTTGTTGGTTAACAATTCCGGTCAAGCGTTCTCAAGAAACGAAATTTTGCAACATGTTTGGGCTTATCCGCCTGATCATCGCATAGATACAAGGGTTGTCGATGTTCATATTTCAAGACTTCGTTCAAAACTTGAAACTGATCCGGCAAATCCAGAGTTGATATTAACCGCTCGTGGTATCGGATATATGTTCCAAAGAATTAACTAAGAATGTAAAAAAAAGGAGAAATTTATAACAAATTTCTCCTTTTTTATAGAGGTTGGTAATGGATAATAGTTTAAAGCAGTTTTTAGATGATAATGGACATTATCTTATTTTTTTAATTCCGGTGTTAATATTTATATTTTATAATATATTAAACCCGAATTATACGGTTATTCGATGTACAAATAAGTATGCTCCTTGTGTTGCTAGTGCTAATTTTATGGGTATTAGGCTAGAAAAAAGATTAGATGCACCTACAGATATAATATCTACTGATATTAATCACTATCAAGTTCGCCGTAAGAACAGGAAAAGGCATAAATATAGCGTATCAACTTATAGAAAGGATGATAAATATGATTTGTACTTTGTAAATAAAGCTGGAAAGACAAAGGTTTTTTTTAAATATCATAAAGATAAAGATGCTGCAGATAAAGCTCGTAACAAGATAAGTGACTGTTTTATAAAGGAGCAATATCCCTGCATAGTAGAAAAATATTAGAGTTGGTAAAATAATATAATTATATATGGTAAAAAAGACTTGATTTTAAGTCTTTTTTTGATAATATAAAGATAAGCGATATGGCGGGAGTCGTCAAGCGGTCAAGACCTCGGATTGTGGTTCCGATATGCGTGGGTTCGAATCCCATCTCCCGCCCCATTTATTAAATTTGACCCTTCGGGGTCTTTTTTGTTAGAAACGATAAGGGTTTTGAGGGTTCGAACCTAGTTGCTCTACTACTAATCTTTATAACTTCTTGAACAGGTTAGAGGAGTGTGCATAAGCAATATTAATCCATAACTTCTAATCTTATCTTTAACGCACCGTCTTTCCCAACTTCATTGTTTAATACTCTATATCTAGCAGTTGGTGACAATACAGCTTCAGTACCAGCAAGAGAATATTGGGTTTGTATGATTTTGGTTTTAGGGGTGCAAAGAATTTCATAATGTACATTTCTGCATAATGGGTTTATTGAAGCACCATACGTACCATGAGCATATTCAGCTGTATCAGAAGTCCAGAATGTACTCTTCGGTTCATATATATCACCTTTTTTTAAGCTAGTTAATTTAGAATAATGAGGAGCATTTGCCATATAAACTTCTCCTCTATATTGGATTTCGTCACATCCTAACTCTTTACATTTATCAAATAGTTCACGTTTTCTCATATCTTGTGGACGTAATTTGGTTAAATCTTCAACATCATTACCATAATCACATAATGATTTATGCTCACTATAATATTGAGAATTCCAATTACCCTTCCCTGTCTTTAGTTCTCTACCCCATTTTCTAACATCCATACTAGGCTCATCTGCAGCCTTAACCAAATCACTTAGAAATGATTTAGTTGATTTAAATGTATTAGGTGTTAGATTTTCCACTGCTGATTGGTATGTAAAAACATCTCCACCCATATTAGCTTTCTTAGCTAAGGTTGCTAATTCATCAAAGTTGTTCTTTCCAATCTGAGATACAACAGCTCTACGATTAGCTATTGTCCAACCATTATTTACTAGTGTTCTTAACATTGTAACTTTACTCATTTATATCTCCTTAGCTTGTACATTTAAACCATTTGGGAACAGTAACTGTATATTTTCTTCTGTTGGGTTGAATAATCTTTGATTTGCAACATTATATTTACCATTTATTATTTCTGGTACTCCTTTAGATTTTAGCAATGCTTGAAGTTCTGATTCTGATAGGTTTTGTTCTTTAGCAATTTTCAAACAAGATTCGTACAATTCATCATAATGTTGTTTAATACTTGGTGGAATATCAAAACCACACTTGCTATAGAAAGTCTTAGCGTATTCAGCAGACTCTGCACTAATACGCCCTTCAAAACCTAATCGCTTTGATAAGTTATGTATAGCTTGTATAATCTTTCTCCCATAACCTTCTCCCTGACGACCTAATGTATTCATCTGTTCAATTTCAAGAAAAGGTTTTAAAGTCCCGGCCTCATCAAACCAATTTGCAGGATAACTTCCTGCTGGAGTACATAAACTTTGGATTTCGTCTGGTGCAATAGATAACCTTACGCTACCAACTACCTCATTTTTAGCATTTAAAACGGAATGAGAAGTAAATACATCTGTACTAGGACTTCTTACAAGACGAATGCCAGCTACTTCAATATCATCAAGTAAATTAACTGCTTGAGTAGATGTGTGTCCACCTGTTTTCTTACAGAGTTTCCCTAGCTGTTTACCAGCTTGCTCTAGCATTTCTATTGTTAAATCTACCTTAGTACCCATTATGTCCCCTGTTAACTTACTACATATATAAAGTCTTTGAAAGCTAGAAAATTGCCTTTTCACTTAATAATCTTTAATATCTTTGTTATATAAAAATAACTTTATCTGCTCAATAGTATCTTCATCGTGCAAACATAAATGTAGAAATTTTACACAATAAGGTTCGAAGTTCAACCCATTGCTTGCCCCATAAAAGACCTTACAACAAGTGTTGTAGGGTCTTTTATTATCAATGGAATTTATTTGATAAGTTAATTTTGGTGTTTTTTCTTTATTTTTCTTATATTATTTATAAAAATTTTTAAAACAGGAATTATTATTAAAGTTTTATTTTTGCAATATTGTAAAATAAATTATATCACAATAACCTGGAGGATTTTTATGTTAACTAATAGAGAAAAAGAAGTGTTGAAGTTAGTCAAAGAGGGATATACGAACAAGGAAATTGCAGAACATCTTTGTATTAGTTCACATACATCAAAGGCCCATGTTGCTGCAATTTTGCACAAGTTACATGTAAAAAACCGTTTGCAGGCTGCTGTTTTGGCGCCTAATTATTTGTAATTCCATCACTTATTCAGCAACGGCAGGTGTTGCTGTACTTTCTTCTACAGTTTCTGTAGTTGTTGTAGGTGTGGTTGTTGCGGGTTTTGATAATGAATTCTTAATTGCATTATTCAATATATTTTTTATATTTTCTGATGTTTGTTTCAAGTTTTCTTTAGAATTTTGCAAATTTTCTTTTGTCTGTGAAACATTTTCTTTTATTGTTTGAACTTTTGTATTTACATTAGTTTTTACTGTTTCTGCAGTTGTTTTTGCATTTTCTACTCTATTAGTAATATTTTCTTTTACTGCATCTTTGGCATTTTGCAGATCTTGTTTAATATTGATATCTGTAGGTGTTTCGATTGTTGATGTTAACCATTTAAAGTATCTTACGGAAGATGCTGCTCCTACTGCTCCATTGTATGAAACTTTGAAATCTTTATATGATGCACTGCCGCCTGTCAATGCTGGAATTTGTGAAACGTCTTCATTTGCAGGATCAAGAGTTAATTGTTTCCATATTGCTGATGTCATTGTACCTAGTTTTGGAATTGAGGATAGTAATTTTTCTACTGATAAATCTCCAATTACACCTAATACTGATACTACACTTTCTTCTAAGCGTCCCAGTATAATCATATTTGCTGTGTTTGGTAATATGTTGTATGTGCCTGTCACATAATATGACATTAATGGTCCGGCAACTAGAATTTTTGTTAAATCAGCACTGCCATTTGAAAGTTTTAAGTCGCCGTTGATTGTTTTGAATTTGTTTGCTTCTTGGATTACTGCCGCTGTTGATAGTGCTGAGATTGCTGATTTTAGGATTGAATTAGATGAAATATTTTGTGCTGCAACAAGGTTTTCTAATTTCCCTATGCTTACAAATCTTCCGTTTTGGATATCAAATGTTACATCTCCTGTTAGTGAATTGATAATATCTTCATATTCAATTCCCTGCATATTTAGCAATGCATTGAAGCCTAAGGTACCTGTTAAAGCATCTTTTATTCCTACTGCTCCATATATTGCATTAGATGCATTTAATCCTTCTCCTGTGAAGTTTATACCGGTTTTGCTTGTGTTTATATCATAGGATACTTTACCTTTAACATCTCCGTCAAAAGCTTTTCCTGTTATGTCTGTTATGTTTAATTTGCTAAAGTCTTTAAGTGATAATTTACCTTCGATATCATTTGCAACAAGCCCGCCGGATTTGATTTCTTTTGCTGTTGCGGTACCGTTTAAGATTTCGCCTGCCAAATCAACGGTTAAATCTTTTATCGCAAAGTCAATATCTTTTATTGATATATCAGACATCATAACTTTACCTTTTAATGTTGGATTTTCAGGTGTGCCATTTATGCCAACTGAGCCTAAAACGGAAATATTTGATGATGGAACTCCCCATATTGGGAAGGATAATTGATTTGGAATAAGAATTTCCATATTCAATTTTGGCTTTGTGTATAGTTTGTTAATTCCGCCTGATACTTCTGCTAAAATTTCGTTTCCTTCATATAAGCCGGTATTTCTAAAGGTTAGGGTATCTCCTATTATTTCAATATTTGATTTAATTTTTGCAGCTTTGTCTTTTAGTTTATCAATGTCAATAAGTGATACATAATTATCTTTATCTGCATCAAGATTTATTGCTATATTTTGCATTTTCGAATTTCCGCTTATTTTTATATTAAGAGGTAAACTTCCTTTATATGTGATTAGCGGAACAAAGTCTTTTGGCAAAAATGAAATTATATCTGAACTTTGGATATTTCCATTTGCTAATATATTTATTGCCATTTTGTCGTTTACATAATCTTTTATGCCGCCTGTTATATCAATTTTTGAATTGTTTAGAATCATATAAGAATGTTTTACGCTTACGTCTTTGCTATCAAGTAAAATATTGGTGTCCGGAATCTTGATTGTCGAATTTCCGCTTTGTGCGATTAAATTCTTTATATCTAAGTCGCCGGCAATAACTTTTCCATCATAATTCGCATTTAGTTCAAGTTTGTTTAAATCAAGGTTTAGAGCTGATGGTTTGTTGTATAGTTTTAAGTTTTGCAGGGTAGAAATTATTTCAGGCTCTAAAGAACTTAATTTACCTTTTATAAGTGCTTTAAGTGAGATTGCTCCGTCTTTGATTTCATTATCTTTTAGTAAATTAACTTGACCAAGTGCTGCCAATAGTCCTTTTATCGAAAGTTTATCTGCTGTTAAGGTTAGATCTGTTGTTGCATCGTGATCGATTGTCCCTGTTAATGTTAGTGGATGTGATAGGATTGAAAATCCTGATTTGTTTATAACAATTCCGTTATCTAATGCTATGTCTGCGGTTATATCATCTATTACAACATTATATAATCCATAAGAAATTTTAGATGGAAGGATTTTTAGGTATCCGTTTGATGAAACTTTTTTAAGATCAGAATTAATATTGAAATCAGCATCAATTCCACCTGTTGCACTTAATGTTTCAAAGTCGTTTATGTTGAATGATTTTGCAATACTATTAATGAGTTTTATTATGTTGTTGAATTTGGCATTAGAACGTAGTGTTAAATCAATCGAAGGTTTTTTGCCTGAATTTACGCTTCCAATGATTTGTGTTGTTTC
>CALUXX010000007.1 GCA_944324845.1 Candidatus Gastranaerophilales bacterium | reverse complement strand
TTTCGTTCTTGTCTTTGAATCATTTTTCGAAATTAACAAGTTTTTCGTTTTCAGCTATTCTGTTTTCAATGTTCGGGCCTTCTCTATCGCCGCCAACGCGACCATTCTTCCTTTCGCTATCGGGGCATTCAAACCAGCTTCCCTCGCGCCGGTTCCTTTATCTTACTTCGTCAATTTTCATTGTCAAGTAGTTTTTTTATTTTCTTATAGACATTATCTTAATTTCTAAAACTTTCGTTTGTTAGATAAATTCTAAGTATCTGGTTTTTAAAATCTTTATGTCCTGTGCACTGAGCACATTTAGAATAGTACTCTGAAAAAATTTTGATTTCAAGTGTTTTGTTTTATATTCTTAATAAAACGTTACATTTGATTTTAAGATAGGAGCACTTACAGCTCAATCATTTGCTATAGGCTGCATACAGGCTTTCCTATCTTTGACTCTGCCAATGTTAATATATAATCAGCTATGTCATTTTCTATATTTGCACCAAAGTTTCTGTTTATCTCACGGATAAAGTAACATGGACTGGTTACATTGACTTCTATTATCTTGCCCTCTATTACATCTAAACCCGCAGTATATATACCCATACTACATAATTTCTGAGCTACGGGTTTATATATTTCCATTTCTTCCTCGGTCAAAACGCCCCTTATAACATGTGAATCATTATGCTCGCAAAATTTGAAGTCATCATTGCTTGGAAGTTTTCTAACACTGTATGGTAAGATATTTTCGCCTAAGATAAGTACTCGTTTATCTCCATTTACCGCTGATTTTAAGTATTTCTGAACCATAATCAACTGAGTTCCATTCTTCGTCATTGAATTTATTATTACTGCGGTATTCTTATCTCCTCGCTTTAAATACATGACGCCTGAACCAAAACATTGATTTAATGGTTTCAAGATTATTTCTTCATGCTCATTCAAAAATTCTATAATGTCAGCTTTAGATGAAGTGACAATATTTTCGGGCATTAAATCATTGAATAATACAGCATGCATTTTTTCGTTAAAGTTACGAATTGATGCTGTATCGTTTAGTATAAATGTTTTTTCCCTGTCCACAAAATCAAATATATATGTTGCGCTTATATAATCCAAGTCAACAGGTGGATCAGGACGAAACATTACAAGTTGGAAATCTTCTATTTTGAAATTCTGAGGATTTTCTTTTTCATAAAAGATATCCTCGTCCTTTATATAAGAACGGTAACAAGATACATACGCTATTGATGATTTGAGCTTTAGCATGTCTATCGTTGTTATATATACTTCTTGATTTCGTTCCAGAAAACTCTTTATTAACCAAAAATTTGTAACTAAATCGTTAAACTCAAAATACTTTAACTCAATTCTATCAATAACGTATAATATCTTCATGATACCTCTTTTATTATTTAATTTCAGATGGATTTAAAATCTGACATGCTGTATTTCCAAATGCAATCAGATTTCTAAATCTTTCTAAATCAGCTTGAATTTCTGGGAATGTACCATAGTGCATTGGAATAACTGTTCTTACTCCAAGCCATTTTGCGGCCATTGCTGCATGCTCAACATCCATTGTATATGTTCCGCCTATTGGTAATAAGGCAATTTGTGGAGCATATAATTCTCTGATTGTTTTCATTTCTCCGGTTAAACATGTATCGCCTGCGTGATAAATTCTTACGCCATCTACATCAAGTAAAATGCTTGCTGCACATCCGCCATATCTTCCATCCATTAATGAACTTGAATGAAATGCAGGTAAAAATACTGCTCTACCCCAAGAAAAATTAATCCATGAACCTAAACCTACTGATTTTGTTTTTGCGCCCTCAGATTGGCAATATGTTGCAAGTTCTACCACCGCTGTAATTGTGATATCTTTTTCTTTTGCAATCTTTATCGCTTCGCCTAAGTGATCTCCATGCGCGTGGGTTAATAAAATATCTGTTATAGGCTCTTTTTTCCATTTGAATTTATTATTAATTGACACTAATGGATCAATTAGCACAGCCTTATCGCCGTTCTTAATTTCGAACGCACTATGACCAATGTACTTTAAATCTACCATATAATTTCTCCTTCTTTCACATATCCCTTAACTATATCAATTTACCACATTTTAATATAAAATACAAATATGAAACAATATATTACATACATGACTAAGTGTTTGGAATTGGCTAAGCTCGCCCAAGGAGATACTTCGCCTAACCCGATGGTGGGATGCGTTGTCATTAATGAAAATGATGAAATTATATCTACTGGCTACCATAAAAAATACGGGGAAAACCATGCTGAAAGAGATGCGCTTCTAAAATTAGACAATGCCCAAAATTGCACTTTGATAGTTAACCTTGAACCTTGCTCTCATTATGGAAAAACTCCGCCTTGTGCTGACTTAATTATAGAAAAGGGAATTAAAAAAGTTGTTTATGGAATGAAAGACCCTAACCCAATAGTTGCCGGCAGAGGTTTGAAAAAACTAACAGATGCAGGAATTGAAGTTATTGGTCCTGTTATGGAAAATGAATGCAAAAAGCTTAATGAAGTTTTTATAATAAATCATACAGAAAAAAGAATTTTTACAGCCGTAAAAACCGCAACTACTATTGATGGAAAAATTGCAACTTACAATGGCGATTCGAAATGGATAACATCATCAAAAGCGAGAAACGAAGTTAAAAATATTAGAAAAATTTATGATGCAATTCTTACATCTTCATCAACCATTATTGCTGATAACCCCACTATGCTTCATAAAAATAAAATTATTCTTGATAGAGAATTGAAAATAAATTCAAATGCCAAAATATTTGAGCAAGGTGAAATTTATGTATTCCACGATGGAAAAATTAAATCACCACAAAATATTAAAAATATTCACTACATGCCAGCTCCGGTTAAAAACAATAAACTTGATGTAAAATATATTCTTCAAGCCCTCTATGATTTAGGGTTCAGAAGTGTTTTAGTTGAAAGCGGCGGAATTCTGAATGGTAGTTTTGTAGATTACGCTGACAAAATTTATCACTTTGTTGCACCCAAAATTCTGGCAGACAATACAGGAAAATCTGCTTTCGAAGGAAAATCAATCGAAAAAATTGCAGATACAATAAACTTTCAAATAGATGATGTGAAAATTTTCTCACCTGATTTATTGGTTATTTATACTAAAATTTAAGAATATCTCTAAGCTTTTTATTATACTCCTCAATCTTTAAAGAGTCATCATTATTTGCTATTGCATCTGCGGCTGAAAGATGGTCAAGGAAACTTTCTCTTGTAATTCTTATTTGTTCACCTGAATTACTAGGATTTACTAATACTACATATTCTTTACCATCATCACCTTTTTCAACCCCGGCAACGGAATATGCGTGTTTTGGTGATAACTCAACCCCATCAACAACAAATTTACTAAAAGGATCTCCTTTACTCATAAATGAAACAACCATTGCGACTTCATTTGGATTATCGCGCATTGTGTCAAGTGCACTTGCTACATCTAATCCTTTTTGCACATGTTCAGGATGTCTATTACCAACTTCTAAGGCACCACCTCTTAGAACATTTTTACCTGTAAGCAAGTGAAATAAATCATAACCCTCACCCCAGTTAATGGCTAATCCGTTAATTTCTTTTTCTAAATCTGTTCTTGGATTAATTTCTTCTTTATATTTGTTAATTGCAATTTCAAGTGCAATCATATTATCATCACCATTTGAATATAATCCACTTTCTTTTGCTTGTTCAATTTCTTCAGGTGAAACTTGTATTTGTTTATTATCCGCACCTTTTAGGGTTATTGTTACGTTACCATTTTCGTCTTTCTTTATGGCCTCATTAATCAGTTCTCGCCCCCAATCGGTCGTCATTAGCGCATTTGTTCCTGATAAAAGCCAACAATCATTTGTCTTTTTACTCTGATGAGTAGGATTTGATATTGCACAATCCCCTTTACCGTTCTCCTCTTTTGGTTGAGGCTGCAATCCTATCTTTTTAGGGTCTTCCAATGGTATCGAAATAATCGGGTCATCCTGATTTTTAATTTCCTTAACACCCTCTGGATTTTGTATTCCTAGTGTTTCGTATAAATCCGGAATTGTTAGATTAGCATTAGCATAAAAATATTTTGTTCCTTTCGGAATATTTCGATTATTATCCAGTTTCCAAACTTTAACTTGATCTGCATTCGCATCCTCAATCGCCATTTGAACTTTTTTAATTTGATCTTCAGTCGGATTTTCTATACCGTATGATTTTAATACCTCTATAGCTATTCGTTGATTGCCCCAACCCGGCTTTACTTTCATTTTTTTTATAGGTTCTGTACCTTCATCTTTCACTTGTTCTGTTTTTTTAGAATCATTATCTTTACTTAATTCTACTAAAGGTTTCTCAGTTTTAAAGCTTAGTAATGGAGTTTTTTGTTTAACTTCAGTATCTCCTTTATTTACAGCTAGTTTATTTGTGTCAGTTGGTTCAGCTTTTTGTACAGGTACACTATTAATTTGTATCTCATTTGACATACTTCATCTCCTATTTTGAATTTGCATATATATTATATAAATCGTATATAATGCAAAAATTGACTGCACCTTATCGCAAAACTCAACCAAAATACAGATAAATAAAAGATGATAGGCAATTTCATAAAGATATTTATATTTCTTAACAATATATAAAGATTATAGAAAAATATATAATATCTAACAATAGAAATTTTTATAACATATTAAAGCAGATTTTCGATAATCTTATTTGTAAATTCTGTAGTGGTTAAATTTCCACCAATATCTGCCGTCTTGTGACCTTGTGAAAGTGTTTTAAACAAAGCCTTTTCTATCTTTTCAGCATATGTATATTCATTTATATATTTAAGCATTTCTATTGCTGATAATAATAAGGCTGTCGGATTGGCTTTGTTTTGACCTTTTATATCAGGAGCTGAACCATGTACAGGTTCAAAAACCGCACAGTCTAATCCAATATTTGCACCCTGTGCCACTCCAAGACCACCTATTAGTCCTGCCGTTAAATCTGATACGATATCTCCATATAAATTTGGCAATACTAATACATCAAATCTTGTCGGATCTTGAACTAACTGCATACATAAATTATCAACAAGAATTTCTTTTGATGTTATCTGAGGATAATCTTTTGCTACATTTCTAAAACTTTCTAAAAATAAACCATCAGATAATTTCATAATATTTGCCTTTGAAACCGCGCAAACTTCATGTCTGTTATTTTTTATTGCGTATTCAAATGCAAATTTACAAATTCGCTCTGAAGCTTTTCTTGTAATTATTTTTATACTATGTGCTGTATCTTCATCAATCTTTTCTTCTACCCCTGCGTATAAATCTTCTGTATTTTCCCTTACTACAACAATATCAACATCTTTAAATCTTGTTTCTACCCCTGGAAGATTTTTGCATGGACGTAAATTTGCATATAAATCTAGAGCCTTTCTTAATTGAACATTTACTGATCGAAAACCCTTTCCTATTGGTGTTGTAACCGGAGCTTTTAATGCTACTTTGTTTCTTTTTATTGATTCTAAAACTCTATCTGGTAACGGAACACCTTCGGATTCAATTACATCTGCTCCTGCGGTTTGAATATCCCAATTTATTTCAAGCCCGCTTGCTGCTATTATCTTTTGAACGCTTTCTGATATCTCAGGGCCGATTCCATCTCCGTTTATTAATGTTATAGTATGCATAATAAAAACCTCCAGTTCAGTATTAATATACTATAAAATGGAGGGGTTGTAAAAATTTGTAGGGGAAAATATTTATAAGTCTTTATCTATTTATTTTTATCCGTTAAATGTTTTGAATGATCTTTCTATGTTTTTACTCATTGCGGTTTGTACTGCCTCATATTCAGTCTGCAATGCATTGTGTTCTGTATCTAATGCTTTTATTTGATTTTCATATTTAGTATCTTTTGCGTCTATTTCATTATTCTTTCTGGTATATTCAGCCTCTGCTCTTGCGATTGCTGATTCATCTTCAACTTCTGTAAAATCAGAACAAGATGAATACATTGTTGAAGTCCAACTTATTCCTTTTAGTGTTACACTTAATGGATTATCCATATCCTTTATTACATTTGTTGATGGTTCATATCCGGCTTTTTCAAGTGATATTGAGCCTTGTTTTAGTGAATCTTGTATCCATTGGGAACTTGAAGCTAATTTACTGTCTAAAATTGCATAATTTGTAGCATATTGGCCCATCGCAGATTTATCTGATGATGAACCGTTTAATCTGTACCATAAATTGGTGTACCATTGTGCTTTTGATTCATCTGAATATACATACGTATCTTCTAATGATTCACATCCCAAATTTTCTGCCTCTGCGTTATAATCGGCTAATACTTCATAATATTTTTCAGCATTTTTATATAACTCTGAAAATTGCTTTACTGTATTTCCACTTGCATTAGTTGTTTCTACATATGCTAATTTTGATTTTATCCATTGATCATACGTAGTATAATTTGAATATGTAGCTTTTGCTGCTGATAACTTATCTAAATATTCAGTAACAACGCCGTCATCAACTAAATTTGCATTATACTTAATTAATATTTCATCATAGGCAGCAAGTGCACTATTATAAGCGTCAAAAGCAGAAATTTTTTCTAACTGATATGTTTCATCATCTGCTGTTATTACATCACCATTTTCATTTTCATACATGCCAGTTGATTTTAATTCATTAATTGCATTAATCCATTCTTCATAATAATCATTTACACCGCCAATAGGTGTTCCATCAGGATATGTATCAGTTGAATTTGATGATAATTTTAATGCGTTTTCTTCTAAAGTAGGGGATTTGAATTCTTTTGTAATTCCATAACAAGCTAAAAATTCATCTAAATTTTGTGAATTTTCAAAATTTTGAGCATCACCATTACTGATTAATACTTGACCACTTGTATTTACTAGTGCATATTGATTTTTCAAATCAGAATATTGATATAATGCATTAGCTGTTAATGGAGTCGTAATAGCAGAACCTTGTGCATCATAAGTCATCAACTGAAGCTGCGTAGTGTTCAAAGCTTTAATATATTCCTGACTAGCTGCTTCAGATTGGGTTGCCAATCTCATCTTAGCGTTTGAAATCTGTTGAGATTCATATTCGTTAGATGTAAGTCTGGCAGTGATAGTTAATAATCTTGCTTGTGATGCCGAAAGTCCCATCGTCCCAATTATCCTTTCAATCGTATATCTTACTAATCGGCATCTTTTTCCTAATCTTTAATAGTTTAAAGATATTTGTAAAGTTATGTAACAAAAGTTATATAAACTGAAAATAAAAAAGCAATATTTTTTTAACGGAAGTTTTTATATATATGTAAGAGATAAATAAAGAAAAAGAAAATTTTTAAACAAGTTTAGATAAGATTTAAGATTAAAGAGAGGATATAACTATGGCTACAATGCTATTATTTTCTGATGCAGTTACAAGCGCATATAAAGATACTTCAAAAGCTTTAAAAGAAGTTGATTTTAACGATAAAAAAGTGGTTAAAAAGACATTATCACAAATGATGAAACAATCATTTTTCCACGGAGCTAATCGTTATGGCACAAATTTTATTGCATAAAGCAATATAAAACTCGTTGGAATTTAGGAAAAAAAGGAAAAATTTTAAAGAATTAGGAATATAGGATAACATAGAAAGACCGTTAAAACGGTCTTTTTTTTTAATTAAAATTGATTATTTGGAGTTTTATTTTCCAAAACAGCCATCTTTGAAGCTACACCGACACCAATCCCTGCTAGTAAATAGGTTAACCAAGCTGTAAAATAATTTCTTTTCAAAGCTTTCAAACTAACAGTTTTACCCAAAACTTTTTTAGCAGCATTCACTCCTCTAAAAGAAGCTAACCCTTCTTCTATAATTGTCGGCAAGAATGATAAAAATCCGATTACTCCTGCATTTTTCTCGATAAAATCAGAATGCGTACCACTATTTTTAAACATACTATTTGCTAACAATACTGCTGTAGGTACATAAGGTGTATATGCTCTGGATTTTTGTAAAAACTTTAAAAACTTACCTTTTGAAGCATTTATTGCATGCCCCAATTCGTGTAATATCAAAGAAGGTTTCTTTTCAGGCGCAACTGCTAATTTTAATGAATCCATATAAAATGCATTCTCACCTTTTGCCACAGGAATTAAAACTTGTCTTAATGATTTTGAAAACTTATTAATATTATTTTGATTGATAAAATGCACATCAACATTAAGTTTATTGTCTTTTAACATACTATTTGCGACTTTTTCTACATTTTCAAAAGTCGTAAATTCCTTACCTCTCATAAGTTTATTACCACACAATTTAGAAAGTTTCTGTAATGCGATAGTAAGAACTTGCAATATCCCGGCAGTTGCAAGTGTTTTATTAACATTCTCATTTCCTGACGTAGGATTTTCTATATCTTGATAATCATAATAAGAAGCAACCCCTCTCAATGGATTGCTGTAATGTTGAGTCCTTTGATTATAATTTGGATAAGTATTTAAATCTACTACACTAATCATACTTTTAATAAAACAACATTTTTTATTAATTTGCTAGTAGATATATGTAAAATTTTATGAAGTAAAAATACTTCCAAAAGACAATAAACGACAATTAAAAGTTTTAGTTATAAAAGAAACAAGTAGTAAAGGTAGGGGTTTAACATGTCTATTTGTAAAATAATACAAAAACCAATAGCAAAATTATTCTACAGAAAGCCAAAAACTTTAGGAGAAGGCTTGAAACGCATAGTTTGTAAAGCAGGAAATACTAAAGATGCAACACTTATTAGTGCAGTTCCAGGAGAACGCCTATATTCTAATGGGGTTAATATATATAGCACAAATGTCCTTAATCAACGAAAATCTGTTTTTCGAACAACTTATGAATATGCGACATACGTATTAAAAAAACCTTGGAAAAAAGGAGTTACCCAAGACAGTATTTATGCCGTTAAAGGGAAACAAACTTTTTACAGCCCCAAAACAGATTTCAAAGTTAAAGACGGATACTCTATAGACAAAGCGATTGGTAATGAAGAAAAAATGTACATTACGCACTTCAACGGACTTAAGCACACAGAAGATCTAACAAAACATCCCGGTGAAAGAATTTTAAAATTCCTCTATGCAAACGCATTTATGTAAAGATAAAAAGTAAAACCCTGAAATTTATTCAGGGTTTTTAAATATTTAAAATAAAAATGCAAAACTTTAATCTTTACCAAGAGCATTTGCTTTTTGAGTAGTCTTATCAATTACATCAAAAAACATTTTAGTTGAATCTTTTTCTTTCATTTCGCAAATTCCAACATAAGTACATCCGCCTTTTGTTGCTACATTATCAATTAAAGTTTGAACAGAGGTTTCACCTCTATTAAATACCATTTGTGCAGAACCCAATGCAGTTTGAGCAGCTAAAATTAAAGATTTTTCATAATCAAGCCCTAATTTTTCACCGGCTCTTGCCATATCTTCAATAACTTGATAGAAAAAAGCTGGACCTGAACCTGAAATTGCAGTAACAATATCCATTTGAGATTCTTCAACTTTTATAGATCTACCTAAAGATGAAAGTAGTTTTTCAATAAGTTCGACATCCCTATCAGAAGCCTTTGAACCTTCACAAATACCAAACATTCCAAGATTAACAAGCGCCGGAGTATTTGGCATAATTCTTACAACTCTGATATCAGATACTATATTTTCAATTTTTGATGTACTAACACCTGCAGCTATTGATACCAATAATTTTTCAGAAGTTAATTCATCTTTAATATTTTTCAAAACCTCAACTACATTATTAGGTTTTGTAGCAATAAAAATGATATCAGAAGCTTTAACCAAAGCCTTACTATCAGCACTAACTTCAATACCTAATCTTTCTGATGCCAGCTTTGCGAATTCTTCGTTAACTTCAGCACCTCTGATTAAATATGAATTATTATTATCAGCAGCCAAAACACCTTTAATAATTGCACTTGCCATCTTTCCACAGCCAATAAAACCAATATTTAACTTCATAATATTTAACCATTCCCTTTCTTATTTGTTGACTAATTTATATGTTTACTATAACATCTGTATTATACGACAATAAATAGTAAAAGGAAATAAAAAAATGAGACGTACACTAGAAGGAACAAAAAGAAAAAGACAAAATGTAAGCGGATTCAGGGCAAGAATGTCAACACCGGGCGGACGTGAAGTATTAAACAGACGTAGAGCTCGTGGTCGTCATAAAATTGCAATCACTGCTAAAAAACGTGCTTAATTTTACATTCGAACAAATGACTCGTATAATGTTATAAACAAAATTCGAGGTTTGAATGTTACCAAAGCAATATCGTTTAAAGAAAAGATCAGCCTTCAAGGCTACATATAAAGTTAAAAACTCCACCCATACGGGCGGAGTAACTTTGTTTGCAGGGTTATTAAAAAAAGAAAATGAATATCCGACAAAAGTGGGATTTGTTGTTAGTAAAAAAGTTCATAAAAGGGCTGTAAAACGTAACCGTTTAAAAAGATTGATGCGTGAAAGTTACAGGCTATTACTAAAAGACAACAAATTAGGCAATTCTCAGAAATATATGTCATTAATTTTTGTTGGTAGTGAAAAAGCTTTAGGTAAAAATTTTTCTAATATAAAATCCAGTATAGAGAAATTATTGGAGAGAATATAACATGCTCGAAGGTGCTTTTTTTGAAAATGTAATGATGCATTCAGAAACCAGACCTTACCCGCAATTTCCGCAAGACACTTCAGGCTTGGTATTAGGAACAGATGCAATATATCGATACGGACTTCGAGAATCAACATATCCGACATTGTCAATCGTTGATGAAATTACGGACGGAAACGGGCATTATATAGAACCCGGGCATTATGAGCTTGCACTAACTGATGACAAAACGTATCTGATATTAATACAATCAAAAAAAGCAATCGCTGTTATACCTGTAATTCGAGTAGAAATTGATATTTCAAAAGAAGAACAAGTCAGAGATGATAAAGCATTAAAAAAGCAATTAAAAGAGCAAAAAGAAATTGAAAAAACAAACAAGAAAAGAGAAAAAACAGGATTACCACCAATAAATAATGACAAAGATATCTACCAAGAAGCATCTATGGAATATGTAAAAGATGAAAAAGGCGGATATTATTTGATAAGATATGAAAGAGCAGATGTAAAAGCATGGGGAGCTATTAAGGGTTAAATATATACCTACATGGATTAACCATAGTAATAATGTAAACCTTCAAACTTATTTGTAATAATATTGAAGAGGAGAATAATAAGGAGATTTTTTAATGAGCAAAAAAACACTTTTCACAATTTTGGCAATAATAATCATACCATTATTAGCATTTTTCGGGTTAACCAGAAACCAAAACAACACTGTAATTGCAGAAGTAAGCGGCAAACCTCAAATAATAAAATTCTCATCAACAATGTGTGCTGAATGTAAAGAAGTTGAAAAAATATTTAAAGAAGTTATGCCAAAATACAAAGATGATATAGTTGTAACTGAAATTATTGTTGATAGTCGCAATGATATGAAAAATAAACTTATAAAGAAATATAATGTGCAAATGGTTCCAACATTAATTTTACTAAATTCAGATGGAACACAAGTTGCCAGAATAGAATCTGCAATTCCTGCAGATGAAATGGATAAATATATTAGAGGTCTTCATTAATGGAAAATATAACAGAATTATTCAATAGTCAGACAAGCATATATATACTATTTGGAGCATCATTTTTAGGTGGTTTAATATCATCAATTTCACCATGCTCATTATCTATGCTGCCTCTGATTATTGGATATATCGGAGGGTATTCAAACGAAAAACCGTTAAAAACATTATTACAAATGATTATTTTTGTAATCGGAAGCGGTTTGGTATTTTCAATAATTGGCGGAATTTGTGCATTCACCGGCAAATTATTTGTAGGAAACCCTTATTTTACACTATTGGTAGCTTCTATAATTTTAATCATGGGTTTAAAAATTCTTAACATAATCGACTTTGACCTTCCGGTTGTGATTAAAGAAATTCCACAAAACAAAATAAATAGCAGCTACACTTATCCATTAATTCTGGGGATAATCTTTGCTTTAATAGGAACACCTTGTTCAACACCTATATTGGCATCAATAATGGGTTTTGCCTCTATATCAGCAAAAGTTAGCCAAGCTATAGTAATGTTATTCCTATTTTCAATAGGACAAGGACTAATCTTTATTGTCGCAGGTTTTATTACATCTAAGTTAAAAACATCAAAAAGTTTCTATAAAATTTCAGAAATTATAATGAAAATAAGCGGAATCTTACTAATTCTGGTTGCTTTATATATTTTTTATAAGATTTTCGGCGGTGTTATTGTAAAATAACCGTAAGTATTGTAAAATATGGCATATAGGATATGTTAAGGAGTGAAAGGTTATGAGAACAATAGAAGGTCAATTAACAACAAATGCCGAAGATAGATTTTGTATAATAATTTCAAGATTTAATGATTTTATAGGTTCTAAACTATTATCAGGAGCAATCGACGAGTTAAAAAGACACGGAGTGAATCCTGATAATATTGATATAGTAAAAGTTCCGGGAGCATTTGAAATTCCTGTAATTGCTCTAAAATGTGCAAAAACCAAAAAATATGATGCAATTATAACTCTTGGAGCTGTAATAAAAGGCTCAACACCACACTTTGATTATGTTAGCGCAGAAGTTTCAAAAGGTGTTGCTAATGTAAGCTTACAAACAGAAGTACCAGTAATATTTGGAGTATTAACAACAGACAGCATCGAACAAGCAATAGAAAGAGCCGGAACAAAAGCTGGAAACAAAGGTGCAGATGCTGCAAAAACTGCAATCGAAATGGCAAATTTGGTTAAATTAGTGTAATACAAAATCTGAAAGAAGGTTTTGGAAAGGAGTTAGTTATGACAGAAGCAATCACCGAGTACAGGAACGAGAACACAAAAGACATTGATCTGTTATCAACCATTGATATGGTTAGAAAAATGAACGAAGAAGATCAAATAGTTGCAAAAGTTGTCGGAGATGAAGCTCCAAACATTGCTGCAGCAATCGATATTATTGCAAAAGCATTTTTAAAAGGCGGCAGATTATTTTACTTTGGAGCAGGAACATCAGGAAGACTTGGAATACTTGATGCTTCTGAATGTCCACCTACATTTAGCGTTGATAAAAGCATGGTTCAAGGAATTATTGCAGGTGGAGAAAAGGCTATGCTAACTGCGGTTGAAGGAGCTGAAGATAACTTCGACACAGGCAAAAAAGATGCCGAAATTTTAACCGAAAAAGATGTTTGTGTTGTTATTTCAGCAAGCGGAAATCCTAAATACTTATTAGGGGTATTGGAAAAAGCTGATGAAGTTGGCTGTGCGACTATTGCTGTAACTTGTAACTCAAAAGGAGCAATAGCAGCAGAAGCTGGACATGTTATTTGTGCAGAAGTTGGACCAGAAGTTATTGCAGGTTCAAGCAGATTAAAAGCCGGCACTGCTCAAAAAATGATTTTAAATATGCTTTCTACAGGTTCAATGATAAAAATAGGCAAAACTTACGAAAACTTTATGATTGACTTAAAAGCAGTAAACGAAAAACTAAAAGACAGAGCTATCAGAATAGTTTCACAAATCGCAGAAGTTACACATAGCGAAGCTCTTGCTAGTTTGCTAAAATGCGACTGGGAAATCAAAACCGCAATAATTATGCTAAAAATGAAACTTGATACTGATAATGCAAGATTAGAATTAAGAAAACACGGAGGAGTCTTAAGAAGGTTGATAAAAACCGAAGAGGCTGCAGTATAGCAGGAGGAATTAATGAAATTAACAGTTCTTGGTCCGGGATGCTGGGGATTAACTTTAGCGTGGTTGTTGACCGATAATTTTGAAAATATAACAGTATGGGGTAGAGAACAAGATTTATCTCAAGATTTAATTGAGAATAAACATTGTTCTAAACCCCTTGAAGTTCAATTAGACAAAAAAATTCAAATTACATCAGATATGAAAGAAGCAATCAAAGATGCGGATATTATTTTATCAGTTATTGCAACTTCCGGTACTCGTGATGTATGCGAAAAATTAAAACAAGCAGGGATTAGATCTGAACAAATTTTAGTCAATGCATCAAAAGGTATTGAATTACCATCTTTGATGAGAATGTCAGAAGTTATTAAAGACGTATTGCCAAATCAAAAACTTGCAATATTATCAGGACCTACACTTGCAAAAGAAGTCCTACAAGGGAAACCGACAGCTGCTTGCGTTGCTTGCGAAGACATTGAAGTTGCGCAATTTGTTCAACACGCTTGTAATGTTCCAAATAAATTCAGACTTTACACAAATACTGATGTAATCGGTGTTGAACTTGGCGGAAGTTTGAAAAACGTAATCGCTATTGCTTCAGGATTTGCTCACACTATGGGACTGGGAGATAATTGTTCAGGTTCATTATTAACAAGAGGAATGGCTGAAATTGTCAGAGTAAGTATTCAACTTGGGGCAAATCCTTCAACTTTGTATGGGTTATCAGGAATGGGGGATTTGATTGCAACTTGTTCATCGCCAATGTCAAGAAATTATACGGTTGGCTCTATGCTTGCTAAAGGTAAAAAGATTAATGATATATTGGCTGAACTTGGCTCTGTTGCTGAAGGTGTAAAAACCTCAAAGGCAATTTGTGAATTAGCAAAAAAACTTGATATTGAAGTTCCTGTATCTAATGCAATTTATGAAGCCGTATATACAGATATTACACCGGAAGAATTGCTTGCAAAATTAATGAATAGAAAGTTGAAAGAAGAAGAAAGATACGTATAATGAAATTTGCAGTAAGATACCTCAAAAATACATATTATCCGATAAATATTCCAGAGGGAGTAAACCTTGAAAGCGGTCAAATGGTTCTTGTCAGAACAGAAAAAGGCGAAGAAGCCCTAAAATCATTTATCGTAAATTCTGAAATAGAGAAATTATGGGAAATGTCAAAAAATAAACCGGAACCATTACCATTCATAAGAGTATTAACACAAAAAGATTTACAAACCCTTGAAGATATAAAAAAAGAAGAAGTTGAATCTTTTTTCAAATGCCAAGCTCTGGTAAAACAACATAAATTGGTTATGAATCTTGTTCAATGCAGAATAACATTTGACAGAAGAAAAATAACTTTTTACTATACAGCACCTGAAAGAGTTGATTTTAGAGCGTTGTTGAAAGACTTAACACAAACTTTTACACGTGTAAGAATTGACCTTAGACATATCGGAGTAAGAGATGAAACCTCTATACTTGAAGGTGTTGGAATATGCGGACAACCATTCTGTTGCTCAAGTTTTTTGAGAAAATTTGCAACCATAAACGTAAAACTTGCTAAAGACCAAGGAATGCCGATTGCTCCGGGAAAAATATCAGGAACATGCGGAAGATTGCTTTGCTGTCTTACTTATGAATACTCAAATTATATTGATGCAGCAAAAGGTATGCCGCCTATCGGAACTTCTGTTATGACAACTGAAGGTCTTGGAAAAGTTTATTACTTGCAATTCCTAAGCGGTAAAGTAGCAGTTAAACTCGAAGACGGTAAAACTAAAGAGTTTGACAAAGCTGATATTGAAATCGTTGACGCTGATGTTAATGTTGAAATTGACACTCCAGTATTAAACAACTATGCTGAAGATGAAGGTTCAAATATAGACATTAGACAATTAGAAGATGACAGAAACAGTTCAACAGGAAATATTTAAAAACTAATAAAAGAAGGGGCGGAAATTTAAAAATTTCCGCCCCTTCAACTTTTAAAGTGTTTCAATTAAGCACTAATTTTTTTGATAGCAAGAACTAATCTAGATTTTTTTCTTGCTGCAGTGTTTTTGTGTAAAATACCTTTAACAACTGCTTTGTCGCAAAGTTGGTAAACTTTAGAAATTGCAGCATTCAAAGCTTCTTTATCTTCACCTGATGCTAATTCTAATGCTCTTTTAACAGCAGTTTTGATAGAAGATTTGAAAGCAACATTTCTTTGTCTGTTTGCTTCAGCGATTAGTACTCTTTTTTTAGCAGATTTAATATTTGCCATAATTGAATTTACCTTTCATTTCACTTTGTGCAATTAATGACTTTGCACCTACTCTTACAGAGGATGTGAGTAATTATATTAAAACTAAAAAAAATATTTTTTGCAAGTTAAAAATAAATCCAAACTTAAAATTATTAACATAAGCTTAGTTATAAATTTTTCTTGTAAGATCAGCTTTTCTTAGACGAATATTTTCTGGTGTAATTTCAACAAGTTCTTCATCTCCAATATATTCAAGAGCTTCTTCTAATGATAGAATTTTTGGAGCTTGCAATGTTACCATTACATCTGCTGTAGAACTTCTCATATTGGTTAATTTTTTAGTCTTACAAATATTAACTACAATATCTTGAGGTCTGTTGCATTCACCTATAATCATTCCACGATAAACTTTAGTTTTTGGAGTTACGAAAAATACTCCTCTATCTTCATATTGAGCAAGTGCGTATGGAATTGCTTCGCCTTGTTCGTGGGCGATAATAGAACCACTTCTTTGACGTGGAATATCACCCGCATAAGGTCTATAGTGAAGAAACGTATGATACATTATACCTTCACCTCTTGTCATTCTGATAAACTCACTTCTAAAACCTATCAAACCTCTTGCTGGAATATGGAAGGTTAATGTAGTTCTATTTTTTGAAGTTTGCATATCTTTCATTTCTGCTTTTCTTCCAGAAAGTCTTTCTATTGCGCTTCCTGCATATTCTTCAGGAACATCAACAATAAGATTTTCATAAGGTTCGCAAAGTTCACCATTTATAGTTTTAAAAATTACCTCAGGTTTTGAAACCGCAAACTCATAACCTTCTCTTCTCATTGTTTCAATAAGAATACTCAAATGAAGTTCACCTCTACCTGAAACCTTAAATCTATCAGTAGAATCTGTATCTTCCACTCTTAAACTTACATTCTTTTCAAGTTCATCATACAAGCGTTTTCTAATTTGTCTTGAAGTTACAAATTTTCCTTCTTGTCCGGCAAAAGGACTATCATTTACAGAAAAATTCATTTGTAACGTTGGTTCATCAACTTTTATCAAAGGTAAAGCCTTCGGATTATTCACATCACAAATAGTTTCTCCGATTTGGATATCAGAAAATCCTGCAATACCTACTATATCACCTGCTGACGCTTGTTCTATTTCAACTCGACCCAAATCTTTAAAACCGAAAAGTTTTACAATCTTTCCTCTTTCTTGCGAACCATCAGCATGAATTACACAAACTTGATCTTGAGATTTTACTTTACCGTGTGCAATTCTACCTACAACAATTCTACCTACGTATTCGTTATAGTCTAATGTTGTTGCTCTGAATTGGAAAGGTTCATTTTCATCACCTTCAGGTGGTTGAATATTTTCAAGAATACTATCTAAAAGAGGAACCATATCTTTGCGTTCATCTTCTAAATCTTTTATTGCAAAACCATTCAAACTGCTTGCAAAAATAAATGGAAAATCTATCAAATCTTCTCTATCAGTTAACTCGGTAAACAAATCAAAAACTTTGTCTAATGCAGTTAATGGTTCTGCTGCAGGTTTATCAATTTTATTTATAACAACGATAATTTTTAACCCTAATTCTAAAGCTTTAGAAAGTACAAATCTTGTTTGGGGCATAGGACCTTCTGCAGCATCAACAATAAGTAATGCTCCGTCAACCATACCCAAAACTCGCTCAACTTCACCACCGAAATCTGCGTGTCCCGGAGTATCGACTACGTTAATTTTTGTACCTTTATAATCGATTGAAATATTTTTTGCAAGAATCGTAATCCCACGTTCTCTTTCCAAATCATTACTATCTAATACACGTTCTTCTACGTGTTGATTTTCTCTAAAAACACCAGCTTGTTTTAATAAGCAATCAACAAGAGTTGTTTTTCCGTGGTCAACGTGTGCTATTATTGCTATATTTCGTATATTTTCATTTGTTGTCATACATACCGCCAATCATATTTTGTTTAGTGTAAATTTTACACTTATATAATAAAACAGACAAATTTTATTTTCAATACTATCTTACAAAGATAAAAAACTGTAAAAAATAAAATTTGTTATTAATTATTCTCATTCTTTACAGCTTCAGGTTTATATGCAATAGCTGAACACAACAAACAAATTACCCCAAAAGCAATACCAAAACACATTGTCCAATGATAAGAATTTAAAAATGCTTTTTGATAAGCAACTCCATCAGTCAACTGCAAATTTCGAAAACTATCAAATAAAGTAATAGTTATAGCAACACCTAATATATTACCAAGATTTCGAGATAGCGACAAAATTCCACTCGCAATTCCTAATTCTTCTTTTTTTACACTTGTAATAATCGCGTTATTAGAAGGTGACTGAAAACAACCATTCCCTATACCCATAACAACAGAAGCAAGTACAACTTCCCACATCGGAGTATTAGGATTAAAAGTTGTAAAAATTATCAAAGCAATAATATAAATGGAAGGACCCATAACAGTCAAAGTTCTACTACCATTTTTCCCTGCGTAACTACCGGCAAACGGAGCAACAATAGAAGAGGCTATAGAATAAGGTAATATCAATAACCCAGCGATAAAAGCGTTATAATGTTCAATTTCCTGCAAGAAAAACGGCAACAAAACACCATTAGTGAACATACACATATAAGAAGTCATAACAGCAATATTACCAAAAGTAAAAGTTTTTATTTTAAACATTTTAAAATTAATAAGCGGATAATTAATTTTCTTATCTCTAAAATAAAATAACCCGCCAAATATAAGAGTTAAAACACCTAAAATAATAATTTTTAAGGATTTCCAACCCCATTCGTGCCCCTCAGATATTGCAAGCAAAAGAGCAAATAACCCAATAGTAAAATATATAAAACCTTTATAATCAAATTTAAAAACTTTTTTACTTATATATGAAGGCAAAATCTTATAAGATAAAAATGCACAAATTAAACCTATCGGAACTGAAGGTAAAAATATTGCATGCCAGTCAAACAAATGAATTAAAAAACCGCCAACAGCAGGACCACTCATTCCACCTATCGCAACAATACAAGCATTAATTCCAAGAGCCTTTCCTCTATCTTCTCCTTTAAATAAAGTCGCAATAGCAGCAGGACCATTTGCAATCATAATAGAAGCACCTATTGCCTCAATACAACGAAAAGCAACCAATGTATAAATATTACCGGCCGTAAAACTTAAAAATGCACCCAAAGCAAAAATCAAAAAACCGGATGAATAGATTTTATTTTTAGGAAAAATATCTCCAAGTTTCCCAAAAAATGGTAATAAAATCGTTAACACAAGCATATATGCAATAATTACCCACTGAACTTGTGATATTGGAATTCCCAAATCTTGCGAAATCGGATACAACGCAAGATTAACCGTGCTGGAATCCAGCATTCCTAAAAAATTTCCAATAATAATCAGGGTACATAACAACCAAGTTATTGAT
This sequence comes from Candidatus Gastranaerophilales bacterium, assembly GCA_944324845.1. GTDB lineage: Bacteria > Cyanobacteriota > Vampirovibrionia > Gastranaerophilales > Gastranaerophilaceae > Zag111. The sequence goes on along the minus strand of CALUXX010000007.1, from coordinate 56,592 downwards.
TTTTTACTCATTTTTCCATGTCGCCATATTCATACATATTGCTTTGTTTGCAAAATTAATATTAACACGAAAAAAGGCACCTGCATAGCAAGCGCCTTTTCTCAAAATATTATAGAATCTTAGCAACTACATCCGCAAGCACAGCTTTGAGATTTTAACAAGCTGGCTTTATCAGTGTGTTCCCAAGGAACATCTATATCAACACGACCCATATGTCCGTATGCTGCTAATAATTGATAGAATTTTCCACCATTTTTAGATGGCAAGTTTCTTAAATCAAATTTCTTAATAATTGCAGCAGGTCTTAAATCGAAATTCTTATATACAAGTTTTGTAATTTCATCTTCTGAAATTTTACCTGTACCGAAGGTATCAACCATAATTGAAACAGGCTCAGCAACACCAATCGCATAAGCTAATTCGATTTCGCATTTTTCAGCAAGTCCTGCAGCAACGATATTCTTAGCAACATATCTTGCAGCATATGCAGCTGATCTGTCAACTTTTGTAGGATCCTTTCCTGAAAATGCTCCGCCGCCGTGTCTTGAATAACCACCGTATGTATCTACGATAATTTTTCTACCAGTCAAACCAGAATCACCTTGAGGTCCGCCTATTACAAATCTTCCTGATGGGTTGATTAATATAATAGTATCGTTATCCGGTTTAATTTCTTCTTTTGAAAATACTTCATCAATTACAAATTCTTTCAAATCTCTTTTTATAATATCTTGAACTTTTTGATTATCTTCAATGCCATTGATTGACGGATTGTGTTGTGTTGAAATAAGAACTGTATGAATTCTTGAAGGTTTACCATCAACATATTCAACAGTAACTTGAGATTTACCGTCCGGACGAAGGTAATCAACTAAACCCAATTTTCTAACTTGAGCTAATCTATAAGAAAGTTTGTGCGCTAAACTGATTGGAAGCGGCATAAGTTCAGGAGTTTCGTTACAAGCGTAACCAAACATAATACCTTGATCGCCTGCACCAATTTCTTCAGTTTCAGTAGTTGAAGTTGCAGCATTATGTTCTCTTGATTCAAATGCTTTGTTTACACCGTTACCGATATCTGTAGATTGTTCATCAATACTGGTTAAAACAGCACAAGTGTCAGCATCAAATCCGCCTGCATTTGAACCTACATAACCGATATTTTTAATAGTGTTTCTAACAACTTGTGGAATATCAACATAACAATCTGCTGTAATTTCACCGCAAACTAAAGCCATACCTGTTGTTACTGTAGTTTCAGCAGCTACTCTTGATTGTTTATCTTTTGATAAAAATTCATCTAAAATCGCATCAGAAATCTGATCGCAAACTTTGTCGGGGTGACCTTCCGTTACTGATTCGGAAGTAAATAAAAATTTCTTTGGTGTCATTCTTTTTCTCCTTAATTTATTTTCTACGCCGGTAAGTTTTTTAATTCCAACCCGGCACTCCATTGTGCAACAGTGTAGTGCAAAGCATTTTTTAAATCAAATTTTCAAGTACTTTTTTATAACAAAAGTTAATATATTAATAGATTTTCATTTTCTGTTTATTTTTGTGCTATTCTTGTGTTATACGCAAATTAAGAAGGGGATAACAGAATGACCACAATAAAACTTGAAGATTTACCTACAGTTTATAATGCAAAAGAAACAGAAGAAAGCATATATAAATTCTGGGAAGAGAACGAATTTTTTAAAGCTGATGCAAAAAGCCCGAAAAAACCGTTTTCCATAGTAATACCACCACCAAACGTAACCGGTGTATTACATATGGGACATGCTCTTGATGAAACATTACAAGACATCTTGGTCAGATATCACCGTATGAGCGGATACGAAACCCTTTGGATTCCGGGAACAGACCATGCCGGACTTGCAACTCAAGCTGTTGTAGAAAAACAACTTGCTAAAGAAGGACTTACTCGCCACGATCTTGGCAGAGAAAAATTCCTAGAAAGAACTTGGAAATGGACAAACGAACATAAAGGCGCAATTCTTGATCAAATGAAACGTTTAGGTGCATCTTTTGATAGAACAAGAGAAAGATTTACTTTTGATAAAGGTTGTTCTGATGCGGTTAAAGAAGTTTTCGTAAAACTTTATGAAAAAGGTTTAATCTATAAAGGTGCATATATTGTTAACTGGTGTCCTAGATGTCAATCTGCGATTTCTGATGTTGAAACAGAATACGAAACAGAACAAGGACATTTGTGGGAAATATCTTACCCACTAAAAGGAGAATCAGGCGCTATCATAGTTGCAACAACAAGACCTGAAACAATTTTTGGTGATGTTGCTATTGCTGTTCACCCACAAGATTACAAATACTCTGAATTGATAGGTAAAACAGTTGTTATTCCTCTAACAGGAAGAGAAATACCTATTATTGCAGATGAATATGTAGATAGAAACTTCGGTACAGGCGCAGTAAAAATTACACCTGCTCACGACCCTAACGACTTTGAAGTTGGAAAACGCCATAACTTCAAACCTATTTGGGTAATTGATGAAGAAGGAAAAATGAAAGCCTGCGGAGAAGTTCCATCTAATCTTCACGGACTTGACCGTTACGAAGCGCGTAAACAAATTATAAAAATGCTTGAAGATAATCACTCTTTATTAAGAGTAAAAGACCACGAACATAATGTTGGAAAATGCCAAAGATGTAACACTACAATCGAACCTTTGCTTTCCGAACAGTGGTTTGTAAAAATGGAACCTCTTGCAAAAGAAGCTATCGCAGCTGTAAAAGACGGAAGAATAAAATTCATTCCTGAACGTTGGGAAAAGAATTATTTAGGCTGGATGGAAAACATTCGTGATTGGTGTATTTCTCGTCAAATTTGGTGGGGACATCAAATTCCTGCATATTATCACAAAGTTACAGGAGAAATGGTAGTTGCTAAAGAAAATCCGGATCCTGAAAATTACGTACAAGAAACTGACTGTCTTGATACTTGGTTTTCTTCAGGCTTATGGCCATTTAGTACAATGGGATTTCCAAATGCTGAAACTGATGATTTCAAAAAATTCTACCCGACAACAACTCTTGTAACAGGTTTTGATATTATATTCTTCTGGGTTGCAAGAATGATTACTATGGGACTTGAATTTACAGGAAAAGCTCCATTCTCAACCGTATATATTCACGGGCTTATTCGAGATGAAAAAGGTCAAAAAATGTCAAAATCTAAAGGCAATACTATCGACCCTGTTGTTATTATCGATAAATACGGATGCGATGCTCTTAGATTTACAATGACATCACTTTGTACTTATGGCGGACAAGATATTAAAATTAGTGATGAAAGATTTGAATACGGAAGAAACTTTGCAAATAAAATTTGGAATGCTTCAAGATTTGTATTGATGAACCTTGATGGCGTTGATGATAATGATATAGATTTTAATAGTCTTACTATTGCTGATAAATGGATTTTAGATAAATTAAATAACGTAGCAAAAGAAGTTAATAACAATATCGAAAATTACAGAATAGGTGAAACAGCTCACGTTTTATACGATTTCTTCTGGAATTCATATTGCGATTGGTATGTTGAAATCGCTAAAGTTCAATTACAAGATAAAGACCTAAAACTTAATACTCAAAGAGTTTTAAGATACGTTCTTGATATGTCTTTAAGATTATTACATCCAATAATGCCGCATATTACAGAAAGAGTATGGCAATTAATACCTAAAAAATCAGAATTCAAAGCAATTATTGTTGCTGATTACCCTGTTTATAAAGAAGAATTGTCATACCCTGAAGAAGCTAAAGAAATGGAACTTGTATTTGAAACAATCAAATCTTTACGTAACGTAAGACAAAGTTTCAATATTCCAATGGGATTAAACTTTAATATCATAATCCACGCGGTAGAAGAAGAAAAACCGGTATTTGAGGCTATAGAAAGCTACATAAAAAGAATGGCAAAAGTTGAAGAAATTTCTTATGCTAAAGCAACAGATCCAACTGCAAAAAAATCAGCATCAGCTGTTGTTTCTGCCTCAAAAATCGTAATCCCGTTAGAAAACCTAATTGATTTTAATGAAGAAATTGCAAGACAAGAAAAGAAATTGGGTAAATTACAAGGAGAAAGAAAATCTCTTGAAGGCAGAGTTAATAACCCTAAATTTGTAGCCAATGCAAAACCGGAAATTATTAACCAAACAAAAGATAGAATAGAAGAAATCCTGGTTCAAGAAAAAGCAATAAATGATTTAATTTCATCATTAAAATCATAATAAAAATAACACTAAACAAAAACACATATGTACAACTTTAAACAAGTTACATATGTGTTTTTTTATCTAAAATTATTAAGCAATCGTTACAAACCTTTACATATTGCAAGAAATTTGCTACTATATATATCGTAATATATGGAAGTGTCTGTTATGACAATGGAGTTGAAAATGGTAACAAAAAAGGAAACGCCCGATTTAGATTTTGAAGCATTATTAGAAAAATATGATTACAAGTTTCAAAAAGGCGATTTAGTAAAAGGTATTATTTGCGGGTTTGATGCACAAGGTGTTCTTGTTGATATAGGCGCAAAAGCAATGGCAGTTATACCAACTTATGAAGCTGTAGAAAAAGGAGAAAATCCTGAAAATGTATTCAAAAAAGGACAAGAAGGCGAATTTCTTATAATAAAAGAAGAAGACGAAGATGGCAAATTCCTTCTATCTAAAAAGAAAGTTGATTTTGCTTATGCTTGGAAAGAACTTGAAAAGATTAAAGCTAATGATGAAACTATTTTAGGTACAATAGTAAATGTTGTAAAAGGCGGAGTTCTTGTAGAAGTTTCAGGAATCAGAGGCTTTGTTCCAACATCTCAATTAAGGGCAAAAGAAACTGAATTAGAAGCAGGTTCTAAACTTGAATTAAAAATATTAACTCTTGATGTACAACAAAATAACTTTATTTTATCTAATAAAAAAGTTTATGAAGACACAGTAGAAGAAGCTAGAAAAAATATATTCTCACAAATTGAACCGGGTCAAGTTGTAAAAGGTGAAGTTGTAAGAATTACAGATTTTGGAGCTTTCATTGACATAGGTGGTTTAGATGGATTACTTCCATTATCACAATTATCTTGGCGTTGGATAGATCATCCGACAGATATTTTACACGTTGGTGATACTATTGATGTTGAGGTTATAGCAGTAGATTATGATAAGCAAAGAGTATCTTTAAGCTTGAAAAACCTTGAACCTGATCCTTGGATTGAAGCTGCTGAAAAAATAAAAGAAGGCGATAAAGTAACAGGAACAATCACAAGATTGAAAAACTTCGGAGCCTTTATTGAAGTATTTCCTGGAGTAGAAGCTCTTCTTCCTCACAACGAAGTAGTAGCTTACCAAAACGAAACAGATTCAATCGTTAAAGTTGGGGATACTATTGAAACTTACATAGTTAAATTTAACCCATCAGACAAACGAATTTCATTATCTATTCACGAAACTCAAGAAAAGACAGAACAAGAATAGGTAAGACATAAAAATAAACTAACTAAAATGCGGGGATAAATATATTCCCGCATTTTGTTGACTTAGTAAAAAAAATCATTATAAGAAGAATATCATACGTTTAGATGTTTATTACTCAGACAAAATCACACATAATAAAATGGAGAAAGAGTAGATAAACATGCCATTTCGGTACAGATTACAAAAAGTTCTAAACTATAGAATGAACCAAAGAGAAGAGCAAAGAACACGAGTTCAAAAAGCTCAACAGGCAGTAAATCAAGCCGAAAATGAGATAAAAAAGAATAATCAAGACATTCTAGACACAAAACAAGGAATGCGAAGCGCTGACCCAAGAATGTATGAAACTTATGATAATTTCTTACAGCATCTTTGGGAAAAAGCAGAACAACTGGAACAAAAAAGACAGGAGTTACAAAAAAAACTAGATGAGGAAGTTCAAAAACTCGTAAAATGTGAACAAGCTGTAAAAGTTCTTGAAAAACACAAAGAAAAAAATAAAGAAATCTATCTGGCAGAAGAAAAAGCAGCTGAACTAAAACAATTTTCAGAATTAGGTGTCACAAGATTCTTTAAAAAAGTTCAAGATCAAGCAATAGAAGAAGAGTTAAACAACAATTAAAAGTAGAAGGTATAAAAAAATGAGTATTAATACAACATTATCATCTGTAAACAGTTCATCATCAACTTCACAAGTTACAAAATCATCAAGTTCAGAAAGTTCTAAAAAAACATCTGAAACATCATTTAAAGATGAAATGAACAAGGTAAATGAACCTGAAAAAGAAACAAAAAAAGAAGAAGTATCAAATAAAGAAACAAAAACAACCGAAAAAACTGAAGTAAAAGAAGAAAAAGTTACAGAAAATAAAGAAACTACAACTGAAAAAGTAGAAAAGACAGATAAAACAAATCAAAAACAAGAAATTACTGAAGATAAAAAAGTTGTAACCGACCCAAAAGAACAAATTGATAAAAACAAAAATCAAAATATAAAAGATAATGTTCATCTATCAAAAGAAGCTGAATTGAAAAATCTTGAAATGTTAAAAAATCAGCAACTATTAGATAGAAATAATATTCTTGCATTTGACAAAAAGCAACAACAAACAGAACTTCTTGAAAACCAACAACTTCTACAACAGCAAAATATCTTAGCTGAAAAAGAGTTGAATATGCAAAATATGATTGATAAAAATAAAACTCAAGATATATTTGCACAAAAGATAAAAAATCCAAATAAAAAAGAAGAAGAAAAAGATACAACAAATAATATTGAAGATTTACAGAATTTAGCAATACTACAACAGCAAGAAATGCCAATCGAGAACAATTACAATGTTGATACACATAAAACAGAAGAAACAGAGCTTTTGAACGGTAATATAATTTTTAATAATACATTATCAAATTTCGATGCGAATAATAATGAATTATTAAATGATATTCAGCAAATGATGAATACCTCAGCAGTAAAAACAGGAGCTGCAGCAGGAATAGAAGCCGCTCAAAGTATTGGTACAATGAGTTTAAATTCCGCAAACAAAGTATCTATGACACAATCAGATGCAGAATTTTTCGTTAACTTAGCACAAAATGCTGACGATAGTATTACTGTTCAAAACATTACAGCACAAGCAACTGAAATGACACAAAAAGGTGCTGATGTAAAAGAAGTTGAAAAGAATGTAAAAGTATCACAAGCATTACTTGATGCATTGAGTGAATCTCGAGAAACAAATAAACCATTGAGAATTGACTTTGATCAAAATGTATCAGTTGTTTTACGTGTAAATAAAGAAGGCACGATTGCGGCGAACTTTATACCACACGACAAAGCCGTTGAACAATATTTGAGAAATAATATCGAAACATTAAAAAATACATTTAATGAAAATGATATTCCATACTCAGATTTAAACTACTCTAACAGAGGTAGCAAACAACAAAAAGAACAACAAAGAAACAGGCAACAGCAGCAATAATAAGAGGAGATGTAAACACTTATGAATGATGCTTTTATAACAGCTATAAACACCCAATACGCAACAGTAAACTGGATGGATGTAATAGCAGACAACATGACAAATGTTTATACTCCGGGATTTAAAGAAAAACAAGTAAGTTTTAAAACATTTCTCGGAGGTGCGATAAATGATGATTATGCCAAAAAGATGAGCCAAGGTAAATCAACTCCGGGTACATCAAATGACAACGTATTTTTAGAAGGAAAAGGATTTTTCCTAACAAAAGCTCCTGATGGAAAAAGTGTTTACACAAGATTAGGAGAGTTTACATTTGACGGAGAAGGTGTCTATAGAGCAAGTAACGGTAACACAGTACAAGGCTACATCCTAAACGATAAAGGCGAAATAATGCAAGGAACCAAAGCCATTAGTTCTGATTTATACCAAGAAACAGCACTAAAAGGCGGAGCTTTAGATATTCCGACAACAAATATAAAAATGTGGATTGACCCTAACAACGGAAAATATCTTGGAAAATACGAAGAATATGAAATAAAAAAAGATGGAACAATCGTTGGTAAAGCTGAAAACGGGAAAAAAGTAGTTCCCCTATACAGAATAACAACAAGAAATTTCCACAACGCAGCAGGATTATATGAGTACAAAGACGGATGGTTCTTAGAAACTGAAGAGTCAGGCAAACCAGTATTAGGTAACGGTGAAATTCGTTCAGGGCTATTAGAACTGTCAAATGCCGATTTTAAAGGTAATATTTCATATTACAAAATGGCAAAATTACAAATGGAAGTTGTAAACAAATTGATTTCTTCAAATAAAGAACTATTGCAACAAGCAATGCAGATGGTAAGCAGTTCTTAATACTTTATATATGTGAAAATGTTAAACTCCATTACAAAAGAGGCAAACAACGCCTCTTTTTACTTTTTAGTAATACAATAATGTAAAATAATTTACATTTTAGCATTTAGAAGGTATCATAAAAAATGAAAGTTTATAGAGGGATATTATGGAAAATAAAAAAATAGCACTAGGCTGCGACCACGGCGGATTTAATTACAAAAACAAGATTATTAAATATTTGGAAGACAAAGGATATGAAACAATAGACGTTGGAACATATACCCAAGAATCTTGTGACTACCCTGAAATAGCACACAAAGTTGCAAAACTTGTTGCAACTAAAGAAGCAGAAAAAGGGATTTTAATTTGTGGCTCAGGTATAGGAATGTCTATCGCAGCAAACAAAACTAAAGGAATCAGAGCAGCCCTCTGTACAGAAACAACCTCAGCAAGATTATCAAGAGAACATAACAATTCAAACATCCTATGTATGGGAGAACGCTTGATTGGTGAAACTATGGCTCTTGAAATTGTTGAAACTTGGCTTAATACAGAATTTAGCGGTGGCAGACACCAACATAGAATAGATTTAATAGAATAGAAAGGTTTTTATGGAAATAGATTCACACAAATTTGCATGTATAATTGCTCAAATTTTAGACGATAAATTAGCGAAAAATATAACTATTTTAAATATTAGTAATGTATCATCTCTAGCTGATTATTTTGTAATAGCAACAGGTGATTCAACCCCACAAGTAAAAGCACTAATGGAAACTGTTAAAGACAAAATAAAAACAGAATTTTCACGCCTGCCTCACAGACAAGAAAATGATAACAAAAATCGCTGGAATTTACTTGATTATGGCGATGTTGTTGTCCATATTCTACATAAAGAAGAACGTGAAACTTATGCAATAGAAAAATTCTGGAGCCACGCATATAGCGTTCAAGAAGACGAATGGAGAGAAATTGCTAAAGAATATAGTGAATATAACAAATAAACCTTGCTAATATATTTGTTCACTTCCTCTTTTAGCCGTATTATTCGATAAACTTACCATCGAATAGATCCATTACCATATTAACTCCGTCAGAATGATAAGAATCAGCTGAACCGTTAAAAGTTTTAGTTTTTGGTACAGAAACCTTCATCTCACTTTTCACATCACTATTATCAGGTTCAGTTAAATTTTCCTCTTTCGGAGCTTTAGAAATCTTTTCTTCTGCTAAGGGTGTTTTTTCGCTAACTATTTCTACTTCTTTGTTACTGGGTTTAGCGACCTCTGCACTTTGAGATTGAAGATTAACTGAAACCGGAGCAACTGAAGAACTTTGTTCTTTCCTTAGTTCATTATCACCTGATTCAGGTAAACGAACGATAATTTTGTCAACATTTTTGCCAAACACAGCAGCTGCAGCTTGAACAATAAACGAATGTTTTGCCCCTTCAGGACCAAATTGTTTTAACCAACTTTGATTTTTAATTGAAATTATAACTTCATCTTCAGTAATTTTAACAGGGATAGCCTGTTGTTTTAAAATTGTTCTTGATGGGAAACTTGAAATATTTTCCAACAATTTTGCCCACAACAACTTCAACGTATCAGGCGATGATGATTTTGATGTCGGAACTTCATCCGTTAAGACTTCATCAGCCGATAACACTTGTTTTTCTGCTGATTGAGGTTTTGCAACAGGAGCTGAAACCTGAATTGGTTTTTGCTTAATTTCAGGTTTAACAGGTTGTATAATATCTTGTTTTTTAACAGGTGACGGAGGAGTATTATATGGAGATGAATTTACCATTTTCACAACATCACCTGATTCAAGTTGAGATATTCTTTTTTGTAATTCATCAAGTTTTGTATTCTCAACCAAATTCGCCATATCCAAAACTGCAACATCCAACCATAATTTTGGATTAGCTGTTAACTTCAGTTCTTTTATATAATTTGCACATTTATCTATTAAAGAAATAAGTTGATGTGTTTCAATTTTAGGCAAAATTTCAGATAACTGTTTTACTTGTTCTTGGTTTAATTGCACAACCATACTACTAACCTTATCACCTACAGTTTTTAAGATTAGAGCGTTTCTAAAATATTCCAACAAGTTAGATAAAATTTGAGAAGGTTCATTACCTTGGTTATAAATATCATTCAAAATTTTAAGCGCATCATTTTGATTAGAAGATGTAATTGCACTAAATAAAGAAGTCAAAGATACAAAAGATAACCTACCTAACAAACTATTGATATCATCAACAGAAATTGCACTATCTGAAGAATTTAATACACTCAACTGATCTAACAGTGCGATACTATCTCTCATTCCGCCTGCAGAATTTTGAGCGATATACAATAGTGCGTCATCTGTAATATTTATACCTTCACTATCTGCAATATATCTCAAATGTTTAACAATATCATCTGTTGTAATACGTTTAAAATCAAATCTTTGGCATCTGCTTTTAATAGTATCAAGAACTTTATGAACTTCAGTTGTTGCAAGAATAAAAATAACATTTTTCGGTGGTTCTTCAAGTGTTTTCAAAAGCGCATTAAACGCCTGATTGGTTAACATGTGAACTTCATCGATAATATAGATTTTATAACGACTTTGAACAGGTTGAAGTGCAACTTTTTGAATAATTTCATCCGCATCATTAACAGAACGATTGCTGGCAGCATCGATTTCTATTACATCAATAGGGATTGAATTAGTAATATTTTTACAGTTTTCACATTCATTACAAGGTGAAATAGTCGGACCATTCACACAGTTTAGCGATTTTGCAAAAATTCTGGCTGTAGAAGTCTTACCCGTCCCTCGAGGACCGGTAAATAAATAAGCATGTGAAATTCTATCCATTTGAATTGAATTAGCTAATGCTTTTTTGATATGCTCTTGCCCTACTATTTGTTCAATTTTCTGTGGTCTGTATTTTCTATATAAAGGTATGTAATTCTTATCCATGATAAAATGATTATATCAGATAATAATTCAAAAAGGACTGTTTATGAACTTAATTAAACCTAAAAAATTAACCAAAGGTGACACAATAAGTATTATTGCAACATCTGGCGAAATCAATTTGGAGAAAATACTTAATGCTAAAAAATATTTTGAACAAAAAGGGTTTAATGTCGTATTAGGTTCAAACATAACAAAATCAAATAACGGACTTGCCGGAAACGATAATGAAAGACTCGAAGACTTACACAATGCTTTTCTTGACAAAAACATTAATGCAATACTTTGTGCAAGAGGCGGATATGGCGCTTTAAGATTAGTTAATAAAATAGATTATTCAATAATACAAAACAATCCTAAAATTTTGTGCGGATATTCTGATATTACAATACTAAATTGTATGATTTATAAAAAATGTAATCTTGTAAGTTTTTCAGGTCCAATGGCGCAAAGTGATTTTGCTGATAATATTGATACTTATACAGAAGAAAACTTTTTTGAAACTTTAACAAACACCTCAATAACACTTACCCCTAAAAAAACTGTTGAAGAAACCTTTTCCCCAGTTGAAGGAATATTATTTGGCGGAAATCTCTCAACAATTTCAAGTCTTTGCGGAATTGATTTTATACCTAATGAAAAATTTATCTTTTTTACAGAAGATATCAACGAACCGGCTTATAAAATTGATAGGTATTTTACGCAATTACTTAATATCGAAAAATTTAGAAAAAATTTAACCGCAATCGTTTGTGGAGACTTCACAGGAATTGATAATCCCGAAAATCTCCACAATACACTTGATGAACTAAAGAAAGAATTAAATATTCCAGTTGTACAAAATTATCCAATAAGTCATACACCAATCAAAGCTACAATCCCAGTCGGCGGGTTTGCAAAATTAAGTACTGACAAATTAGTTATTACCAATTACATTTTTGAAAATTAAAACATCAGATTCTGCGTTTTCCAAAACCCTTAAACTAACAGAACCCAATAAAAATCGTGAAAGATATTTGTGATTTTTATTACCGCAAATAATTAAATCGATATTTTTTTGCTTTGAAAATTTAATAATTTCATTAGCAGGAGCACCCTGTAATATAGTTTTATCAGAAATATTAAGTCCGTAAGACTGAAAAACTCGCTCAAATCTGTTCAATAAAAGCCTTGAAGCTGTTTCTTGTTTTTTCTGAATATCAAGCATCCAATCGGAATTGATATTACCTTCTAAAAACAGAAAATCAGGGATTTCATAAACCGTAACAAGATAAATATTTCTATTTTCAAAATTAAACGCAGAAATTGCATTATCAACAACAGCATCACTTATTTCTGATGAATCAACAGTAAATAACACATTTTTTTGCTCATTAGCTTGCTTTGAAATATAAACAGGAATATCAACCGCACTGGCAACCTCTTGAGATACTGATCCTAACCATTTTTGAACACCCTTTTTCCCGTGAGAACCCAAAACAATAAAGTCATATTTAGATTTTTGACAAACATCTAAAATACTATCTACAACCGAACCGCAAAGTTTTAATTTGTCACCGACTTTTATATCATAAGCTAAGAGTTTTTTTTCAACACTGTTCAAAATACTATCAGCCGAATTTGTACACTGAGCAGCAAATTCACTATTTTCTATAGGAACAGAATCAGGCAAAAAACTCCAATCAATTACGCATAATACATCTATTACAAGGTCTTTACTCCACGGTACAAAATTTTTTATTGCGTTAAAACTAATATTTGAACCGTCTGTACAAAATAAAATTTTCATAAAAATCTCCTTTTCATAAACTATAAAATTTGTTAAGGAAAATTACATCATCTGGTCATATATACATTTTTCTGATATTATAATATTGTAGATAATCAGACTTTCATTAGGATTCGTTATGGTAATGTCGGTTGAAGATAATATTAAGCTTAAGAAGTACAAAGATTTAATTGAAATAATTGCGAAAGTTGAATATCAAAAATTCTCAACTTCTCATCTTATAGAAATTGAAGAACTGATAAATATTGGAACTCACGCATTATACATATTGTTTAAATCCGGAAATCCGGAAAAATTTAACAATTCATATCTCACAACTGCAATAAAATGGGCAATCCGAAACGAAGTTAGAAGAAGATATAAATGGTATTCATTCAAAAATAGAGTTCCTCAATCTGAAGAAGACGAAATGACAAATGAAGTCGAAATGAGGGCAGAAGTTTATAAAAATATCTTATCAATAGATGAACTTCAAGATACAGAAATACCAACTCAATTCAAGTCAAAAGATAAAACTCCGGAAGAAAATATTGAATTTTCAGAACTTAGGGCAGAAATACTTGAAGCTATAAAAAAACTACCGCCAAGAGAAAGAGAGTTTATTGAATGTAAATTTTTCCAAGATAAGAAGTTAAGAGAGATAGCAACAGAGTTTAATATTTCACAATCGAGAATTTCGAGAATTATACAAACAGGGTTGGATAGAATAAAAAAAGACTTGGCAAAACAGGGGATTATATAGAGAATGAAAACAATATTTGAAAAAACGAACGGGAATGACGGAATAAATTTAACAGATAAAAAACTTAATCTTGATTTCCTTCCGTCTGAATTCGTACGCACTGGGGAAATTGGACTTCCTAAATTAAGCGAGCTTGATGTTATGCGTCACTATAAAGAATTGTCTGATCGCAATTTCTGTATAGAAAAAGGTTTCTATCCTTTGGGTTCGTGCACTATGAAATATAATCCGAAAGTTAATGAAATGCTTGCATCACTTGAAGGTTTTAATATTCATCCTTCTGTTGATGATGACATGGCACAAGGTTCTTTAGAGTTGATGTACAAACTTCAACAAGCACTTTTAGAAGTTACAGGGATGGATGCTATAACACTTCAGCCTTCAGCAGGTGCACATGGCGAAATGACAGGGATGATGATTATTAAAAAATATTTTGACACCATTGGTGAAAAAAGAACTAAAGTTATTATTCCTGATTCAGCACACGGTACAAATCCTGCAAGTGCAAAAATGAGTGGGTTTGAAATTGTTGAAATTAAATCTAATGAAAAAGGACAAGTCGATATAAATGCATTAAAATCAGTTTTAGGACCTGATGTTGCGGCTATTATGCTTACAAACCCTAATACTCTTGGTATTTTTGAAGAAAAAGTAGAAGAAATTTCAAAAATTATGCACGAAAACGGTTCTTTATTGTATTACGATGGTGCAAACTTTAATGCTATTATGGGTTACACTAATCCAAAACTTATGGGATTTGATGTTGTGCATTTAAATCTTCATAAAACCTTTGCAACCCCACACGGTGGCGGAGGACCAGGAGCAGGACCAGTTGGAGTTGTTGATAAACTTAGAGATTATCTTCCGGCACCTGTAATTGAGTTTGATGGTAAAAAATATTACAGAAACTACAATATCAAACACTCTATTGGCAGTGTAAAAGATTTTTGCGGTAATTTTTCTGTTTTAGTAAAAGCGTATGCCTATATCCTTATGATGGGTAAAAACTTGAAAAAAGCATCAGAAAATGCCGTATTAAATGCAAATTATCTAAAAGAAAAATTAAAAAAATATTACGAGTTACCTTATGATGAACCTTGTATGCACGAATTTGTAATTACAGGAGAAAAGCAAAAACATGAAAACGGTGTTTCAACACTAAATATTGCAAAAGCAATGATGGATGGCAACGCACATCCTCCAACGGTTTATTTCCCATTAATTGTTCACGAAGCAATGATGATTGAACCTACAGAATCTGAAAACAAAGAAGTTTTGGATAAGTTTGTTGAACTTATGATTAAAATTGCAAACGAATGCAAAACAAATCCTGAAGAAATGTTGACAGCGCCACATACTACTCCTGTTAAAAAAATTGATGAAGTTACCGCTGCAAGACATCCGGATTTAAAATATACAGACTAGGAATGGAAAAAATGGAAAATAATAAAACTACAAAAAGAAAAATATCATTTCCTCATATGGGAACAATTAGTTACGCTTGGGCCTCAGCTTTAAGAATTATAGGTTGTGAGCCTTATATTGAGCCATACACAAGCAAAAAAGCACTTTCTTTAGGAACTAAACACGCTCCTGAAGCTATTTGTTTACCTTATAAATTGATTTTAGGAAACTTTATAGAAGCAATCGAAGGTGGTGCGGATTATGTTGCAATGATTACATCCCCTGGATGTTGCAGACTTGGCGAATATGGCAAATGTATTGAAAACGCATTAACAGATTTAGGTTATCAAGCTAAATATCTTGAATTGCAACTATATGACGGAATAAAAGGTATATATAATTTTCTAAAAGCTGCAAGCGGAAAGAATAATCCTGTATTATTTTCAAGAGCAATTCTTGTTGCAATATTAAAAGTCTTTGAATTAGACAGATTAGAAAGCTTGCTGTCTTATTACAGAGCAAGAGAAATTAAACAAGGAGAAGCTGAAAAACATTATAAAAAAGCTTTGAAAATTATTGATGAAAATGATACAATTTTCGGTCTAAAAAAAGCTCGTAAACTTGTTGAAGATGAAATGAAAAAAGTTGAAATCAACCCTAAAAGAGAAGTTCTCCATGTTGATATTACCGGAGAAATTTACGTTGTTAATGATGAATTTTCAAACCAAGGTATTGAAAAAGAACTTGGAAGAATGGGGGTTGAAGTTAGAAGAAGTTTAACTGTTAGCAGCTTCTTAAAAGATGCAATTATTCCAAAAATATTTAGAAAAGGTGAAACTCACTTACAACGTGCAGATAGATTGGCTAAACCATATTTAATGAGAGATATCGGCGGTGATGCGTTGGAATGTGTATCTGATGTTGCTTATGCAGATGAAAGAGGTATTGACGGAATTATTCACCTTAGCCCATTTACTTGTATGCCGGAAATTATGTCACAAAATATTTTCCCTGCAATGAGAGAAAATTGTGAAATTCCTATTTTACCTTTAATTCTTGATGAACAAACTGGTAGAGCCGGATATATTACAAGAATTGAAGCCTTCGTTGATCTTATGAGAAGAAGAAAAAGAAAACAAAAAATAGCTCAACAAGATTCCGAAGCTAAAAAAGAAACCGCAGTTACTACACAATAGGTTAAATATTTTATATGATAAAATTATTCAAAGAGAGTTTTAAAACAACTAATGATTGCATAATATTGGTTACTCCGTTGATTATTTTTCTATCAATATTGAGTTGGTATATTAATTTTGCATTCAATTCTATTGATGATATAAAAAAACTTTTACTCGGAGTTGTAACTCTTTTTGTTATGTTTAGCGGTTTTTTTGCTTCTTGGCTTTATATGGCAAAAAAAACTATTGCTTTATCAAAAAAAGTTTATATATTTGATAAAGATAGAGCTAATGATTTTTTAAAACTGTTACTTGCACTACCGAGAGGATTAGGTAAGCTTTTTGTTCCTATTATCGGGTGCGTTTCTATTTATATCATAATTTACTTCTGTTTATTTGGAATTCTAAATTACTTTATTACCAAATACGTTGGATATATTGATATTTCTGAAATTGATTTCAATTCGCTAACTCTTTCAACCAAAGAACTTATTTCTTTTACTAATGACCTTGATATTGCCGATTTGAAGGTGTTTGCGATATGGTATTTTGCTTCTGCTATTTGCGTAAATTTAGTAACTTTTTTCACTATACTTTGGATTCCTGAAATAGTTTATAAAAATCAAAATTTCATAAAAGCCTTGTTTGCTTCCATTAAAAAAGTTTTTAAAAATTTTAAAACTGTTTTACTATTATATATTTTTATGTTTTTTGTTATAAAAATTCTATCTGTCATAAATACTGTATTGCTATTTATACCTTTAATGTATATTTTAGTATTGATTATTTCATACTATTTTATTGTTTATTTAGTTGTGCTATTATTCACTTATTATGAACGAAAATTCATCACTGACGAAGAATAAACCATATGTTATTGCAATAGTTGGAGCAACTGCCAGCGGAAAAACGGCATATTCTATTGATCTTGCAAAAAAAATAAACGGGGAAATAATATCTGCTGATTCAAGGCTTGTATATAAAGGTTTTAATATTGGAACTGCAAAACCTACACAAGAAGAAATGCAAGGAATTCCTCACTATATGATTGATATAGTTGAACCGGATTTTGACTATTCTGCAGGGCTTTATAAGCAACAAGCAAAACAAATTATTGATAAAATTACAACTAAAGGAAAAATTCCAATTATTGTTGGCGGAACAGGTCTTTATATTGATATTTTATTAAAGAACTATAACCTTCCGCAAATCGAAGCAAACAAAGAACTTCGAGAAAAATTAAAAACTTTGACAAAAGAAGATTTATATAATAAGCTTCTTGAACTTGATCCTACAGCTGGTGAAACAATAGATAAAAATGACGGAAAGAAAATTATTCGAGCTATAGAAATAATCAAAACAACAAGAAAATCACTCAAAGATTCAAGAGGAATAAGCAAAAGTGAATACGAGATAAAATGGATTGGAAAAAATTTCGACAGAAAAACTCTATACGAAAGAATTGATAAACGTGTTGATTTGATGGTTGAAATGGGACTTATTGAAGAAACCAAATCACTACTAAACAAATTCGGCAGAACTCCAAACCTTGTAAATACAATCGGCTATAGAGAAATTATAGGATATTTGGATAATAAATATTCACTTGAAGAAGGGCTTGATTTATTAAAGAAAAATACAAGAAACTATGCAAAAAGACAATTAACTTGGTTTAGAAAAAATCCTGAAATAGAGTGGGACATTTACCCCGAAAAACTCAAGAAATAAAAATCTCTAAACCTTAACCTTTACAACAAGCTTTTTGACTTTTGAAGGATTTTCATCAACAGAAACCTGTGGTGCATGTGCTTCATGCGGAAATATCATTGCAAAATTTGTGCCATCAAGAGTTACACTATCGTATTCGTCAATTTTATCAGAGAAAAACATTATATCCCTTTTTTCATCGTACGGAACATCCACAGATACGTTTGCAGTTGATGTATAATAAATTTTTTCACTACCGTCAAGTAAAATTTGAATATCTATATAATTATTGTGAGATTCAAACTTCCCTTCTGAAAGTTTTTTAGTTTGATATTCTTCAACATTGGCATAATCTTTATCTAAAATATCATGTCTTCCTAATGTTGTATCTTTTGGCAAATTTTTTATAAAATCTACAACATGATCAGGAACTATTCTATACATTGAAATATTAGTAATCTTATCAATAATCATAAATCTTACCTGTTTAATTCTGCCATTGCTCTTTCGTAATCTTCTTTTGAAGGAGCTTTACCATGCCAACCTGCATTATTCTCCATAAAACTTACGCCCTTGCCTTTTATAGTATTAGCAACAATAGCAACAGGATTTGAAGAAAGTTTTGCCTTTTCTATAGCATCATAAATTTCAGAAATATTATGTCCATCAATTTCAATAACTTCCCAATTAAAAGCTTTTAATTTATCCACTAAATTATCCAATGGTTTTATATTTTCAGTAGAACCATCAATTTGAAGTCTATTTCTATCAATAATAGCAATAAGATTGTCTAATTTTCTGTGAGGAGCCTGCATAAAAGCTTCCCAAACATTGCCTTCTTGAAGCTCGCCATCACCCAACAAAACAAAAACATTTGCAGGATTTTTATCAAGTTTTAAAGAAATTGCAATTCCGCAAGCCATTGATAATCCCTGTCCCAAAGATCCAGTAGCAACTTCAACCCCAGGACACCACAAAGAAGGATGTCCTTGTAACCTTGTTCCTAATTGTCTGAAAGTTAACAACTCATCTTTAGGAATATAACCTAATTGAGATAAGATAGAATAATAAATTGGTGAAACATGCCCCTTTGACAAAACAAATCTATCACGGGAATTATATTCTTCAGATAGAACACCTTGAGGTGCATTTTTCATACATTTGTGAAATAAAACAGTTAACAATTCACAAGAAGACAAAGAACCTCCAATGTGACCTGATTTTGCTGTATAAACCATTGTTAATATATTTTTTCTATTCTCCAAACATAATTGTTCAATTTCTTTTATTTCACTTTCTTTAAGCATGATTACCAAATACCCTTTCTATAAAAACTTTCATAACAAACAACGGTAATGTTGGAAATATTCTCTTTATTCTTTGTGGTTGCATAACGGTTCTATATAACCACTCTAAACCTAATTTTTGATAAATTTCAGGAGCCCGTTCAACAACTCCTGCCCAAACATCAAAACTGCCACCAACACCAACCATAACAGATTCAGGCAACTGTTTTTTTAAATCAAAATTAAAAAACTCTTGTTTAGGAGCTCCTAATGCAACTAACACCAAATCAGGCTGAACTTCTACTAATTGAGTTTTTATAATAGAATCATCCGAAAAATATCCGTCATGCCAATATGCAATATTTAAATCAGGCAATTCATTTTTTAAATTTTTAACGGCTAACTCAATAACTTCGTGCTTAGCCCCAACAAGAGCAACTGATTTATTTAACTTTGCACAACGTCTTAACAATTCCTTTCCAAACTCAACACCAGGAATTCTTGGAACCTTGTGTCCTAATATTTTTAAACCCAATTCTACACCAACACTATCAGGAATAACAAGTTCTGCAGAATTTATCACATTAGCAAACTCGCCGGATTTTTCAGCATTCATAATCATTTCAGGATTAATTGTTACCACCTGACCGTGATTTTGTAATATATATTCTAAAGCATCTTCTTTATTAAAAGAATCAACTCCGAATCCTAATATTTTAAATAATTTTCTCTCCACATCGAATATTATACCACATTGCAAAAAATTATGCTATAATTTACCTATGAAAAAGGTGTTTTTTAAATTTCTTTTAATGGCTGCCATATTCGTATTATCAACTACGAGCGCAAAGGCTGTGCAGTTTGATGTTTTAGTAATACCTACGGAAATTTTTGGAGTTTGTCAAAATTATTTCTGTTTTCCTGAACCTTCAGAAATTGCTGCTAACTACGTTATTGATCAGTTAGGTAAAACAAAAGATATCAATGTTGTAAAACTATCAGCTGTTAGAGCAAAATTGGACAATAATCAAGCTCTTAGAGATGAAACAGAAGCCATGCTCAGTACTTTTGAACAAACTGAAAAAATAAATTATGGAACACTAAAAAAATTATCTACAGAATTTAACGTAAAATCAGTTATTATTATTTCTTGCTATGCAATAACCGATAGAGCTGAAATAAGACGTAATTTGTGGGAAGTTTTAGAAATCTCTAGTGCTTTTAAAATAACTTACCCGTTCGATTTAACAACAACAGCAGTTCTTGTTGATACAGTTAATTCTACTGTTATGTGGAGCGGAAAATTTAGCAAGACAGTTTCTGATTCAAATGGATACTTTCTTGCTCTAAATCAGGCTCAAGCTGCATCTCATCTTGAAAAAGTACGTCAATACTTTAGAATGTTTGTAGCTCCTAGTATTAGTCAAAATGTTAATTTGAGATTTTTCCCTAGATCAGTAAGAACATTTACTGTCAAAGGCTCTCAAAATCTTGATGAAACCGCAACTCCTCAATTCAAGCCTAATGCTCTTGAACATATGCTTGATCCTGAACAAAAACAAAAAATTGAAGGAGATACTCCTAATATACTTGATTCTACAGAAGAACTTATTTTTGATTTCTAAAAATATATTTTATAAATTTTTCAAACAAAAAGGATAGATTATAAACTAATCTATCCTTTAATGTTATCTATAAAACTAATTAGTCAATTTTCCAACTGTTTAGATATTCTTCTTGTTCAGCAGTTAATATATCAATTTCAATTCCCATTGATTGTAATTTCAATTCAGCAATTTTTACATCAACTTCATAAGGAAGAGTGTATAATTTGTTTTCTAATTTTCCGTAATTTTTCACAAGGAATTCAATACCTAATGCTTGGTTTGCAAAACTCATATCCATAACACTTGCAGGATGGCCTTCTGCAGCTACCAGATTAACAAGTCTTCCTTCTGCAATAACATAAAGAGATTTACCATTATCTAAAACAAATTCTTCAAGAGAAGGTCTAATTTGTCTTATTTCAACGGCATGCTTTTTCAAATCTCCAACATTAACCTCCCAATCAAAGTGACCAACATTACCAACAAATGCACCATCTTTCATTGATAATAAATGTTGAACATCAATTACATGCTTATCTCCTGTAACTGTTAGGAAAATATCTCCCTCTAACGCAGCTTTTGCTATAGGCATAACTCTATAACCTTCCATAGCAGCTTCAAGAGCCTTAAGAGGATCAACTTCACAAACAATAACATTAGCACCAAGAGCTTTTGCTCTTAATGCAACACCCTTACCGCACCAGCCATAACCTGATACAACAACTGTTTTACCTGCAATAAGAATATTTGCAGCTCTTAAGACACCATCAAATGAACTTTGACCTGTACCATATCTGTTATCGTATAAATGTTTTGTTAAACTTGTATTTACTCCAACCGCCGGAAAGCCAAGTGTTCCTTGTTTTTCCATAGCCTGAAGTCTTATTATACCGGTTGTTGTTTCTTCTGTTGAACCGATAATTTTTGAAATTAAATCAGGTCTTTTTTCATGAATAGTTGAAACCATATCACAACCATCATCAATAATAATATCAGGATTGTGATTTATTGCTTCTTGAATATGAGATTTATATTGTTCTACAGATTCTCCAGCTATTGCAAAAACAGGAATATTATAATATTTTACTAAAGCAGCAGCAACATCATCTTGTGTTGATAATGGATTTGATGCAACTAAAACAGCATCAGCTCCACCTGCTTGCATTACTGTACACAATGCTGCGGTTTCTTTTGTAACATGAACGCATGCTGATAATTTTAAACCTTTGAACGGTTGCTCTTTTATAAATCTTTCTCTAATTGTTTTTAATACAGGCATGTCTTTGAATGCCCAATCAATTTGTTTTTTACCTTGATCTGCTAAATTTATATCTTTGATATCACATTTTAGTTCAGTCATTAGCATTTATAATCTCCTTGAAATGTTCTTATACCGTAATAATTATAGCTAAGAAAATATATTATTACTAATTATCAAAAATATTTGTAAAATTTTCTTAATAAAAGAGCAATTAATAACAAAAAAAAACTTTCAGAGTTGTTATAATTGACACTAAGGAGTGTCGTGTGAAAGTAAGTTTTGATTTAAGAAAAGATGTTAAAAAGAGCAATAATGATGTTGCGTTTAAGGGTTACACAGTAACAAAATCTAACGAAGGATTTAAAGAAGTAGAATTTGCATATCCTTATGATCCTGATGTTTACAGAGGATATGTAGAAATCCACAAAGTTGATACCGATGCCAATGGAAATTACTTTACCACAGGTAAAGCACTTACCATAGATGGCAAAGAGAAAATAGAAATTCCATATGACGGTTCTAAGAGAATTGATATGGCAAGTACATTTGGTTTTGAAGATAATCAACCATTTGCATACAATTTCCGATTTGAAAGAAAAGACGGAAAAGGTGACGGTCCAACAAAAGTTGATGCCGGTGATGTTATCAATGAGGGTGGAACGCCTTATAATATCGTAACAGGAACAAAATCAGGAGTATCTCGCGGCGGGTCCATGAAACTTGTTATTGTAGATTCTCAAAATGTTGGATATGTATATAATGATCAAAATATTGTTGTAAAAGATGAAAAGCTTGCTAAAAGAGGGGAAAAAGGGATTAAATCACTTACAAACAAATTTGGCGGTACTCTTGCAGGATTAGAGCATGCCATTGATAATGGTGATTATGACAGTTACGGAAGAATAATTTCTTTACCATTTTTCACAGACAATGATTTTACTGCACACGGTTACTGGAATGAGAACTGTATGCAAATCACTCAAGCTCTTGGTAATATAAATAACTATGCTTCATTACAAAGAAAAATGTTTGCACACGGTTTGAACCTTGTATCTGACGGCGCATTTGTTAATGAAGGTCTAATGGGTACTCACTTTAGCCACCTGCAAAAATGGGGAGAGGATTCACCTTATTACCATTGGTTCAGAGCAAACGGACTAAAAGACGGACCTTTATCTTATGGTGTTTTTGCAAAAAATAAAAGATTTATTTCACACAAAATAGTAAACTCTCCTTATACATACACACAAAAAGAAGCAGGTCGAGTTTCTATTTCTAAAAACCATAATTATGATAAAAATAAACCGACATATATACAATTCTTTGATACCAGATTAGTTTCTGAAGATGAAAGAAAAGATACAACATCTTTAATCAAAACATATTCAAGAATGAGTACAGAGAACGTATATGACTTACATACTCATAATGATTCAATCTTCCCATATTATTTCGAAATAAGACCGGAAGTTTACAATAAAAACATTAAACTTTTAAATGAATACAATGCAAGAAATAGCGAAAACACATTAGATCTTTCAGGTCCATTAGCTGCAAGAATATTATCAAAATCTGAATTTAATGTAGTTGATGGAAAATTTGAAGGCGGTTTTGACACTTGGGATGCGAACGTAGATATTGCAAAACTTAACTTTGTATATTCTAACACTGATGCCCAATATTTGAAGAATTTACCTACTGACGAAAGAAAAATTGAAATGGAGAAAATTGTTAGAGGTAATTACCAAGTTCAAGACTATGCAATATCTTCAGGTCAATATTGGACTCAAAAAACTGACGACATTTTAAGATTATATGTTGCTCAAAACTTAAAAAATATAGACACAAATAACCCTTCTAAAGTTTATGAAGACATTACAAAAATGTCCAATAACAAAATATTCCCTAAAATGACAAAATTTGAAGTGTCAAAAGAAGAAGTGGCTAATGTTATAGAAGGATTTTACAATAATAAACGTGTATTATCTGAAGGCAATAAAAAAGAACAAATTCTTGAAGGAGTAATGAACACCCCTCTTGATACTATCGAATTTGGCAAAAACTTAACAGCCGTTTTAGGAGCACCATTACTTGCCAAAAGAGCAAATTCTGAAGATGAAATTGGTGTTCCAAGATACGAAATCTATAAAAAAGGAAATCCTAATCTTCCATTAGAATATGCAAATACATACAACAAAATGGAAGAAATTCTATCTAAAGATTTAGCAGGATATGCAGAAAAAGTATTAAATACAGTTGATGCACAACTGCCTGAAAACAGAAAATTATTTGATGGTGATGAAGTTACAGAATATGGTAAATATGTACTTCCATTATTACTTCCTGAAATCACTAAATATGCTGTTATTAAAGCATTTGCACCAAACATTACGGTTGCAATTAACAAAAACAACGGAGAATTATCATACGATTACAAAGCATTAAAAGAAGTTTCAGTTCAATCATTTGGAATTTCAAACATCGCATCACCGGAAGATGAAGCTCTTATTGTGTTAGATAACTTACGCAAAGGACTTAAGAAATTAGATTCAAGTATTGATGGTGAACTTGCAGAAAGTATTGATAAAACATTAAAAGATACAACCGTAGAATCTTTCAAACTTGCAGACTTAATCATTGATAAAACTCAATCAGGTTTAGATTGGAGAATTGACGCAACAAAAGATATTGCAGATGTAGAAGCTCTACGTAACGGAATTGCAAGCTTCGATGTTGTTTGGAATACAATAATTAACTTCTGGAAGAAATTTAATAAAGGCGTCTTGGACAAAAACCCTAACGCTTATATGGTTGCAGAAGTTACAAACCATATAGACCTTTATGATGAAGGTCATGGATGGAATTCAAGATTTCCAAATAAAGAAAGAGATATTCTTGCTAAATTCTTGAGAGAAACTAATATGACTGCATTAGCAGATTATACATATTGGTTTAGACCGATATCAAAAGCATTTGCTATTGACTTTGAAGATGGTACATCTTTTGATGATAAAAATTATGCAAGCAAAATGGTATTTGACCAATTAACGCAAGGTGGCGGAATAGTCCGTTCAGGCGGATTAGATTCAATAAAATTTGCTTATACATTTATTGGAAACCACGATAAACCAAGAGCACTTCATTGCGCTGCTTTGGATATGAATTTATTCTATAGTGATTTAACTTATGATGATGAAGGCAACTTAAATAACAGGCGTATTGCTTACAAAATATTAAATGATAAATTCCTTGAAAACGTAACAGATGCAGAAGTTCAACAATACGATTATTCTTCTGTTTCGCCAAAAGCAATCGCAATGGCTGATGCAATAAGACCTGCATTCATTAACAAGTTAAATGAATATAAAACAAACGAAAAATTAGATCAAGAAACCTTTAATAAAGCATTTATAGCAATCAGCAAATCAATTTCTGATCTTGCCGGCGGCAAATATATGGGACACCGATTTGATCCTGAAGGTTTTGGAACAAAACCAATTGATGTTGCAGTTTCTTATGTACTAAAACAAGCAAAAGGTCAATACGGATTACAATTACCACCAGAAGTAGATGCCAAATTTGAAGATCAAGTATTTGAAGCTGTAATGAAACCTGCATTATCAAAAGTATTAGCTATGATGAAATACTTGGTTGCTCTACCTGGTATCCCGACATTATTTGATGGTGATGACGCCGGAACTACAGGTTATGATTCCAAAACTAAAAATATGTTCTTAGATGGAAGACAAAAAACTCATGAAGAATGGGTTACTGCAGGAACATCAAAATATAAAGAATTTCTTGGTAAATACAAAAAACTATTTGATCAAGTAATGGCAGTTCGTCAGAAACCTGAATGTAATGCTCTAAATAATGGTGCTGTTTACACTATGCCTCTAAATAAAACTCAAGATGGTATTGAAATTGCATCAATATTGCGCCAAAGCACTGATGGTCGTATGGCAATATCAATATTTAACCCTAAAGGCATTACAGGTGACAAATTCCAAGAATATGATTCTCAAGATGCTTATATTGATAAATTATACCTGAATGATCAAGGTGAAACTGTTGGTATTCCTGGATTGCGCCAAGGCTTGAAATTTGTTAACGCAAATGATCCGTCAGACATTTATTATACAAGAGTTAATGATAAGGATGGATACTACTTAACAAGATTGTATGATGGAAAAGATGTTCCTATCAAGTTAAATGATACAACTCTTATTTTATACCACCTTCCAGAAAAAGAAATTCCACTTACATTCACAGGAAGCTGCAAAGTTACTCCTACAAGCCAATTTGTTGTTAATTCCTACAAACAACCAAATTACGAAAATGGAAAGAAATTAGCTCTTTTAAGCAAATAAAAATCAAATTATATAATATTCAATAAAAAACTCCTGAAAATTCAGGAGTTTTTTATATTTAATCTTAAAAATTGGAAACTTAAACCTTTTAAACAGCAAATCTAAAATGAACCAAATCTCCATCTTGAATTACATAGTCTTTACCTTCAAGACGAGTTACACCTTTATCTTTGCAAGCGGCATAAGAACCGAGCTCAGCAAAATCCTTATATGGAGTAATCTCAGCACGAATAAAACCTTTTTCAAAATCTGTGTGAATTACACCTGCAGCTTGCGGAGCTTTTGTCCCTGCTGTAATAGTCCAAGCGCGAACTTCTTTTTCACCTGCGGTTATAAAAGTTCTTAAATTAAGAAGATGATAAACTGATTTTATCATTCTATTAATACCACTATCTTCGATTCCCAATTCTTGCAAGTATTCTTGAGCTTCTTCTTTACCCAAATCAGCAAGTTCTTCTTCTATTTTTGCAGTAATTATAACCATTTCTGCGCCATGTTCTTTAGCATATTCACCAACTTTTCTTGTGTAATCATTTCCTTCTTTTAAATCAAATTCTGAAACATTTGCACAATATATTACGGGTTTAGTTGATAATAAATTCAACATTTTAACTACAGGTAATTCATCTTCGTCAAAATGTTTCTTAATATCAATAAATGAACAATCAGATAATAGTTCCATCAACTTTTTAAGAACTTTATCTTCTAATACAGCATCTTTATCTCCTGATTTTACAACCTTAGCAATTCTTGCTTGACGTTTTTCAACTGATGCCATATCAGCAAGAGCTAATTCAGTATTAATTGTTTCTATATCACTCAAAGGATCAACTTTTCCTGATACGTGAATTGTATTTTCATCGTCAAAACATCTTACAACTTGTATTATCGCATCAACCTCTCTGATATTTTGCAAAAATTGGTTTCCTAAACCTTCGCCTTTACTTGCGCCCTTTACTAAACCTGCAATATCAACAAACTCTATCGCTGTTGGTATTATTACATCAGTCTTACATAACTTTGCCAAAATCGGTAATCTTTCATCCGGAACATCTACTACTCCGATATTTGGCTCTATTGTACAAAACGGATAATTTGCACTCTGTGCGTTACGTGCATTTGTTAATGCGTTAAATAAAGTCGATTTCCCTACATTCGGAAGTCCTACTATTCCTGTTCTTAACATTTATATTTCCTTCTTCTAACTATCTCAATAATCCTATTTTACCCCAAACCAATTCCTTTATATAGTTATAAATATCATTGTGAAGTATTATTAATTATTACGATATATTACAATTATATACAAGTTGAATAAAAAAATAGCAATTTTTATTTTTCGAAATACTTTATATGAATGTAAGGGGATTACAAAGGAAAAAATAAAGGAGTTAAAATGGCTAGAGTACTTATTTCAATGCCTGCGAAATTTCTAGATGAAATTGACACAGTGGCAAATTCAGAAAATAGAACAAGATCTGAACTTATTAGAGAAGCATTAAGAACCTATATGTATAGAAATCAGTTAAGAAATAGTAAAAAAGCCGTGACAAATGCTGAAATTCTTGATACACTGTTAGGGTAAGAATATATTTCTGGGGAAAAGATTAAAGTAAAGGAAGAAGGTGGACTATGCCAAACAGCAATTATCAAACATCATCAGTATATGAATATATGAAATTGTTGGATCAAGAAGAATCGTTTAATGATAGCCAATACGACGCAATTAAATCCAGCATCAACAAATATATGATGCATAATCGCAAGGCTCAAACTAACGCTACTATCTTGGAAAATCTATTGGAAGAATAAAGACTAAAGAAAGTTTTCTTGGAAGTAATTGGTAAAAGATTTAGTATAGAAGTAAAAAAAAAGACTTGATACAATTTGTATCAAGTCTTTTTAATGGTTTTTATATTGTTGAATTATTCAATAATAGTATCAACAACACCAGCACCAACTGTTCTACCACCTTCACGGATAGCGAATCTCATACCTTGTTCGATAGCTACAGGAGCGATAAGTTCAACTTCCATAACTACGTTATCACCAGGCATTACCATTTGACCATCAAATTTGATAGAACCAGTTACGTCAGTAGTTCTGATGTAGAACTGAGGTCTGTAACCAGGGAAGAATGGAGTGTGACGTCCGCCTTCTTCTTTAGTCAATACGTAAACGTTAGCTGTGAATTTAGTGTGTGGGTGAATTGAACCAGGTTTAGCAAGAACTTGACCACGTTCAATTTCAGTTTTATCAATACCACGAAGTAATGCACCAATGTTATCACCAGCTTGACCTTGATCAAGTGATTTTCTGAACATTTCAACACCAGTAACTGTAGTTTTCTTAGTTTCATGAATACCAACTAATTCAACTTCATCACCAACTTTAACGATACCACGTTCTACACGACCTGTAGCAACTGTACCACGACCAGTGATTGAGAAGATATCTTCGATTGGCATCAAGAACGGCTTGTCTAAATCTCTTACAGGATCTGGGAAGTAAGAATCTAAAGCATCCATTAATTCCCAAATTTTATCTGTCCATTCGTTTTCGCCACGTTGGATAGATGGATTAGCTTGAACTGCTTCTAATGCCTTTAATGCTGAACCGTGAATAAATGGAATGTTGTCTCCATCGAATTCGTATGAAGAAAGCAATTCTCTAACTTCCATTTCAACTAATTCTAATAATTCTGGATCGTCAACCATATCACATTTGTTCAAGAATACAACTAAGTTAGGAACACCTACCTGACGAGCAAGCAAGATGTGTTCACGAGTCTGAGGCATAGCACCGTCAGTAGCTGCAACTACAAGGATAGCACCATCCATTTGAGCTGCACCAGTAATCATGTTTTTAACATAGTCTGCGTGGCCTGGGCAGTCAACGTGTGCATAGTGTCTTTTGTCTGTTTCATATTCAACGTGAGCAGTAGAGATGGTTATACCTCTTGCTTTTTCTTCTGGAGCAGCATCGATTTCATCGAATTTCTTAGCATCTGCTTTACCAGCTGCTGCTAATGTACCGGTAATAGCTGCTGTTAATGTAGTTTTACCGTGGTCAACGTGGCCAATTGTACCTACGTTAACGTGCGGTTTCGTACGTTCATACTTTTCACGTGCCATGAGATTAATCTCCTTCTTTTCTGTCTACTATATACTACTATTAAATTAGTATTCTACGATATTCTAATTCTATCCGCTCATAAAATTTTGTCAAGAATATTTGAATTTTCTTAAATTCTAAGCGCTTTTTTATTTGTGTTATTTTAAGTTAAAATTTTTATGTTACAATTTTTCTATAGAGTTGTACAAAATAGAAGGAGTGAATAATGACTCAAAAACAAATCGAAAAAACGAGTGAATCAAACTCTTCTCAAAATCAAATTCGTCAAGTTAGAATTCAAAAAATGAACAACTTGAGAGAAAGAGGTTTAAACCCTTATCCATACGGGTATGAAAAAGATATAATGGCTCAAGAATTACAAGACAAATATAAAGATTTACCTATTGGAGAAGAAACTGAAGATTATTACCACGTAGCAGGCAGAGTTATGGCTAACAGAAATACCGGTATGTTTATTGACCTTGTTGATGCGTCTGGTAAAATTCAAATTTTTTCTCACAAGGAAAACTTATCAGAAGAAGATATTAAAACCCTTAAAACAGTTGATATCGGTGATATAGTTGGTTTTTACGGTTCTGTTAGAAGAACTCCGCGTGGTGAATTAACTATAAAATCTAAATCTTTAAAGATTTTATCTAAATCATTACTTCCATTACCTGAAAAATTTCACGGATTAACTGACGTTGAAACTAAATATCGTCAAAGATATGTTGATATGATTGTTAACGACGATGTTAAAAAGACTTTCCAAAAAAGAAGTCTTATCATCCAAAAAGTTAGAGAATATTTAATTAACTTAGGATTTATGGAAGTTGAAACTCCAATGTTACATCCGCAAGCAGGTGGTGCTAATGCAAGACCATTTATTACTCACCACAATACACTTGATATGGATATGTACTTAAGAATTGCTCCGGAACTTTACCTAAAAAGATTGATGGTTGGCGGAGTTAGCGAAAAGATTTTTGAAATTAACAGAAGTTTCAGAAACGAAGGTATAGACACTCGTCACAATCCTGAATTTACTATGATGGAATTATATCAAGCATACGTTGATTACAATGATATGATGACATTGACAGAAAACTTAGTTGCTTATGTAGCTCAAGAAGTTCTTGGCACAACAAAAATTCAATACGGAGAAAACGAAATTGACCTAACTCCACCTTGGGATAGAAAAACTATGTTAGGCGCAATCGAAGAAGCTACAGGTATCGACTTCGACAAAATTGAAACTGTTGAAGAAGCAAAAGAAAAAGCTCATTCAATCAATGTTGATGCCGATGATTGCGATAAATGGGGACAAGTAGTTGAACGTGTATTTGAAGAAAAAATTGAAGGTTCACTAATTCAACCAATTCATATTTACGATTACCCAAGAGATATATCTCCACTTGCAAAAGTTCATAGAGATAACCCAAGATTAACCGAACGTTTCGAAACTCGTGTTAATGGCTGGGAAATTAGCAACGCATTCTCTGAATTAACAGATCCTATCGATCAAAGAGCCAGATTTGAAGCTCAAATGGCTGCAAAAGCTGCCGGAGATGAAGAAGCTATGCCTATCGATGAAGATTATATCTGTGCTTTAGAACACGGTGTACCTCCTATGGGTGGTTTGGGATTAGGTATTGACAGATTAATTATGTTATTAACTAATTCACCATCTATTCGTGATGTTATAGCTTTCCCAACTTTGAAAAAAAGAGATTAATTAAACTCTAAATATACTAAAAAGGTGGATTTAAAATCCACCTTTTTTCGTTAGAATATAAAGAAATTATTTTACAGACCTTCAAATGAATTAACAGATCTTATACTAAAATCTTCAAATGAATCTACAAACCTTACTCTAAAGTCAGGAAAAGACTCAACATATTGCCATCTGCCACAACTATTTGGAAATGATGTAACTTCTTTAACCCTTAAATCTTCAAATGCACTAACTCGTTTAACCCTGAAATCTTCAAAGCTATCAACGATTTTTACCCTTCCATAAAGAGGAACCCCTTTATATGTGCAATTTGAAGAAACTCGACTTGCAAATACAGAGTTGGTAGAGGTTAAAATCAACGCTAAGATTAAAAACAAAAACTTTTTCATTCTACAATCCTTTATATATTTTTACCGGCATCAAATGCTTTTTGTAAACTTTCAGTATTATTTACTTCACCTTTTTTCCATACTCCGCCGGCAAATAAATACCCTTTTTCTACAGGGTTGCTTAAGCAATCCATTAAACCTCTAAATTCACCTAAAGCATATTGAACTGTACTACTTGCGGTATCCGCTGCTGTCATAATATAATAAAATTCTTTATTAACAATGTGAGTATATCTTGCACAAATTCTATCAATAAAAGTTTTCATTTGCCCAGATATTGCGTAGAAATATATTGGAGTCGCAAAAACTATTGTGTCTGAATTTTGAATTTTATCTAAAATTTCTGCCATATCATCTTTTTGCGAACATCCCATATAATCATTATCTGCACAATATCCGCAACCTGTACAGTAGTTAATTTTCTTTTCTCTTAATGAAATCTTTTCAACCTGATGTCCTGAACTTTTAGCACCTTTTATAAATTCATCACATAAGATATCTGAATTTCCACCTTTTCTTGGTGAAGATGAAATTACCAATATTTTTTTACTCATTTTCAACCCTCATTTTTACCTTCCTAACAAATAAATTTTTATATAATTTACCTTATCACATAAATCTTATTTTTACATAAATTTTCTTAATTTATATTTCTTGTGTTAGACAATCTATTCCTCCAAATGCATAT
The DNA here is from genome assembly GCA_944324845.1 of Candidatus Gastranaerophilales bacterium. Classification (GTDB taxonomy): domain Bacteria; phylum Cyanobacteriota; class Vampirovibrionia; order Gastranaerophilales; family Gastranaerophilaceae; genus Zag111. The sequence continues at coordinate 24,020 of CALUXX010000007.1, read as the reverse complement.
AAGAAATTGTCCGTTGATACAAAATATACTTTATCAACGCCCGCATTATTGAAGTATTTTACAACTATATCATTCAATTCAGGATAAGTCGAATTATTCGTTATATAAAATGTCTTTCCATCTTTTGTTGTTCCGCCAATTCCATTCATAAAATTAATCTTAGAATCTGCTCTTTCATTAAAACAAGGAATTTTTACCAATTTGTAACCGCTTTGTGTTAATTTTTGCTCAGCTTCTTGACGAATTTGCGCTGATTTATTCTTCAAGTATTCCAAATTAGATAGAAGTCTTTGTTTTGAACGAGGATCCATTCCTTTTATATTAGTTTCTTTAAGTATTTTGATCCCAGCATCATAGTCCGGAACTGCCATTTCTCCATTATGCAATGGGCGATAAAGCATATCTATATGAAAGTCATATTGAGGTATAAATGTTATATTCTCAGGTTTTAGACCTAAGTCTTGAGCTATTTGATTTTTCGCAATCTCAATATTTTCGTCATTACGTTCTAAATCCATTGCTTCTAATGTATATGCTATTGATTCACTCCCAATTACTGCCGCTGGAGTACCATCTGGCAAACAGGTATTTAAAACATTTCCACCCTCAAGGTATGATTTTGAGTGTACAATGTCCTTTCTTTGAACTGAATTTTCAAATTCAGAAGCATAATTGGCAGCCTTTCCTTGATAAGATTTTGAAATATCTTTTCTATCTTCAATTACGTTTCCCAAGTTCTTTTTATTACTTTTAATACGGTCTGTAACGTCTTTAGATGGTACTAAAACCTTACCGTCCGCTCGCCTTATTCCATAATCCTCTATCCAAGGACCTTCCTCCATATATATTTCATTTACTTCAAAGCCCAATTCTTTGCCTATTGTCTTTAATTCATTTTTTACGACACTCAATCTACTTCCTTGTCGTGTCGCCGGATCAATTGCTGCAAGACTTATTGATTCAATTTGTCTATCAAGGCCTTCTGACCAACTTGTAGTCTTTCCTTGTCCTGATTTTTGTTTTTTATAAATTTGTGGAGTTTCGGTATATGTTCCATCTTCATTTTGCTCTCTATTATATTCACTAATATAATATTCTCCAGTCGTTAACTTATTTAACTCTGTGTAATCTACATTTATCACTTTGGGTTCGGTCTTTTCCATTGACTTTGGAATATACCTATTGTTTATTGAATTATTCTTATTTTTTACATTATCAATATATGAAAAGTTTTTATATTCAGCATTCTTTACTTCTATGCTTCCCTGTACCCGAGTATCTAGCTCTTTTTTTAAAGAACCATTATTTATTTTTTTCAGTAAATTTGAAAGTTCATTATTATCTATTACCTTATCATTTGAGGTTTCTTTTACTGATTTATCAGCTATCGTAAACATTTTACACATTAAATCAGCTTCATTCTGTTGAATTACACCATCACCATTATCTACAAGTTTCCATACAGAATTAAGGTAAGTATTATTAACACTTTTGGCAACAGTTGTCCAATTTGTATTTGCTTTTATATTTACCCGGTTTATTTTTGAATTATCATCGTTATAAAATGAAAATGTTGTGCCAGCCATATATATAATAAATATTTATTTAGTATATAATTTACTGAAATTTTACACCAAATTAACATTTATTAACATACAAAACCTAACTATAAAGATTTTATAACTTTCTTTTGAGTTTGGTTATTTACGCTCTTATCATTATGTTTTGGCTCTTTGCCCAGTGTCCATCTGAAACCAGCAGTTAAGACAATACCAGTTCTACCTACATTTCTTATCATTGTTTGGAAGAATGCAGTAAATCTTTGACCCCATGATTTTTGAACACCAACTCCATATTCTACATATGGTTTTACTGATAGTTGAGGTAATCTGACATCTTGAGCCATTACATTTGTTTTATCCATAATGCTCCATACCATATTGACACCAGCATAAGGCTGCCATCCATTTTTCAAATTAGCAATAACTTTAACTCCCGGAGATATTGTTATTGCATGCAACGGATCAGAATCAATCCTTACTCCTGCAGCATTTGTATAATCAAATGTATTTGTAAATGTATAACCTAAGAATAATGAAGGTTGAATAATCAACTTACCGTCTTTTAATTCAAGATTATAACCTGTTTTTGAAGCAACACCCGCATTTAACATTGCAAAATGATCAGTACCATATTGTGTATAAGCATCCCCCGCACTTGCTCCTGCTGATAAAGTCAAACCTGTAAAGAAGTTTCCTTTATACAATGTTCCTGTTAAGCCCAATGCACCACCTTGTTGGTTCATACTTACACCATTGAATGACATATGCGAACCGTTATAACCAACAAAAGTAGAGATTACACCCTTAAAGCCGTGACCTAAATCGACAAGATCAGAATCGCCTCCATACATTGCTCCATATGCAACGTTTGAAACTCCAATTCCACCTCTTAAATTAACCTGTTCAAATGTTGTATATGGTTGAACCCACATAGCATTTGAGGTTTCAGGAAGATTACTTCTTCTATATGATGGGATTTCATTTATTGCATTACGATTTGTATTTTCTGCAGATAATCTTAGCATATAAGGATATTTCGTATATCTATCCATATGATAAAATCCTGCATTTAATGTTTGTAATTGTGTTAAATAACCTCCTAACTGTGTTGCTACAGGAGATGCCATAACAGCCGGGTTCACAGAACCGATATCTGGAGTTGAACCACCTGATCTTGTAAAGAATAAACTTCCACTATTATAAGATACATTGTATTTTTGGATAGGTCCCATTACCGTTGTAACACCCTGATCCAGTGCAACGTAATTTGCTAAATCTCCATATGCTACCTGAACTGATGTGTTGTTTAGTATTGAATCACTTACAACATTCAAACTATCTTTATCCAGTATTAAACTACCGTTTCCATATACAGTTCCTGCACCAATTTTATCTGCAAGTTCATTTTTCAAATCAATATCAATATCTAAATTAACATCACCAAGCAAAGTTAATTTATCGAAATAAATATTTTCAAGACTTGCAGGACTTGGATTTGTTGTATATTGGTTATTACCTAAATCTACAACTGAAGTATTTTGAAGATTTATTCCTGTTCCTGCTGCGAATTGCGCATTTGCAATATTACCAATTGATGAACCTGATGCCATTGCAAAAACACCTTCTTCAATATTCATATTACCGTTAAAGCCATTTGCGCCTTGGAATATTATTGCTCCAGCACCTGTTTTATTCAAACTACCATTTCCATTGATATTTGAAACTATAGCATTATTATTTCCACCAACGGCTAAAGTTCCGCTTTGATTGATATTTGTTGTACCTGCAAAATACTTCGTATTATCTGCATTGAATATTACACTTCCATTATTTATGTTAACAGTACCATTAAACTTAGAGTTGTCACCTGTCAATTTTATACCGTTTGAACCATCTTTATTTAATGTACCATCCCCACTAAAGGTTCCAACACTAATATCACTATAATTATTGGTAATAGTTACAACATTCTTGCTGCCAATATTTGTATTACCTGAAATATATGTATCAGTTATAGAAGATTGGTTATAATTCATATTGCCTTCTAAAACATTCAAATTACCACCAAAATTATCATTTTTACCTGAAAGATTTAAGGCATTATTGCCAAGTTTGTTTATATTTCCATCACCGGCAAGACCACTTGCAAGTGTTACATCTTTGTTTGAAGAATATATATTAACTTGAGTATTTGCACCGGCGACATATATATCATTTTTACCATTTTTATCAGAGTTTCCTGAAAAATCAGTATCTATAATTGTCATATTTGTAGCGGTATAAATCGCGCCACCTAAAGAATTGGATACGTTGTTTGTAATTTTTGAATTATTAATAGTAAAGCTTTCAGAGTTTACATTATTAATAACACCACCATTACCATTTGACGAACTAGAAGTAATATTTGTATTATTCAAAATAACATTTGCACTTCCATTATTTGCTACAACAACAGAACCGCCATTATTTGAGTGAGCATCTTTGATTGTAACATCTTTAACTGTTATATCAGTATCTTTTACAACCTCAAAGAATGATTTTGAATCTTCACCAGAAATAACAGTAGAACCTGTTCCTGTCACAACAAATGATCCCGCTTCAGTTACTCCTAAATTTGAACCTATTATATAAGGATTATCATCATCTGTATGGAACTGGAATCCTCTATTTCCGCTCAAATTGTTCATTGCCTTTAATGAGTTTTCATTTGAAGCTTTTATTGCTGTCAATATAATATCTTGACCACCCTTTGCTATATCAACTTTGTATTGATAAGCTGAAGTTGCCCAATACTCTAAGGTATCATCATTATCTAATGTCAAATTTCCGCCTAGAATATTTAATTTATATTGTTCGCCAAGACCATTATCTGTCTTCTTATCATTTAAATTTATTTCATTAAGAGCTAATTCCAACGCGCCACCAACTCCGCCATTAGAAACTAATCTGTCCGCCGTTGGATTTGGCAATGTCAAATCAGCATCGATTTTAATTTTTGAACCGGTAGTTACCAAATTCGCAAATGTATTTGTTTCTGACTTATCATTTATCAAATCAATTACTGAATCGGTAATAATATAACTACCATTATAATTTGAATTTGTTAGTTTGATATTTGCATCAGCAAATGAGATTTTATTACCGCTATAATTTGTAATATCACTTGCTAATACATAATTTTCGCCATTAAAATTAATTTTTGCATCACTAGCAGATTCTCCAAACTTCACAGATGAAGTTGAACCTATTGTATGATTACTGCCAACTGCTGCTTCATAATTAATGGTAGCTGAATTATTTGCCACAAGATTTAATTCAAAATCAGTCGTTGAAGAACCTATTACATTCAATGTTCCTTCGTTTGCATTTGCAACAAATGATTTTTCAACACTATTATTTCCTGTATCAAATACTAATAAAGCTTCGCCACCTTTATTCAAAATTCCTGAGCCTGATACATTTATAATTTCATCTGCTATATTTGTGTTGTAATTCAATATCGCATTTTGTGCAATTTCAGTATTTCCTGCTATATAAGATGTGGTATTATCTTTTGTAAAGTTTACAGAACCGCTATTTATATCTAAAGTTCCTTCGAAATTCGAATTATCACCAGCTAATAAAACTGTTCCGTTTCCTTCTTTTATAACTTTACCACTTCCTTTTGGTTGGTTATTTTTATCAACATAACCTGCTAGATTTGAAACTTCAACATTCTCAGATGACGTATTATTTATATATAATTCTGCATTTTCTGCTATTTCATAAGAATTTGCATTAATAAATTTATTTCCAGAAGATGTTTCATAAGATAATCTACCTTCACCTATTTGAACAGAACCTTTAAATAATGAATTATCTCCCGCTAAATTAAGATTACCTGAACCAAGTTTTGACAATATACCACTACCTGATATAGATGTTAAATTATCATTTCCTGTTAATACTGTATATTCTAAAGTTCCATTTTCTTTTATATCGGTATTACCTGATACAAAGTTTCCTTCGCCTGCTGTATATGCTAAAATACCTTGTTCTATAGTTGTTGTTCCTGCAAAGTTGTTATTACCTACCAGTTGAATTGTTCCTTCACCTGTTTTTACGAAATTAGTATCTTGACCACCTATAAGATTTCCTATAGTTTGACCAATAATTTCATTTCCTTCATTATCTTGCAATAAAACTTTAGCTTCTATAGTTGCGCCATCAGAGATTGAAGTATTTCCTTTTACATATTTATCAGATACATTATCGGCAAGATAAGTTAATTTTCCTTCTTCAAGTTCAACTGTACCTTCAAATTTTGAATTATCACTTGAAATAGTTAAATCTCCTAAACCTTGTTTATATATTGTAGAAGATTCCACACCAATTACTCTTGATACTATCTGATTTTCAATATTTTCATCAATTATAAATACCAACTGAGTCTTTTCACCTGCTAAATTGGTTGAGCCACCCAAATATCTATCTGAATCGTTAATTGCATTATATATAATTGATCCTTGATTTATGGTAGTACTACCTGCAAACTTTGAATTAGAGCCTTTCAAGTATAATATACCCGCTCCGTTTTTAATTAAACTGCCATTTCCATCTTCACTGGATGATATATTTTGAATAATCTGGCCCTTCATGCCTGCGGTATCAGAAATATTCATTGTAAGAACAGAATTTGAATTTACCTTTACTGCACCTTCCACAAAGGTATCATTTTTATCATCAGCATTATAAATAACATTTCCTGATGAGATAACGAAATTTCCGGCAAAGTCTTCATTTGAACCACTTAAATTCAAAGTTCCACTGCCTGTTTTATTAAATACTGTACCGGTTTCTCCAGCAAGACCACTGTTTATTGAACTTGTTTTACCCTCACTTGTTACAAATTCAACATTTGCATTATTTGCAATATAAATATCATTTTGTTCACCGTTATTGTGAGTATTTAATGTATTTACACCAAAATTTGAATCAGCAATTATCATATCGGCAGAAGTATATATAGATCCACCCAATTTTCCTGCACTGTTTCCATCGACAACTGCATTTGTTATTGACATACCAACAGCTGTGTTATAAATAACCCCACCATTACCTGTAGCTTTATTATTTTGCATTTGTGATTGATTTATAGCAAATTTTTTACTGCCATAATTTGCTATTGCTCCACCATTTCCTGCTTGAACTTCATTATTTATAAAATCTACATTATTTAATGAGATATTTGCTTCACTATTATTTGCATAGAATACAGATCCGTCAGTAATACTATCTCCTTCATAACGTATTGCATCTTGAACTGATACATTAAACATCTCAAAATCTGTTGCATTTTCAACTTCAAACATAGAACCATTTGTTTGTTTTTCAGGAGTAAATGCTCTTACATCTATGGTGTATTTTGTATCTCCATCCGGCATAGATTCTATCGTAATCCATTGGGCATCAAATTCATCACCATTATATGACCAAGTATTATCATCTATTTTTACTAAATTACCTGAATTTTCACTTTCTAATAACTCAAAATCTTCCAAAATACCTGATAACAGACTTTTCTCTTCACCAACTAAAGTACCCTGTACGGTAAATGTTCCCGCTGAAGTTGTATCAAGATCTCTATAGATGTTATAATTATTATTCTCTTGTAATCCGTCTTTTGCAATAAAGCTGAAACCTCTATTTCCTCCAGTATTATCTTTATTTGGATCATAAATATTCATATCTCTTAGAGTATCTGTACTTGAAGCTCCATTTGGTACAATTTCGATACTGTCTTGAGCATGACCATCTGCCTCTCCGCTTGAAGCTGATTTTACACCGTATTTATATACGTTTGTTGCCCAGCTTAATATTTGAACTCCATCTGAATCAGCTACTTGTAAGTTGTTATTACCTTTAAATACTCTGATGACACCTTTACTTTGATTACCGTCACCGTCTGTAATAAATTTACCATTATCATCTGTTACAAATAATTTTGTAATCTCAACAATTCCACTTCCTGAATTAGCCGTAATTGTATCTGCATAAGGTAAAATTCCACTACCCGTTTCTAAATCTAAATTAACATCTAATGCTAATCCATTTGATTGTCCTATAAAGTTTAAACTATCAAAATTATAATTATCACCTGCGGTTTGATTTGATAAATCTAAAATTGAATCGGTAATTATATAATTTGAGCCGTTTAAATTATATTCAAGAGCCCCAGCATCATGTGCATGTCCATCGGTAATTTCACTACCTACAATACCTGTTCCTAATTCTACAAATGATGAATTGAAAGAAACATTATCCTTTATACCATCCCCACGAGTGAACAAAGTATTTAATACATAACTCGCATCGTTAAATATCAAACTATTTGATACTGCTCCAGTTGAATTTAGCCAACCATTATTTATTGTATATGAGCTATAATCACGACCGGCACCTGTTATTAAAACTTTACCGCCATCAGTTAATGTAATATTAGCAAAACTACTATTAAAATCACTTACTACATCACTTGAAAGATAATTAAATGTTGAATTTGCTCCATTTACGTCAATTTTTGCATCCTGATCGAAGAACGTATTAGTAGTTGTCTTTTCAAAAGTCAACATTCCATCCGTTATATTTATCTTACCATCAAATGTATCATTTATATGACCTTCTAATGACGTCATTCCTGATCCAGTTTTATTTATAACACCAGAACCTGCTAAATCTGAAGTAATAGATATATCTGAGGTATTAGCAATATTAAAGTTTCCTTCAACATTTATTTTGCCCTCCTCAATATTTTTATCACCTAAAGTTGCACTATTTCCTTCTAAGATATTTAAAGTTACAGCATTGAGTGCATAATCTTCAGTTCCTCCATTAAGTGCTAAATCACCTTTTACAACATTTATAATAGAACTTGAAATTAAATTATTTAAAATTACATTTCCTGAAGTATTTATTGTGCCACCGGAAATTTTATCAGCAGCCGTAAATTGATTATTTTCAAATGCAGTTAAATTTAAAACACCTTTATTGGTAATTTTTGATGTTGAACTTCCGTTTGTTAAAACATAATCTCCAATAGCTGATGTAATTGTTAAATTACCTTGTGTACCATTGTAAATATATTCGTCTGAATTTCCACTGAATGTCACATCAGTTAATTTTGCAGTGCCTAAATTGTATATTGCAGAACCTTCTTGAGCAGTATTATTATTAAATGCTACATTGCTTAACACTAAATTTTCACTACCTGATGCATTATATAAAGCTCCACCATTATTTGTAGCATTATTATAAGCAAATACAACATCACTTAACTCTACAGTTCCACCATTTGCATACAATGCTCCACCGTTTTCGGCACTGTTTGAACTTAAAAGAACATCCTCAAGTGTCAAGTTTCCATCAAGAATAGACAACGCCCCACCATATGTTGTGGTTGAATTGTTTTGGATTGTTGAATTTAATATATTTACACTTGAAGTTGCATTATTTTGATATATTACAGAACCACCCTTTTCAGACTGTGCATTTTTAATTGTCACATCTTGAATATTTAATTCTGTATCATCATTAACAACTTCAAACATAGATAAACCGTCACTTGTTGAAGCATCAACTTGACCAATAATAGTATCAGCCTTATCAGGAGTTCTACCTGCAATATTTAATGTTCCTGATAATGTTTGCTCCAATGCCTGTCCAATATAATAATCTGTGATTGCTCCTGCTAAATGGAATGTTCTATTTCCATCTGTTTGATGGTTTAAGGTATATAATGTATTTCCAACATAGCCAGTTGCTACAACAGAAATAATATCAGATCCTGCATTTGCAGATACTGTATAAACATAAAGATTTGAGGTTAACTCATTTGTATAGCCATTGGCAAATGTTGCACCATTTAAAACTTTATAATCATTACTTACCAAAAATCCTCTATCAGTATCCATATTTAACACATTGATACTATCATCTGTTAATGTAAGCTGAGCATTCCCGCCATTGACATTCAGAATATCAAAACTTCCCAAATTACTTGAACCATTTCCAAAATCGAAATCAAGATTTATATAATTTGTTCCGTTACTTGTCAAACTTGATATTGTAGTTGTTGTAATTGAACCGTTTGCAAGATTTAATGTAGAATCACCATTCAATACATAACTACCCGCCAAGTTAACATCACTATCCCCTATAACATTAACTACAGCATTCTGAAATCCAGTATTGTTACCAATAGCATTTGCAAGATCTGATGAAATATTATAATTTCCAGTCACAAAATTTATTGTGGCATTTGAATTTTCACTATTAAATTTTAGACCGGAATTAGAATCAATATTATAAACATCATCTACCGAATTTGCATTGAACTCTAAAACTGCATCTTGATAAACATTTGCACTAAATCCAAAACTACCATCAGCATCTTCAAGTTGTTTAGAAGCATTAGCAACAAAAGTTCCTGATTTAACATTTACTAATCCGCTAAAATCACCCATATTAGCACTTAACTCACAAGTACCCTGTTTATCTAATGTTCCATCTCCATTTAACTTAGAAATAATCTCACCATTTACATAATCAGTAGTATAGACAAGTTTGGAATTAGAGCCCTTAATATTTACATCTCCACCTACAAATGAATTATAATCACGCTTTGTAAATGCTAAAATTCCATTTGAAATTAATGTTTCACCTTTAAATTGAGAATTTATAGCATCGCTTATATCAACAACAGAATCCTTATTCCCTGCAATTTCAAAGGTACTGTCTTCTCCACCTTCTAAAGATGAATATAACTTTAACGGAGTATCAGACTGATTATTTACTCTAAATATCGCATCATCACTTATGATAACAGAAGACCCAAAAGCAAATAGATCATCATTACCTTTGACAAGTTCTAATACACCATCTTCAACAGCAATATCTCCATCAAAATAATTCCACTCACCTGAAATTTGAAGAGTTCCGTTACCGTCTTTTACAAATTGTCCGTCTCCAGCGATAGACGCATTATCTGAAGATACAAACTGCTGAATAAGCCCATCTGTGACATCAAAAATCAAATTAGAACCTGAACTGATATTTGTCTTGGCTGAAAAATATTTATCATCAGAAGAATCAAAATTTACAACTAAATTCCCATTATCAATATTAACATTGCCAGTAAACCCTGAATTATCACCGTTTAAGATTACAGAACTATCTTCTGTTGTTGAAACATTTAAAGCACCACTTCCAATGAATGTTCCGTCTTCGATATTCAAATCAGTACCATTAGACGAATTAATATTTACACTAGCACCGCTTTCAATATTGGTTACACCTGAAATATAAGAATCATCAGCACTATCTGCATTAAAATCAAACTCTCCGTCATTAACATTAAAACGACCGGTATAATCAGAGTTATTTCCTGAAACTGTTAACTTACCGTCATCATTTTTGTTAACAACACCACTACCCGCAATACCACTTGAAATAGTAGTTGTACCTTCACCGTCAAAATTTACAATCCCTGAATTTGCTACATAAATATCATTAGCACCTGTTGAATCTGCATTATCGTGGAAATTTGAATTTTCTATAGAAATTTCAGTTTCGGTGTATATAGCACCACCCAATGAACCTGCTTTGTTTCCAGTAAATTCTGAATCTTGAATTAGCAATTCACCTGTAATAGCTGATATTACACCACCCTTACCTACAGCTTCATTATTTTTCAATACTGAATTAACAATTTCTACACCTGCAAAATTATTATTTAAATATACAACTGAACCATCTTTTCTGGTTTGAGTTTGTCTTAGTGCATCTTGGATAGTCAAGTTTCTAATTGTTAAATCAGTATCATTTATAACCTCAAAGAAAGAACCTCTCTTACTTGATGAATTATAACCGGATGCTCTAACACCTGAAATTATTGAAGTATTTTTGTCTTTTCCATTAACAGAAAAATTACCTGCCAAAGTTTCATCTAAATCTTGACCAATATTATAAACGTCATCTGTAACAACGCTAAAACCTCTTAAACCTTCACGTTCGTGGTTCATAATTCGCAAAGAATTTGGAGTTGCTGCTGCTAAAGCTTCAAAAATCAAACCATCATAATAGTTATTCTGTTCATTCGATTTTGCAGCATTTATTTCATACTCATAAACATTTGTTGACCAAGCTGCAAGAGATGGAGAAATTGCAGAACCAGCACTTTCATCAACCAATGAAAGCGTACTTCCATTGTTATTTTGAATAACCTGAACAAACTTATCGCCACCCATTCCGTCATCATCTAAGATTGCAAGTTCTGTTATCTTTAATACTCCGCTTCCGCCATTAACGATAAGTTTATCACTTGCCGTTGGATCCCCTAAAGATACATCCAACTTTAATTCCGAACCACTTGATACTAAATTATCAAAATTATATTCTTTTATTTCTCTATCAACTATCAAATCAATAACTGAATTATTAAAGGTATAATTCCCTGCATAATTTTGTTGATTGAAAACTACATTTGCATCATTTATAATAATATTGTTACCTGAAGCGTTAGCAATAGCGTCAAGAACTACATTAGAAGCTGAAATACTAGCAGTTGCATTTTGAGCTCCATTTAAGAAATTCAACTTATTATCCGCACCGCCCAAAGTTATTGAAGAATTTGCACCTGCTATATAATTTAAAGTTGCACCACTTGAAATATTGGCAACAAAATCAAGATTTGAAGCTTTTGCATTTTGACTTGTTACATTCAAAATACCTTCTTCAATATTAGCACTACCCCAAAAATTTGAATTATTTAAAGTTAAAGACTCTGAACCTGTTTTATTTAATGTTCCACTGCCTGTAATAACATTATTTAAGGTTTCGCTAAGTGTTGTTTTATAATTCAAAGTACTATTTATCGAAACTTCCCCACCAAAAAATGCAGAATTTGCATTCTTTTCGAAGGTTGTTGTTCCGCCATTTAGCCAAACTTCGCCTTTAAATCCTGAGTTATCTCCAATTACTTTAAAATTGCCATTATCTGATTTATGAAAACGAGATGCCGTATCATTTGAAACAAAATTTCCTCCAACATAATCCTTTGATGAATTATTTGGAGTCCACAATTTCGCACCGTTTAAGAATTGAACCTCACCACCTAATATAGTATCGCCGGAATTTTCCGGAGTATATTCAACAGAATGCCCGTCAATTACTGCAACTCCTGTATAATCAGCATTGTTACCATGCAAACTGAAAGATGTATTAATATTTAAGTCACCTGAACCTGCAAAATGCCCGCCGGATAACACCGCTCCAGAATCATTATTGATAGTTAAAGAAGTTCCGTCAGCTATTGTAAATTTTGAACCATCACTATATCCAAAGAAAGAATCATTTCTATCAACAGTATTAAATATAATATTTCCTTCAATAAGATTTACATTACCTCTAAATAAAGAGTTTTGACCACTTATATTAAGAACACCAGCCCCGCTTTTTGTAAAGCTACTTGTATTATCGGTTGCTTTTATACCGCTTAAAAGCCCTGAAGTTTTACCCTTTTCAACCGTATATAAAACATTAGCTCCATTTGCCAAGGTTATATCATTTTTACCATCTTTATCTGTGTTATTAGAAAAATTAGCATTTGTAATATTTAAATAAATAGCAGAATATATAGCACCACCCAAAGAATTTGAAGTATTTCCACTAAAATCAGAATTCTTTATCTCTATAGATTGAGCATTCTCAATATCAAAAGCCCCACCATTTCCAACAGAATGACTGTTATTAAATGCAGCATTATCAACATTTACAACCGCATTTGCAATATTTGAATAAATAATAGAACCACCTTTTATAGATTGATTTGTTCTATCAGCATCCTGAATTGTGATGTCACTAATATTTAATTCAATAGCCCCCTTAGTATCCGTAAGTTCAAAAAACGAACCTCTATCTTGAGTTATAGTTTCAGGATAATAAGTAAAAGTACCATCTCCATTGTCTTTATATGAAACTCTGTAACCGGAAATTATACTTTCTTCCTTGCCAACACCGTTAACATTGAAGATACCATACTCTGTTTGTCCTAAATCACGTGCAATATGATATGCGGCACTATCTTCAACCAATGAAAAACCTCTTGTCGGAACAACTTTATAATTGTTCATACTCTTCAGAGAATCCGGTGAAGCAGCTTGATTAGGTTTGAACACTAAACTATCATAAAATGGTTTTGCAAAATCAGACTTTGTTGCATTGATAATATACTCGTAAACATTTGTTGACCAACCTGCAATAGTAGGATCTAAACCCTCTTGAAGAATACTGATATTGCTTGAACCGTTGTTTTGAATAACTTGAACTGTTTTTTCAGAACTTGAACCATCATCATCAATTATTCCAAGACTTGTTATATTTAATACTCCACTGCCACCAGTAAATGACAACAAATCACTACCTAAATTTGAACCCAAATTAACATCAATATTTATAGATGAATTTTCTGCGGTTAAATTACTAAATGTGTACTTCTGTATTGACTGGTTCATTACATCTATTATTGAATTGTTTAAATTCAAATTATTAGTAAGATTATAAAGTCCATCTGCAAAATATATCCTTACATCATTGAACGAAACTTGTTTTAATTTATCTAAATTATCATTTAAAATAAAATCTGAATTTGACTTTCCATTAAATACCAAACTTCCACTACCATCTGAGGTATAAAATGAATTATCTACACTAGTTATTCCTGAATTTGCAGTATATTCAAATATCGCATTATTCAATAGTGAAATATTTGCAAAATTCGCATCAGTTAGATTTTCTGAAGATACAGAATTATAAATTAGTTTATTATTATTCAAATTTACAGTTGCATTATGTGCAAAGAATATGTCACCATTTGTATTGTCAAATATTAAATCTCCACCATTAATAGCCATATTAACAACACCGGAAAAACCTGAATTATCACCGGTAACAGTTAAATCGCCTTCGCCATTTTTATCTAAAGTCCCAGCGCCTATAAGAGTTGAAAGAATCGCATTATTTGCACTTGAATATATTAATTTAGAACCTTGAGATATATAATTCGATTTTGCATTTATATAAGAACTTTTAGCATCTTCAAAATATAAAATTCCACCATTTACAATAACATCACCGCTAAAACTTGAATAATCTCCATTTATAAGATTAAGCTGTCCTTTTCCTGACTTTATAAACTGACCATTTACACCATCTGAAGTTACAACTTTACCTGAGTTTAAATTATAAAAATTCCCATCAGCAACAACTAATTCTACAGCACCATTATCTCCATTAACAGTCGTAGTTCCAGCCAAAATTGATTCACTAAGCGAACCACTATAAGTTAAAATACTATCAGCACCAACGGTTGCACTACCATTAGTAAATCTGGTATTATTACCTTCTAAAACCAGCTTGCCACCATCTGTCAAAATAATATGAGAATTACCGCTTGATGCTAATCCGCTTGATATTGTATTTACACTATCTGAACCTGAACCATTAACTAATAAATTTCCACTTTCAAAATAAATATCATTTGCACCAATACCATCTGTATTATTATTAAAAGAGTTACCGCCTAATAAGGTTATATCTTTTGTGGTATAAATCCCTCCACCTAATGCAGTTGCTCCACCTTCTCCTGTAATTCCAACTGAATTATTAGAAAAAGTTGTATCTGTCAATGTTAAATTACCATTATTAAAAATACCACCACCTAAAGCCGAAGTATTTTTACTCGCCCAAGTTGTTTGTGCAGTTGCAGAATTATTAGACACAGTAGTCCCAGATATATACATATCACCGGTATTGTAAATCGCTCCACCATGAGCAACTCCAGAAGCTGCTAAAATTCCTGAGGTCGCAGTAATAATATTATCAGATATACTACCACCAGTCATTTCTAATCGCCCATTATTTGCTATAGCTCCACCATATAAATTTTTTGTAACCGCAATCGTGGCATTACCGGATAAAGAACTTCCTGTTACCGATACATTATTCATTTGAGCAGAAGAATTCTCATCCATAACATAGATAGCAGCTCCATAAAGATTTTCTGAAGAAAAACTGCTATTATTGTCTTTTCCAAAGTTTTTTAATGATAAATCATTTATTTTAATGCTTGAGCCGTTTGATAATTGATAACCGTAATTTAAATTGTCATTTGTAGATTGAGAATCAATTAAGGATCCATTACCGTTAATTATTAAATCTGTAATTCCTGAAATAGTACCTTCATAAAGATTACCATATACCGTTATAGTCGATTGAGGTTGAACATTCAAAATATTACCGGTTTCATAATAAGTAGTATTACGAATACTATTCGCAGCAGGGGTTTCATCACCATTATTAATAGTAATTTCTTCAGCTAAAGTTGAATTTGAGGCAAAAGCAACACTTGAAACAACCATCGCACAAGTGATTGCAAATTTTAATATCCCCTTCTTATTTTGAAACAAAAACTTCCTCATTCTTCCAACCTCTCTAACATTAAAAACGAGTGTTATTTGAATAGTAAATAAAAAATAAAACTTAGTCAACTAATAAAAATATAATAATTACAAGAAAATAAAACTAGCAAAACTACCGCCAATAAAGAGTTTAACAAAGAAGATAATATTGAAAAATATACGAAAATAATATTAAAAATATTACGAAAATCAGCCATTCGGGTAATAAATTAACAATAGAATTTGGATATAAATATCAAAAAATTATAAAGGTTGCAAAATAAAAATGTTCATAATATTATAAGAAAACTTCAAGTATTTGATATGCATCCTAATACAGAATACAAACTTTAAAGAATAGCCTGAATACAGTTAATTGTTTATATTAAGGTTTGTAAATAAAAAGAATTATCGTAGCAATAAATATTTTTACAAGTTTTAAAAAAAACATAAAATATTTTCAAATAATCAACAAAATAAAGGAGAAAAAAATGATTAACAACATCGCATTTACAGGTAGAGAAACAATGCTTACAAAAGGTATCGAAAAAGGTATTGAAAAAGGTACTGCTACTATCAACAAATATACTGGAGCAGGAAAAATTTATACAACTAAAGAAATTGCAGAAGCTGAACAACAAGTGCAAAACGCATTAGCTAAAGATGCTGAAAAAAGATTAGCACATCCTGCAACAAACCCTGAAGATCTTTACACTAGCCCATTTAATCCAACCGGTATGGGTTCAGCTGCAAAAGCAGAAAACTATGGCGAAAGCTATGCACTTGCACACGGAACTCCTAAAAATGCAATCCACAAAGTTGATGTATTAGCATAATAAACTAAATAATCTTATTGTCGAAATTCTTATGTGTGATATAATTGCACTATGGAAATGACAAAAAAGAAATTATTTTCGGAAGAACCTGTTATAATAGGTCCCGAAAGCGGATATGATAATTATATAATGGCAATCGAGTCTAGTTGTGATGAAACGGCGTGTGCGATAGTCAAAAACGGTAGAGAAGTTATTGCAAATGTCGTTGCATCACAAATCAAGACTCATGCACAGTTTGGGGGAGTAATCCCTGAGATTGCCGCAAGAGAGCATATGGACTCAATAAACATTGTTGTTGAAGAAGCATTTAAACAAGCAAAAGAAAATGCCGGAATTTCACCAACTGATATTACAGCATTTGCAGGAACGGTAGGACCAGGACTTGTTGGGTGCTTATTAGTTGGTTTGAATGCAGCAAAAACTCTTGCGTTAGTTTACGATAAACCATTTATCGGAGTTAATCATTTAAACGCTCACCTTTGCGGAAATTATCTTGATACTGAATTGAAGCCACCTTTCATTGCATTATTAGTTAGTGGCGGGCACACTCAGATAATTGATGTTCGTTCATATTCTGAACAACACATTATTGGAGAAACTATTGATGATGCTGTTGGAGAAGCTTATGATAAAGTAGCAAGATTAATTGGATTACCATACCCAGGAGGTCCGAAATTAGACAAAATGGCTCAAGAAGGAAACCCTAATGCGTTTGAACTTCCTGAAGCAAAAGTGGATGATTTTGATTTCAGTTTCAGCGGATTAAAGACTGCGGTTTTAAGACTTGTGAAATCTTTTGACGGAAAAGAACTTCCTGTGCAAGATATTTGTGCAAGTTTTCAAGAATGCGTATCATCAACTTTAGTAAAAAAAGTAAAAAAAACATTACAACAAAGCGGATATAAACAAGTTGTAATCGCTGGAGGTGTTGCAGCTAATTCTGAAATTAGAAAGAAAATGTTTAATCTTTCTAATGAAGGGTACCAAGTTTTTGCTCCTCCAATGAAATATTGTACGGATAATGCTGCAATGGTAGCATCATGTGCCTATTTTAACACTAATACATTTGATGATATTAATGTCGAAGTATTTTCAAGAGTAAAATAAAATTTTAAATAAAGAAATGTAAAAAAAACTCTAAATTTTGTTAAATTTAGAGTTTTTTGCGTTTTATAACTTCTTAAAAGCCCCAGAAAAAACCAGAAAGGTAAAATTATGTGGATAAATCCGGCACTAAAAAAATGTTCAAATGTAGTATCAAATTCAATAAAACAAGCAGATAAAATTATTTCTGAAACACAACCAAAACCGTCAAATTCAGTTTGTGAAAAAATGACACAAATTGATAAAAATATTTTTGAAATGTATTTATACGGACGAAAGTTTAGAACAGGAATAACACAAAAAGAAATTAATGAACTCTTTAAAAAAGAAGGTAATGATTTTCTTGCTTCCGCATATGATTTATTAACAGCAAAAATGAACTTTCCGGAAGAAATAAGACCTGCAATATATTTAAACACCTGTAACGGAGATAATATAATGCAATATAACTATATTAATCATTCAATATTTATAGATCCCCCAAAAATAGAAGGACTGTCAAAGGCTCAACTATATGGAATGTTACGCCACGAATTACAACACTGCAAACAGAATTATATGGTACTGAGGGATGAAAATATAGGACCAATAGCAACTAAAAAATATGCAAGAATGTTAACTAATGCAGAAAGAAAAAATATAGAAATCTTGATTCAAGCACCAATAGAAGAAGTTGAAAATTTAAATATCAATATGCAAGATTATAACAATATTAAAAACCTATATTACAATGACCCTAAAGGATATGAACAACTATTTGAAAATAATTACCAAACCTATAAACAACAACTTAATAATATAAGAGAACAGGTAATAGCTAAATTTGGCGTCATAAAAGAAGGTTCTAAAGAAAGCAAACAAGCAAAACTTTATTTTGATGATTTTACAAATGATATGACTTACTATAATTCAGATGGGACAGTAAATGCGGCTAGATACTTAAGTAAAATAACCGAACAAGAAGCAACACTAGCTGATAGTATGGCAGAATGCGAAGTAACAGGTCAGTGTTTCTTCAGAAAAGCAAAAGAAGAAACCATTGAAGCAATGAAAAACCAAGAATTTATGGACAAAGTAAAAGTAGAATGTCAAAATGCTGAAAATAATTATAATAATGTTTTAAACAAATAAAAAAAATAAACACCTCCATTTACAAAACCTAAAATTAAAATTATTTTATTTGCAAAACTTTACTTGACAATAAACTGTATAGATAAGACAATAAAACACTATAAATTATGGAGGGTATATGAAAAAGAGAATTTTAGGGCTTATTATTTGTATCTTAATGATGTCATCATTTTCCGTTGCTGATGCTCATGGAACATTTACTTGGTTTGGATTAAGAAAAAACAACACCGAAATAACAGTACAAAGTTCAGATTGCCGTTCCGGTTTTTGGGGATGGTTTAGACGTTGTGATTGCGATGAACATAGACACAAACCACCAAAGCCAAAACACAAAGAAAAACATAAACCAAAACCTCCAAAACACAAACACGATTGTGGTCCAAAACACGATTGTCATCCTGAACATCCTTTTAAATGGTGGAAATAAAAAAGTTTTATATTATTAAAGCAGTTTATATGACTTATAAACTGCTTTAATATATTTAATTATTTAATTTTAAATATTTGCATCAACTTTTTAATAAAAGCTTTCACATTTATTAAAGGCTTTTCCGGCGGGAATGCGCATCCTGCATCTAACAGATAAATTTTGCCATCTTTCGCCCTACCAAACTGCTCAGGTTTTATCTTGTTTAAACATTCACCATCTAAGGTTGTGTAATATATATATCTTAAACTATAACCCCTTTCTTCTATTTGTTTTACAAGATTTTTCAATTCGTCTTGCGACAAATCATCTTGAGATAATTTATCTTCAATATAATAATAAGTCCTACAAGCTTTTCCTTGCTGTATTATGGGGACATCAAAAAAATCTGGTTTTCTTCTATTAGGAAAATGATTTCCATTTGTTATTTTTAAAATTTTTCCATCGTCCGTTTCAAACACAAAAGCAAAAGCGCCAAGCCCTACAAGCTTTTTAACTTTTAAATCACGTAAAAATTCACTGGATGATATATCAAATGCCATTTCTTGAAGTTCTTCGTAAGGATGCATTTTGAATAAAAGAGCTTGAGAAATATTTTTATCTGAGGACTTTGCAAGTGCCCAAATTGCTCGATAAGGAGTTACTGGAGTTTTAAAATTCACTTCTGCGATTTCATGAAAATCTTTTATTTTTGAAGAACTTATACAATCAAAAAAATCATTCCCAGAATATAATATCTTACTTTGGCTTATACTATTATTTTCACCTCTAAAAACAGAGGGAATGTAACTTTTTGTATTATAAGCATTTAACGTTGAAATTCTCATAAATCTATTAAAACTCATAAAAATAAAATTTGCGAAAAATTTTAAATAACCATCCACTAACAAAAATATTTTTTACAAGGTTTTATATTTATATGGAAATTTCACAAAATAAAAGCTGTACAAATTTTAAAGGTCTTTTATACTGCCAAATGGGAACCCACAAAACTAAAGGGATTTTTTGCTGCTCTCATGGAGATGCAAAATTCGTTAAATATATAAATAAACTAGCTCAAGAAGGACTTAAAGACAAAGTTTCTATTGATTTTGATAATAACGGGCTAAAAAAGATTTTAATCAATACAAAAGATTTTCCGAATATAAATTGGTTTGAAAAAATATTTTTCAATCTCGAAAAGCTACAAAAAAAAGCTATAAAAAAAATAGAGCACAAAAAGATGCAATCATTCACATACAAAATCAATGAATTAGAATTTTATACATTATCAAAAGACTACTGGTTTATTTCAAACAAACAAATAAACAAATTCATTCAAAATATCAAAAGTATTACACCACCAGAGAAACAAGATTTTATTAATTCGTTTTTTAACTATAAAATCAATTACAAAAAAACAGCAAAGCATTAAAGTAGTAACATTTTTATTAAATTATGTAAAAGTTTAAAAATGAATATTAAAATTATTTATTTTTACTTCTTATAATAAAACAAAAGGGGGATATATGAAGGTCAGTGCTATAAGTTTTCTAAATTTCGTTTCACCGGTCAAAAGTGTAAACAATAATAATGTTTATTCTAACAGAATAAAACTGGAAGAAAAACAAGATACATTTGAAAAAAGTAATATTTATAATGCAATTTCGTTCACGGGAGTAAATGGAAAAGGTCAAGTAAAACAAAGGGGAATGCTTTTCCATATATCAAGTCTTCCTGCGACAAGATCTTATTGCGGACAATTTTTAGACCCTGAAACAGACAAGTTCATTGACTTTTTACAACGCTCACATCAAACTCATTGGATAATGAACCCACTATTTGCTATCGGTGAAGATTTATGTCCTTATAATGCTTCAGGACGTTTTAGCAAAAACATATATCTGGTAAATCTCAACGAACTTACCAAAAACGAATACGGAAAACTATTAAAACCTTCCGAATTACCTGATGATGTAACAGCACCTTCATTTACTTTGGATATGCTGAAAACGCAAAAAGAACCCCGTTTTGAAAAAGCATATCAAAGGTTTTTAAAACTAGATTCAACACACCCGCTAAAGGAAGAATACAATGATTTTGTCGATAAAAACGGAAAACTTTGGCTTGATACTTATGCGGTATATAACGGAATTTCTTCAATCTACGGTGATAATTGGAGGAAATGGCCGGATAAATATATAAATCTTCCTGAAAAAGCTCAAAACGAAGATATTCAATTAGACAAATTATTAGAAAAGACTTTATCAAAAGATTTTAATAAAAATGAAACAAATGAAATTATGAATAAAGTTGACTTGTTTAAATTTGAACAATTTTTATTTGAGAAACAGTTCAATGAATTTAAAAAAGGTTTAAATGACAAAGGAATTAATTTAATTTTAGATTTAGCAATAGGAGTAAACCCTAACGGAGTAGATGTTTGGGCAAATAAAGATATGTTTTTGTTAGACGAAAACTATAACCCGACAAAAGTCAGCGGATGTCCTCCTGAAGCGGCTTACCCAAGAACTCAAGTTTGGGGACACGCTTTATATGATTATGATTCTCCAAAATTCTGGGATTATCAAGAAGCTTCTATAAGAAAACTTATAAATGAAGGAGATTTAAGACTTGACCACTTTGTAGGATATATTAACAGAGCTGAAATTCCAACAGAATACACAACTGATGATGGAAGAATATTGCAAGGTGATAAAATCTTTGCTCCAAAATTGCAAGGAGGGATGGGAGAAGACTTCTTCGAACCTGAATGGATTACAAGAATTGATCAAAAGAGAAATGCCTATGGTGAAAATATGTTTGAACTCTTTATGAGAGTTGCAAAAGAAGAAGGTAAAAACCCTGAAGATTGTTATATTTTAGAAGATTTTGGACCACTTGCAGAAACTGAAGCATATAAAGAATTTAAAGATAAATACGGTGAAGATTTCATCAGTCAAAGAATTCCTATTGCTATGGGCATAGGAGAAAACATAAAAAAATCCCAAGATATTAATAACATTTCTAACCCTCAAAAAATCAAAGAACAAAAAAATATAGCAATATTAACAGGTAATCACGACCTGCCACCACTTAAAGAATATGTTGATTTACTACTTGATAATAAACCAAAAATCATCATGGAACATAACCCTTCAAAAGTTGAATATGGTTACAATTCACCGGCTTTATTTAGAGAGTTTTGCAAAAACGAATTAAAATTAACTAAAAAAGAAATGCAAGACCACGATTTGGTTATGAAAGAACTTATGAAATGGCATTACACCAGAAAAAATGTTAAACAAGTTCAAACAACATTACAAGACGCACTCGGAATTTATTACAGACCAAATATTCCTGGCTACTGGAATGGAATGGAAGATAAATATCTTATGAAAACAACACCAGAAGCTATGTTATCATATTGGAGCAGAGTTATGCCTAAAGGTTTCTTAGATAGAAACAACAAAAGCGGTATAAATCCGGGATATAAAGAGTTTGCAGATAATTTCGTCAAAATGATGGATGAACTTTACCCTGCAACTGATAAAAAATAAATCTCACTTAGATAATAATTTATAAAAACCAAAATAATTTAGGCGGAGTTTCATAAACATTAGGAAGGTCCTGAACCTTTCTAAAACCTGCCTGCATCAAATATTCTCCAACATTTGCAGCTTTGTCAAAATCACCTACAACAACCGTACAATTCTCTTTTAAGGTATTTGCCATTAACCTCGCAAGAGCAGCACAATCTGAATTGTTTTTAAGATAAGGCCATATATTACGACAAAATACAACCGAATTTTTGGACGGAACCTTCATTATATCTTTATTTATATCGGCTATACTATAATTTATACAACTTGATAGCGAATCATCAATCTCATATACCGCACCTGTTGAATCGGCTAATTGATGAAAATACTTATCAAACTTACCTTTTGTAAATTTTTCTATTGCACTATAATCTTCGTGCGGAACAGATTTGGTCTGCGATTTCGCTATTGAAATTATCTCTGAATCAATATCTTTGGCCTCTATTGGAAAATATTTATCACAAGTTTTGGGATATTGTTCTTTTAATAACATTGCTAAAGACATTGGCTCCGCTCCGTTAGAACAACCATAACAAAAAACATTGACCTTATCTGCACGCTTGTATTTGTTTTTCAAATAACATCCAAATAAATCCCAATCCAAATCAAACCTAAAAAATTGAGTATCATTTCTATATAACAAGTTTCCACTATCATCATAAACAGCCCTTTTATACCCGTTAAAAACGGGACGATAACTATAGGGATGCATATAATTTGAGATTCTCATATCAGATATAAAGTTTGTAAATACTATTTTTTGCTACTATACTTAAAATTTCTATATAAAAATCAAAAAAAAAAAAAAAAAAAAAAATAGAAATTCTCATATCCAATGTTTCAGTCAAATCAATATTATTTAATTTAATTTATTTCAGAAAAAATCT
>CALUXX010000006.1 GCA_944324845.1 Candidatus Gastranaerophilales bacterium | reverse complement strand
GTAGTATTTTTTATGAGTTCCAAAATGATAATATACCAAGAAGCAACCTTCTACCTAAAACTTTCTGGAGGACAAATTTCATTTACGGCAATCGGAAGCGAAAAAATTTCACTATTAAAATCATTTTTTGATGAATTACTAAAACTATAAAAAAGGCTTGAGGTTCCCTCAAGCCTTTCTTAACGGCGGTAAGGACTCTGCCGAGAGAAACAATTAAGTATTGTTTCTCGAGAGGTTGAACCCCTGTCTTGCTTTGCAATAAACAGACAAAAAAAGGCTTGAGTTTTTCCTCATGCCTTTTTTACGGCGGTAAGGGGAATTGAACCCCTGTTTGGAGAATGAGAATCTCCCGTCCTAACCACTAGACGATACCGCTATGTTTACATAAACATTATTTCACAAAAAACGAATTAAAACAAATATATTTTTCTTATTAAAAATATATAAAGGAATAGATTTATTATCTTTATCGTGTATAATTGATTAGTACAAATAGCGAACGGGGCTTTAAAATATGCAAAATGTATTAGAAAGAAAGTCAATAAAAAATATCGATTTCAACTGTGACTTAGCGCAGAGTTTTGGAATATATAAAAACAGTACCGAATCAAGATTATTAGATTATGTGAGTTCAGTAAATATCTCTTGCGGATTTCACGCAGGAGATCCATTAACAATAAAAGAAGCATTATTAAATGCCAAAACAAAAAATATTGTAGTTGGAGCCCACATTGGATTTGATGACATACAAGGATTTGGATATCGCAGAATGGACTTAGCTGCTGATGAATTAGAAGCACTTGTAATGTATCAAGTAGGGGCATTAATGACATTTGCCAAAGCTTATCATATGGAAATAGAACACGTAAGACCACATGGAGCAATGTATAGACAAGCAGCAGAAGATATTGAAACTTCAAGAACGATAGCCAAAGCGATAAAAAAATGTTCAAAATGGTTGATATATTATGGAGCAACAGGGGAAAATCTTGCACAAATAGGTGAAGAGGAAGACATCCAAGTTGCGCACGAAGTACATTTAGAGAAAATATATGACAAAAATGGGAATATAGATTTTTCAGCCAGAGATTTAGAAAACACAAATATTTCAATACAGAGATTAAAGGATTTGCTTCAAAATTCACAAGTAACTAATAATGAAGGCGGAAAGACAGTAGTTAGAGCAGATTCTATTCATTTTTCAAACAAGCTATCAAACGCAAAAGAACTGATAATACAAGCAAGAGAAATGGTAGAACCGCTTCCATACAATTATATGAATGCACAAAAATCCGGCTGGGTAGAATAAATATTTAAAAGGAAATAGTCAAGTATGATAAAGAAAATAAAAGTGCCAAAACAAGCAGGATGGTTAATTCCTGGATTACAAGTAAAAAGATGGTTTTTACTAATTTTTATCGGCGCAGCGTTTATAACACTTGGAATATTGATGTTGTTTGATTTACAACCAATATTTAACACAATGCAGTTTATTCAAAAAATTGCAACAAAAATTTCAACAGAATGGTTGGCATTTGCAATAATAATGTTTGGAGCAGCAATATTTTTCAAGGGTTGGACCAAAACAAATTTATCAATACTTGACCTTGGAGATGATAGAGATCAAGATGCTTTGTTAGAAAATTTATATAGAAGAAGAAAACTAAACAGAGGTCCAAGAATCGTTGCAGTAGGTGGCGGCACTGGGCTATCAATGTTGTTAAGCGGCATCAAAAACATCACAAATAATATTACAGCAGTTGTAACAGTTGGAGATGATGGCGGAAGTTCAGGAAAACTTAGAGAATCCTTAGGGATTTTACCACCGGGAGATATTCGTCACTGTATTACAGCGCTGGCTGATGACGAAGATTTAGTTAACAAATTATTCAAATACAGATTTGATGACGGACAATGTTTAGAAGGTCATAGCTTTGGTAACTTATTTATCACAGCCCTTTGCGAAATAACAGGTGATATGGTATCTGCCGTAAGAGCATCTTCTAATGTATTATCAATTAGAGGAAGAGTTTTACCTGCGACCTTGGATGATATGAAACTTGTTGCCGAAATGGAAGATGGCAGAATTATCCATGGAGAATCAACAATACCAGAAGCACATGGCAAAATAAAAAAACTATTTACAGAGCCAAAAGATTGCAAAGCACTACCTGAAGTTATTGAAGCAATCAGAAGTGCAGAACTTATAATATTAGGACCTGGAAGTTTATATACAAGTGTAATTCCAAACTTACTAATAAAAGAAATTTCAGAAGAAATAGCAAAATCAAAAGCTAAAAAAATATATGTATGTAATATAATGACCCAACCTGGTGAAACTGATAATTATAAGGTATCAGATCACTTAAAAGCATTAATAAAACACGCAGGTTCAAACAAAATAGTTGATACTGTTTTAGTAAACAATTATTTACCTGAAAAACTAGCCGATAAATACCAAAAATCAGGTTCATACCCTGTGGCGTTAGATGCAACAGAAGTAAAGAAAATGGGAATAAAAATCTGTGCCAAAAAACTTATAGAAGATAGCAAAGAAGGACTTGTAAGACACAGTTCAAATAGAGTAGCCAGAACAATATACTATTGGTTTAGAAAATCTTCAAAATAGGTAAATTTATGATAAAAAAGGTAACTGTAAAAACAATCAGAAAATTTAAAGAAAACAAAGAAAAGTTTTCAGCCCTAACCGCATATGATTATTCTACGGCAAAATACCTTGATGAAGCAGGCATTGATTTAATATTAATAGGAGATAGTCTTGCAATGGTAGCATTGGGCTACGAAACTACCAATTCTATCGGCGTTGAAGAAATGTCAATATTCACAAAAGCCGTAGCCAAAGGCGTAAAAAGAGCCATGGTAATTACTGATATGCCATTTTTAAGTTACCATACCGATATTCCGACAGCTATAAAAAATTGTGGAAATATGATAAAACTTGGCGCCAATGGAGTTAAAATAGAAGGCTATAGCGAGTATATTCTTGAAGTAATAAAACGTTGCGTAGATTCAGGAATTCCGGTCGTTGGACATTTAGGTTTTACTCCTCAATTTTTAAATACCTTAGGCGGATATAGAATTCAAGGGAAAACTCAAGAAGCAGCAGAAGAAATCTTACGCCAAGCAAAAGAACTTGAAAAAGCAGGAGCATTTGCAGTTGTATTAGAAATGGTTCCACAAGAAAGTGCGAAATATATAACAGAAAACCTAAAAATATCAACAATATCATGCGGCGCAGGAAAATATTGTGATGCACAGGTTTTAGTAAGTGATGATGTTTTTGGAAAATATTCAGATTTCACACCTAAGTTTGCAAGGAAATATGGTGATATGAAAGAATTTATCCTAAATTGTGCAAAACAATATAATGAAGATGTTAAGAGTGGAAAATTCCCATCAGAAAACGAAATTTTCCAGATTTGATAAAATATAAATATCAAGGAAGAGGAAGTGATATTATGTTAAAACACACAATAGCCGAAGTTAGAGAACAAGTAAAACAATGGAAAAAAGAAGGTTTAACAATCGGATTAGTACCAACAATGGGAGCTTTACATGCCGGTCATTTAAGCCTGATAAAAAAAGCAGTAGAAAAATGTGATAAAGTAGTTGTATCAGTTTTTGTCAACCCAATTCAATTTTGCCCAGGGGAAGACTTAGATAAATACCCAAGAACTCTTGAAGCAGATACAACACTATGTGAAGAAGCAGGAGTAAGTATAATTTTTGCACCATCCCCAAATGAAATGTATGGAGAAGGTCAAATGAGAACAAACGATTTTCTAACATACGTAATTCCACCATTTTTCTATGTAAATAAGTTATGCGGAAAATCCAGAGTAGGACACTTTGACGGGGTTTGTACCGTTGTAAATAAATTATTCAATATTGTACAACCGGATTTCGCATTTTTTGGACAAAAAGATGCTCAACAGTTGATTATTATTAAAAAAATGGTAAAAGACTTAAATATTCCTGTTGAAATAATCCCTTGCCCTATAGTAAGAGAAGAATCCGGACTTGCTCTAAGTTCAAGAAACAAATACCTATCTGAAGAAGATAAAATTCAAGCATTAGCACTATCAAAAATATTAAACAATATAAAAAATTGTTATAAAAAAGGTATTACAAATGTTGAAGCACTAAAAGAAACTGCTTATGCATTTTTAAATGAACATCACGATTTAGAATATTTAGAATTTATGAACGAAGAAACTCTTGATGAAGTTAAAGATGCAAATGATAAAACAAGAGTATTTATTGCCTGCAAAGTTGGCGGTGTGAGATTAATAGATAATATTCTATTAGGTGAATAATTATATTAAAAAGTTATTCTACCTGTAACACCCATAAAAGATTGGCCTTTTTCATAAGAAGCCATAGCTCCAAGTGCAATATTTTGTTTTGGGCCTTTTTTGGTGTACATTACACTTGCTGCAGCCTTAACACCTTCATCAGCAGTTTTTGACACAGCAGCATTTGCACCAATTTGTGTTCTATAGTTAATTCTTTGGTTATAACTTGCATTAGCTCCAACATTACTACCTTGCTGCCAAACGGAAGCATTAAAGTTTGAAGCGTAAGTACTAGTAGAATAACTTAATTCATTTTTATTAGAAGATAAATTATGAGATAATTGAACTTTGTCAGCCCCATTTTGCCAACTTGCCCCAACTTTTTTAGACATTGGGTCTCCAAAAACAGAATATTGGTTAGCACCTTTATCTATACTTGTTTTCAAAGTTGTTCCGCTAACATTAGCCTTCACTTTACCCCATTGAGTATTTGTTTCAGGCTGAACAGATTTGGGGATTGGCGTTGAGACTGTATATTTAGGATCTGTACTATCAGAAAGTAACAATGACTCTTTTGCATTAGGGATACCAACCGAAGGAACCGGAGGTTTTGTCAACTGATTAGCAGATGGATCAGATTTTTTCACCTCAAGATTTTCCTTTTTATCCTTATGAAAGATTTTATTATATAAATTTTTACCCCAATCTCCAGCATCAGACCCGACACGCTTTAACGTAGGTGAGTATGCATCTTTTAAAGCACCTTCAACTGCATCAACGCCACCGGCATTATCAAGCTGCTCAAATGCTTCACTTGCTGTATTTTTTCTCATAGGGGCATTTTGTTCGGGATTAAACTCAGTCATAAAATTCTCTCTTATAAGCATATAAAAAATATATACTTATAAAAATTGCTCGATTATTAAGATTTTTTTACTAAAAAACCTTTCCTTATAAAGGGAAAGGTTTTTTATGGTATTCATTCTGCCTAAAGCCTTATGCTTCATATCGCTTAAATGATTTTTCAATCGCTTTAGTTACTATTTGTTTTGTAGATTCATATTCTGTTGTTAATGAAGATATTTCAGTATCTAAATTTTTCATCTTCATATCGATTGTGTCTTCTTTATTTTCGATTTTAGTCTTTTCAGTATTATATTTAGCTTCAGCGACAGCTATCGCACTATCATCGCTAACTTCAAGTATAGATCTATCTGTTGAATATGAACCTTGATAATAATATCCATCTTCAGCAATAGAAGAAATAAATGCTAACCCGTTTTTGAATAGATCAGTCATATATTCAACATTTTCGATTTGCGGATTTTCAGTCCAACCATTAGTACATATTTGGTTGAATAGCGCATCGTAGAAGTTTGCATATAAATTATCCTCATCACTTTCAACTTCCGTTTGAGTTGCAATAGTAAATTTAAAATCGCTATGTTCTGGATCGTACAATACAGCTTCTCCGATAGAACCTCTATTATAACTATATGTAGAATTTTCGATGCCTTCTTGATATTCAACAAATGCAGTTAAAAATACTTGAGTAAGAGTATTAAGGTTTATAGATATACTATGTTTATTTTTACCATTACCGGCATCACCACAATATGAAACATAAGCACCAACAGATGAAAATGCATTATTAGCAACTGTATCATGAGTTGTACCCTTCCATTTCCAGTGACTACCAGCAGACATCTCATCTAAAGCATCTCTAAAGGTTTGGTTATGTTCACCTCGATCATACCCTTCACGATCATGACGGCTGCCATTTACATACGAAGTATTATAAAGACCATTCGCAATATCTTGTACTTTAGAATTTGGATATACTAAGTCATAAATAGCATTTGCGGCATACTGTAAAGCAGCTTCGTTTGCGCTAACCCCACCAAGTGCACTGCCAAACATCTGAATTAAATAATCAGTAAATGAGCCTTCTTGACCTTCAGCACCGCAAATAAGTTGTTGCATATATGCAGCTTCTGTAATTGGAGTTGCAGCGCCATTAGGGGCCTGAATAGTCCAAACATACTGAGTATCTGAACTCAACAAATCTTTAAGAGAAATATTAATATCTTCGTTCATATTATCATAAAGTGCATCACGAGTGCCATTTTCATTGTAAACAGAAACGGTCATTCTATCTCCACCAAGTCCAAGGTCTTGCAAATATGCTCTTCCACCTGGATCATTACAATCATAGCTTAATGTCAAACCATAATCAGCGGTACTCATATCACCGGTTGATGCTGTAATTAAGTCAACTAACTCATCATAAGTAACTTCAGTAAAGCCCTGAGTAACATTAGTAGTTGCACCTAAACCAATAGTATTACCATAAGTAACAGCTTGAATAGATGCAGCTTTAGCTGGAGTAATCACCCCAGTTGCAGCTAAGGCATCAACAAATGCATTACGAACATCACTTGAAGGTGTTCCTGTCAAACCTTCAGCAGGAATACCTGCAGCTCTTGCTGCTGCTGCTAGTGAAGAGTTTAATATTACTCGATTTTTTGAATCTGTAATAGTCTTTGGATAATAATCATTATAAACAGAAGGTGTCATTAATAAATCATAATCAACAGCTATATCACTATCACCAGATCCATAATAATCATAAACTAATTTTGTTGAATTCAAAGCGTTTTGATAATCATTAGAGACATTTTCCATATCTCGAGACAATGCAAGTTTTTGGTGAGACAAAGACATAGATGCAAACTCACAATCTGCCTTTCTGGCAGTTATAGTTAATAATCTTGCTTGTGCTGCTGCTAAACCCATTGTTTTCCTTTCAAAATCGCTTTTCGTAACTTATACGTTGAGGTATACATATTGGTTATCGGCAACAATACAACTGAACTTTAATATTTTAAGCATTTACTGTAACAAAAGTTAACAAATTTAATTATAATATGTTTGGGGTATGATATATAAAGGGACATGGGTTTTTCCGTGTACTTTTTAGATTTTACAGACAGAATTTTTAATAGAACAGGTAATATATAAGTTATAAAAATAAGGGGAAAGAAAAAGAAAATGGGAAAAAGAATCGGTATTGATGTAGGTGGAACAAATGTTAAAATTGCACTAGTTGATGACAAAGGTAAAATCATATATTCAAACAGTGTACCTACATATGCACAAATGGGATACGAATACACAGTAAACAATATAAAACAAGCAATAAAAGATTTAATGAAGGAAACAAATACAAAACCAACAGATATACAAGGAATAGGTTTTGATTTTCCTGGGCAAGTAGATTACAAAACAGGAGTAGTAAAATTAGCGCCAAACATTCCTGGCTGGGTTAATGTACCTATAGCAAAAATGATCGAAGATGAATTTCACATACCAACAAGAATTGATAATGATGTAAGATGTGCAGCACTAGGCGAATTAAAATTTGGCGCAGGAAAAGGTTGTGAGAATTTTGTATGTATAACAGTAGGCACAGGAATTGGCTCTGGACTTGTAATAAACGGAAAGCTTGTTAGAGGGGCGGCAAACGCAGCAGGAGAAATCGGTCACATCAAATTACAAATGCAAGACGGACCAATCTGTGGGTGCGGAGATACAGGTTGTTTAGAAGCATTTGCATCAGGTCCATCAATCGTTGCAATGGCACAAGAATATCTAAAAGGCGGAAAATCTACAAAATTCAGAGAAATGGCAGGAGCTGACGGCGAAATAACACCATATATAGTAGCAAAAGCAGCAGAAGCAGGAGATCCTGTAGCAAAAAGAATTTTCGAAATCACAGGTTATTATATTGGTATGGGATTAGTAAGCGTAATAAACCTACTTAACCCTGAAAAAGTAATTATCGGAGGCGGAGTAGCAGAAGCAGGAGATTTATTACTTGAACCAATCAGAAAAACCATTAAAGAAAGAGCAATGGTTATTGCCGGAAATTCAGTAGAAATAGTACCTGCAGAACTTGGAAATTCAGCAGGTGTAATCGGAGCAAGTATGCTAGTTGAAGGCTAACTAAAATAAAACAAATATAAGAAAGGGGAGATTGCGAAGCAATCTCCCCTTTCTGCAACAAAATTTTTATAATTATGGTTTTTGGAACACAAAAATATATTCGTGAGTAAAGATACTAAAACCACCTGCCAAAGCACGATATCTCCACAGATTAGCAGTTTTACCTTTACCTCTTTCATTACCTTGAATATCTTTAACAATAGTAGATTTTAATTTAAAACCTATTTTTCTCATTCTATCCATACATTCAAAACCAAGAGGTTGAACTTCAGAATTTTTATAACTATCTCCGATAATCAAACAAGCAAATCTACCGCTTTCTAACAAGTCATAACCATTTTTTGCAACTTTTTCAAACAAATCATAAAATTCTTCAGTTGTTGCGCAGTTAGACAAATCTTCTTTTCTATCGGAAAACTTAATAATATCATCATAAGGAGGATGTAACATTAAAAATTGAGCTTTTTCTTCACCCATAATTTCTAACCTGCCCTTAATCTTATCAACTGCAAGATCAGAGGCAGAATCTGCGCAAATAATATTTACATCAGTAACCAACTGTTTTGGCGTAAATTTTTCAGAAACACTTTCAGCAAGTTCTGGTTTTAGTTCAACACCAATACAGCGTCTATCCATATGAATAGCTTCAATGCCGGAAGTACCTGAGCCAAAGAACAAATCCAAAACAACATCACCTTTTTTAGTGTAACGTTCATACATTTGTTGCGCAATTTGCGGGATATAATTTCCGTGATATTCGTTAGAATGACCATTTTCTTTTAATCTGGAAGGGAACTGCCATAATGTACCTGTTAAAATATGTGCATAATCTCTCCATTTTTTCAAGTTAATATCACTATATTTGGTTGTTTTTACATCAGGTTGTTTTACAATCTGCAAGCCGTTACTTTTATCTGGCTTTAATTTTAAATTAGATAAAACTTTCTTAACCAAAATCTCCTCCGCCAATCAATATTTAATTATTGTTCAAGTCTAATATACAAATCTATCGTATAAAAATGTTTCAAATTTGTAATCAAACGTTTAGATGATTTTGTGTTTGATGTAGATTAGGATTAACTTAAGGGGGATAGATGGGAAGGATTAAACAATTATCAAAACATTTGATAAACCAGATAGCAGCAGGAGAAGTAATTGAGCGTCCGGCGTCTGTAGTAAAAGAATTAACAGAAAATTCAATCGATGCAGGTGCAACACGCATAAGCATCGAAATTAACAATGAATGTAGAGATATAAGAGTTGCAGATAATGGTTGCGGAATACACCCTGACGATATAATTTTAGCCTTCTCAAAACACGCAACAAGTAAACTTCAAGAAGATGAAGACTTATTCGATATAAAAACTTTAGGATTTAGAGGAGAAGCATTAGCAAGTATAATTTCAATTTCTAAATTAACCTGTACCACAAGAACAAAAGATTTTGAAACAGGCACAAAAGTACAATGTGAAAACTCTGAAGTAATAAAAACCGAAACAGGATGTGCAGTTGGAACAATTATGAATATTAAAGATTTATTCTATAATATTCCTGTAAGACTAAAATTCCTAAAAAATCAAAATACCGAATTTTCATACATACAAGAAATAGTTCAGTCAATCGCACTTTCTCATCCTGAAGT
Source organism: Candidatus Gastranaerophilales bacterium (assembly GCA_944324845.1). GTDB lineage: Bacteria > Cyanobacteriota > Vampirovibrionia > Gastranaerophilales > Gastranaerophilaceae > Zag111. The sequence continues at coordinate 109,686 of CALUXX010000006.1, read as the reverse complement.
AGCTATTGAATTGAAGAAAAATGGGAAAACTTCACTAAAAACCACAGGACAAAATAATCTTACCCAATGTATAAAAGAAGTATTCTCATCAGATGTAACAAACAACTTAAAAGAAGTTCTAAAGACAGACAAACTTTCAGGTCTGAAGATATACGGATATGTAAGCACACCTGATTATACACGTTCCAGCAAAAAGAATTATCATATATACATAAATTCAAGAACCGTAAAATGCCCGATATTCCAAAAAGCAATCGATATGGTATATAAACACCTAACAGCGAACAACAAATACCCATTTGTAGTTCTTAATTTAGAAATTCCACCACACGATGTCGATGTGAATGTTCACCCGACAAAAAAAGAAGTTCGCTACAAAAACCCTAATCAAATATTCAACTTTATATATTCATCTATAGAAGCAGGACTTGCCAATTATAAAGAAAAACAAATTCAAACAACAAACACTCAACCACAAACACAAATCAATTTTCAAACCAATGAAAATAATAAACCATTAGAAATCTTTTCTAATAATACCTCTGTCCAAGATATTATCATTGACAAAAAAACAGACACAATCTTTGTTCCAGAAGATAAAATGAATGTATTTTCAGTTCAAGATTCGACCCAAAAACAAACAATAAAACAAGAACAAATATTCACCCCGCAAGCTCAACAGGAAATCGAACCTCAAGATAATATAATAGGACAATACCACGACACATATATATTAATAGACACAGAAGAAGGACTTGAAATAGTTGATCAACATATAGCAGAAGAAAGATATATATACGAAAAATTAAAAAATGAAAAAGATGTAGTATCTCAAATGCTTTTTATATCAGACCTAATTCCGCTATCATCAACAGAAATTGAAATAATAAAAGAAAATAAAGATAAATTCGAAAGATTTGGATATGGAATAGAAATTATAGACAAACAGAACATAACATTCCGAAAAGTTCCGCAACTATTAGCTAAAGTTAATCCAAAAGAAATAATAGCAGATATTTTAAATAATATAGAAGGCGATATCAATAATTTAGAAGAAAAAATCTTAATCACAACCTCTTGTAAAGCCGCAGTAAAAGCAAATACAAAGCTTTCAATATGGCAAATGCAAGATATAATAAAGAAATGGCGCACAACAAAAATGCTATATACCTGCCCACACGGAAGACCAATTTCAAAAACTATCCCTCATAAAGAACTGGCAAGCTATTTCCAACGAAACAAATAAAATATAAATATTACAAATTTTATACAAACCATAAATATAATAATTGACAAAACCAGAACGATTTGCTACAATTATAGTAGGAGTGTGTAGTATGGACGCAGTAGCAAAACAAGCATTAATTAGTAGGAATTATAATCACATATATGCTCACGAAATGGCACATAAAACTGCCGGTGGTAGTTTTGCAGGAGCAATAGCTATCGAAAAGAATTCAGACGGCATCCCAGTATCAGGCCACGTACCTATTGCAATGCCGGTTTTAGATAGAAGAAACCCGCAAAACACAATAGATCATGCTAACACTGTAATAAGAGCAGCACTAGCGCCATCAGACCCATCAGGTCAAGATTTCAAAGTTGCAAATCAAGCAGCAAGAATAAAAATGCAAGCAATGGCTTGTAAAACGAAACACCAGGGCAACAGATTAGACGTAAACGCTTAAATTTTACCATTATGCACTCTTTGTAATTACATATATTACAAAAAATTCAAATATGTGTAATGTTGAATTTTTTGTATATAATGTAGTTATAGCATAATATACATAGGAGGTATAATGGAAAATATCGTATCATCAAGTTATGACAACAATCACATTTCAAATATAAATCCAACCCGAATAAAAGTTGTCGGAGTCGGCGGTGGCGGCGGAAACGCAGTAAACCGAATGATAAAAGCAAAATTAGCCGGTGTTGAATTTTGGTTAATGAACACAGACTTACAAGTTTTAACATACAGTAACGTACAAAATAAAATCCAATTAGGCTCAACCACAACAAAAGGATTGGGTGCAGGCGGCGATCCAACAACAGGTGAAAAAGCAGCCATAGAAAATAAAGATGATATAATGAGAGCCTTAGACGGTGCAGACATGGTATTTATCACCGCCGGAATGGGTGGTGGAACAGGAACAGGAGCAGCACCTATAGTAGCTCAAATCGCAAAAGACTTGGGTATATTAACAATAGCTTTCGTAACTAAACCATTTAGTTGGGAAGGCAAAAAGAGAATGGCTCAAGCAGAAGCTGGTATTGAAAAACTAAGAAAATATGTTGATGCTATCTTAGTTGTACCAAACGATAAATTACTTCAAGTTGTAGAACGTCAAATCGGAATAAGAGAAGCATTCTGCGTAACTGATGAAGTTCTATACAGAGGTATTCAAGGTATATCAGATATTATTACAATTCCTGGAATGATAAATATTGACTTTGCGGATGTTAGAAAAGTTGTAAAAGATTCCGGAACAGCTTTAATGGGTATAGGAAGAGCTCAAGGAGAAGGAAGAGCAATCAAAGCCGCTGAAATGGCAATCAATTCTCAACTTCTTGAATCTTCTATTGACGGAGCTAAAGGTATTATTGTTAATATTACAGGAAGCTCAAATATGACATTATATGAAATTAACGATGCTACTAACATCATTAATAATGTAGTTAATGAAGATGCTGACGTAATTATTGGTACAGCAATAAATGAAGCATTCCAAAATGAAATTCAAATAACAGTAATTGCAACAGGATTTTCAGGAAAATCTCAACCATCATTATCAACACCGCAATTATCTGCAGCTGAATATTTCCAAGGAAAATCAACTCCTAGTATAAATTCAACGATCTCTACAGGAGCATCTACATCAACAAGTAATATAGGATTTCCTAAAATTCCGGCAATGAACCTTGATGTACCTGACTTTTTAAAGAAAGACTAATTTATACATGACTATAAACTAAAAAAAAGTTCCCACAATGGGAACTTTTTTTATTGCAAAATTTGCATAATTGATTAAATCAAATCTAATTGTAAACAAACGTGAAGTTCTAAAAAGAAGATGCTGCAAGGCTTTCAAAAAAAATCACAAACATTAACATATATTTACTAAAGTTCTATATAAAAATGACGAAGAAGAAATAAAAGATTAGTACACCAATTTTGTAGAAAGAGAACAATGGTAAAATTAATTTCTCCAAGGGCAAAGCCTTCTTAACAAAATTTAACATTTTAAAAATTTGCTCAAATCCAATATTCATAAGGGTTTATAGAAACTATATATACAGATAATATATAAATTCAATAAAACAGGGGCAATTTTTAAATAATATACACGTTTATTAAACTATAAAATAATAAAGCAAAGTATAAAAAAGAAAGGACAAAAAGATGAGTGGAGAAGTGAACAACAATGCTTCAATCAATACCAGGTACGCGCAGTACATGGATAAATTGAACAACGATGTAAAAAGTGGCAAAACAACAACCAAAGAAGCCCAAAAAGCATTATTAGAATTTAGAAAAGAAAATCAAATTGGTGAATTTGCACCAAAAACAGAAGCTGGAGCAGAACTTGAAGCAAGAGAATCTGCAGGAGCAGCATTTGGCTTTACGAAAACTAGTGCCAAAAATTATGCCGCAGACACTGCAACAGAAAATAAAGAGACAGACGCTACTCAAGGCAATAAACCAAAAGAATATACACCAATCCAAGAATTATTATTAAAACAAGGACAAGCAAAATACCCAGACAATGATGTTACATTAGATGATAACGGTTTCATCGTAGTAAAAGATAAAAAGACCGGCGAAATTGATGAAGCCAAAACAAAAGAAGCAAAAGAAATCAAAGTTGACGGCAGCACCTCAAAAGTAACAATCAAAGAAGGTTCTGCAGATCCTGATGTAAAAATGACAGTTCCAGACGAAGAAAGTGTTGAAAAAATGGAACAATACAAAGACAAAGACAAAGTCCATGAAGAATTTACAACAGGTTCAAAAGAATCATACGAAAAAGCTAAAGCCGATTATGAAAATACAAAAGATAGACTTAAAGCTCTCGAAAAAGAACGTAAAAAACTAATAAAAGAAAGAGATATTGATGGCGCTATTAGGCTAGGCCAAGAAATTGAAGAAGTTGGTGATCAACTAAAAGAATTAAACAATGAATATGAAAAACAAAAAGCACAATATAAAACAGGCGGAGAACGCGGTATTCGAAGAGCAGCAAAACGTAATGCAAAAAATTATGGAAATATAAACGATGTTCACCAAGTATTTTCTACAAAAGAAGCAGAAGAAGCATACCTAAAAGAACATCCTGAAGAAAAAGGTTATACAACAAGTTTATCAAACAAACAAATGGATAATTTAATCCAAATGAACTTATTTGCCAGAGGGTATATAAAACGTGCGAAAGAAAAACTTGAACAAGCAACAGATCCAGCATCAAAAGAAAAAGCTCAACAAGAACTAAATGCTGTTATGAAAGAATATGGCGATCTGGCAGATTGTATGGATGAAAAAGGCAATATTGATGGAAGAAAACTTCAACAAGCAATGATGGGATTCTTCGGTGCCGATGGTCGTATGAATATTGATGAAAAAACAGCACTAGCAAAAGCTACTGGATTGAAAAATAGACACATCAGAAGCATAGGTGCAGAAATTGGCTTTGGCAATGAAAGTGCCACTGCAAGAAAATTTGGAGCAGCAGGAGCAGCCGCTGCAGCAACAGCACTTGGAAGTTTGATTGGGCCTCATTCAAAGACATCAACAAGTGAAGCACACGCAAGCTCTACAACATCAAAAACTGTTTCAAATACAGTATCAGAAACAGCTGAAGCTACAGCGCATGCATTTGACGAAAAAACTACAGTTGAAATATATAAATTCTTAGATTCTAATGGAAATGTATTCTTAAAAGAAGTATCAGCAACAGCCAAAGCAGAAGCAACAGAAACAGCAAAAGCAACAGCTACAGCAACAGCAACGGCAACAGCGACAACAACAGCGATTGCAGATGCAGTAGCAACAGCCTGTGCCAAAGTTCCAATATTAGGTCAGGTTGCAGGACCGGTAATCGCAGGTATTTCAGCATTTATTATAGCAAACCCTCAATCAAAAGATGCCTTTAACGGTAATGCTGTTGAAAACGTACTTCAAAATTTAAACACAGTATCTGGTAAGGATAATAAGAAAATTGTTGCTCAAATTCAAGATATGCAAATTACCGGAGATAAAGTCAGAGATGATGCAATTAAAGCTGCTGTAATTGAAGCTTCAATTAATGGTAAAGCTAATACAGAAGAATTACTTGGAGCATACCAAAATCTATTAGATACCAAAGATGCACTTGATAAAATTAATAGCTTACCACCAGTTGAGGAGCCAGACCCAACACCAACAACACCACCGGCCCCTCCAACACCTCCAACACCACCAGAAGAACCTTGTACAAGACTTGAAGAAAGAAGTACACATGGAGATGTAATTCCATCAAGAGAAATTGCAGCTCATGGTCAATCACCATACTGGATAGCTAAAGCATACGTGAATGCTGATGGAAAAGAATTAACTCCGGCACAAAGAAAAGATCTTCAAAAACAACTAAGCAAACCTGAAAATAAACAAGTTAGAGAAAACGGTAACTTCAACGGTTCGCGTATTGGTTACAGATATAGAAAAGAAATTACATTATCTGACGGTACAGTTGTAAAATTAGTTGGATCACAAGAAGAAATCATTCAACGTATCGGTAAAGGAACAAGATTTGAAGTTGTTGTTACTGATGGAAAAGCCGGTAGACAAATCCGTGAAGTATTCTGTGATACAGGTGAACCAGTACCAGGACCAAATGGTAAATGGCGAGATGCAGAAGACTAACTTAAAGTCATATAACGACTAAAAACCTAAAAAGCAAGAAACAAATATTTGTTTCTTGCTTTTTATTTATTAAAACAACTATAAAACCAATTCCATTAACCAATTGAAGAATGGAATGTTCTTGAAATAACATCATCTTGTTGTTCTTTAGTTAATTTAATAAAGTTAACAGCATAACCTGAAACTCTCACTGTTAATTGAGGATATTTTTCAGGATGAGCTTGAGCATCTAACAAAGTTTCTCTGTTAAATACATTAACATTCAAATGGTGTCCGCCTTTTTCAACATAACCATCTAACAAATTTATTAAATTTTCTTCTTGCATTGTTGTCATTGTTTTATCTCCTTTCGTTGGATTCGAGTAATAAACTACTTGGTAAACTCGAGCGGATTATCCCCGCTCGATTACCAACATCGAAAATTATTCACAAGTGCCTTCACTGCAACCACAATCAAGTCTGATTGCCAAGTCACCCATAAATACTTCATCTTTACCTAATGCATTAGGTATAATAGAGAAAGTATTTGAAATACCATCTTGAGCGTCATTGAATGGAAGTTTTGCAACAGACGCAAGTGAAGCAACAGCACCGTTACTATCTCTACCGTGCATTGGGTTTGCACCTGGAGCTAGAGGAATACCTGCTTTTCTACCGTCTGGAGTGTTACCTGTTTTCTTACCATAAACAACGTTTGAAGTAATTGTCAATATTGACATTGTTGGAATTGAATTTCTATAAGTATGATGTTTTCTAATCATATTCATGAATTTCTTAACCAAATCAACTGCAAATTGGTCAACTCTGTCATCGTTGTTACCATATTTAGGGTAATCACCTTCAACTTCATAGTCAACTACAATACCATTTTCATCTCTGATAGTCTTAACTTTTGCATATTTGATTGCAGAAAGTGAATCAGCAACAACTGAAAGACCTGCAATACCTGTTGCAAAATATCTTTTTACATCTCTGTCATGAAGAGCCATTTGAGATCTTTCATAACAATATTTGTCATGCATATAGTGAATGCAGTTAAGAGTATTAACATACAATCCAGCTAACCATTCCATCATATCTTCATATCTTTCCATAACTTCATCGAAATCAAGATATTCAGATGTGATAGGTCTGTATTTAGGACCGATTTGTTCTTTTAATCTTTCGTCAACACCACCGTTTATAGCGTACAATAAACATTTAGCAAGGTTTGCACGAGCGCCGAAGAACTGCATTTCTTTACCAACAACCATAGATGATACACAGCAAGCGATTGCATAATCATCACCGTGAGTAACTCTCATTAAATCATCATTTTCATATTGAATAGATGAAGTAGTGATAGAAATATGAGCTGCATATTGTTTGAATGCGTGTGGTAATCTCTTAGACCAAAGTACCGTCATGTTAGGTTCTGGAGCAGTACCTAAGTTTTCTAAAGTGTGAAGATATCTGAAAGAGTTCTTAGTAACTAATGGACGGCCATCAATACCAACACCACCGATTGATTCAGTAACCCAAGTAGGGTCGCCAGAGAATAATGAATTATATTCTGGAGTTCTAGCAAATTTAACCAATCTTAACTTCATAATAAAGTGGTCGATCATTTCTTGAGCTTCAGATTCAGTAATAATACCATCTCTTAAATCTCTTTCAATATAAATATCTAAGAAAGTAGAAGTTCTACCGATACTCATAGCAGCACCGTTTTGTTCTTTTACTGCTGATAAGTAACCGAAATATAACCATTGAATAGCTTCTTTAGCATTTCTTGCAGGTTGTGAAATATCAAAACCGTAAGTTTTACCTAATTCAATCATTTCTTGAAGAGCTCTGATTTGTTCAGCTAATTCTTCTTTTAATTGAATTTTTTCAGCAGTCATTTCACCATCGATTGAAGCATGTTGTTCTTTTTTATCTTCAATCAATCTATCAATACCGTAAAGAGCAACTCTTCTATAGTCACCAATAATACGTCCTCTGCCATAAGCATCAGGAAGACCTGTTAAAATAGCAGCGTGACGAGCTTTTCTCATTTCCGGAGTATAAACATCAAATACACCTTGGTTATGAGTTTTTCTGTATTTTGTAAAAATTTCAGAAATTTCAGGATCTACTTCGTAACCATAAGATTTGCAAGCACCTTCAGCCATTCTGATACCGCCAAATGGTTGCATAGATCTTTTTAAAGGTGCATCTGTTTGTAAACCAACAATAGTTTCTAAATCTTTATCAATATAACCAGCACCGTGAGATGTGATAGTAGAAACAACTTTGGTATCCATATCAAGAACACCGCCGTTTTCTCTTTCTTTTTTGAATAAATCACAGCACTCTTCCCATAATTTTGTAGTAGCTGCTGTTGGTCCAGCTAGGAAACTAGAATCACCTTCGTATAAAGTATAGTTTCTTTGAATGAAATCTCTTACATTAATTTCGTGTTGCCACTTTCCACCAACAAACTCTGTTGTTGAATACTTTGATTTTTCTAATGTTTGTGTCATTTTTTTCTCCCTATAAAGTTGAAATTATTAATTGTATTTTTTACGCTTATTCGTATATACCACCAAACATTATACAGAAAAAAAACAAAAAAATGTACAATATTCGATAAATTTTTGTAAAAATCGTTACAAAAATTTAATCAGAAAATAAAGAAACATTACTATTTCCATAGCATTTGAATAAATATCTTAAAACAAATCTATACGTAGATTTTTCAAATCTGAAGAATCCTCAGGTTTCTCACTTATTTTACCTATCGGATATTTTACCTGACCATTCAATATTTTATCCAAATGCTTCTTTACACGAGAAACTATGGAACTAATTAATTCATCTTTATGTCCGGCAGTTTGTAATATTCTACCATCTTTTCTAAAATAATTATCACTCCACCCATCCATATATCTAATATTTATAGAATTTGGATCTTGTGTATGCGGCAAAATATAAACATCTATATTTCTATCATCAGCTTGTCTATAACTTTTTGAAATACTTATAGAATCCGCTACTTTATCACTTAATACTTGTTGAACAGTATTCATTTTGGATGAATATATATATAATTTTCCAAACGATTGTGCTTTATTATTATTATTTTCTATTTTCATGCTAATTACCCCAATTTTTTCTATTATAAAACTTCTAAATATAAAATTTGCTATATTAAACAAAAGATTAAGAAATGTAACAAATTTCGTTATATATGAAATAGATACTTCGGTATATACTTTATATATATGTAAGCATTAAATAAACACGAGAGATACTAAGAGAGAGAAAAAATATACCGTTTAAATAAAGACAAGAGAGATATTTAATTCCTATTCCTAATTCCTAAATGAAATTTACCCCGCAACAGCGGGGCTTTTTTTTTGAATAAAATTTTTGTATTTATCAACTATAAAATATTTTCAAGACCATAAATAAAGTCATTATTTTCGACAACGTGTCTTACAGCTAATAGAACACCACCCATATAGCATTGTCTATCCATAGAATCGTGTCTAATCTTAAAAATTTGACCTGAAGAACCGAATATAACTTCTTGAGAAGCTATATAACCTGGCATTCTAACTGAATGAATTTGAATATCAGAATAAGAAGTTCCACCGCGAGAGCCCTCTATAGTTTCGACTTCAGGACAATTTCCTTTTTTAAATGTTTCTTTTGCCTGTGACATCATCAAAGCAGTTTTTATAGCAGTACCAGAAGGGGCATCTTTTTTCTGATTATGGTGAAGCTCAATAATTTCAGCATTATCAAAATATTTTGCAGCCATTTGAGAAAACATCATCATCAAAACCGCTCCGGTAGAAAAGTTTGGTGCAATTAGACATCCTGTTTTATTTTTTTCTGATAAATCTTTTAAAGTTTCAATTTCATCATCTTTCAAACCGGTTGTACCAATTACTATTTTAATACCGTTATTCAAACAATACTTAGCATTTTCAAAAATTGATTTTGGTTGAGTAAAATCAACAACAATATCAAAAGGGTTGTTTTTATAAGCCTCTTCAATAGTTCTGAAAGCATCACCTACTAAATCAATTTTGGCAACAAGCTCCATATCTGAACTATTTTCAACGGCACGACAAACTTCCATACCCATTTTGCCAAATGCACCACATACAGCAACTTTTATCATAATATACTCCTTAAATTTTAATATTTGTACTAATAATCTTCTGCAACAGAATCTTCATCATCTTTTAATGATGACAAATCATCTTTACAAGCCATATCAAAATCATCAGGCAACATATCATCATCCGGCCATATTGTATCATTATCATATCTTGCAGAATGAAGATTTACAGAAGAAGATAATTCAGAATTTGACAAATCAGTTTCAGCAAGCACAGTACCTGCTAAATCACAGTCAGTAAAATTGCAATAAGTCATTTCTGCATAACTACAATCAGCACCTACTAATGTACTTTCCGTAAAATCACATTGGGTAACAACAGCTCTTGTCATATCTACCGCTGTTAAATCTGCACCATAAAAATTTACTGAAGATAAAACAGAATCAGCAAATGAACTAGAATTTAAATCTACATCAGAAAAATCAATCTCATTAAGTGTCATATTTGAAAAATCAACTTCACTCAAGTCAACTTCTTCAACCCCTCTTTTCCATTCATTAAATTTTTCCGGGGTATTTTGAAGCATTGATAGCAATTCATCTTTTGTATAATCTAACATTCTTATCTCCTTAATATTATTTCTCTTCTAATAAATTTACGTGCATAGCCAAAAGTACTAACTGGGTACGATTAGTTACGTTTAATTTTTTAAAAATACTGCTCAAGTGACTTTTAACAGTCACTTCGCTCAGGACAAGTTTGTCCGCAATGGATTTATTATTTTCTCCCTGTGTAACTAATAATAAAACATCTTTTTCCCTTCTAGTCAAGGAGTTAAATTGATTATTTTTATTAATTGTAACATTGATTTTTTCCTGAGGTTCAAAATCTCTTTTACAACGTCTTAAAACCGCTTCAATACGAGCTAAAAGGTTAGGAAGAACAAATGGTTTAACAATATAATCATCAGCTCCTATTTTCAATCCGGAAATCATTTTTTGATCATCGCCAATAGCTGTTAACATAATTACAGGAATATTTTTTGTTAATGGATTTTTCCTTATTGCTTTTAATGTATCCCACCCATTCATTTTGGGCATCATCACATCCAAAAGAACTATATCTATTGAACTTTCTTTAGACAAAACCTCTAAAGCTTCAACTCCATCTGTTGCTGTTATTACATCATAACCATAATATGGCAAAACATCCTTTATATATTGAGGATTATCATCCACTAAAAGTAATTTACACAAATCAGCCATAAATTTTAACCAACAAATTAAACGATTTTATATTTTAAAGCTTTCAAAGCTGCTTGCAGCCTATCATCAACTTCAAGTTTTTGCAAAATACTTGCAACATGTGCTTTAGTTGTATTTACGCTAATTACAAGTTTTTGTGCTATTTCCATATTACTATGACCTTCTGTCATAAGTTTCAAAATTTGAGCTTCTCTTGCTGTCAAATCATAATCTTTATATTTTGAACTCATTTCAGATGATTGAGAATTCGCACCTGCTTGCAATACAACATGAGCAATACTTGGATCAAACCAAGCTGCACCATCTGCTACTGATTGAACTACCTGCACTAAACGCTCTAAATTAATTTCTTTTGAACAATAAGCATTTGCACCGGCTTTTAAACTGTTTAAAACTTCTTTCTCGTCATTATGAGATGTCAATATGATTATTTTTGCGTCTTTATTCATATCATGGATTGCTTGAGTTGCCTCAATTCCATTCATATTAGGCAAGCCTAAATCCATTATAACCACATTTATAGTATTATTTTTAAATATTTCAAGAGCATCTTCTGCCGAAGACGCTTCGTATATTGTTTCTATAAAATCAACATCCTCAAATGCTGTTTTCAACCCAAATCTTGTTAATTCATGGTCTTCTACAATTAATATGTTTATCGTCATATTTCTAATTCCTTCTTAACTAAATCAAAATTTGAATTTAAGTTATAACTTTTTTCAAAATTCTTTGATGCTTCTGTCAACAAACCTTTATTTTTATAAACTAAACCCAAGTAATAATAATACTTATAATCAGCTTCACCTATATATTTTGCAATATCTAAATAATACTGAGCCTGATCATAAGAATCTTTATCTATCTCAAGTCTTGCTAAATCAACCCAACCTGCACCAAATGCCGGATTTATTGCAACTGTTTTTTTCAAATATGTTTCTTCTCTTTCTTTATCCAAAAGAGCCATATGATAATATGCTTTGTAAGCTTTTGAACTGTTTTTCAATACTTTCGCATAAATATCTTTTGCTTTTTTTACATTATTTTGAATTTGATATATTTCTGCAAGCTTAATCTCAGCATTATGTGAGTCATCCTTTGATGCGGCTTTTTTATAATAAGATTCTGCTTGTTGAATTTCATTATTACGTTTAGAAATATCGCCCATAATTATCAAAGAATCAACAGATGAATTATCTATTGCTAAAGACTTCAAAGCATAATCCTGTGCTTTTTCATATTCTTTTAACTCATAATAAACTTTTGCTGTAAGAGTGAAAACTTCTTTGTTGATATTTTTCTTACCTGAAATTGATGTTTGAAGTACCCTAAGTGCTTTATTATATTCTCCTTTATCATAGTAATAATATGCAAGATAATATTTTTTCCAATACTCATTTTTTGCAGCTTTATACTGAATATAATGTTGAGAAGCACTCAATTCATTATCAAAAATTACGGTATTTATATCTTTTGAATTTAAATCATTCAAATACTTAAGACCATCTTGAGGTTTTGCCGATTGTGAATATATTTCGGCTTTCAAACGTTTATAATTGATATTTACAGGATTTTTATCAATAGCTGCATCTATTGATTTTTCAGCTTGTTTAATATCACCACTTTTCATACTTCCGATAGCTACTATATAATTGGCATAATCAGAATCAGCTAACAAACCGCTCTGTTTTAAAAGTTCACTCGTACATTCTTTACTTTGATCGTTGTACATTATATTTGAATAGATTTCTGCCAAATAAATCTGATCTTTATATGTCAAATTATAATTGGGGAAATAATAGTTTTTAACATCTTCCTCTATTAAAGAAGAAATTTCGCTATCATGAATTTTTGACATTGACAATTCTGCTAGTGTAAAAAATCCAATAGATGCCATTTCCTTGGATAATCTCATATATACAAAGTCATTTGGAACTACATTATCTATCAGAATTTTAAAATCCTGATATGAAGCTCTTACGTTACTTTGCATAAACTTATCCATAGCTATAGTGTATTGGTTTTTAATAGCATTTTTAGTAAGTGTTCCTCTCTTAAGATCGTAAGTCGGAATAATAACTTTTTCCTGATATGTATCATTACCTTTATCTAAAGGGTTAATCGGTGCAATCCCTTCAACTTCATATCCCAAAACCGGATTTATAAGAACGAACGATAATAAATTCAGAATTATAATAATACGTTTTATCATTGTTGTTGCTCTCCTGTTTTTGCTGTCTGTCCGGTGTAATAATAATTGAATAAATCAAAAATTTCTTTTTCCTCTTGTGACGCATTTTCATTAGAACCTATTTCATATATCTTCAACAAGTTATAATGACTTAGTGTCAACTCATTTTCTTTTGACATTTTACCATGAGATTCAGATAAAAACACCCCGATAATTTTATTAACAGGAATAGCCAAAAATTCGTCAACAAGTCTTTTTTCAAAATGAGAACCTGCACCTTTTAACAAAATATCAATAACGTTCACAATCGGCATTTTATCACGATAGTGACGTTTCGAAGTAATAGCATCAAAAACATCTGCAACAGCTAAAATTCTGCCGCCAAGAGTAATTTCTTCCCCTTTCAAATGTCTGCAATAACCGGTACCATCCCATTTTTCATGATGTGAACAAGCCATCTCAGTAATTATTCTAAAATCCTGCGACATATAAATTCTATTCAAAATATTATGAGTAATTCTCACGTGTTCTTGAATATGTTTATATTCTTCGTCAGTAAGTTTACCTTCTTTTTGTAAAACAGAATCTCTAATACCAATCTTACCTATATCATGCAATGTTGCAGCTTTAGCAAGTAAACCTATATCTTTTGGACTCATACCAATAAATTGAGCTAATAACACCGCATACATTCTAACCCTTGCAGAATGACCTGCAGTAATCTTATCACGAGCATCAATAGACATCGCAAGAGTATCGATAAAACTGTCAAACATCAATTTCTGTTCATGGTACATTTGAAGCATTTTATCAAACAACTGAGCATTTTCTAATGCTATACTTGCACTACCGCCAATCGCAATAAGTAAATCTTCATCATTAGCAGTAAATACACCGCCAATTTTGTTAAGAACCTGAATTGCACCGATAATTTCTTTATTATTATTTGTAATCGGCATACAAAGAATAGTTTTCGTCTTGTACCCAGTTTTTGTATCAACTTCAGGATTAAACCTTGAATCCTTATAAGCATCAACGATATTAACAGTTTCACCGCTTTTTACAACAAAACCGGCTAAACCTTTATCTGCGGGAAAGCGAATTTCTTTACTTTCGTCTATACCTAAAGCAACCTTTGACCATAATTCATCAGTATCTTTATCCCACAAAAATACCGTACAACGATCAGCCTGCATAGCATTTTTGGTTTCTTCAGCAATTACTTTTAACAACTCATCAATATCAGTTAACGCCGTAATTGAACGACTAATTTTCACCAATGATACCAAAGGATCACTTTTTGTCGGTAGAGAATAATCCATATTATTCTGTAATTGTCTTATTCTGGTGTTAATGGTATCGGAAAGCAAGTATTTATCTTCTTCTTTGGTAAGTTTTAATGCATTATTGTAATGCATTAGCGCAGTATCGCGATTTTCCTCTGAAAAATTAATATTACCAAGAACTAATTCATTAATTAATAAAGCAGTCAAACTACTTGCTCTATGAGCCATAAAAGCTCCATCTTTAAGTAATTTTATTGCTTTTTCATAATTGTTATTTTTATCTTCTGAATAATCTAAAAAAGCTATTAGACTCAAACAAATAGAAAGCCCTTCTAGATATCTGATATTTTGCGATATAGAATTAGCATTATCCGCATTAACACGTGCCTCTTGATAATTTTTCTCATCAAGATTTTTAAGCACCTCGCATATTAAACTCTCAACTGTTTCTATATTATTTAGAAATTTAACCATATCTTACCTTTATTATATTGTACAATATTTTTCCAAATAATACAAAACATTTTATCAACTTAACAGAAAATAATATAATCAGATGATGAAAAACCCAGATAAAATGATATCCTGAAAGTGATATATAGAATAAAAACGGAAGGTGAATTATTATGGCTGATACAAAAAAAATTTTAAAATGTCCGGCATGTGGCAAGGATATGGAAAAAGTATTCATACCGTCACAAGGTATAAACCTTGATATCTGTACTCAAGGTTGTGGAGGAATATACTTTGATAATAGAGAATTTGCTAATTTTGACGAACAAGATGAAGACATATCAGCTATTTTGGAAAAAATCGCAAATAAGGAATTTGAAAAAGTTGATACTACCCAAGATAGAATATGCCCAAATTGTGGTGCAAAAATGGTAAAAAACAGTACCAGTATCAAAAAGACAATAGAAGTTGATGATTGTTATTCTTGCGGTGGAAAATTCCTTGATAATGAAGAACTTATAAAAATCCGAGAAGAATACGAAAATAACGAACAACGTGATGCCGATATTCTTAAATATGTATATAGTTCCGTAGGCAAAGAAATGGAAGAAATTGACAAAAATTATGCTAAATCTATTACAAATAGAAATATGGCACAAAAATTATTTTACAGAATTATGGGTCTGTAATATTTGAAAAACTTTAGACAATTCCATATAATATCCGGAATTTAGAAGTTCATAAAAACGATTATAAACATGAGGGGCTGTAAGTTTTACCTGTTGAGGGTACAAATACAGCCCCTCAACAAATCTTGCAAACAATTCTGTCGGCTTAGAATAGTATTTTCTTAAACGATTTATCTTACCGGAAATTCTTGCCTGACGTCTTTGATATGATTTTAATTTGATATATGCACAAAATTCACTTGGCATATCCTTAAAATCTTGTTCAATATTTTCAACCGATAAAATCTTTGTTTTCTTAAACAGCCACCCCGTTATAAGTTTAACCCTGTCATATTTTAGCAAATACTTAGCCTCAGATTTTTTAATATATTTGTCAAATTCCTTGAACTTTTTAGAACGCAAAAAATTAGGATATTTTTGTTTGATAACATTTTCACAATACAGTAACTTTCGTTTAACTGTTTGTTTATGATTGTTTAAAAGTTCAAATTTCGCATGCTTATCAACAAGTTTTGTAACTTCAAACAATTCATCTTCATAAATTTCTGACGGTGAAGATAAATCAAAAATTACTTCTAAAGTCCCACCATTACTATATATTTTAGGCTCAAGTTTTGAATGAATATAATGAGCAAATTCATGCAAAAGAGTCGGAACTATACGCTCTTGTGCAATATTTTTAGAAATATCAATTCTATTTTTTACATAAAAACCTTGATGCCCTCTAGCTTTCGTAGAGGTGTGAATCTCAAGCCCTAAACTTCTGTAATATTTGATTAAATCCCTTTCTAAAGTCATAAACCAAATATACAGTTAAATTCTGAATATTTCAACCGATTTAAACATAATCAGTTTTTTCCATTTCATCTCGCAACGGATTTGGCTGAACATTTGGTTCTATCCTGCTTGGAACTTGATAAAACACAGGTGTTGTTTTATTAAACTTAGTTCTGCTGCCACTTCCCAGTTCAGGAGGATTATATTGGATTATCCGCCCTGAAGGATTATAATTAATTGTTGATTGAACAGGATTTCCAAATACCCAATTTTCTTGTGAGAAAGCAGGAATATTGCTGCTTAAAAATACTATTAACAATGCAGATGAAAACAAATATTTGTATTTCATATAAAACCTTTCTGTTCCCCGAATATTTTCCCTTACAAAATCTGATATATATATAAACGTAAAAATTTTAAAAATTTGATACTAATAAAGCGTATTGTAACAATAATTAATGAAACAATACGCTTTAAAATAAATTCGATATATATTTTTTATTATTCTTCTTTTTCGAATTGGTCTTTACCTACAGAGCAAAGCGGACAAACATAATCATCCGGTAAATCTTCAAAACTTACACCATCATTTTCTGCCGGATCATAAACGTAACCGCATACTGTACAAACCCATTTTTCCATAAGTATAATTCCTTTCTAAATTTATAAATTAATACCAGTTATAATTTTATATAATTATATAAATTTGTCAATATTACACAAGAGTTACTTTTGGGCTAATTTCTTTTCTATATCTTTTCTTACCTGATAGTCAGAATTATCACCGAATTTTCTTGTCAGAAGCATAATTGCAGGAGCAACAACACCTAAAGCTCCGATACATGCTCCGATATTTTTCAACACAGCAGATTTCTTCAACTTAGTAACTGCTTTGAAAAATTCATCTGCAGACTTACCTGATGACTCATATTGACCCAAAAGTTTTTCAAGTTTTTCACCAACACCTCTCAAACTCTTAAGGTCAATATATCTTCTTGTATCAACCATATCAGAACCTTTGACAAGTTCAATAACATCTGATTTTTTAGCAAACTCAACAACAAGGTTTTTGTTATTTGGTTTCACCGCAAATTTGTAAATATCTACATCAGAAACATCTGCCTTCTTAAATTCTTCAAGATGTTTTTTAATAGAACCGTCTTTGAATGAATTCTTCAACTCGTCACCAAAAATTACTCTTGCATCAAGATCGATAGAAGTACCTTTTTTATCTGCGCTTTTTTCTAAAGCATTTGATATCCATTCACCTGCAAAATACATAAATGCCCAGAAACTGCCTTCTTTAATCACATAACCCATAAAATCTTGTGGATTTTTAGCATGAGTTAATCTTTCGCCCGTAATAGTACCGTCAACTATCATAAGATTTTTTACAGGGTCAAATATAAAGTCCTGTAATCCTGTAAAGGATACATTCTGACCCTTCTCATTCTTATTATGTTTTGGATTGTGAACCTCTGCAAACGCAGAAGAAAATGGAACTTGTGAAGATTTTAATTTATTATTTAATGCTTGTTTTTCAAAATAATCTTTTTGAATTTGTTTTTCAGTATAATTGTGTCTGAATTTTGTTAATCCTAAATATGTAGCTGCTGTTAAAAATGTTGAAATAGCAAATTTTGCAACTGTTAAACCTTTTGTAAGCTTTTGATTAGCCGCAGCATCTTCAATACTTTTTAAAATTTCCTTTGTAGGTGCAAATTCTTTTGCAGCTTCTAAAATCTCAGGATTTTTGAATATTCTTACATCAACTTTTGGATCAATCTTAGCCGGCTTATACATAGCAAGATCAAGCACTTTTTGAAATCCCGGAATACCCCAAAGCCAAATTGCTTGTGTCCCAAATTCATCTATAAATCTATCCTGTCCCTCTGCATTGTCCCCTGAAAGGTATGAAGCTGCTGTTAATCCGCAACTGTTTGCAATATCTTTTATTGCTAATGGAACCCTTGAACTGTTATTTCCTAATGTAGAGTAAATTGTACTAACTGTAATATTTGGTATCATTTTTCCTTATCCTTTACCGGATGTAATACTTAAATAATAAGCAATACATCCTAACTCAACTAACGTACTATAGACCCCAAATTAAATTCATTAATTTCACGATTGGAGCATTCGCTTTTATTGTTGAGTTTCGTCGAATATTTCTATGTTTCATTAATCTAACCTTCACTTTCATTTTAAAAATACTAAATTCTATTAATTGCTATTTAATAACACATTTTTCATATTTTGTTACATAAAAAACAAGACCCTTCAATTCAGAAAGGTCTTGCTTAAACATTTATATAACCGACACGACAAATATCCTGTTTAAAACAAGCCTTTCAAAATCTGTCTGCTACGTCGGTTTTGTCTAATCATTTAATAAAATTCCTTCTATTTATATTTACGATATAGAGGATAACATAGAATAATAAAAAAAACAATAGGAGTGTACATTATACAATAAACAAATTTAACAAAACTTGAAACACTTTGTAATAGCAATATAAAATTTATGTAAAGATAAGAAAAGGTATGGTATAATAAACATATAAGGTTTGGTAGTTAGGAAAAGGAGATAAAAATGATTCCTATTTTTGATTCAAAACGCCAATACGCACAAATTGGTGAAGAAGCTGAAAAAGCAGTATGTGAAGTAATGCGCTCAGGCTGCTATATTTTAGGACCAAATGTAAAAGCATTAGAAAGTGAATTAGCAGATTACATCGGCTGCAAATACACAGTAGCACTAAACTCAGGAACAGATGCATTACATATTGCCCTAAGAGCATTAGATATAGGTGAAGGTGATGAAGTAATTACAACAGCATTCACATTTGTAGCAACAGCAGAAGCTATCGGAATGGTTAATGCAAAACCTGTATTTGTTGATATTGATGAAAACACATTCAACATAGATCCTGCAAAAATTGAAGCAGCAATTACTCCTAAAACTAAGGCTATTATTCCGGTACACTTATACGGACAACCTTGTGATATGGATGCAATCATGGCTATTGCTAAAAAACACAATTTAAGAGTTGTAGAAGATTGTTGTCAAGCAATCGGTTCAACATACAAAGGACAAAAAGTAGGAACATTTGGTGATATCGGATGTTATAGTTTCTACCCTACTAAAAACCTTGGAACAATGGGTGATGGCGGACTTTGCACAGTTAATGATGAAAAATTAAAAGACAGATTAATTGCATTAAGAAACCACGGTTCAATGGTACGTTATCACAATGACGAACTTGGCGTAAACAGCAGACTTGATGAAATTCAAGCAGCAATATTAAGAGTAAAAGCAAAACACATTGACGAATGGAATACAAAAAGAAGAGAACATGCTGCATATTACAACAAATTATTTGCAAACTGTGCAGATGTTCAAACTCCTGCAGAATTAGATAACACATATTGTGTATATCACCAATACACAGTAAAAATTCCAAACAGAGATGCTGTTCACAAAATGTTGGGAGAAAACGGTATTGGTGCAATGTTATACTACCCAATTCCATTACATTTCCAAAAAGTTAATGCTTGGCTAGGCATGGGTAAAGGTTCTTTACCTATAACTGAAAAGAACACAGAAGTTGTAATTTCACTTCCAATGTTCCCTGAATTAACAAAAGAAGAACAAGATACAGTTGCTAAAGTATTAATCGATTGTATCGAAAAATCAAAATCTGCTGCAGCTTGTTGCTAGATTTTAAATAATTAAATAATAAAAAACCTCTGCTTATATATCTTAGCAGAGGTTTTTTATGCTTGAGTAAATAATTTATGAGAACCTTGAGTTACATTTTGCTTTAAGCCATTTGCTAAAAACAAATTATTCTTTGAATGATCCGGAACTCTTTCGGATTGTTTACCGTTAAAATCCGCTCTTAACATATTATAAACAGCAGAATAAGCAGACAATGTTGAATTATTAGTCAAACCCGTATCAGGAACATTATATTGAGTAGCAAAATCTGTTCCCGGTCGAGATGTTAATTGTATGCCATTTACTTGATTCATAATTCAAAATCCTTTACGCTAAAGTCTGCATTGAAAAACAACCGCCAGCCGGATGTCCATATTCATTGTACGCTTTTAAGTTTCCAACTCCAGGATGTGGGAAAAATCTTTTATTTCCAACTTCGATACATTGATTTGGGTCCATCATAGTTTTTTCATAAGCAATGTTTACATTTGGTTCTAAACCAACAGAATACCATAAAGATTCAAGGTTATTTTTCAACAAACCAAAAGTTGAACTTATCAAATTTCTTGTTTCATCGTCAGAAACTCTAATACCAAAATCTGTTCTAACATAATTATCAGTAGTTGCAGTAACACCTGTAATCTCATTAATTGCTGATTTTCCGTCAAATGAACTCATAGCTAATCCTTTATATACTCTGCTCTATATATATAAAGTATCTACTATGTAAATAATTGCCTTTTCCAAAAGAAAATATTAACTTTTGTAACAAGGCAATAAATAAATCCTAGATTACATTCAAGAACTTATGAACTTGCGGGATCAATCTTGTATTTTTATACTTTTGAGTAAATACATCAAGAATTTTGGTACAAAATTCAGATGTAACAGCCATTTTATCACCAATCATTTTAGGTTGGAGAACCAATTCAAGATTAAATTCTTTTGCTAAATCAACGCATTTTGCAATTTCATCATCTGTAATATTTTCATCAAATACAATTTTGGCAAAAGTTTTTACACCTTTTGATTTTTCAAAAAATTTTCGATGCAATTCAAAACTATCAAATCCTGTTGAAGATTTCAGTTTAATATCAGCGGAAATTATATCAATATAATCCTTAATTTCGGCAATTTCATTAAACAAAGTCGCATTAGTTTCCAAATAAATTTGAACATCATTTTTCACCAATGGCAAAAACATTTTCAAAAATTCAACAGACAACAAAGGTTCACCACCGGTTAATGATATTGAATGGAAAGTTTTCAAATCATATTCAGATGTAATTTTTCTATATAAATCTTCTTCTGAATATTCAACACCTGTTTGAAATTCCGTATCGCAATAATTGCAATTCAAATTACACTTACAAAACCTTATAAATAATTGCTTATAACCAACAACCGGTCCTTCTCCTTGAATTGAAGAAAAAATTTCATTAATCTTAGTTTTCATTCATTAAATTCTTTCTGATATCATCTTTTGACAAATTTTTAAGTTTTTCATACAACTTAACTTCATCATCCGATAAATCATGAGAAAATTCAATACTTACAATAACAATTAAATCACCGACTTTTCCATTTTTTTTGATACCTTGTCCTGCGATACGGAATTTTTGTCCTGAGCAAGTATTTGGCGGTAATTTCAATTTTATAACACCGTCAAATGTTGGAACTTTAATTTCTTCACCCAAAGCAGCTTCAAAAGGTGTAATCGGAACATTATAATAGATATTTTGCTTATCAAAATGGACTTTAGTACGGGTTTCTATTTTGACATTGATGTATAAATCACCATTAGGTCCGCCATTTAAACCAATTCCGCCTTCATTTTTTAATCGTAATTTTGCACCGTCTTTTATTCCTTTTGGAATTGTAACAGTAATTCTTTTGCGATGAGAAACTTCACCCTTACCGCCGCATTCACTGCATTTGCCACCATTAACAAATCTATGACCAAAACAAACAGGACAGGTCCTTGTTGTGAGAACATTAATTACTCTTTTACTTCCTGTTATAACTTCTTCAGGAGTGATAGTAATATCAGTTCTGATATCTTGACCTTTTTGAGGCTTTCTGTTTGCCTTTGCTCTTTCTTCTTTTTTTAATTTAGCAAGAAAATATCTTAAACTTTTTATTATTGAAAATTTATTAGATTTTTTTTGAGATTTTTTGGAATTTACACTATTAGATTTTTGATTGTTAGTTTTGTATGTAGATTTATTATTTGTTGATGTTTCTTTACTACTACCGCTTGAATTTGAATTAGAACTTTGAGAATAAGCAGTTTTTTCTTCTTCGGGGAAAATTCCTTTCAAAATATTATATTCATTACGTTTTTGCGGATTAGACAAAACCTCATAAGCTGATGTAATTTCTTTAAATTTTTCTATAGCATCAGAATTTTTGTTGATATCAGGATGGTATTTACGTGCAAGTTTTCTGTAAGCAGTTTTTATTTCAGCCGTTGTTGCACTGCTGCTTACTTCAAGGATGTCATAGTAATTTTTTACATCGTTAAACGCCATACAATTTATCTAATGATAAATTATAAAATTTCAACATCCCCGAAATATTTATTTGCAAATATCACTACGGTATCTTATTCCGTCAAATTTTATTTGATTTAAATCTTCATATAAATAATCTTTTGCCCTTGAAATCGTTGATGCAGTCCTTGTTAATACAAAACAATCACCTTTTTCAGTTAAATATCCGCCATTAGAGGTTTGTTTTACATCAATAAAATCGACATCATTTATATCATCAATAATATCTAAACCTTTGATAACTTTATTATATTGCCTTGCCCAAACAATAGCAGAAACAGAAGCATAATCATTCGTCTTGATAATATTGTATTCATCAGCAAATAGACCTTCAATACAAGCATAAAAAATCTTGATTAAATCATCTTCAACAAGTCTTAAAACGACCGTAGCATCAAAATCTTGCAAAAATGATCTAAATTCATTAACCACGAATTTATCTTCATCAGTTAAAGTACAATCAATACCCAATATTCCCAAATACGGAGTATTTCTTTTATCAAGAGAACACAGAGTATTTTTTATAATATTTTCAAGCCTTGAAAATACAACCTCGGAAACTTTATAATCAGGAGCAAAAGCCCCAACTCCATTTGTCAAAAATCCGCCATCACCATCTGATGTAAATTTATAATTTCCAACAGCACAAATAGGAATAGCACTATAACCGTCAGTTATATAATAAGCAGTAAAATTATGACCATAAGTGTATTCTTCAATAAGAATTTCATTTTCGCCTTTTGAAAATAAATTATCAAGAAATTCTCTTGCCAGTGACATAGTTGGACAAACAAGCCTATCTCCGTGAGAATTAGCTTCACTGCAACGAATTAAGACAGGGAAATTAGCAGTTTTTAACCAATCTTCAGCAACCTGCTGCTTATCAAAAATTCCAAATTTTGCAGTCTGTGCATGAATTTTGTAAAGAAAACGTTTCCCATAAGCCTTATTTAAAGCAATTTTACAAGCAGGTGCGGTTGCCCCAAAAATATTTTGACCATTTTCTTGAAAAAATGAAACGATATCAGATTTCAAACTTTTTTCCGATACAGGAATAGTTAAATCAATCTCATTATCAAGTACAAATTTTAATAAACCTGTTAAATCATCTTCTCTTAAATCAACCTTTTTGTATATATCAGAATCAATTCCGTTAGAAGGCGCAACAAAAATCTCTTCAATACTTTGATTTTGCTTAAGTATTTTTGCAAGCACTGAAGATACAGCTCCACTTCCTACTATTAAAATTTTCTTTTTATCATCTGCCATACAATATATTATACTACATAAAACAGATGATTTTGTTAAGATATTTTAACAAAACACCAAATTATGTGTTAAAATAATGACAAAGGTAAAAAAAGTATTAAAAACAAACCATAGTAGAATGGATAGAGGTAATATGGCAGGTTTAGTAAACTTTTTATCAAATGCGTTGCTTCCACAACAAAATATTGGAACAACAGCACCGGTTGTAACACACACAACAAGCAGTAATCCGTTTAGTAATAACCCTTTTGTAAACTACAACGGAAACAGATACGGACAATATTATGCACAAAATAAACCCGTAAAAGGCGGATATTTTGCAGGATATTATAACGGCAAACAAAACATTGTCGGAAGAAGATTATTTATTGAAGTTTAGGGTAAAAACATATAATATATTACCGGTAAAAGGGTAAAATTTGCACAATAAAACCATACTTTAAAAAGTATGGTTTTAATTTTACTTTTGCAAAAACTAGTCCCAAATTCCGCAACTTAAATAATGATCACCACAATCAGGAATAACAGTGACAATATTTTTTCCCTTATTTTCAACTTTTTTAGATAATTCCAAACAAGCAAAAATATTTGCAGCTCCTGAAATTCCTGATAAAATGCCTTCTTTTTGCGGCAGAATTTTTGTCATTTCAATAGCATCATCATCTTTTACAGGGATAATTTCATCCACTACACTTTCATCATAATTTTTTGGAACAAAATTTGCGCCAATACCTTGTAATTTATGAGCAGATGCACTTTTTCCCGCAAGAACCTGTGAATTATAAGGCTCAACTGCAACGATTTTTATATCTTTATTTTTATTTTTTAACCCTTTTGCCATTCCGGAAATTGTTCCACCTGTACCGACACCTGCAACAAAAATATCAACATGCCCATTCATATCTTCCCAAATCTCTTCTGATGTTGTCAGATAATGAGCCTTTGGATTTGAAGGATTGTCAAATTGAGATGGAATAAACGAATCAGGATTTTCTTCACTTAGTTGTATTGCTTTATCAACAGCACCTTTCATGCCATCTTGAGCAGGTGTCAAAACAAGCTCTGCGCCATACGCTTTTAATAACATTCTCCTTTCCAAACTCATTGATTCAGGCATTGTCAAAATTATTCTATAACCTCTAACCGCACAAATCATTGCAAGTCCAATTCCTGTATTTCCGCTTGTCGGTTCTATTATTAGAGTATTTTGCCCGATTTTACCTTCTTTTTCAGCATCCAAAATCATTTGCAATGCTGCTCTATCTTTTATTGAATTTGCAGGATTAAAATATTCCAATTTAGCAAATATATTCGCCCCGCCATCATTTAATCTGTTTATTTTAACAATCGGCGTTTTCCCTACAAGTTGCGTTAAATCATTTGCTAAAGTCATATTTCTATACCCCCTTAAAAAATTGCTTAAATCAATAAAAACCAAGTGTTTTATAATAACCAGTTTATCTTGACGAAACTATTTTAGCAAGTTACAATCTATTTGTATATAAGGTGAAGGGAGTAGAAAATGACTAATATACAAGTTTCACAAGAAATTCAAGAAAAATGCTGCGTAGCACGCGGTGTAAAAGGAGTACCTGCTCCAATTCCTCAAGAAGGAGAATGGACAAAGTGTAAAGAAATTAAAGACATTTCAGGTCTTACACACGGTTGCGGATGCTGCGCACCTCAACAAGGTACTTGTAAATTAACATTAAACGTAAAAGAAGGTGTTATCCAAGAAGCACTAGTTGAAACAATCGGTTGCTCCGGCATGACTCACTCAGCAGCTATGGCTGGTGAAATCCTTCCTGGAAAAACAATTTTAGAAGCATTGAATACTGACCTTGTATGTGATGCTATTAACGTTGCAATGAGAGAATTATTCTTGCAAATCGTTTACGGTAGAACTCAAACTGCATTTTCTGAAAACGGTTTACCGGTAGGTGCAGGACTTGAAGATTTAGGTAAAGGTTTATGCTCTATGTGTGGTACTATCCACTCAACAAAACAAAAAGGTGTAAGATATCTTTCATTAACTGAAGGTTACATCCTTGAACTTGGGTTGGATAAAAATGATGAAGTTATCGGTTATAAATTCGTAAACCTTGGAAAAGTTATGGATGCAATTAAAAAAGGTGTTGATCCAAAAGAAGCTTACGAAAAGAATATCGGTACTTACGGCAGATACGCTGATGCTGTTAAATATATCGATCCTCGTAAAGAATAATTAACGTGAGCCGGTAATGACTTGGCTTAATGTAACAAGTAATAAATTAAGAAAAGGAAAATAAATATGACAGTAAATTTTGAAGGAAAAGATAGACGTGAATCTACTTTGAAAAAAGTTTTACCTGAATATGGGTTCAAAGACTTAGAAGAAGCTCGCGATTTATGCTTATCAAAAGGTATTGACGTTGATGCTATAGTAAAAGGTATTCAACCAATCGCATTCGATAATGCATCTTGGGCTTACACATTAGGTAGTGCAATAGCAATTAAAAAAGGAATTACAAATGCAGCTGATGCAGCAGAAGCAATCGGTATCGGATTACAAGCATTTGCAGTACCTGGTTCAGTTGGTGACACAAGAAAAGTTGGTCTTGGTCACGGTAACTTAGGTGCTATGCTTTTAAGAGAAGAAACAAAATGTTTCTGTTTCTTAGCTGGTCACGAATCATTTGCAGCTGCTGAAGGTGCTATTGGTATCGCTAGAAACGCTAACAAAGTTAGAAAAGAACCTTTAAGAGTTATCTTAAACGGTCTTGGTAAAGATGCTGCTTATATTATTGCAAGAATCAACGGTTTTACTGCTGTTGAAACTGAATATAACTACAAAACTGGCGAATTAAAAGTTACAAAAGAAACTCCATTCTCAGATGGAGAAAGAGCAAAAGTAAGATGCTATGGTGCTGATGATGTATCAGAAGGTGTGGCTATTATGATTAAAGAAGGTGTTGATGTTTCTATTACTGGTAACTCAACTAACCCTACAAGATTCCAACACCCTGTTGCAGGTACTTACAAAAAATGGTGCTATGAAAACGGAAGAAAATACTTCTCAGTAGCATCTGGTGGTGGTACTGGACGTACTCTTCACCCTGATAACGTTGCAGCTGGTCCTGCTTCTTACGGTATGACTGATACTATGGGTAGAATGCACGGTGATGCTCAATTCGCAGGTTCTTCTTCAGTTCCTGCTCACGTTGAAATGATGGGTGTTATCGGTATGGGTAACAACCCTATGGTTGGTGCTACTGTTGCTTGTGCCGTTGCTGTTGCTCAAGCTATGAGCAAGTAATTGTATCATATTAAAACAATTCAACAAAATACAGGAGGAAAATTTCCTCCTGTATTTTTATTATATAAATTCTTTATTTCACATTATCTATATTAAACAGAAATAACAAATTCTTTTGAAGCAGCTCTATTATCTTTAGAAGAAATATTTTGTGTTGCTGGCAATACAATACAATTATTTAATTGCGTACCTGATTTAATCTCTGCATTATCAAATACAATACAATTTTCAAGGGTAACATACTCTCCAATTTTGCAATTATTTCCAATAACATTATTCCCAATGACTCGCAAACTATTCGGAAGTTTTGAATTTCCACACACATAACTTCCTAAGTTAGTTTTAGCAATATTTCCATGTTTAATTTTGCAAACACCGTTAAACACATCCTGAACAGATTGTTTATATTGAGAAATCGTTCCGATATCATTCCAATATTCTTCCACCGTGAAAGTATTAATTTGTCCTTCTGCCAACAACTGTGGAAAAACATTTTTGGCAAAATCATAAAATGTATTTTCTGGAATATAATCAAAAATTCTGTAATTAAAAATATAAATTCCCGTATTTATCAAATTACTTTTAGCTTCTTCTATTGATGGTTTTTCCTGAAATTCTTTAATATAACCTTTTTCATCAGTCACAACAACGCCAAAATTTGAAACCAAATCGTGAGGAATTTCCTTCACACCAATAGTTGCAATCGCATTTGACTTTTTATGAATTTCAATACCTTTTTTAAGATCAGCAGTGGTTAAAATATCACCTGACATAACAATAAAATCTTCATCTTTATCAAAAAAATACTGACACTTTTTTACACCGCCTGCTGTTCCTGATAATTTTTCTTCCTTTATATAATTAAAATTTATACCTAATTTATTATCTTTATATCTGTCTATAATTTGATTAGACAAATAGTAAGTATTAGATATAACTTCATCAACACCAATTTCATGCAACTGAGAAAGAATAATATCCATTATTGGAATATTCATAATTGTAATTAAAGGTTTAGGCACTGACAATGTAATAGGTTCTAAACGAGAACCCATTCCTGCTGCCATTACCATCGCTTTTAATTTTTTCATATAATTAAAATCCTATCAACTTTGATTGTACTACCAAGGATAATTTTTATCAACAGCCCAAGCATTCAATTTTAACACTGCTAAACAAGCACTACCTACACCAAAACCATTAGTTGATGAAGATGCTTTTTTATTACAACCGTCTTCAAAATTATCACTCACTAAATCTATATAAGAATATGTATCATGCGGAATTCCACACTTATCAACTCCGCCAAGATGAATTCCGCTATATATTGAAAGCTTGTCATATTCTGATTTTTCACATATTTCAGGATGATTTTCGGTATTATATAGAGAAAACAAAAATACATCCTGTCCCAATTTATTAGGTTTTACCTTACCATTAACATCGACAATTAGAGTAATTATATTATTTTTACCTTTATTAAATCCAACGACAGATCCATCTGTTAAAACAACACTATACAAAGATTTATTAAAATAAGCATTACCTTTTAAATCTTTATATTGAGGAGAATTCCAACAACTATCTTGATTTCCTTTACAGTATGAATCTATTCTAAGATACGGAGTAAAATATTTTTCTGCAAAAAGATTTATAGGCATATCCATTTGAAAATTTCCCATATCTTCATTATGAACCATAGAAGATATTCTTGATGCCTGAATTAACTCAGCATGTATACTTTTCAACTTAGTTATAGCAACTTTTTGCATTGAAATATTATAAAAGTGACAAACTAAAAATCCAAAACTAACAACTATAGTTATTAAAATTATCACTGATAATATTGCTCGATTAAACCTGCTATCCACATTCATTTACTTGCTGTCTCTCCTGTTTTTATTACTTATGAACTAAGTATCTCAATCACTTTTTCTTTTGTCAAATTTTTATCAATTTCTTTTATTGTAGTAATACTATTAGTATCAATTTCTTCATTAAAAATATCTTCTAAAAGTTCTTTATCATAATCATACAAAATAGAACCATGTTGAAGAATATAACCATTTTTACGACACTGAGCAGAACCTATAAGTTTTTTATTTTGGTAACACAAATCAGCGCCTGTTGATAACAACATACAATAATCAAACTTAGTTCTTATTGCTTTGGAAGTTCCAAAATCAAGTTCTATCCCTAATTTTTTAAATTTATCAATAAGAATTTGAGAAATTTCCTTGTAAGAAGATACAACATGTTCACCATTTTCAAGATATGAAACAGGACATACAAAACTATACGTTATTTCGTTGTCATGCAAAAGAGCCCTTCCTCCGGTCAATCTTCTTACAACATCAATATTATGTTTTTTCAAAACATCATAATTTATAAAATCATCTTTTTGATTTCTTCCAAGCGAAACACATGCCGGCTCCCATCCATACAATCTAAATATAGGAGTTTTTAAATTTTTATCTATAGCCGAATCTAAAATTTCGGCATCTATTGCCATGTTTTGCTCGCCTGTATTAGAGCGGTACGGAATCATCTCCATAATAATCTCCGAAATCATAATCACTATGAATTGAATATCCACCATTTAATTGTGGAGGTTTTATTTCATCAAGTGGCAGAAGTTTTGATGTATCAATAGAATTTTGCATCTTTGGTTTAGGCTGTTCTAATTTTGGAAGTTCAGCCGGCTGCTCCTGCTGTTGTGAATTATCTTTCTTATCAGACTTAAATCTTGATTTTGATTTTGTTTGTGTTTCTTCTTCGTTATTAGATTCCGTTTGAGCTTGCTCCTGTGGCTGATTTTCTCTTTCAGGATGTAAGAAGATTAAATGCTCATTTATTTTCTTTTTCTTAACAGGTTTCTCTTTTTTTTCTTTCTTTTCAGCTTTTGCTTTTTTCTTTGCCTTTTTAGAATCATCAGCCTTTGCACTATCTTCATCTTGTTCTAAGTTAGATGACAATCCAGTTAGTTTATCTGAACTAGGTTCTGTTTTATTTTCGGCAATATTTAATTTGTTTTGCTCGTAATCTCTTAATTGAACCTGTTGCACATCAGCTTTAGTTTCAACTTGAGATTCTGTTTGAACATCCAAATCTTTCACTTCGGCAGAAGCCATATTATTAGGTTCATTATTAGCATTTTTAGTATATTGTTCTACATTTTGAACAGTTTTTGAATATTCAGCATCTTGCTCTTGCTTATCTGCAGTTTCTGTTGTTTTCTTTTCCCCATTTTCTCTTGCGATTAATTCATTTTCGAATTGAAGAAGTGTTTCATTCCCTACGAATTGCTCTAACGCAGCACGTTTAGATAAGAATTCAGACTTTGCAGTACGTTGTTTATCAAGAGCTGTTCTATAATAAGCATCTGTAATTACCACTAACTCTCTAGGTGCATTATTTGCCTGAGCATATTCAAACTTTGTCCTGCGCTCATCTACCAAATCATTTACCAATTCAAATTGTTTTTTCGCACTCATATAATCATAATACAAATCAACAGTACGTTGCTGCAAATCTTCTACTTTCCTGATTAAAATAATCATATCAGCGTCATTAACTCTTGTATATTTATAGTTAAGAGCTTTTGTATCTTGTGTCATAATTCCTAAAACATTACCGCTTATTAAAGAAGTTCCGGCAATCAAAGGATTACCAATACTTGCACCAACAAGAGTTGACATGCTTGCGATTGTAGTTAAAACTTTTTTTATAGATTTTTCATCAGGTTTATCAGCATCAGGGTTAGCCAATTTATATAATGCAAAATTTATAGTATCACTTTGCATCGCAGCACCCTGCCAAAGCAATGACAAATCAGAAAGCATATCCTGACCATCATAATCTAATTCCTGCGAAATCTCTTTTGACATTCTTTTTAAATCTAAATCAGCATAAGTATAATCAGCAATTTCCGCTTCGCGAGAATTATCAACTCTTGCATAAGTTTTTTCGGTTGCAGAAGTTTTATCTTCTTCAGCTTGAATATATTGAGTTTCAGGCAAATCAGATATCCCGACTCTAAATGCCGGAGGTTTCGGGAATTCCATATCTGGCAATATTTCATTAGAAAATGCTGGTAACACTGCCATTGCAGCAGTTATAGAAAATAGTAAAAGTTTATTTCTTAGCATTATTACCTCCTACCAAAGCAGAATTATAATCGTACTGATACATGTTTAAGTTATCGACAACCTTTTTTCCTGCTAAACGTTGCAATTCCAAATGATACTTCTTTGCCATTTGCTCATATTTTAATTCTTCAATTTGCATATCTTTATACATAGCAGAAGAAATCGCAATTTCTAAAAAGTCTTCTTCATCCATTGCTTTTGCATAATTTTTGCTATACAACATTTCTCTTGAACGAATTTCTTTTAACTGAGATAGTGTATTTTTGTAATTATAATAAGCATTAATAATCTTATCCTGCAAACTTTCAACAAGTCCTGCAAGTTCAATCAATTCAGTATCTGTCAAAGGAATTTCTTGCGGAACATTCTTTCTGTTTATAAAATTTTGAACCATTCTACCAGCAGCGTAACTTCCTGACTGAATAGCATAATCAGCTCCGATTAAAGCCGGGGCAAGGGCTGCACCTGATACAATCGCAGAAAGAGTTTTTGCCATCAATGAAGAATGTATTCTTCTCTGACTTTCAGGAGTAGATAATTTCTTAAGAGCAAAACCTATTACCTGATTATTTTCAACAGTTCCTTTCCAAAGATTATCAATATCTTCCATATCTTTTTCTTTTTGCAGTTTAACTATTTCATCCATAATTTCCTGCTCACTGATAACTAAAGAACCCTGATCTTTACAATCGACTTTCGGTAATTGAATTTTTGCCTGCTCAACTTTTCCAAGCTGAACTTCATCCCCAAATGTCATGCCTGAAGATATCAATAATAAACCAACTATCCCTATAATAATCTTTCTACTTCTCATACTTAAGTTATACCACAAGTACAAGAATAAATCCAATGGTTGATTAATCTTTAAATCTCTTGATTGTTCAACAAAACATAAATAAAACCTACAATAAACAAGAAGAGGTAAGAAGAGTTGAGTAGCAGTAAAACTAAGTCGTGTTATATGAGTCCCCTTGTTTCAAAGAAGATTTCAAAGAACACCTTTAAACAAAAGGGGGATGTTTTTAAAGCACAAAAATCATACAAACAAGCCGTTGCTAATTATTTGAATGCACTTTTAACAGAGCGAAACAATGCTGAAATATATTTTTCATTGGGTGTATGCTACAAAAATCAAGACAAACTTGATAAAGCCATTGAAAATTTAGAAAAAGCAGTTTTGCTTGATTCTGACAATTATGAATATTTTTACGAATTAGGACTTTGTCATTTAAAAGATGAAGTTCCATGCAAGGCTATAAAATGTTTTATTCAAGCAATTCAACTTGAACCGGAGAACCCTGAAATTATTTATCATCTTGGACTTGCCCACGAGCAATGTGAAGAACCTGATATGGCAATGATGATTTACCAAAAACTTATAGAAAATTCACCAACATATCTAAGTTCTTACTTAAGAAAATCCTATTTGCTATCAAAAATGGGGCTATACAACCAAGCACTAAATTTATATCTTAATGCTCTAAAAATAAATCCAAATTACACAAACATCTATTCAGAAATTGGTATGTGTTTTGATAAATTAGGCAAATCAAATGAGGCAAAACGATATTATAGAAAATTTTTATCAGCCCAACCTAATGATGAAAAAGCAACAAATATTATGCATAGAATTGAAAATTTACGTAAACTAAAACCTCAAAAAAATGATTTGACAAAAGCTAAACTTTCACTAGTATAGTTGATATACAATAAGCATTCTAATATTGTTAGACGATGTAAGCGCAATTATTTTTCAATAAAATACTCAATGTAAAGAAGGGATCAGAGATTTACATTATGTCGAAAAAGATAATTGCAATACTTTTGAATATATTTCTATGTGCAGAATTATGCCAAGCAGCCGAATCAAAATTTGAAACTATAAATGGCATAAATCAACTTGAAAAAAAGATGAATATAGAATTCATAAATAAACTTCAAGCAACTGCAGATAACGATGGAATAAGCTTTTCAGCAAATTGGCCAAATGAATATTTTGAAACAAATAAGAAACAAGCTTATTTATACATAGCACAAAACGGAATAAATACACTAGAACTTATTATGTTCAATATAAATAGAAATAACGAAAACTGTTTTACTGGAGAAAACCCATCATTCTGTATTCCTGAAATATCACCGGAAATAGAAAAATATTCCTATCAAAACAGACTGACAAAAGAATGGATTCCAAACTTTATCGATAATGAAAACAACATAGCAAAATCTGAAATACTTACCAAAGACGGAAAGTATTTTGATACAAAAAATATAACACTATTAAAACAACCAACACCAGATAATACTTATAAAAGTTGTACCTACGATAACGACGGTTTTGTTGAAGAATGCAAAACCTATACAAAACGACACGATGAATTAAAATACATAGAAAAATTAGATAGAAAACCAAATATTTCTAATAACCACATATATCGCTATGTAAAAACAACACCTGAAGGTAACAAAATAGAAGAATATTACTATTCAAGCGAAAAACACATAAAATATTCACAAAATGGAGAAATAGAAAAATTCTGTCAACTAAATAACGACAAATTTAAATTCTATGATAAAAATATTCCTGATTTATATTTGGAAACCTATTTTATCCGAGATGAAAATGGGAATGTTACAGAAGAAAGAATATACGATCGAAATCATAGATTAGTAAGAAACTATAACGCAACATATAAAGATGATGAAACAATTAGCACAATAGCTGTTAATGACTTCATAAATAATGCAAAATGGACAATTCGCCCTATCGGAATTGATGACATAGTATATATACCATTTAGAATAAGAATGTAGTAGAAAAATTTTTTCTTTTGTTCTATTATAAAATCGACTGTGATATCTATAGAGATATTACCTCGAATATAATGGAATTTTATTTATGCCAATAGATATAATTACTCCGAATATAACCCAGCAATACCGTATGGCAAATTTTCAAGCAGGGAAAAGGGAAATTTCATACGGACAAATTAACATGCAAAGAAAAGCCCCAAATAATACATTAACCACAAAAGATAAACTAATGGCAGGAATCGGTTCTGCAATAGGAGTCGCAATACCATTAGCAATGTATATGAAAAAACAAAACACTAAAAATATATTCCAAGTAAAATATGGACTCAAAGAGATGCTAATGATGGCAGCCGGAGGCAATATTGGAGGAATATTAGTAAGTTCAATAGGCGATAAAAAAGAAGACATGAAAAAGAAATGGAAAGAAGGAGCTTATCAAATGGCATTAACAACAATACCAATGTTATTGATAGATAGTATTATTGCCTTTTGTGAAAAATCCAAAAACCCTAAAATAAATAACAACATAACTAAAACAATAGGTTCAATAGCAGGTGTTTTGGTAGGAACAAATGCCTCACTTGAAATATTTAACAGACTAAGAGACGGTAAAGAAGCTAAAAAACCTGAAAGAGAATTAAAATGGGTTGATATGATTTCAAACCTTGATGATGCGGTTGCTATTTGTGTACTAGCCAAAATTCCATTTGCAGACAAATTGCATGTAGAAAGAGCATTACCATTTATTTACGGTTTCTGCGGATACCGTTCAGGAACCGGAGAAAAGCGTTACTAATCTTCAATTAACCATTTTTTACACAATTTTATAAATTTCATAGGATAATCATTAAACAAATCTTCTGCGTGGTTTGCATTTTCAAATAATTTATAAGATTTTTTACACACTGCCTCATTATATAAAAGCTCAGTATGCCAAGGAAAAACAGTAGGATCATTTTCACCAGCCAAAAATAATGTTGGAGACTTAACATTTTTAATAACATCAATAGGCTTTTCTTTAGGTAAAAATGGATTTCCAGGTCTTATTGAAACCCATCTTTTAGGTTCAAACTTCTGAAATAAAGTTGGATACCACGCATTAGGCGAATACATATGATTTTCAATTTTGTAAAAATCAGCAGGAGCCGAAACTACAATATTCTTATCAATATCGGAATCCTTTGCACTATGAAGTAAAACCAAAGCTCCGCCAAGAGAAAAACCCATCAACGAAACTTTTTTATACTTTCTTTTTGCAAATTCAACCACTATTGCCAAATCTTTCTCTTCATTTGCCGTAAAAGTATAAAAACCACCACTTTTCCCATGACCCCTAAAATCCATTGTAATTACATCACAAAATGATCTTAAGGTTCTTGAAAGATTTTTGATAGATTTAGAATCTTTAGTCATAAACCACCCGGGACAAATAATAACAACCTCATCTTTATCATTTGCGTAGTGATTAATCTTAATATCAATATTGTCTTCTGTTTTTAATAGTACTTCATTCAAATTATAAACCACCTGAATTCATTACCTCAGAAAAGCTATTCATCAACTCTTCTTTATTTATAATCTTGCAAGAACGACCATTTGTAAGTAATGATATCAACTTTGCTTCCTCTGGTGTTAACTCCGGTTTCTTTTCAGTATATTTCTTCTCTGGTGATTCCAACATTTGTGCAACCATCACTTCATTTCTTTCCCCACGTGCAATAATTGCTGCAACTATTGTATTCAAATCCTTCTTTGTAAAATCACATTCAATCTTAGGCTCAAATTTACTTATTGTTTCATCAGGAATATTTAATTCAAAAACCTCTTTAATATCTTTACCTAAACCACCGATTTTACCTGATAGTGCATACTTGCACTTATTATCAACCCAACCGTTTATATCGATTTTTAAATCAACTTTCAAGCCAAAAATGTCAATATATTGACTATAATGAAAAGGTTCACAAGTTCTAATATTGTTTAGATAACGATTTGTAAGTTCTACTTTTTTAGCTTCCAATTCAGCACTTTCGGCAGCTTTTTTGGTCATTATCTGTGTTACCGTACCTTTGTTAATATCTTTTTGATCATCAACCTTCACTGTAGTTAGTGCATTTACTGTAGGTTGCAATGATACAATTATTGCTAAAGTTAATAATGTTAAAATCTTTTTCATATTTATTTCCTCTATACTTATTAAAATCCAAAAAGACCAAAACCTTTCAAATTAATAGGTTGATTATTACCGGTAGACAAACTACAAGCTCCTTGTCTGAATATAATATCCATAAGGGCTTCATCATTTTCAGACATATTACTAAATTCTGAAAGATCAATCTCATCAGGATCTTTTAACATTTTAGCACCATTTTTACGGGCTTCTTCCTGCAATATTGAATCCCCGACTCTTTCAAGCTGCTGTTTGGTAAAAGAACATTTAGCAAAAGCTTCATCTCTTGAGTCAACAACATGATCATAAGGACCCTCAATTGTCTGATATGTTGCTTTAATAGTTACGTTCGCAGTAAAAACAACTTCGCATTTATCTTTTTGCCAACCATTAATCTTGATAGCAAAATTAAAAGGAAAGCCTAAAAATGCAGAATTAAGCATTTCTGTATATGGAGTACAAGTCATAATATTATTTGCAAGTTTTGAACTTACGGCAGTATTAGAAACAGTCTTTGCCTGCTCTTTTGGTTTTTGAGGAGCCGCCCTTCTTGTTGTAACAACTTCTGCTACTGCACTTGTACAAATAAATACTGCTAACAAAGAAACTATAAATCCTATTTTTTTCACAATCCTAACTCCTGATATTAATCTTTAGTCATATTATACCAATATTTCGAAAATTTGCTATAATATACCTACGAATATTTTAGCATAAATACAAGAAGAAAGAGAATATTATGAGCAAAAATATACTAATGAATAATGAAATGCTTATGTTAGGTGCAGGAATTCTTATTATAGGAGTTACTCTAATTTCATATTCTTTTTCTACATACACTGAATTGCAAAAGTTAAGTGAAATAATTGATTTTGAAACAGTTGATAAAAACAATCAAATTTCAACTTCTGAAAAATACTACAAATATATGGAATATGCAGATTTTCTGAATATGAAATTAAAAAAGAACAGTAGAATTCCATTAAAACGAGTTGCTTGCGTTTATCTTGATTATGCACAACATAATGCAGTAGAAATGTATTATCTAACAAAAGATAAAATGCCTTATGATAATCTAAAAACTAAAAAAGCTACTGATAATATTCAAGATTTATACAACACACTTAACTCATATAAAAGCTGTAAACAAAGCTCTGAATATAAAGTAATATTGGAAGGACTTTTGGATGACGCCATAAAATCAGAAAAACAGCGAATTGAAGCAGATGAACGCTTGGATGAATTTATATACGGAGATAGTAAATCCATTCCACAAACAGAAGAATCACCTATTCCAGCTCCTGAAATAGAACCATCCATAGAACAAAACACAGTAAATAATCCTGACAAAGTCCAACCAAATTACATAGATAATGAAGGGAAAGCACAAACTTTAACCCCTGAGCAAATTGAATACATCAATAAACAACAAGCAATTCACCAAAATTCAGCTGAATAATTAATCAATATCTTCAGGTATGTATAATGGATTTTGAGTAAGAATTTCTCTTGTATGTTCATAACAACAAGATTTGTTTGTCGTTAATCTTTGATATTCTCTTACAATATTTAATACATCATCAACAGATAATCTAACCATTCTTCTTTGTGATTCAATAATTTTTGCCATAAATAAAATCCTTTCGATATCAATATCGGAAAGGATTTTATCGGTCTTTAATTTATCATTTACCAGATTTAGATTTTTTTATTAAGATTATAACTTATTTTATAATTAGTGCCAGCCTTTTTCAATATCCCATTGTGCTCGAGGCATAGAATTCCAATCATAAGGTTTATATTCTTCCTTTGCAGCTTCAGGTTTTTCGTAAGGAACTCCTTGCCAAGTCTTTTGCCAAAGTTCAGGGTCAACTTGTTGAACATATTCTGGTTTTAGATTAGTTCCGTCTTTTGCGTAAAAATTCCAAGTATCGCCATTTTTCTCTGCCCAACGACCTGATTTACTTTGAACTCTTGTTCCTTTTGAGCTATAGCCACCATTTTGGATTTCTGTAGTATTTATTGTGTTATGAGCACCTTTAAATTCTTTCTCGCTCATTGGGTTACCATCTTTATCAAAATATTGAAGTTTTCCATCTTTACCCTTGGTTATAAAATCTCCATTTTCTGCGGTATAAATAGAATCTTCTATATTACCTTTTGCTGAAGTACTATTTTCATTATTGTCTTCAGGAACTTTATTGCTATCCTCTGAAACTTCTTCAGTACTATCACCATACTTGATAACATCACCAGGTCTGATAAGTACCATTGAATTATTACCATCAGAATACTTCAATCCGTTAACTTCCATCAAGCGTTTTGTTTCTGCTAAAATCTCAGCATTAGTAGGAGCTGTACCATTTTTCTCGGTCAGATGTTGTTTTGCAATATTCCATAGATTATCGCCAGCTACAACAGTATGACTATTCTTTTTATTTGTTTTACCATTGCTATCTGTTTCCTCAGGTTTTTCAGTCTTGCTTGGATCTTCTGTTTCCTCAGGTTTTTCAGTCTTGCCTGGCTCTTCTGTTTCCTCAGGTTTTTCAGTCTTGCTTGGTTCTTCTGTTTCCTCAGGTTTTTCAGTCTTGCTTGGTTCTTCTGTTTCCTCAGGTTTTTCAGTCTTGCTTGGATCTTCTGTTTCCTCAGGTTTTTCAGTCTTGCTTGGATCTTCTGTTTCCTCAGGTTTTTCAGTCTTGCTTGGATCTTCTGTTTCCTCAGGTTTAACAGATTCAGCCGGAGCAGAAGAATTATCACCTTTCATTGCTGAAACAACTTGGTCATATGTTGCTTTTTCCAACTTAGTTTGACCGTCTTTTGTTGCAACTGTATATGTACCATCAGCATTTTGTACTATATTATACTTTGAACCATATAAATATTGTAAATTTTGTAAGCCGTTAGCAGCAGGTTGAGTACCATATCCGCCATAATTACCATAGCCACCCATACCACCTTGTGGAGCATAAGAAACTGCAGGTTGGTTTCTACGAGTAAGCCATCCAAATAATGCACCTAAACCAAAACCAATACCTCCGGAAAGAAAAGCTGCTAGAGGTTTTATCCCACCACCACAACAATGATGAGCAGGGGCTGCAAAAACTATCGGAGTCCTTGCCAATGGAACTCTTGCCATAGGTATAGCCTTCCCTTGTCGAGGTAAGACATAACCATTACTTTTATAACGATTAAAATATGCTATACTATCGCCATACATGCCCATCTTATCAGTCCTTATATCTTGTACTCTTATATATATAAAGTATATATGAGTTAAATAATTGCTATTATGTAAACAAATTGTTACAAATTAGCAAACTACAATAAATTAAAGATAAAATACAGCATTAGAAACTAAAAAAAGAGGTAAATATTTTGTATATATTTACCTCGATATAAAAATTAAATCTTAGCTACTTGCAAGAAATGATAAAAAGTTTGAACCAAGATTACCGATTGTACTATACAAACCATTTAAACTGCTTGATGAACCATTTGCCTGATAAGCATTTTTATTATAGTTATTACCTGATGCAGAATTTGATTGAGCCATTTGCATATAACTTAGAATATTATTATTCATTGCAGTATTTAAGTTACTTAACAAGGTAATATAATTCATTCTATTTCTCATTTCTTCAGTATATAATTCATCTTGCTTTGTTAGTAGGCTTTCGCTCAAATCTGCAACAGCTTCGGACTGTTTATCTGTTATAGTATTCAAGTTATCCATGAATATAGAATTATCCAAATTACCAAAACGAGCAGCAATATTATCACGCAAGTCATTAACCATCGGAGTATAAATACTTTTGATTTCTTCCATGCCTGCTTTTTTATAAGCATCTAATTCATCATTCCATTGTTTTTGTTTTTCATCAGAAATAGTATATAAATTAGCAAGAGAAGAAGCCAAATTATCTTGAATTCCGTCATAAATTGATTTTTCAACATCACTCATATTATAAGAACTTGTTACATTATTTTTCTTCTTACTGGAAGTAGAAACGGTGTTACCGTTAACAGTAACAGTTCCCGCAGAATATGACGGGTATTTTGATTTTTTACTCATAAAATATCTCCTTATAAAGGAAATATCTGTAATTCAAAAAGCCGGACAATTAATTATACTATTTTTATCGAATTATGTAAAGTTAGATTGAAATTAATTGAAAATAAAATATTCTCGTATAATAATAAACGTATGAACGATGTTATTAAGATTTCGGGAGCAAAAGAGCACAATTTAAAAAATGTATCGCTGGAAATCCCCAAAAATGAGCTTGTAGTTTTTACAGGAGTATCAGGTTCAGGCAAAAGTTCCTTGGCATTTGACACAATTTTTGCAGAAGGACAAAGAAGATACATTGAAAGTTTATCAACATATGCGCGACAATTTTTAGGACAATTAGACAAGCCTAATGTTGAATACATTGACGGGTTATCCCCTGCAATTTCTATTGACCAAAAATCAAAAAGTAACAATCCTCGTTCAACAGTAGGTACAATAACAGAAATCTATGATTATCTAAGACTTTTATATGCCAGAATAGGAACACCATACTGCCCAATTTGCGGAAAAAAGATTAAACCGCAAACGCTTGACGAAATAGTCAACAAAATAATAGCCTTGGGAGAAGGTACAAAAATCCAGATATTAGCACCGATTGTACGAGGGAAAAAAGGAGAATATTCATCAACATTTGAAGAACTAAGACAAGAAGGTTTTGTAAGAGTTAAGGTTGACAAAAAAATATACAGTCTTGATGAAGATGAGATAGAATTAGAAAAAACAAAAAAACACGATATCAGCATAATAGTTGACAGAATTGTAGTAAAAGAATCTGCGACATCTCGTATTGCAGACAGTGTACAAATTGCATTAAAAAAAGGAAATGGTGTTATTATTGTTGATATTCCTGATAGGGAAGAGATTGTATTTAGCGAAAAACTTGCCTGTCCGGATTGCAACATAAGCTTTGAAGAATTAACGCCAAGAATATTTTCATTTAACGCACCATACGGAGCTTGTGAAAGATGTTCCGGCTTAGGTGCAGATTTTATAGTTGATCCTGATTTAGTTGTTCCTGATAAAAGTTTATCATTAAATGAAGGAGCGATCTATGCTTGGGCAACAAGAAGCGCAACAACTTATTACCACGATTTATTAAGTTCTGTATGCTCAGCTTACAATATTGATATGGATTTACCTTTTGAACAATTAACTCAAGAACAAAAAGACATTATTTTATACGGTTCAAAAGAGCCCATAAAAATACGAGTACAACAATTCGGGACACATAGATACACCTCCAACATTCAACCTTTTGTTGGCGTAATACCATTTCTAGAAAAAAGATATAATGACGCATCAGGGGATTATTGGCGAGAAGAAATAGAAAAATTTATGGTAGCAAAACCATGTCCAAAATGCGCAGGAGCAAGATTAAAACCTTTCCCACTTGCTGTGAAAATCAACGGTAAAAACATTTATGAATTTACATTAATGTCCGTAAGTGATGAATTACAATTTATAACTGATTTGTATTTAGATTTAACGGAATATCAATTAAAGATAGCAAAACAAATTCTTGATGAAATTCGAGCAAGATTAAAATTTTTAAACGATGTCGGATTACATTACCTAAACCTTGCCCGAATGGCAGGAACACTATCAGGCGGAGAATCTCAAAGAATAAGGTTAGCTTCTCAAATAGGAAGCGGCTTAAGCGGAGTGTTGTATGTACTTGATGAACCATCTATTGGACTTCATCAAAGGGACAATAATATGCTGATAAAAACTTTGTTTAAACTTCGCAACTTAGGAAACACACTTATTGTAGTCGAACACGACGAAGATACAATAAGAAGTGCTGATTACATTGTAGATATAGGACCAAAAGCAGGAGAACACGGCGGCGAAATTATCGCACAAGGTTCTGTTCAAGATATTATTGATGCACCAAAATCAATTACAGGGAAATATTTAAGCAGAGAAAAGTTCATTCCCGTACCTAAAAAAATCAGAGAAGGAAACGGACATTTTCTACAAATTAAAAATGCTCACTTAAATAACTTAAAAAATATTGATGTCGATATTCCGCTTGGCAAAATAGTTATCCTAACAGGAGTTTCAGGTTCAGGCAAATCAACACTTATGCAAGATATTATTTATGAATATGCAGCACATAAACTCAGAAAAAACAAACCCAAACCAAAAGGGGTTGATGAAATTTTGGGATTTGAAAATATTGATAAAGTTATTGACATAGACCAATCTCCAATAGGAAGAACACCACGTTCAAACCCTGCAACATACACAGACGTATTTACACCAATAAGAGAACTTTTTGCCAAAACTAACGAATCAAAAGTCAGAGGCTATAAACCGGGAAGATTCAGTTTTAATGTCAAAGGCGGACGATGCGAAGCTTGTAAAGGTGATGGACTTGTAAAAATAGAAATGAACTTCCTATCAGATGTATATGTAAAATGTGATGTTTGCAAAGGAAAGCGATACAACAGAGAAACCCTTGAAGTAAAATACAAAGGAAAAACTATATCTGATGTACTTGATATGAGCGTAAAAGAAGCATTAGAATTTTTCGATAGTATTCCTGCCATAAAAAACAAACTACAAACCCTTTATGACGTAGGACTTGACTATATGAAACTTGGACAAAGTGCGACAACACTATCAGGCGGTGAAGCTCAACGTATCAAATTGGCTTCAGAACTAAATAAACGCTCTACAGGTAAAACCCTTTACCTATTAGATGAACCATCTGTAGGACTTCATTGGGCAGATTTGGACAAATTAGCCAAAATTTTACACGCACTGGCAGATCAGGGCAACACAATTTTAATGATTGAACATAACCTTGATTTAATTAAAATTGCAGATCATATAATAGATTTAGGACCGGAAGGCGGTGTTGACGGAGGTACAATAGTTGCTCAAGGAACACCTCAAGAGATTACGAAATATAAAGTTTCTTATACCGGACAAT
Source organism: Candidatus Gastranaerophilales bacterium (assembly GCA_944324845.1). Taxonomy (GTDB): domain Bacteria; phylum Cyanobacteriota; class Vampirovibrionia; order Gastranaerophilales; family Gastranaerophilaceae; genus Zag111. Next base: position 66,053 of record CALUXX010000006.1, on the reverse strand, counting down.
TTTTGTCCAAAACCCTTAAAGAGTCCTAGTTTTCAGGCTTATTTGAAATTTATAAAATAATTTGTTATTATACATAGTATGAAATATCTTAATAAAAGGCAATTTTTAATTACTTTTGGGTTTTTATTAATTATAGTTTGTACATTCACAAAGGCATATGGACAAACAATTGAAGTTGTATCTCAAGATACATTTTCAACAGTAAGTCCGCCCAAAGAGATTTCTGTTAAGTTGTTGGAACCGCTAGTTCTGTCAGAAAAAGACGTCTATGCATCAGGAACCGTTATGAAAGGCAATTTAATTGATGTTGTTAGCCCAAAACGATTAAAGCGAGATGCCGGATTTACATTTGAACCTACAATGTATTATGATTCAGATGGGAATATTCAAAACATAGATTCAAAAATAAAAGCAGATTATACAGTTCCACTGGACAAAGGAGAACTTGCAAAAAGTGTAACTCTCGGTGTGGGAAGTTATTTTGTAAAAGGATTATCGATTGGAGTTGCTGCAGTATCAGGAGCAATAAAAAATGAAGACAACAATAGATTAAAATCTTCAGCAACTGCAGTATATGAAGCAACACCAATGTCTTACATCCAAAAAGGTGAAGATATTTATCTACAAAAAGATGATCATTTCTTTTTAAAATTTTATACAAAAAAAGATTCCCAAAAAGAAACTAAAACAGAGACTCAAGAAAATATAACAAAAGGACAAAATTATTCATATACAACAGAAAAGGAGTAACAAAGATGAAAAAGCTATTAATGTTATTTATAGCAGGACTATTCTCACTCACTATAGCAATATCTGCGCAAGCAAAAACTATACAAGTAACCACATTGGAAGATTTTCAAGCTAGCAACCCGCCACAGGTTTTACATATTCAAATGAACGGAAACTTAAGATTAGATTATGATACAATGCTTTTCCAAGGATTCCAAGTAACAGGACGAATCTTAGGGAAATCAGATGGCGGATATGTTTTTGTGCCTGTAAGTTATATTAATTATCAAGAAGAACAAATTCCACTAAAAAAAGAATTTCCGGCAATTATTAAAACAAGATCTGAAATTGTAAGACAAAATCAACCATTTACATTGGTTTTTCCAAATCCGAAAGCTGAAAATTTTCAATACTACGTACCAAGCGTAAGTGATATAAATTAATAATAAGATATAAGTTTATATAAAAAAGGTTTCTCTATATAGAGAAACCTTTTTTAATACGTTTAAAGGATACTTAAAGGGAACTTTCTAATTAATATAATACATGAGTGTTTTTAGAATTAAGAAAGGATATTAATATGTTAAAATACTTTTTAGGCTCATATTTATTAACCATAGTTGGTGTAATCTGTGCTTATCTATTAGGAGAACATTCACATCCCGGAGGAGGACTTTCTAATGTTTTCATAGTTCTTGTATTAGCAGTATTAGAAGTTAGCTTATCTTTTGATAACGCAGTAGTTAATGCAATGAAACTGGAAAAAATGACAGACAAATGGAGACATAGATTTATCACGTGGGGTATATTAATTGCGGTATTCGGAATGCGATTTTTATTCCCGGTATTAGTAGTATCAATCTTTGCTAATGTAGATATGATTTCTGTTACAAAAATGGCACTTTATGATGCTGATAAGTACGCAGGGTACTTAAGAGCAACACATGCTCCTATTGTAACCTTTGGCGGATTATTTTTGATTATGCTTTTCTTAAATTACTTTTTCAATCACAAAAAAGAAGTCCATTGGATAAAATGCGTAGAATCCCCACTTGCACACTTTGATCATATTTCAGGAATTGAAGTTATTATATCATTATCAATAATAATGGGATTACAAACAGTAATTCCTGCAGAAGAAAAATTGGCAGTAATTTTGGCAGGAATCGCCGGAATAATTACATTTATGGTAATTGATGGAGTATCACATTACCTTGAAATGCACGAAGAACAAAGAAACGCACAATGTTTAGCACAAGGTGCAAGATGTGCAGGTTTTATAAGTTTTATGTATTTAGAACTAATTGACGCATCATTTTCACTAGATGGTGTACTGGGAGCATTTGCATTAAGTAAAGATGTTGTAATTATAACAATAGGACTTGCGATAGGTGCAATGTTTGTAAGATCTTTAACAATCATGCTTGTTGAAAAGAAGACATTAGCAAAATTCCTATACTTAGAACACGGTGCGCATTGGGCAATCGGAGCATTAGCAATCATTATGCTAATTTCAACAGTAAAAGAAGTTCCTGAAGTTGTAACAGGATTAATTGGACTATTCTTTATTGTTGCCTCTCTAATTTCTTCAATAATTTATAATAAAAAAAATACACAAACAGAAAATGAATAAATAAAAAAATAAAAAAATCTTTCGAACCAAAAACCCCTCGCATTAAAGGTTTTGCGAGGGGTTTTACTATTAAAACAATCCCAAATACAAAATTTATTCTTTTTGATTTCTCATACAAACAGATGAGATTTAGAGTATTTAGCTAAAGAAAAAAATATTCTCACCGATAACTAATATATAGATATGGAAAACGAAAGTTTTTCATACCTCCTCCCCAAGTCTGGTAGCCGTTCTTTTTAAGACGGCTTTTTTTTATTGCTAATAAAAAGCAAGTTTTGAAAAAACTTGCATGACATAAAATGTTTTAGGGATATATTTAAATTTTGAGGTTTAAATAACTTATTTTAAATTTGAAATTAATCTTTCATCAATTTTTCTATCAATCTTTTTAACCAAAGTTTTCAATCTGACATCACTGTTTTGATCTAATGAAGGATAGATAGAAACATCTTTTCTGTATTTTTTATACATTTGAATTTCTCTATTTTTAATATCTTTTCTGATTGAAATTTTATCTTCATCTTCAGTAATATGTTTAGCGAATTTAACAATAACAGTAACCAAAGATAACACAAATAAAGCCCACAAAATCTTATCCATAGGAACGCTTTCCCCAACAATAGCAGGTTCACCATGAATAGGTTCAACAATAACTGTTGAATTACTTATATCATTAGCGGTAATGTGTATTCTCAAATGATTTCTGCTAGGATTTTCAATAACTAAACCATCAATACTGTTTGTACCTTTGTATAAAGCATTAACAGACTCAGAAGAAGAAATGCCGCTAAGATCTAAAATTAATTCGTTATTCTCAGGAGATTTTTTAACAACTTTTGTCATTTTATCAGAGCCGAGTATAACATTATAACCAGAATCATTTTTTTCTAAAGTAATTGTATGTAATAAATTACTATCCGCGAAAACGGATGCGGTAGAGAATACAAATGCAATTAAAAATGTGAATATTCCTAAAATCTTTTTCAATTCCCTCACCTCCCTAATCTACACACTCATAATACCCTTGATTTTTGAAATGGACATCAACCTATGGATGGAAATCGATACTTCTATAGGTTTAGAAAGATGTTAACTTTTGTAACAAATAAAACCTTAATTGAAATTAGACCAAATTTAAAACCTTTATATAAGTGTAAATCAAAACACGAGAAATTAGGAGCTAAAAATGATTTTATTATTTGGAGAGCAAAAAACAAGATCAACATCAACACAAAAAAATAACAATGTTAAAAATAATCCGGTAGAAAATGCAGGAATTTTAGCAATGAATTTTACAGATGCAAAAAGCACCTTAACAATGGGCGAATTTGATACATATGTTTCATCAAACCCAACAGTAGTTGATTACTCAAATTATACAAATAGTGAATCATTTGATTCTTCATCAGTTGGCTTTATGGGAGAATTTGCAGCAGCAGTAGCATTCATCGGAGATTGCGGCGGCTTTAGCGATGGAGGATTTGCAGGAAGTTATTCAGGATGCTCAAGCAGTTCTTGCGGATCATTTGCATCATTCTGTTAAAAAGAAAAATGAATATGATGGATAGATGGGCAGATAAATAAAAATTTATCTGCCTCTTTTATATGTCAAAAAGCCGAAAATAAAGACAAAATAAATGTAACGAAATCTTTACAAAATCCCCTAAAACATTAAAGATAGTAAAAAAAATGCCGATAATCAGAATACGATAACTTTAAGGAAAAGCGAAAGGATATAGTATCAATGGGATTGGCGGCATCACAAGCAAGATTGTTAACGATAACAGCTCGATTAGCAGATAACGAGTTGAGATCACAAACAATAAATAATGCCAAAATGCGTTTATCAACACAAAGTTCACAAGCAAGTGAAAACTATGTAAACGCACTCAATAATGCTACAATGAAATTCACCAACTACGCGCTAGATGGGGAATCTCAAACACAAAATTTAACCTTTAACGCTTTAACCGCATACAGTTCATACAATAACCAGTATGGACTTATAAATTCATCAGGACAACTTTTAGTAAGCGAATCTGAAGCATTGTTATTTGAAAAATCAAATGGCAATTTAGACTCATATTTAAAATATCACGGCTTAGAATATAAAACTACATACTATGAAAATGTAGGCGCAATAACCAATGATGGTTATATAGAACCATTCAATTATATCTCTGTAGAAGATATGAAAACATACTTTGAAGAATACAACAGTTATGAAAATTCTCAAGAAGTTGAAACCTATGAAGGAGCTTATAACACATATATTTCATCAACAAGTGCATTAGAAAATGTAGCAAAAACAGTAATGACTTCATTTTTAACAGTTGGAACGAACCCTAATCTAATAGAAAAAACTGGTGGTCAATTTACAATGAAATATTCATCAAGTAACTTGACAGACATGATAAATGAATTAAAAGCTGCATTCAATAATCCAAATAATAGTTTTGCATTTAACAATCAAATTATTAATGACCTAGGACTTAATGAAGGCGATCCTTCTGCTTTAACAACTTACAATGAAATATTAAACTCAATTAATATAAATGCAGACGGAAGTTACAACTCATCATATGAATGTGCACTAACAGAAATAACCGACTCAGAAACAGGTGAAAACACAAAAGTTTATCAACTTGATGATGGTGTTAAATTTGTTGTAGATACAACAACAGGAAATGTAACTAGTGTCGAATTGGCAAATCCTAGTGATTCAGCGACATTAGAGTTGACCGAATCAAAAACAGGAGTATCTCTACAAGAAAGTATTAACGCATTAAAAGTATCACATAAAAATGACGATGGAGTTGTTGATGAAGTTAACACCTATACAGTAAATACCGTAGATGAAAATGGAATACCAACTTCAATAACAGCAAACAGCAATATCTCAGCACCAACAACCCCTGAAGATTCACAAGAAGTAGCTAATGAATTATTAAATGAAATATTAAATAGTATGTTAAGTGATTTCAATATCGCATTTGCAGAAGCATTATATAATACAGAAAATCCAGATGCAGAAGCAAATAGAAACTATTTGGCATCACTAGGCTTGAACCTTTCAGATCCGGTTAACGGTACAACTAAAACACTTTCAGAATACTATACAGACTACAAAACAGCAGAAAGCGTATATCTTAATACAATATTTTCAGCAGATTCAATAGAACAGGTAAAACAAGACATTGAAAACGGGAAATTCACAGATGCTGAAGGAAATGAATTTGAAATCAGCTATCGAGATTTAACAGATATAGATTTTGTTCTGAGATATATGGAATCCCAAGGATTACAACCATCAGAAACATTTCTAACAGTAGCAAAAATATTTGTTGTAGATCAAATCATAGATGAATATGGTTCCCCGAAATATGCTTGGGTAGATTCAACAGACCCAGACAACAATGGTAATGCAGATGCAAAAGCACAATGGTACACTAACCTATTCAACAGAATGAAACAAGGATATAAAGCACTTGAAAACGGCTTAGCATCTTCTCCGGAATGGATAGAATACGCATTAGAAAGCGGAATAGTAACAATGGAACAAGTTGATGGAGAATATCATTGGCAAGGTTTAGACTACAAAGCTTGCGCAAGAATAACAGAAGAAACAGACGATGCAGCAGTAGCAAAAGCAGAAGCTGAATATTCAAGAGCTATGAATGATATTGAAGCAAAAGATAATATCTATGACCTTGAATTAAAAAATATCGATACTGAACATACATCATTACAAACCGAATATGATTCAATAAAAGGTGTAATTTCTAAAAACATAGAAAGAACATTTAATTTCTATAAAAATGCATAAAATATAAAATAAACAATCAAAAGAAAACGAGGTATATAAGCAATTATACCTCGTTTTTATATATATTACTACTTGAAATTTTATGATTTTTATATACAATTAATTGTAGAGTTTAGATATAGAAGGGATATTTGGGATTAAATGATTAAATTCGATTATAGGAATGCGGATTCCAGTGTAATTGGGACAGAAAACGGTTTAGATTTAGCGAATGAATTTGCACAATATAAAGAACGAATTTCAGAAATTATAGCAGACTTAAACAAACGAAAAGACAAACCGGGACAATGGCTACAATGGATGAACCTTGGATATAATGAAGAAACCTTATGGTACGTAAAAGAATACGCATCAATGGTAAGAGGACGTTTTGATAATGTATTAGTTTTAGGAATTGGAGGTTCTGCACTAGGAGGCCTCGCCGTAACCGAAGCATTATTAAAACCATATTGGAACCTATTAACAACCGAACAAAGAAACAAATTCCCAAGAATATTCTTTTTAGACAATATCGATCCTGATACAATGAGCGGATTATTTGAATTGCTTGATTTTAAAAAGACACTGGTAAATGTCATTACAAAATCAGGCTCAACTGCCGAAACAATGTCACAATTTATGATAGTAAAAGACTTGTTAGTAAAAGCAGTAGGAGAAGATGAATACAGAAAGCATGTTGTCGCAACAACAGACAAGCAAACAGGTGTATTAAGACAAATTGCAGAACAAGAAGGCTATAAAACCTTTGTGGTTCCGGATGATGTAGGCGGAAGATTTTCAGTATTTTCAGCAGTAGGTCTGTTACCTTTTGCACTTGCAGGAATAGATATTGATGAAATTATGAACGGTATAAAAGACATGGATTTAGCACTTAAAAATACCGACATAAACGAAAATATTGCAGCACAAAATGCACTTATTCAATTTTTAATGGATGTAAAAAAAGGCAAAAATTTATCTGTAATGATGCCATATTCAAGCCGTTTAAAATATATTTCAGATTGGTATGTTCAATTATGGGCAGAATCTCTTGGCAAATGTGAAACATTACAAGGTCAACATGTTCACATTGGACCAACACCAATTAAAGCACTTGGAGCAACAGATCAGCACTCACAAATTCAGCTTTATAATGAAGGTCCTAACAATAAAGTTATTACATTTATAAGAGTTGAAAATTTTGATACAAATTTAGAAATACCAAGAATTTTCGAATACACAGGAATAGGGTATCTTGGCGGAAAAACAATAAATGATTTAATGAATGCTGAAGCAGACTCAACAAGAGTATCCTTATCTGACTATGCAAGACCGACAGTAACAATAACATTACCAAAAATTGACGGCTATCATGTAGCACAACTTTTATATATGTTAGAAGTTCAAACCGCTATTGCAGGAGAGTTATATAATATTAATACCTTTAATCAACCAGGAGTAGAGCAAGCTAAAAACTATACTTATGCCTTAATGGGAAGAGCAGGATATGAAGATTCTGCAAAGAGCTTGCAATCAAAACTTGAAATGATTACAAAATCATAATAAGCGGTTTTTAAACATGAAAATATTTTTTAAATTAATTTTAATATTGTTATTATGTTTTTTTACCTATTTAAATAATAACAATTACGGATATACGCAAACATTATTACACGGTTCAGTAGAGAAAGTTCCTGATGGATTTTTCGGAACTTGGCGAGTAGCATCTAAACTAATAACATCAGATTCACCGGAAACCTTTAAACCACAAGGAGTTGATTTGTGGAACTTATATCCTGAAAATGACGTCATAATATTAAGTAATCCGTTTTCCGGAGCAAATGCCAAAATAAGCATAAATAATGCAGGAAAAACCTTCATACAATTTTCCAAAACGGGGAAATATGATAACAAAATCTTAACGGATAGAGTTAGCATCAATATTGAGGGGGATAATTTTTCGGGCACAGATGAGATAAAATTAGAAACACTTTCAGATGTTGATGGCAAGGTTATAAAAACCCAAACAGCAAAATATGCAATAAAAGGCGAGAGGATATCGGGTCAAGACGTAATCATTAAGTGAGGATAAAACAATGACACAAGTTTATAATTTTGACGTTGTAATACTAGGCGGCGGACCAGCGGGCTTAAGTTCTGCAATGTATGCCGCAAGGGGGAATGTTTCAACCGCAGTTATTGATATAAATCCATTTGGAGGCCAACCTTCAAATTATATGGTATTAGAAAATTATCCCGGAAGTATAAATTCAGGTGGATTTGAATTAATGGAAACTTTTGAACAACAAGCTGATTTATTTGGAGTGAAAAAATTTCCAATGCAAGAAATTTTATCAATAGATTTAATCTCAGATCCTAAAGTAATTTTAACAACAGAAGCAAGATTCAATGCAAAAACAGTAATCCTTGCAACCGGAGCACAAGCAAAAAAACTTGGCGTCAAAGGTGAAGAAGAATTTACAGGACGCGGAGTCAGTTACTGTGCAGTTTGTGATGGAGCATTTTACAAAGACAAAATCGTTACCGTTGTTGGCGGCGGAAACTCTGCAATCGAAGAAGCAATGTATCTTGCAAGATTTGCATCTAAACTGTACATAGTTCATAGAAGAAATGAACTTAGAGCTGACAAAATTTTACAAGACAGATTAAAAACTTTTTCCAATATAGAAATTATTTACAACTCTGTAGTAAAAGAAATTATCGGAGAAACAAATGTCACAAAAGTATTATTACTTAATACAATAACAAATGAAACATCAGAACTTCAAACTGACGGAGTTTTTCCATATATTGGTTTAATTCCTAATGTAGAAGGTTTTAGCGGACAAATAAAACAAGATGCTATGGGATTTATATATACTGATGAAACTTTAAAAACCTCAGTAGATGGAGTCTATGCAGCAGGAGATGTTAGAGTAACTCCATTAAGACAAGTTATTACAGCAGCCTCTGATGGAGCAATTTCTGCAGTTTATGCAGTAAAATATCTGGAATCCGTAAAAGAAAAAGTTCTATAAAATTAATCATATTAATATTATTAATATAAAAATTAAAGGACAAAAAACAAACCAAAAGCCTTATCCTGCAACAGATAGGGCTTTTTTAATTCAAATAAAAAATACACGAAGTAAAGAAAATATTAATACGATATAAAGATTATGTAAGGAAATCAAGGTTTAAGTATTTTTTAATTTATAATAATAATGTAGATAACAAATAGATGGAGAAAATAATGATGCAATCAGTAAATGAGATTCTTTCAAAATTAGAAAATGCAGATAATGTTACAAAAAATAAATTAGAAAACCAATTAGTAAGTATCGGAACATCAGTAGTTCCACAATTAGTAGATCAATTACAAGTAGTAAGAGGAGTAAAAAGAGGCGTTGTAGCAATGACTCTTATCCGTTTGGGTGATGTTTCTGTACGTTACCTAGAAAAAGCGGCTCACGAAAATAAAGATTTTGAATGGGTTGCAGAATATCTTATCAGAGAAATCAAAGGACAAGCTGCATAATTTTAATATAAAATAAAATAACAAAAAGAGAGATTAACGGATGAATGTTAATCTCTCTTTTTATGTTAGAATGAAACTTATGAGAGAGTACGAAAATCAGAATTACACTTGCTTATTTGGAGGTGGAGCCATAAGAGGCTCAGCGCATGCCGGAGTTGTAAAGTGCCTTGAAGAAATGGAAATCCACCCCAAAACCATAGCCGGCTCATCAGTTGGGGCAATGGTAGCAATGCTTTACGCTGTAGGATACACATCTGAAGAATTGGCAGATGCTTTTCTTTCTGTAAACTTTGAACTATTCCGAGATATATCATTTGGATTTAACCAAAAATTTGCACTAAGTAAAGGCGAAGTTTTCTTAAACTGGCTAAGAGAACTGATAGAAAAAAAATACTATGGCGACAAATATGTAAGCGGACAAAATAAACCGGTAAAATTTTCTGATATAGACAAAAACTTAGTAATCATAACAACAGATTTACACACATTTAAATGTAGAGAATTTTCGACCTTTGAAACTCCCGATTATGAAATTGCAATGGCAGTAAGAATTTCTTGTTGCATGCCAGGGCTTATGCGAGCCATCAATATAAATAATGAACTTTTGGTAGATGGGGATTTAATGAAGGGAAAACCGATGTGGATGTTGTCAGAAAACCTAAAAAATTGTGACAACAGAATACTTGAAGTTAGACTGGAAGGAAGTTTTGAAGGTTCAGATGACAGCCCTGTAGAATACGTCAACGGAATGTATTCTTGCATGACATCAACAGAAACTGATTTTATAAAAAGTTTATACGGCAATTCGGATAAATATGATTACTTAGTAATAAACACAGGAAATGTAGTTGTAGTAGATTTCAATTATCCGAAAGAAAAAAGACAAGCAATTATTGATAACGGCTATAAACAAGCAAAAGAATATTTTACAAAAACATTGGTAGATAAAAAAAGAAAAATCGCAGAAATATATTCAAAACTTTTAGATAAACTAAACAGAATACACTTTTTTATGCTTCAAAAGAAATTTCTGCTGGCAAAAAATTCAACTTCAGAATTGTTTATAGAACTGGCACAAGTAAAAAATTATATTGACGAAGACATATATCATTCAATCAGTATGTTTCAAAAGTTTTTATTCAACAATGTAAAATCAGGACTTTTAGGTCGCTCAACCTGTAAAAACTCAACAACAATAACTAATACCCTTATATCAATAATAAAGGATTTGGAAAAAAGAGAAACACTACTAAAAGACTATATAAACAAATATTCTGATTGACAATAAAATATGTTTGAGATATTATCAATATGAGGTTAGTCATTAAGCGGCTAACATTTGACAATTAAATAAGCTCCAGTGGCGGAATCGGTAGACGCGTTGGACTTAAAATCCAATTGGGCGTATAACCCAGTGCCAGTTCAAGTCTGGCCTGGAGCAATCTTTAAAGACATCATTATATGATGTCTTTTTTAATGTTAAAACAACTAATTAAATTAAAAGTACATAAATATATTATAGCCTTTTTGAATATTACTTTTAGTCTGTTCTGAAGGCAAAATATTTTTATAATCATCAAAATAAAATACACACTCCTGAACAGTATCAAAAGCTTCTTCGGGCAACAAAAATCCACTCTCAACCTTACAATTTTGTTGTTCTAAATTACAAGCTTTTTCATTTTGTTTAACAAATCTTATATAATACAAATCAACAGGAGAGGATGCTTCGAGGAAAAAATTCACACTATTATCAACCGCACGAGCAGCTTTAAAATTCTGTGCGAAATTCTGAGCTATATCATTTTCCGAACCTCTAACATCAATCCTTTTCAGTCCTTTTCTCAAATTATCATAAGCGACTTTACACTGAGCATTTTGAGCAAAAACCATTGGATTATCTTTAATTTTAAAAGCCAACAGACAAACCACAAACAAAAATAACATTGGCAAAATAATTTGAATACTAAAACCAAAAATTGCCCATTTAATTTGAGTCATTTTAAAATCATACTCAGACTTATTATAATCAAACTTATAAGCCCACTCGTTACCTTTTATTCCGCAATAAATTTGAAGCACCAACAATAAAAACCAATTTAGCCCTAAAGGAAGTTGAAACCAAATCAAAGGAATAGCTAAAAAAGTTATCCATGCTCGATACTTTATGCCCCAAATAAAAGTAAGTAAAAAAGCACCCCAATTAAACCCCTTTAAAGAAACAGGCATTTCATAACGATTTTGGGAATTATCTAATATTTGCCTTATTTTTTCTTTATCCATGGTTGAGAACTACCCTTGGTTAATAACTTTCAAGAAAGAATCCCATTTAAAATCTTTTTGCATAAGCTTATCTTTAATCTTATCCAAATCCTGATATTCAAGCAATTCAAATTCATTACTAAATCTTTTATTTAGCTGAACAAGCGGGAAACCAAATTCATTTGATAATTTTTCGACTTTAATATCATAATTAATCCCCAAAACTCTAACTTCAGAAATTAACCCAACAATCAAAGCATGAAATCTCATCGCAATAATATAATCAGCACTAGCAAGATTACTTATAATTTCTTCATCCGTTAAACCTGTATAAATTTTTGTTTTAATATCAGAATTCAACATTTTAAGAGATTTTGCGAACTTTTTACAAACTTCAAGGTCTATAGAATCCTGAAAAGAATAAATTTCAATCAATCTATCTGAAAATTTATTGTTAACAGCAAGCGCCAATCTATCAATAAAATCTTCACTCATATTTTTGCAATCTCTTAACTGAACAGCAATCTTATTTTGCTTTTCAACTTCAGGAACCTTTGCGGAAAATATCGGATCACAAAGCAATTCAGGATTTATACCCCACGACTTCAAAAGTTCAAAACTTTTCACATCTCGCACACTAACATATTTACAATGTTTCAAAAGCGAAGCAGTTAAGAACTTTCCAATAGAAGTATTTATAGGTCCGATACCTTGAGCAAAAATTATTACTTTTTTTCTAAGAAATAAACCCGCAAAAATTATAAACAAATAATACAAAAGACTTTTAAAACTTGTAACATCTTGCAAAAGACTTCCACCACCGGATATAACAAAATCTGTTTTGGAAATATTCCACAAAACATCCGACAAATTAAACATATCAACACTGCGAATATATTTAAACTTACTTTTAGTATACGCAGGATCAGAAGACAAAACAGTAACATTATGTCCCAATTCTTTCAACTTTTTCACAAGAACAGACAAAATTGCTTCATCACCAAAGTTTTTAAACCCGAAATATCCTGATAAAACAAATCTTTTTTTAGCCATATCAAGCCTCCGATTTATAAATATTATAAACTTCATCATAATAAGGAATAGACTTTATCGCCCCAATTCCTTGAGCCTGAAGCCCTGCCGCAATCGCTGCAATTTTTGCCGCTTCAACAGGGGTATAAGATTTTGCAATAGCATGCAAATATGCACCATTAAAAGTATCACCCGTTGAAGTTGTATCCAACACATTATTTGTATAGTAAGGAACAAAAGTTACATTTTGATTATAAACAACATAATAACCATTGTTCTTGCTTGATTTGATAACTATATTATGAATACCTCTGTCACACAAAATTTTTGCTGCATTTTCAACAGAATCCAATTCCAAAAGATGTTTAATATCATTTTTATCATTGATAAACAGAATATCAATTAACGGTAAAATATCATCAAACTTTTCTTTAGCCGCATCTTTAGTTGTTAAAGTAGCAGAAAAATTAGGATCATAAGCTGTCAGCACACCATTTTCTTTTGCAATAGTAAATGCTTTTTGTACAGATTCTCTTGCCTGAATTGAAAGTGATTGAGTAATCCCTGACGCATATACAATATTTGCAGATTTTATATAATCTTCATTGATATTTTCGATAGAAACCTTAGCAGGTGCAATCTTTTTTCTATAGTAAATAAATTCTTTATCTTCCCCCGCAGCTCTTGATACAAGATAAATTCCATTATTATCCTCAACTGTAGAAACACAAGAAATATCAAGACCTTCACTTTGCCAACTTTTTACAAGATAATCCTTAAAAGCATCATTACCTAAACAAGTAATAAAACCGACTTTTGATTTCAATCTACTGGCAGCAACTGCAACAACGAGCGAATCTCCACCGTAATATTTATGCAAACATTCAGCATCCTCAAACTTTTGATTAGTTGAAAATTCAATTAAACTTTCACCGATTGTAATTATATCTAAATGTTTATCAGACATTACTTCAACTGCTCCAATATTTTCTTGGTTCTTTCAGTAATTTCAGAATAAGATTGAGCATTGGTAAGATTTCTACCAACCCCAACAGCAAGAGCTCCTGCATCAAGATAACCTTTTATCTCTGACAATTTAACATCCCCCTGAGGAATAACGTTTAAAAACGGCATAGGACGCAAAAGGTTTTCTAAATATTCAACACCACCCATTGCTGTAATCGGATAAATTTTTACTACAGGAATTCTTGATTTCCATGCAGAATAAGCTTCATTCGCAGTAGATGTACCGGCGATAAACGGAAGCTGTTTGTCTTTTGAAATTTTTAATAAATTTGTTTGGAATATAGGTGATGAAAATAACTTTGCACCTGAATCAATAGCTGTTTGAGCTTGAATTGAAGTTATAATTCCACCTGCACAAATAATTGCTTTATCTGAAACTTTTCTAATAGCATTAAATATATTAGGAGTTTCAACATTAACTTCCATAACATCAAGACCACCATCAATAAGAGCATTGACCTTATCAATAACATCTTGAGTATTAGAACTTCTTATTATCGGAAATATTTTATTTTCTTTTAATTTGCTTATTATATCTGTGTTCATAATCTTCCTTTTTTTCTTAATTTATTATATCATAAAATAAATAAGCAGCGGGGAGAATATAATGAGAAAATTCAAAAACTTTTGGTTTTACGTTGGGACAAGCATTATTTATATCTTTTTAACAATTGTAATAAGTGCAATCGCTGCAACATTCTTAACAAAACCGGTTTATGGATTTTTAATAAAAAACTTTGCAACCCTAAATGTCGGGCCATCAAATGACACAATATTAGTCATCATTGATGATATTACCGCAGAAAAATATTCTTGGCCGTGGACAAATGAACAATATAGTGCGTTGCTTGATTATTTTTACACTTATGCAAAACCTAAAATTGTAGGTTTTGATGCTTGTATAACAAGTTTTAATCCTGATAAAAAAGGAAATCATAAATTTCTTCAAACAATGGAAAATATGAAAAACCTTATTACAGGCTATTCTCCATCTGTGGAATCTGACGAAGGAAACCCATTATTTGAAAAATTTAAGAAAAATCAAGCACTTGATGTTGAAATAATTTCAAAAGATGATTATCCGAAACCTTTCAACGGAATTACGAATGTTTCTGAATATTTAGCATCAAAACAAATAAATTATGGCTCAGTTTATTTAAAAGAAGATGTATTTACAGGACAAGTTTATAATCAACAATATATAGTAAGAATTGGTGATAAATTTTATCCTTCGCTATCTTTAAAAATGTATCTTTTAGCCAATAATACAAACAAAATTATACTGGACAAAAATAAACTTATAATTCCGAAAACAGGACTTGTAATCCCTATAGAATACAATCCTGATTACAATTCTGACAGTATAACTCATTCACTAATATCAACCCCGATATGGTATTATCAAACACTTGGAAATTCATCCAGTTATTCACATATTTCAATTTCAGCATTCAGGCTTTTAAGAACATATTATGCACTTCAAGCAGGAATAACTCCTGAAACACACCCGGAAAAATATGACCTGCAAAAAAATCCTGAAGATGCTTTATATAATCCTGAATTATTTAAAGATAAAATCATTTTTATCGGAGTTAACATTTCAGGACCAAGCAATGATGTTTTGAAAACACCAATGCACGAAAGACATCCAGGAGTTGATATTCAAGCAACTTCATTTGATAATCTTCGATTTGGAGATTTTCTACATAAAAATATTTATATGTTCTTAATTGATTTTATATTCTTTGTAATTCTTTCATTACTTGTATTTGTAATAATATTAAAAACCAAAGTCTTTAAAGGGTTATTGTCTATCATCGGAATAAATATAATATACTTTTTAATTCTAATAATAATGACAATCCTTGGATATATAACAAATCCGGTATTCCCAGTTTCAGCAGAAATAGTATCATTAATTTTTGGATACTCATTCAAATTCATTACAGAAAACCGAAACAAAGAAAAAATAAAACAAGCAATGGGGAAATATCTATCCCAAGATATTATGAAAAATGTAGTAAGCAACATTGATGATCTTAAACTTGGAGGAAAAAGAGCCATTGTAACTGTATTATTTTCAGACATTAGAGGCTTTACAAGTATGAGTGAAAAAATGTCAGCCGAAGATGTAACAAAAATATTGAATGAATATTTTACGGAAATGGAACCGATAATTACTAAATATAACGGTGTAATTAACAAATTTATCGGCGATGCAGTAATGGCAATATTCGGCGAACCGATACAGGATATGAATCACCCGGTAAACGCAGTAAGATGTGCATATGAAATGCTAAAAAAAGTTGAATATTTGAGGGAAAAATGGCTTCGTGAAGGTAAACCGAAAATTGAGATAGGTATCGGAATCTGCACAGGCGAAGTATTTATCGGCAACATAGGTTCAGAAGCACGTATGGAATATACGGTTATTGGAGATACCGTTAACCTTGCAAGCAGAATAGAAAGTTTTAATAAAGTATATAAAACAAACTTACTAGTAAGCAGTTCAACATACTCATACATAAGCGATGTCGCAGATGTTATTAAAATTAATGAAGTAAAAATCCGCGGCAAAGCACAAAAAATGGATATTTATGAAGTATTACGTATTGAAAGACCTAACAATAATAATCAGCAATAATTATTATTTAGTCTGATTTTTAACACTTTTAATACCATCAATAATGAAATTTCTTGCAACAATAGCATCACCTTTCGAAAGTGGAATAGTACCTTTCAACGGATATTCAATACCTAAACTTTCATATTTAGGAATAGCCATATCATGATAAGGCAAAACATCCAAGGCCTGAACATTGTGCAAATCTGCAAGGAATACACCTAATTTTTTCAAATATTCTTCATTAAAAGTAATTCCCGGCACAACAACATGTCTTACCCACATTGGAATATTTTTATCTGATAAATATTTTGCAAATGCCAAAATATTAGTATTTGGCATGCCTGTAAGTTTTTTATGTTCTTCATTATCAATATGTTTTATATCTAACAAAACAAGATCGGTATATTTTAATAATTCATCAATTTTTGAAGTATTGTTAGGATTAAACAAAATACCGGAAGTATCCAAGGCTGTATGAATTTCTTTTTGTTTAGCCTGTTTAAAAAGTTCGGTAACAAAATCAATTTGCATAAGCGGTTCACCACCAGTAACAGTCAATCCGCCACTTTTAACAAACTCTTTAACACCGTCATATTTTTCCAATATTTCAGAAACAGACATTTGTGTATTTATCTCAGTTCCCCAACTGTCAGGGTTATGACAATATTGGCACCTCATAGGACAACCTTGCATAAATACTACAAATCTAAGTCCCGGACCATCTACTGTTCCACAACTTTCTATTGAATGAATATTTCCTATTATTTCTGTCATTTTAACATCCTTTATATTTCTCTAGTCAAATCTTTAATAACTTCGCCAGCCATTATCAAACCTGCAACAGCGGGAACAAAGGCTGTACTTCCAGGAACTTTAAGTTCTGCGCTATTTTGCTTATCAAATTGGGGTTTTATTGGAGGTTCTTTGGAATAAACTACTTTTACACCTTTAATATTTCTTTTTTTCAACTCAGTTCTTATAACTCTTGCTAATGGACATACTGAAGTTTTTGAAATATCTGCAACTTCAAATTTTGAAGCATCAAGTTTATTTCCTGCACCCATTGAGCAAATTATCGGCACTTTATACTCTTTTGCCTTTTCTATTAGGGAAAGTTTTCCACTAACAGTATCTATTGCATCAACAATATAATTATACTTCGAAAAACTAAACTCGTCAGCATTTTGCGGATTATAAAACATTTTGTAAACATCCACAATAGCATCAGGATTTATTTCCAAAATTCTTTCTTTTGCAACATCCACTTTATACAGACCAATAGTTTTGTGAGTTGCAATGATTTGGCGATTTATATTTGTTATAGAAACAACATCATTATCAATCAATGCAATTTCACCAACACCGCTTCTTGCAAGAGCTTCAACAACATACCCGCCAACACCGCCGACACCAAACACGGCAACTTTTGAATTGGCTAGTTTTTCAATGGCTTTTTCACCCAGTAATAATTCAGTTCTTGCAAATTGAGTCTGCATATTTCCCTACTATCTTCTCAAGTACAATTAAAATACAATCTTTCCTAAAGGTCAATCAACTATCTTATAATAACATTATTAGTGACCGATTATTGTCTGTTTTAAATTTTCAAGAAATTCATTTCTATATAAAAAACCCAAATGTGAACCATTATCAAACAAAGTTAATTTATCTTTGGAATACTGTTTCAATTTTTTCATTTGATATGGATTTGTCAGATAATCATTTACGGAATGATAAATTTTATAATTATCACTATTTTCTAAAAAGTATGCGATTGAATATAAACTTGTATCATAGGACAAATCTTCTAATTTATAATTAACAGGCAAAACATATTTTTTAGTATAATCTTCAAAACCCATATTATTAATATAATTATAAATATCCGAATTCGGCTTAGAATTAGAGGAATTTTCAATAGTAAAAATCAAATCAGCAAGTTTTTGGTGCATAAGAAAACTTGTAATAAGTTTTGCTTCATATTCGCTAAATGGCAAATTATTTATCTCAAAATCTACATCTTCTTTCAAATTATAAAATTTTATAACTTTCGCAGCCGTTGTAGCAACTCTATGCTTAAATTCATCAGGAGAATTGTTCCACTCTTGCGCATTTTTATCGACCTGTTTCATCGCATACAATAATTCAATCGGTGGGCAAATTGAAATATATCTGGAATTTCCCAATGTATTATGCTTATATTCTTCCGCTCCGACAAATAATGTTTCTAAAGCTCCAAAAGATGTTCCGATAAAAACTTTATCCTCAAATTCATAATCATACTTTAGACGAAGTTTTTCAAGGATTTTCGAAGTTACTAAAAGAATTTTTTTAGCATCTTCAGCGGGCAATCCAGGGTGATAATCTTTAGGCATGCTCTTTACAAATTCCCATTGAAAATGACTTCCCTGTATAATTACGCTATATCCGACATCATAAAACATTTTTGCAAGAATTACCGAATGCTCGGAATTTATCCCCTCTCCAATAGAAGGATAAATTATTGCAACAGGAGATTTCGAAGTATCTTTTTGCATAATATAGCGAAAATTATAATCATCCTTCCCTTCTGTTATAGTTATTTTAGAAGTCTTTATCCTATTTGAAAAACTTCTGTTCCAAATAGATAATTCATTCCAAATAGATTTATTAACTTCGGGATTATTTAACAATGCAGTACGCATTGAATCAATAACAGGAGATTGGGGATTATAACCGGCTAAATTTATATCAGCATCAAGCCTAAAATCTTCTGCACTATAGCTATTTGTGTATTCATCTTCTTTAGATGCACCGCCATACAACATATTAGGAGTTGCAATCTCAGATGAAACTTCCATTTTTACAACTTTATCTTCTTTAATTTTCGGTTTTTCAGGCGAATTTTTCAAATCAACTTTCTGCTCTTTAACTTCATTATTAGCCACTAAAACAGGAACAAACAAACTATCTAAAATATTTATTCTGTCATAATTATTGCACCTTACATAATCACTTATTCCATAAATCATTTTTGCAATTTCATAAGGATCGGCAAAAGTTGATTCAACCATTTTTATAATATCTTGATAATAAGAAGTTCTATTAATCGTAAAACATGCTTTAATTATAGCTAAAATTGGAGTTCCGATATAAGAACCGGGATTTAGGGCAGTATCAAGAATCTTACCTAAAATACCTCTGGGGGTGGTAAAAGATAAAATGGGTAATACAAAATATTTACCTGAACTTACCTTACACCCAGCTAAAGCTTGTTCCATATTTTCATTAGATTGTTCTATTTTCAAAAATTTCTTTGCAGGATCATACATTCCACCTAATCCAAAAACAGTGTTCGTAAAAAAACGAATTGTTTCATTTTTAGAAGTTTCAAAATCTCTTTGAATAAGACTGCTTATAAGTCTTATCGGATATTCAATATTATTTGCCATAGAACGAAGCCTATCCATACCGTATTGAGGCATAATTGATGCCCATAGAATATGAATAGGACGAATTGCATATTTATTGAGCTTTAAGTTAAAATTAAAAATTTTCCTATTGAAGCTTTCAAAATCATCATCACCTAAAAATTCGTAAGAATAATCAGGATATCTTGTTTCTTTGGCAAAAACTAAAATAGAAAAATTATTAAAAAACAGCAAAAATACAAATAAAAATATAATAAATTTTTTCTTCAAAACAACTCTCCTGTTCTTTTATAAAAAACAATTTATTATATTTTTGTAAATGAACTAACGCATTACACACCAGACTGTATCGCTTGATTAGACATTGCAAAAACTTATCCTATACAACAACATTAATATGTTCCATAGGATGAGTTTCAGGTTTTGTAGCTCTATATTTTGAGGCAAAAATACTACCTGTTTCAGGAGAATCAGAAACAGCAACTTTTCCATCAACAGAAGTCATTTCTAATTTTGAAGGTAAAGATTTTATATCCTTAGAAAAATTAGTAGCCTTAATATTTTTTACAACAATAGGTTTTGAATTCATAAGATCTTCAATAACCTTAACATCAGGCACATACATTGTTGCTTTTGGATGATTTGTATTTAAAGTTAAATTTACTTCTTGAGGAACGAAATTTTTAACTAACCAATTTGCTGCAGTAATTAAAGGTTTAGTTTCATTACTTTCGTCAACAGACATCCTGCCAACAATACCATCTTTTGTTTTTTGATAAGTATAAGTACGTTTTACACGGTCATCACCGAATATATCCATAATCTTATAATCATTAGTAAATAATTCTCTTTTGCCATCTTCAGAAATCAACAATTCAACAGTTTCACCTTTTTTGTTTCTTTTTATAGCTAAAAGACTTTTTTCACCAAAAACATTTGTCACTCTATCCCAGCGGCTATACAATTTCCCATTACAATAATTGGGTAATGCACTTATTCTACTCTTAAACATGAATCCTCCTCCAAAAGCTATATCCCGTATGATATCACAAACAAAAAGGACACCTCAAAGAAAAAATACCACCTTTACAGAAATTAACACTACAAGACTAAAAACTATAAAAAAAATAAAATGTATGGTAGATTTATAAGATAAACTACGGCACAAAGAAGGAGGGAATATGAAAAAATTATTCAAGTTATTACTAATGGTTCTAATTGCAGCCGCAGGATGTTTGCAAAGTTACGCATTTCCTGATGTAAACAGCAACTATTGGGCAGCAAAAGACATTGAAATTCTATCCGAAAAAGGGGTTATTGTAGGATATCCGGATGGAACATTCAAACCTGATGCAAATGTAACAAGAGCAGAATTTGCAGCAATGGCAATCCGCGCATTAGGTCAAGAGCACACAAAAGTTGCTCAACCTGTTAACTTCACTGATATTGACGAAAATTACTGGGCTTATGAAGACATTCAAAAAGCAGTATATTTCGATTTAATATCAAATGAAAAAGACACAGATACCTTCAGACCGGAAGATTCAGTATCAAGAGCAGAATCACTATCTGTTGCAGTAAATGCACTTACCACAGAAACAATCAGTTGTGCAAAAGCAAAAGAAGTATTAATGAAAAAATACAAAGATGCAAATTCTGTACCTGAATGGTTTTTAATCCCTGCCGGCAAAGCAGAAATTCTAGGTATGGTAGTTAACGCACCATCAGCAGACGGTTCAACAAACCTAGAAGCCGATAGACCAGCAACAAGAGCAGAAGTAGCATCAATTTTATACAGAATGATGGAACAAGCAAAACTTAACCCTAACGCAAAATTAGCAGAAGCAATGCGCAAAAAAGTAGGAGAAGGTTTTGTAATTGATGGCGCAACA
Organism: Candidatus Gastranaerophilales bacterium; assembly: GCA_944324845.1. Taxonomy (GTDB): domain Bacteria; phylum Cyanobacteriota; class Vampirovibrionia; order Gastranaerophilales; family Gastranaerophilaceae; genus Zag111. Next base: position 44,100 of record CALUXX010000006.1, on the reverse strand, counting down.
GTTCAAGGCAGCGTAGGAACAATTCCTGCAGGAACTATTCTTCCAATAAAAGTAACAACATACATGAGTTCACAAACCTCAGAAGGCGGAGCATTATACTCAGCATCAGTTCCACAAAACTATGTAACAAAAGATAAATATATCTTAATCAGAGAAGGTGCTTCATTATCAGGACAATTATTGGATGTAAGACCAGGTTTGTATTTCAGACAAAACGGTGTTTTAATTTTGAAAAACGCACTTGTTACAACAACCAATGATCAAACTACAGCATTCATCGCATTAGGTGAGATTAAAAAAGACAGAAACTGGTGGATGAAATTTGTAAGATGGGCATTCAAAGGTGAAAAACTTGAAGTTCCGGCATCAGATATTATCAATGTTAAATTACTTGAACCAATCAAAGTTGATTTAACTAACGGTTGGATATACGAAAAATAATATCTGATATTGAAATATCTATAGACATTAAAAAGGTTACCTAAATTAAGGTAACCTTTTGTTTAAGGAAACACACCTCAAACAACTGCGATGAGGAAATCGCAATAGTAATAATAGAAGATGTAGAAGAAATAGAAGAATTAAAGACTAATAATGACTAGCTTATTTATAGTAAGAAAAATTTATTTTCCCCTTATATCTTAATAAACGTATTTAAAGAAACCGAATTTCAAACAATAAAAAAGATTTTACATTTTGTAATATTAGTAAAAAACAAATTAATTATTGCAAACAGTTTGAACAATTTGAGCAGGAGAAATTTTTAGACAATCCAAACTTTCGCAAGTAGTTTGACGTCTAGCCCACAAACAAGGTTTCAACTCACAATTATCAAAAGCCATAATTGGGACAACCTCTTTTGACTTTGGAATAAGTGCATCTTTATCAGTTGGTCCAAAAATAACATAAGTTTTTGTATGCAAAGCAACCGCAACATGTAAAGGTGCTGAGTCTGAACATAAAAACTTCTCAGCAGAAGAAATTAACCCTGCCAAATCTTTTAAATTCTTAGTTGTCCCGTATAAATTCGTAAAATTCTGAGTTCTTACAGTTTCAAGAATTTTTTCGATACATTCCTTATCATCAGGGCCGCCAACAAGCATAACTTTTTTACCTTCTGCCACAAGCAAATCAATAGTCTTTGCCCAAACTTCAGGAGTAATAGTTTTTATACAACCTTTTTGAACACTAAGCTTGCTAACTCCCGGATGAATTAATACAGAATTTGCAATTTTAGAACGCTTTTCAATCTCAATTTCAGGAAGTTCAGTATTATAATCTGTAATACTTCTAATCAAATCATGATACATAGCACACGCATACTGTTTTTTATTAAGTTTTGCACAATCAGTAAGCAAAATTCTGCTTAAAAAGCCGGTATCATAACCATAGCGCTTTTTTATACCTGTCAAAAACAATAAAATACTAATCAGTTTATTACTGCCGGAAGAAACAACTAAATCATATTTTCCACTCCAAGCAGCACGAAGCAATTTAAGCATTTCAAAATACTTATTTTTACCTTTTACATCAATCAAAATAAGATTATCAATAATCGATGTTAAATCTTTCACACCTTTGCTTCTCGGTTCAAGAGCAAGAGTAATTTCTGACTCTGGAAATTCTTTTTTCAGCGAAATTAAAGTTGGTAAGAAAAAAATTTCATCACCAATTCCACCAAAATTTATAGCCAGTATTCTTTTCTTAATCTCCATAGCCCTATTATACTAAAAAAATAAGTTTTACAAGAAAGATTTACTCAAAAGTTTCTTCATCGAGCATTAAAACAGGATGAGGAATAGGATTATTATTTAAATCATCTTCACTAGCACCTGCGCATTCAAGATCAGCACGAGCAGAATCCATATCACCCATTTTTTTGAACACTTGAGCTCGTTCAAGATAAAGTCTGTCTTTCAAAAGGAAAACTCTATCATCATCCGCTTTAGAAATCAATTCATCATATGTAGCAAGTGCTTCATCATATTTTTTTATGTTATACAAAAACTGAGCCTTATCCCACATAAATTGATTTTGTTCATTGATATCACGAGTTTTGTTAATTTCGGTATCAAAATCAGCTAACGCACTATCATACTCTCCAAGATAATATTTAACATAAATTTTATTATCGAAATTCATAATATTAAATTCATCAGCACTTAATTTATAAGCCATATCATAATCTGTAATAGCACCGTTATAATCACCTATTTTATACTTAGCATACCCTCTTAAGGCATACCATTCTTGCGCAATAGGAAATATCTTAGCTCCAACAGTAGTTAATTTTATAACTTCAGGATAACGACCTTTGTGAACTAAATTTTGAGCAATCTCAAACGGAGAAATGCAAACAAATACAGAAACAAGAATTGCAATAACTAAAATTGCCTTTATCAACTCAAATTTAAAAATAGTATAATATTTTTTATCTATTTCTTCGCCTGAAAAGAATTTTACAGTTTTATATTCGCCAAAAAGTTTAGCTAAACGCTTTTGAAAAAGTTTATGACAAATTAGCGTACTTAAATTACAAACAATAAGAAGTACAGCAAGCATGATAAGCGCATTGATAAACCAGGTATTATTTACGAACAATGAAAAATGCGGAAAAATAAATTCATACAAAGCTGCAATGAATAATATAAAAATACTTATGGTAGAAATTCGCTTATGTAATCTTATTTCTTTCCAAATAGTATGAATTTCATCCGGACTAAATTCCTTATCAAACTCATAACCTATAGACGGGTTATGAATAGATTTAATTATTGTATGGCTATCTTTATTTGTATAAAAATTCAACGGTGAATATTTATACAATATGCTGAAAATATTCTTCTTAATCATAGGAGTTCCTTAGAGATTATGATAGCATAAAATCTAACATCAGAACCATTGTCAAATAAGGAAATTTCTTTAATGCCGTTATAATTATGTTATAGCCATATTGGCTAAAAAATTCTGCTTAATACACTGTAACATATTACAATAGAGCAAGAATTTTCTTTTCAATTTCACTTTCATCAAGCCCTTTATAATTAATTCTTGAAGAAGTAATCGGTTGCTTGTAATCATATTTATTTATAGAACGAGAATCAACAATAACAGACGGTGGTAAAATTGACCACTTATAAAGTGCTGTTGACATTCTACGATAAAATTTATCAAGCCATTCAAGTTTCGTTTCACGAGTTACAGTATTTTTTTTCTCATACAAAAACTCTGAATTAACCATATCAGAATAATGCTCTTTTTTATTTTCAATACGCCAAATAATTTCATCCAGAAATTCATATGGCATAAGAGCATCTTCTGCAATAAGCGGTTTTCCTGTCTTAGGATTTATTGCAAGCTCAGCTCCCGGTTTTTTCAAAATAATAGCTTCAGGAATAGCATTTTTAACTTCTCTATTCTCATTAAGCCAACGAGCAAGTGCAAAAAGTTTTGTTTTAGGAACATCAGCAATAGGTGCAAACCCGCCTGACATATCACCATTTATTGTGGCGTATCCCATATACAATTCTGACTTATCAGAAGTTGCAATAGGAAGACATCTTTCAAATTCATTACTTATTCCCCACAAAAACATCGCTCTTGAACGAGCTTGAATATTATCCATAGTGAAAGATTGTTTATAACGACAATCCCAAGATTTTTCAACAGTTGAAAACAATTTTTGCAAACAATTATTTGTAGTTTCAACCATATCTTTTATACTTGCTTCAGTGAAATTAATCTTAAGATTTTGCGCTAATAAAGCAGCATCATTTTTACTTGCTGAACTTGTAATTTTTGACGGCATACTAACCCCAAAAACATTTTCAGCGCCGATTGCATCTGCCAATAAAACAGCACAAACAGTAGAGTCCAAACCTCCGGACAAACCTAAAACTGCTCGTTTAAAACCTGTTTTATTAAAATAATCTCTTATCCCTTGAATAATTGTTTTATAAGTTCTTTCTAAATCAGGTTCATATTCAAGCGTATAAATTTTTTGTTCAGTTAATGTTTTTTCCAAACCTTTTGTCAACGGATAAATTTTTCCCAAGTCTTTTTCTGGATTAACAATTAAAAATTGTTCCTTAAAAGATTTTGCTCTTGCAAGTAATTTACCATTTTTATCAAAAACCCTGCTTGAACCGTCAAACGAACTGTTATCTATTGCTCCAACTTGGTTTACATAAACAATAGGAACAGAATATTTTTCACTAATAAAAGATAACATATTATGCTTTAATTGTTCTTTTTTAGCTCTTGTAGGAGAGGCTGAACAATTTATAAATACATCAGGATTTTCCTTTGATAATTCTTCTATCGGGTCTTTGGAATACAAAATTGTATCATTAAAAAATTCCTTATTATTCCAGCAATCCTCACAAATAGAAATTCCATATTTTCTACCGTTAACAACAGTTGTTTTAGAACAATTTTGAACATTATCTTTATTAAAATTTCCAAGAGTAATAGCTGGCTGACAACCAACAACAGGAGATGGTTCAATATATCTGTAATCATTAAATTCCGAATAAGTAGGAAGTAATGATTTTCTAACAATTTGTTGTATTTTACCATCTTTTAAAATTGCAACAGAATTATAATATTTTTTACCTGTTAAATGATCATATTTTCGAGGTTCAACAAAACCTACAACTGCAGTTGTTGAAGTTGTAATTTTTGCAATTTGTTTTAACCATTTTACATTTTCTTCAACAATAATAGGGTGCCTGTCTATAGTATCTTCAATAGGATACCCCATCAAAATCAATTCAGGAAAAACTACCATATCAAGCCCAATATTTTGAGCATGAATAATATATTTAACAACTTTTTTTGCATTGTACTCAATATCACCTGCAATAGGATTTATTTGAGCAAGTCCGATTGAACCGTTTTTATATGGTTTCATCAATAACGACAAATGTTTTTCTATAATTTTAATATGCTCATTATCAGAAGATTTATCATAAATTTCTGAAAGTTTAAATATACTATCTTTATCACTTAAATCAGAAACTATTGTATTTATTTTATTTTGGAACTCATCTGTAGTAAATTTATCATAATTTGTCATCTTAATACCCTTCTATCTTTAATAATTATATATTAAAAACAAGAAACAAACGGATAATAAAGACAAATTTTATATGAAATTTACTACAGAATACACGCAAGAACCATCAAAATAAGAGTACCAATTTGAAAGGCAGTAGCCATATTTTGTCCAAATTTGTTACTATCATATTTTCTGGCAGATTTTTGAGCATTTATAGCGCTGGAAATTCTCATTAATCTTTCACTTTCACTATCTTGAGAAAATTCAGTACCGAAAATACTTGATTCTACCCTTGATAATCTTTTAGACATAGGTTCATTTTCAAATTTTGTTTTATAAAGAGTTTTTTCAATAGAAGAAATACTTAATTGTTTGGCAGGTTTAAAAACGTTATTTGATTGATAGTCATCAAACTCATAATCATCATAACTGCCGCCAAATGGAGATGAAGATGAAGAATAACTTTGAGACATACCGTTATTCATATTCAAACTTGAATAATCAAACGCATCATTGCCATAAGAATCAAGATGATAGTTTTCATCAAATCTATCAACATCACCATCATAGAAAGCATTTTCCTGCTGAGCAAGTTTGTTATCCATAAACTTTTTAGGTTTAATTTCAGCCTTTAACCTATCAACTCTAGTTGATAAATCATCACTTTCAAAAGTTTTACCAAAAGTTTTTGTTTCAAGTTTTGAAAGTCTTGTCGGCAATTTTTCATCTTTAAATTCTTTTTGAAAAACCGCACGTTCAAGTTCATCCACCGCCGGATAATCCATTTTAGATGCTTCAACAGGTTCCTTTGCAAAAACCCAAGAATCTTCAGGTTCAGCGAAAGTATCTTCACAAGGTTCAATTTCTTTACCTATTTGATCAGCTGAAATATCTTTTTTGAGTTTTGCAATACGTGTTTGAATTTCGCCATTGGAAGTTTTTCCATAAATTTTTTCTTCAAGCCTGTTTAATCTTGAAGAATCACTTTCATTTGAATAAGTATATCCATACAAAGAATCTTCAATTTTATCAAGTATTTGACTATTTGGACTTGCAAAAACAAGTTGACAATTTAACAGGAAGATTAAAAGTAATACAATTTTTTTCATATCAAAACTCCTTAGAGTCAGGATAAAAATTTTTAAGGGTTAATTCTATTCATAGGCTTGTGAATTTTTATTTTTCTAACTTTCAATAATTATTCGTAGGACAAAAGTATTAGAATTTAGAACAAAAGAACAATGAAAAAATAACAAAAACCGATACCATATAAATATGAACAATTTATGGTATCAAACATTAAACAAACCTTTTTTAACCCCACCGCCGGCATATTTCCCGATTGCGTGGGGGATATTATATACACTAATGACTTGTGCATTTTTTATAATTTTATTTAAACCAAGCAGCAAAACAAAATACTTATCAATAAATTTATTTTTCTTACAATTATTTTTTAATTTAATATGGAGCTATCTGTTTTTTGAATTAAAATCTATAGATTTTGCACTATTAGATGTTTCAATATTACTAATAACAGTATTTTTCACAATGATTTACTTTTTTAAACTATCAAAACTTGCAGGAATATTACTTATCCCTTATTTTCTACAGGTAATTTTCGCACTATACCTAAATTTTGGAATAAAATTATTAAATTAAATAAAAAAACGGTGAATTTATATCACCGTTTTTTTTATTCTTATATTCCAGATTTATTTAACCTTTTATACCATTATCAACAATAATTTTTGCTAAAATACCGTTAATAAAAGAAGCACTATCATCAGTTGAATATTTTTTAGCAAGTTCTAAAGCTTCATCAACAATAACTTTCATTGGAGCTTCTTTAACATATAAAAGTTCGGAAATTGCAATTCTTAAAATATCTTTATCCATTTTAATTAATCTGTCAAAATCCCAACCTGTAGCATATTTTTGAATTTGTTCATCAATATCTTCATGGTTTTGTTGGAAGGCTTGAGCAATTTTTATTGCATAAGATTTAACTTCATTTTGAGATTCCAAAGTAACAAATTCAGCAATCTCAAGAGCTAACAAAGCTTTTTCAGCCACGTCAATCATCTCGTCAACTTTTTGAGCCATTACACCGGTCATCATAATTGGAACAGAAATATTAACAGCATCAATAGGTCTTTTTAAATTGATTTCGTGTTCAGCTTCATAATCATCAATCTTATTACGCATATCAATAAGAGTACCTAAAGCTGTTTTCAACTCATCATTGGCACTACTTGATAATATTCTGACAGACTTAATAATAATATCGTCCAAATTTTCTTTAGAATAATTAGTAATCTTTTTATCAAACTGAGAAAATAATATAAATGCTAATTCTCTTGCTGCTCTACGGGCCTGCATAGTTTACCTCATTTTTCTTCACTGCTACACAAGGCTATGCTAGCATAAAAAATTTTTCCCTTCAATAAATATTAAAAAAAATCAAAATCAAAACGATTATACAATATTAGAAAAGATATTTTTATGTTAGAATTCAAATATGAAAAATTTCATCAAATTTGTATTTCTATTTTTCATATTTATATTAACCCTGACAAATAGAGTAGAGCCATATGCTTTACCCGCATATACTGATGCAAACTGTGTAATTGAAGCAGTTACAACAGAAGATGAAATTATATCTACAACCGACAGTCAATCAGATAAAAAATATTCATTATTGCAAAAATTTGTTGGGAATTGTGAAATTTCAAGTGTAAACACAAAAAATAATACCTTAGGCTCAAGTGATAACAGATTTGCAACATTTAAAGATAACAAACTAACATTAAATTATAAACATTATTCATTAAAATATACCCTTCGCAGCTCTCATAAAATATCTCCTATTTTAGAGAATGCGATAATAGCACGAGCTCCATAAATACGCTATTTATAAAAAAAATAAATAGTAAAAGTTAGTAGTATTGTATGCAAAATTTTCGCATACATAAGCAAGTATTATGGAGAAGAAAATATGTTAGAAACACTAAAAGCTGGCTGCTATATATTAGCAATCGGAATGAGCACTGTCTTCTTTTTCTTAACAATAATGATATTTGTAATGGAAATCAGTGCAAAAGTTATTGCAATAATAAACAAATATTGTCCTGAAGAAGTAGAAGAAGAGAAATACACAACAAACAAAAAGAAAACAGATAATGATGCAGAAATAGCATTAGCAATAGCTTGTGCAATACATAAGGGGGCAGCAAAATGTTAACAGAATTTGTAGCAGCCCACAACGTAGCAATATCCTTTGGACTGTTATTATTTGCATATATATTTATCGCAACAGAAAAAATTCCAAAGGTAACGATTGCGCTAATCGGAGCGGTAATAACAATACTTTTAGGCTTAGTAAGTCAAACAAAACTTATTGATGGAGTGATAAACCCGCATTACTTTATAAATTTTGTAGATTTCAATGTAATCTTTTTACTTGTATCAATGATGATAATAGTAAACATTTCAACAAGAAGCGGAGTATTTAATTGGATAGCAAATGAACTATTAAAATTCACAAAAGGACATCCAATTTCAATTCTTGCGGTATTGGGGTTATTCACAGCAATAATCAGTGCATTTTTGGATAATGTAACAACAGTAATTCTAATCATGCCTGTAACATTTTTTGTAGCAAGAAAATTAGAAATCAATCCAATACCATTTTTACTAACAGAAGTTTTTGCATCAAACATCGGTGGAACAGCAACTCTTATAGGAGATCCACCTAATATTATTATCGGAAGTGCAGCAGGTTTAACCTTTATGGACTTTGTAAAAGTATTAACACCAGTAATTGCAATAATTTTAATACTAACAATAGGGATATTAGCAATAATTTTCAGAAAGAAACTTCACGCAACAGAAGAAAAAATGCAAGCAGTTGCCAATATTGACAACTCAAAAACAATTACCGACAAAAACTTAATGATTCGTTCAATGATAGTTTTGGCACTGGTAATAATAGGCTTTATAACACACGATATGACACATATAGAAACATGTGTAGCAGCAATGTTAGGAGCAAGTTTCTTATTATTATTTGAAAAGCCGACAGATATCTTAAAAGATGTTGAATGGAACACAATATTCTTCTTTATCGGCTTATTTATAATAATAGGCGGTGTAGAAGCAAGTGGTGGAATAAGACTAATGGCACAATGGATTCTTGACATAACACAAGGGTCACAAAATTTAGCATCAATGTTAATTTTGTGGGCATCAGGAATAATTTCAGGAATAATTGATAATATTCCATACACAGCAACAATGTCACCAATGTTAGTAGAAATAGAAAAATCTATGGGAAGTGAATATGCACTGCCATTGTGGTGGTGTTTATCACTAGGAGCATGTTTGGGCGGCAATATGACAATGATAGGTGCAGCAGCAAATGTTATTGTCAGCGAAAATTCTGCCAAAGAAGGACACCCGATGAACTTTATGCAATTTATGAAATATGGTGTAATTGTTGTTGCCGTTTCTCTATTGGTAAGTTCATTATATATATACCTTAGATTTTTAAAGTAGGAGAATGATTTATCAATGGAAAATAATGAAATAGAAGATAACTCGAAGAATGTATATAAACAAACTTCGGGAACAGGAGCATTGAGTGCAATTATTTTTGCAATAGTAACAACAATAGTACTAACAATTGTAGCTCATTTTGTTCATTAAAATAATAACTTAAAACGAGGTAAGGTTTTACCTCGTTTTTTTATTTCTTATTTTTACAAAAATCTCCATAGAATACCCGATAAATATAGCATTTAACTTGACAAAGATAAGTTTTATATAGAAAATAATATTGTGTTTATTATTGATACGAGGTAGTTATGACAAATTGTACAGTAAAAATTGATTTCGACAAAATCAATGAAATTTTGCAATGCTATAATTATGAAAAATCATCATTAATAGCAATACTTCAAAAGGTTCAAGGCATATACAACTTTTTACCTGAAGATGCAATAACTTATATTGGCGAACATATAGAGGGCTTATCACCGGCAACAGTATATGGAGTTGCAACATTTTATTCTCAATTTTCATTAGAGCCGAAAGGCAAATATGAAATAAAAGTATGTGATGGAACAGCTTGTCATGTAAGAGGTTCATCAGCAGTCCTAACGGCAATAAAAGAGAAGTTAAAACTAGACACCGGGAAATACACAACACCTGATGGCTTATTTTCACTGGAGATAGTAAATTGTTTAGGAGCTTGTGCACTTGCACCGGCAGTAGTTATAAACGGAAAGGTTCATGCAAAAATGACGCCTGAAGCAATCACACTGATTATAGATACGCTAATTAAGGATGAAAGAGAATAAAGATGATGAAAACATTAGGAATTAATATAAAAAAAGAACAAGAAAAAGCTATTGAATACGTAAAAAGTCAAGGTTTAAGAGTTCTTGTCTGTGCGGGAACAGGTTGTTTAGCTTGCGGCGCAAATGAAGTTATAGAAAAATTCAAACAATTAGGCGCTTCTGTTTCCACGATGACAGACAAAGATAAAATAACAACAGTACCTACAGGTTGTCACGGATTTTGTGAACAAGGTGTACTTGTGGCAATACCTGATTTAAACACAACCTATGTAAAAGTAAAAGTTGAAGATGTTGAAGAAATCTTTAATTCACACATCTTAAACGGCAAACCGGTTGAGCGATTATTATATGAAGATCCTGCAACAGGGAAAAAAGCACTACATACAGAAGATATCAATTTTTACGCAAAACAAACCAGAGCCGCACTGGCAAACTGCGGAAAAATAAACCCTGAGAGCTTAGAAGAAGCATTATCAGTAAGAGCATACGAAGCATTAGCAAAAGTCCTAACGGAAAATGAACCTGACAAAGTTATTGATGAAATAGAAAAATCAGGCCTAAGAGGTCGTGGTGGCGGCGGTTTTCCAACAGGAAGAAAATGGCGTTCAGTAGCACGATATAAAGGTGGAAAATCTTATGTAATATGCAACGGAGATGAAGGTGATCCCGGAGCATTTATGGATAGAAGTGTTATGGAGGATGATCCACATAAACTTTTAGAGGGAATGGCAATCGCAGCATTTGCAATAGGAGCAGATGAAGGCTATATATATGTAAGAGCAGAATATCCTCTTGCGATTGAGAGATTAAAACACGCAATCAAAGATGCAACGGAAAGAAACTTCTTGGGTGATAATATAATGGGAACAGACTTTTCATTTAAAATTCACATCAAAGAAGGAGCAGGCGCATTTGTTTGCGGAGAATCTTCAGCCCTGATTGCATCTATTGAAGGTGAAAGAGGAATGCCACGTCCTAAAAACATTCACATGGCAGAAAAAGGTTTATTTAAACGTCCGACCTTATTAAATAACGTAGAAACCTTTGCCAATGTTCCATTAATAATATTAAACGGCTCAGAATGGTTTAATTCTATGGGAACAGAAACTTCAAAAGGAACAAAAACCTTTGCCTTAACAGGAGAAGTTAATAATAACGGACTTATAGAAATCCCAATGAATACAACATTACGCGAAATAATATTTGACATTGGCGGCGGAATAAGAAACGGAAAGAAATTCAAAGCCGTACAATTAGGTGGTCCATCAGGCGGGTGCTTAACAGAAAAACATCTTGATATGCCAATGGATTACGATATGCTGAAAAAAGAAGGTGCAATGGTAGGTTCAGGCGGACTTGTCGTAATGAATGAGGACACTTGTATCGTAGAAGTTGCAAGATTTTTTATGAACTTCACCCAGCACGAAAGTTGCGGAAAATGTACACCTTGTAGAGAAGGTACCAAAAATATGTTGGCAATATTAAATAAAATTGTCGAAGGCAAAGGTACAATGGAAGATTTGGACACATTAGAAGAGCTTGCAGAAGTAGTCAAAGAAAGTTCATTATGCGGACTCGGCAAATCAGCACCAAACCCTGTATTATCTACATTAAAATATTTCAGAGATGAATATATAGCACATATTAGAGATAAAAAATGTCCGGCAGGAGTATGCACAGCACTAAAAACATACACAATAAACCCTGAAAAATGCAAGGGATGTTCAAAATGTTCAAGAAATTGTCCTGTAGGAGCTATTGATGGTGTAATAAAATCACCATTCAAAATTGACCAGAACAAATGTATAAAATGTGGTGCATGTATGAACGGATGTGCATTTAATGCAATAGAATTATCGTAAAATTGAGGACAATAAATATGGGTAAAATAATTATAAATGGTAGAGTTTGCGAATATACAGACGAGACAAACGTTTTAGAAGTAATAAGAAATCATGGTTTTAATGTACCAACATTATGTTACAGAAAAGACCTGATAAAAGATTTTGGCGCATGCAGAATGTGTCTTGTAGAAGTTGAAGGAAAAGGCTTGCAAGCAGCCTGCAATATGCCGCCAAAAGACGGACTTGTAATAAAAACACATACAGAAAAAATAAGAAAAATAAGAAAAACAATCCTTGAATTACTAATCGCAAACCACGATAGAGAATGTACAGCCTGCGAAAAATCAGGGAATTGTGAACTTCAGAAATACGCACTTGAATACGATGTTCAACCTACAGGCAAATACTTAACAAGAGAAGTAAAAATACCAATAGACAAATCATCCCCTGCGATTGTGCGAGATGAAAACAAATGTGTATTATGCGGAGCCTGCGTAAGAGCATGTGAAGAATATCAAGGCTTAGAAGTATTAGGCTTTGCCAATAGAGGAAGCCAAACAATAGCCCAACCAATGGCAGGCAAACCGATAGCACATACAGAATGTGTAAACTGCGGACAATGTGCGGCAATCTGTCCTGTAGGAGCAATTACAATAAAATCACAAGTAGAACAAGTATGGAGAGAACTTCACAACCCAAATACAAAAGTAGTAGTACAATTTGCACCATCAGTGAGGGTTGCAATAGGAGAAATGCTTGGATTAGAGGCGGGAACCAATTTAACCGATAAATTATATACAGCACTAAGATATATTGGATTTGACTTAGTATTTGATACAAATTTTTCAGCAGATTTAACCATAATGGAAGAAGCGACAGAATTTATCTCAAGACTTGAAAAAGGTGAAAATCTACCATTATTTACATCTTGTTGCCCAGCTTGGGTAAGATTTTTGGAGCTTAAACATCCTGATATGCTAAATCATCTATCAAGCTGTAAATCACCACAAGCGATGATGGGATCAATAATTAAGGAATTTGTACCCAAATACTATGAAGGCTACACTTCAGAAAATCTTGTAAGTGTATCAGTAATGCCTTGTACCGCGAAAAAAGCAGAAGCATTAAGAGAAGAATTTAAAAGAGCAGACGGAACATACGATATAGATTATGTATTAACAACACAAGAACTGGGTAAAATGTTAAATACAGCAGGTCTAAATTTCAAAAAAATAGTAGGAGAAAAAGCTGATTCTCCATTTGGAAAATATACGGGTGCAGGAACAATTTTCGGGGTTTCAGGCGGAGTCGCGGAAGCTGCAGTTAGAACAGCCTACGAACTTGTAACAGGCGAAGAATTAAAAGACCTTGTAATAAAACCAATGCGAGGACTTGATAGAACAAAAACAGTTGAACTTGATTTAAAAGGTAAAAAATTAAAAATAAAAATTGTAAACACCTTAAAAGAAGCAGAAAAATGTATTAAAGAAATCAAGGAAGGAAAAGCCGATTACCAAATGTTAGAAGTAATGGCATGTCCTGGCGGATGTATAAACGGCGGCGGACAACCAATAAGTTGTAATGAACCGATTATCAGAGAACAAAGAGCACAAGGCTTATATGACGATGATGAAAAAGGTCAATATAGAAAATCTCACGAAAACCCAGAGATAAAAGAACTTTATGAAAAACATCTTGAATATCCAAATTCACATAAAGCTCACGAACTACTACATACAACATATTCAAATAAACGAAAAGATTGTTATATAAGTATTGGTGAAAAAGAAGAATAAACTAACATAAAAAAAGGTGGCTCTTGAAAAATTCAAGAGCCACTTTTTTTTTTAAATATCTTGACTATTATTTAAACTTGAATCTTCTACAACTATAACCGAAGCGTCATTATCAAGGTTTTTCATATATAATTCTTCAATCAATACACAAACAGTAGCTGCGATTGCGGGTGCAAAAATTACTCCAATAACCCCCATATATTTAGCGGTAATAAATAAAAACAGATAAATAATAACAGGGTGAATATCAAGTAATTTTCCAAAGACATAAGGTTTTACAAAATTATTTTCCACCAACTGTGCAATCGCAAAAACAACAGCTACAAGAATTAATACAACAGGACCTAACTTATAAGCAGCAATAAGACAAATCACAAGCGCAAGCCCGGGTCCCACAACAGGAACAATATCAAGAATTGCCGTAATAAACCCAAGTAAAACAGCATAATCAACACCTAAAATTAATAACCCGATTGTCATAACAATTCCGACACCAGCCATAGCAACAAGCTGTCCCAAAACATATCCACCAATTTTTTTTGAAATAATTTCCAAAACAGATTTTGCTTTTTCTCTCATTGGAACAGGGAACAAATGAACATAAGTTTTTTCAATAATTTCTTTATCCGCCATAAAATAATAAATCATAATTAAAGAAGCTAAAAGGTAAATAAAAGCAGAACCCAAATTTTTACCAACACCAACAATTTCATTTACAAAATTAGAAGCAAATCCGGAAGCCGAAGAAACTAAATTAGCAACATCAATTTTAGCGATATTAGACTTATTTATAAAAGGCGTTTTATCAATAAAACTTTCAATATTTTCCAAATATTGAGGAAAAGAAATCGCAAACGATTTTATTTCATGACCCGCCATAACTATTAACGGAATAAAAATAAGTAATATTAATAATATAACTCCCCCCAAAATAAGTCCTGAAGCAACAGGTCTTTTCATTTTAACAGATAACTTATCGACTAACGGATTAAGCGAACAAGCAATAACAAAAGAAGCAAAAAACATTATTGCAACATCTTGCATTTTAGTAACCAAAATAAAAAATATCAATGCGACGACAATAAACATGATATTTCTGCCAGTAACATATTTGTTAACCAAATTATTAAACATAAAAACTCCCCTTAAATTAAAATTACAACAATGTATTTTAACATAAATAACAATATATTTAACTACCCTATAGGAATTTATGCTATAGTAATATAAAACAAAAAACTAGGAGAATTATGGAAAATTTAATAAAAGTAGCAAAAGGCGAACAAAAAGCAGATTTAGTATTAAAAAATGCCAATGTAGTAAATGTATTTAATAACAAAATAACCCTAACTGATGTTGCAATATATAAAGGAATGATAGCAGGAATTGCCCAAAACTATGAAGGAATAAAAGAAATAGATTTAGCAGGGAAATATTTATCACCATCATTCATAGACGGACACGTCCATATAGAAAGTTCAATGTGCCTGCCAAAAGAATTTGCCAAAGCAGTAGTTCCGGAAGGTACAGTTACAGTAATTGCAGACCCACACGAAATTTCCAACGTTTTTGGACTGCACGGAATAAGTTTCATGCGCGAAGCTTGCAAAAATTTACCGCTGCAAGTATATATGATGTTACCATCTTGCGTTCCTGCAACACAATTTGAAACTTCAGGTTTTGATTTAGCAAGTTATGATTTATCATTTTTAATAGATTCACCTGAAATTTTAGGAATTGCAGAAATGATGAATTATTCTGGAGTTCTTAATTGTGACAAAGACGTAATGTCAAAACTGATTTTAGGGAAAAGCAATCATAAAAAAATTGACGGACACGCTCCAAACCTAACTGGAAAAGATTTATGCGCCTATATAGCCTCAGGAGTAATGTCAGATCACGAATGCACAAATGTTGCAGAAGCAGAAGAAAAATTAGGACTTGGAATGCACATAATGATAAGAGAAGGCTCAGCAGCAAAAGATTTGCAAGCACTAATTCCAATTCTAAAGGAAAACAATGCAAACAGATGTATTCTTGTAACAGATGACAGACACCCAACCGACCTAAAAGGACACATAAACGATATGGTTCGTAAATGCGTAGAAGGCGGAGTAAATCCAATATCAGCCATAAAAGCAGCATCATTCAATACCGCTTGCTATTTTGGCCTAAATAATCTTGGAGCAATCGCTCCTGGCTATAGAGCAAACATGTTAGTTCTTAACAACCTTAAAGACTTTAAACCTCAAATGGTATTCAAAGACGGAAAACTTGTTGCCAAAGAAGGCAAACTAACAGTTAACATTGATGAGAACGAAACACCAAAACTAAGAGGTTCAGTCAATGTAAAATGGATAGAACACGAAGATTTTAAAATCAAAGCAAAATCAGATACCATAAGAGCGATAGAAATTAGTGAAGGTTCACTAATAACAAAATCAACAAAATCAAAAATAAAAATAGTAGATGGCTATGCAGAATCAAATATTGAGGATGACATTCTAAAAATTACAGTATTTGAAAGACACAGAGCAACAGGCAATATCGGAAAAGGTTTTGTAAAAGGTTTTGGTCTAAAAAGCGGAGCAATAGCATCAACCGTAGCACACGATTCACATAACATGATTGTAATAGGAACAAATGATGCCGATATGGAGATGGCAGCAATAGAACTTGTCAAATCACAAGGCGGGAAAGTTGTTGTAAACAATGGAGAAGTTCTGGCAAAACTACCGCTTCCTATAGCAGGACTATTATCAGACAAATCATTTGAAGAAATCCTCGAACAATATAACAATCTAAGAAAACAAGTTCATAAAATCGGCTGTAAATTAGAAGATCCATTTATGACAATAGCCTTTCTTTCTCTATCTGTAATTCCGGAACTAAAAATAACAGATAAAGGAGTTTTTGATGCTAATTGTTGCAAATTTATTGATATATTTGATTGCTAATTAGAAATTCAACAACAAATATGATATAATTCAATTATGAACGACAAATTGAAAGAAAGCTTGAAATTACTGCCTTCACTACCAGGTTGCTACATATACTACAATTCTGATAATGAAATTATATACGTAGGAAAAGCCAAAATTTTAAAAAGAAGGGTAATGTCATATTTTAACCGAAAACATCACGATAGTGTTAAGGTTAATGTTTTGGTTTCTCAAATTGATCATTTGGAATACATAATAACAAACACTGAAGTTGAAGCTCTCATTCTTGAAAGTCATCTTATAAAAAAACACAAACCTAAATATAATATTTTACTAAAAGACGATAAAAAATACCCATACTTTTTAGTAACAAATGAAGATTTTCCAAGAATTTCAATAGTACGCAAAAGAAACATCAACCAAGAAAAAGGGAAATACTACGGACCTTATACAGATATTAGAGCAATGCACTCAACGCTGGATTTTCTAAAGAAAATCTTCCCGCTCAAACAATGCAAAACCCCAAAATTTAAAACAAGACCTTGTCTTTATTACCACATAGGTAAATGTTTGGCACCATGTCAAAACATGGTCACAAGCCAAGAATATAAAGCAATAGTTCATCAAGCAGAATTATTTCTGTCAGGAAAGCAATCAGAATTAATGAAACAACTAATGGAACAAATCCAAAAATATTCTGACGCTGAACAATTTGAAAAAGCAGCACGCCTGCGCGACAGTTACTTGGATTTAAAAAAGACACTTGAAAAACAAAAAGTTGTATATGAAAATACGAAATTAAACGAAGATGTAATT
This sequence comes from Candidatus Gastranaerophilales bacterium, assembly GCA_944324845.1. GTDB lineage: Bacteria > Cyanobacteriota > Vampirovibrionia > Gastranaerophilales > Gastranaerophilaceae > Zag111. The sequence goes on along the minus strand of CALUXX010000006.1, from coordinate 26,283 downwards.
TCACTTCAATATGATGAAGGGATTTTAGCAATCGTTATAATGATGATAAGAGAAGGACGTTTAATAGATAAAAAAGATTTCACCTACGAGGTTGAAGAAAACGATAAAACAGAATTTTTTGCAACATTTTTCAAAGAATACTATAATACCTTATCGCTTGAATTTCCGGACAGAATAGTATCAAATGAACTTGAAGCCATCGGAGAAAAAGCCTTATATGAAGAATGGCTAAATATTATCTCAGGCAAAAAAGTAAAAATCAGTTACGGCAAATCAACCCAAGGCAAAGAATTACAAATGCTTGCAGATAAAAATGCAAAAGTTATACTTGATAACGCTAAACTTTCTAAAATGTCAAAAATACGAGAAGACTTTAATAATATCGGCTCGTATTTAAAAGAAAAATTAAAACTAAACAATTTCCCTTATAGAATGGAGTGTTACGATATTTCGCACATACAGGGAACAAATACAGTTGCCTCAATGGTAACATTTATAAACGGTCTAAGCAAAAAATCTGAATACCGAAAATTTAAAGTCAAATCAACAGAAGGAAAACCTGATGACTTTCTTTCAATGAAAGAAGTTTTAACAAGACGACTTTCAAGACTAGGCGAAAAGGGCTGGGAAAAACCTGATTTGATAATAATAGACGGCGGTAAAGGTCAATTATCAAGTGTTATGCAAATAGTTGAAGAAATGGGAATAACAGATATTGATTTTGTAAGTTTAGCAAAACAACAAGAAGAAGTTTTCCTTCCTCATAACTCAAATTCAATCCTACTACCACGAGAATCAAGTGCTCTATTTTTAATCCAACGAATAAGAGATGAAGCTCATAGATTTGCAATAACATACCATAGAAAATTACGTTCCAAAAGCGCTATCAAAACAGAAAAAAATTAATCGAGCACAATTTACTCATCGTCATCAGATTTTTTCTTACCAAACATATTTTGCATAAAATCCATAAAATTATGTTTTTTGGAAGCATCCTCAAGGGATTCAAATTTTTGTTCATTATATATTTCCAAATCAGTTTCTTCGTTATATTCCTCATAAACAGAAGATACTGTTTCCTTAGGTTCGATAACCTCATCTTCTCTGCGCATAAGATTTTCTCTTCTTTGACGCTGCTCTTCTTCTCTTAATAGGAATTGAGAAGGCATCATTAAATTACGGAAATTATTTCTTTTTGAACGTCTGGAAGGTCTATCATCAATACGACTTTCTCCAGCGGCACCTTCCATTAATTCATCTTCAAGTTCTTCTTTTAATTCCTGTTGTTCTTCTTCAAGATCAACCAATTCTGTCATAGACAAATACAACTCTTTTAATGCAGGTTGAATATTCTTGTTGCTAATCCATTTATAAACATATTTTTCATCAGGTCCCAAACTACCTTCAGTTTTTGTACCATCTTCAATATTATATGTCGCTTCAGAAATACCAATCGTAATAATAACATTAGGATACTGTAGTTGAGAACTTATCTTTAATTTTAAATTATTATAGCGGCTCTTACTTAACGATCTGCTATTATGAGAATCCATTTGAGCTCTTATAATAAAAGTCTGCAACTTACCAGCTAATTCATTTAAATTTGCCATATATTAACCCATAAAACAATAACTATTCTTCAACATCCTTATCATCTTTCTTTTGGGATTTATATTTTCCCGCAAGAAATTCATTAAGATCAAATATTGCAATTGCTTCTTGTAAAGTTTTCAACAGGCCAGGACCTTTGTAAACCTCTAAATCAGAAGCATCTTCATACCTTTGTAACTTAGGGATATCAGGGTTATTAATACTTTGTTCGTATTCTTCTTTAGTTTTCTGATCTTGTTGTGGATCATACTCATATTCTTGTAATGGAGAATCTTTTGGTAAGGTAACTTTGCGTTTAGGCATTTTAATATCAAGCTTAGCCTCTTCAGCAGCACCTTCAAGATCTTGTTTTTCCATCATAACTTCTTCTTCAAGAGATACTAAATCAGTCAATTCATAATATAAATGTTTTAAATTATCGATAACAGGACCTCTTCTAAGCCATTTAAGAACATAACGTTCATCTTGTCCAAGCCCGCCATCAACTTTAGTACCATCTTCAAGGTTATAAGTTGCTTCAGAAATACCAATACAAATGACAACATTAGGATAACTCAATTGAGCAATCTTCAATTTAAGATTGTTATATTTATGAATGTTCAATTGACGCACATTGTGCGGATCGACTTGCTGTTCTATGATATATGTTTGCAACTTATTTGCAAGTTCGTTTAGTGTTGTCATAAATCCTCTATTCTATGTTTAGTATATCAAAATAATAATATTTTTCAACCATGTTAATAAGTAATAGTCCATTTGTAGGAAATAGACCAAAGAAAATTAGTTATTTAAACTATGAATTGGAGCCGGAATACGACCGCCACGCCTTACAAAACCGGTAGAAGACAAATTACCGACAGGCATAATTGGAGCTTCGCCCAACAAACCACCATAAGAAATTTTATCACCGACAGTTTTACCATAAGCAGGAATAATTCTAACGGCAGTAGTTTTTTTATTAATCATACCAATAGCCATTTCATCTGCGATAATACCAGCAATAGTATCGACAGGTGTATCACCCGGAATTGCTATCATATCAAGTCCTACAGAACAAACAGAAGTCATAGCTTCCAATTTATCAAAAGTTAGAAATCCATTTGTAGCAGCTTCAATCATGCCTGCATCTTCAGACACAGGAATAAAAGCTCCTGACAAACCACCGACATGAGAACTAGCCATGATACCACCTTTTTTAACTGCATCATTAAGCATAGCCAGAGCAGCCGTAGTACCATGAGCCCCAGCATGCTCTAATCCCATAGCTTGGAAAATACCAGCAACACTATCACCCACAGCAGGAGTAGGCGCAAGAGATAAATCAATAACTCCAAATGGAATATCTAATTTTTGTGCAAGTTTCCTACCGACAAGTTCACCGGTAGAAGTTATTTTAAAAGCAATTTCTTTTATTTTATTAGCAAGTTGGCTCATATCAGCATTTTTATCAAGAGCATCAACAGCAGCCCTAACAACTCCCGGCCCTGAAACACCGACATTCAAAGCACATTCAGGCTCGCCAACGCCACAGAAAGCACCTGCCATAAAAGGATTATCTCCCGGAACATTACAAAATACAACTAATTTTGCAGCTCCAATACCATCTCTATCTTTTGTCAGTTCTGCAGCTTTTTTAATTATTTCAGACATTTTAAGAACTGCATCCATATTAATTCCTGCTTTAGAAGATGCAAGATTAATTGAAGAACATAAATATTCAGTGCTGGCTAACGCTTCAGGAATACTTTCGATTAAAAGTTTATCACCTTTAGTGCAGCCTTTTTCAACAAGAGCAGAAAATCCTCCGATGAAATTCACGCCAACATCTTTTGCTGCTTTATCCAAAGTTTTTGCAATTTTGACATAATCAGGATTTTTGCAAGATTCACCAATCAAAGAAATAGGAGTAACTGCAATCCTTTTATTAATAATAGGGATAGAATATTCATCCGCCAATTCATCAGCGTATTCTACCAAATTTTTTGCATATTTTTGAATTTTATTATAAATCTTTTCGCAAACTACATCTACATCTTCTGCAATACAATCTCTCAAACTTAACGCCAAAGTTACAGTCCTGATATCAAGATTGTACAATTTTACCATATTAATCGTTTCTAAAATATTACCTGTATCTATCATATCTATTCTCTTTTCAATCCTAATGCTGTTGAAACATTCCAATCTTTAACTTTTAACTTTAATTCAACTCTTCTACTTTTCCCGTAATCTTCCACACCATTAACTAAAACGGGATCATTAAAACTTTTCCCTTCAACTACAACAATTTTTCTAAATTGATCTGCATACTCTTTATTATAATTAGTTTTAAAAATATATTCAGCAACCGCATTTGCACGTTTCAAACTCAAATCCATATTTTTCAAAAACTGTTCGTCTTTAGATTTAACACCTGCAAACATTTGTGAATCCGTGTGACCTTGAATAATAATATATTGAATTTGCCCCGCCAATTCTTTATCCGCAAATATAGAATTTATATAAATCGGTGCTAATTTATCTAACAAAGCTTTACCATTATCAGACAAAACATAACTATTAAGTTCAAAAAGTTCTACAGCATCAATTTTTAAATCACCTGTCATTTTATCGACATCAGCAACAATATTAGCCTTTTTTAAATCACCGCTAATTTTTTCAGACACTTCCATTTGAACTTTTTGTTGTTGAATACTTTGTTGGGAAAAACCTGTCATAGCAAGAACGAAAAGCGTTATAAAAATAATAGCCAAACCTAAAAGTAAGTCAGCCATAGTAACCCAGAAGATATTTTCTTCGGTACCGTTATTGCTATTTTTTTTGAAATACTTTATCGACATCCCTATCCCTTAAAATAATTCATCCACAACGTCTTTTGCTTCTTTCTCTTTTAACGATTCTTTAAGCTGCTTGTTCATTTGATTAAGCCCAAAAATTAAGTTTTCCAAATAAGGAACCAAATTAGTCGCCAAACTAGCATTAAACGCAGACTTAAATTCTCCAGGAATACCAGACATCAAATTAGAAGCTGAATTACTTTGAATTTTAGATTCACGAAGCAATTCATATAAGAATTTTTCCGCTGAAACACTTGCGAAAAGCCCGCCCATAATCTCTTGAATTTTATTCACAGGAGTTTTACACATTTTATTATACATAATACGTTCGATCATCAAATATATCAAAGATGATCCAACCGCAAAAACGGAAACCAAAGCCGCAGTCTGCATACTAACCATAAAATTCGAAACAGAAGCAACTGTTCTTTCCTGAGTAGTAAAATCAATTTTTCCGAAAGCAATCGCAATATTCAAGAAAGTAAACAACGGACCAAAACCTGTCAACACAGTTGGTATTGTCTGTATCATCTTGAAGTTAAACTTAGATGTAACCAAAGATTCTTCATTAAAGAAATACAATGGGTCAGAAGTTGTTTGAACGTTCTGAACAGTTGATGAAATATCCTTATAAGAAACATTTTTTCCTTCAGACTTAAGAGCAACAGATTCAGAAAAAACAAGAGTATTTCTAAATTCCATCCAAGTAGAACAAAAATATGGATTACTTAACATCCAATTATCAATTTCTTTAAACCTGAAATTCAAATCATTACGCTTGAACTTGCTCATAAACTCAATAAAAATATTCAAATTTTTACCGGTTTGAACATATTTTGAATAACAGTATATTGTAGAAACTATAAATACCAATAAAACAATTAAAATTGGAATATCTGAAATAAATCTTAAAAAATTCATTATACTAGCCCATCCTTAAGATTGATTGTAGCACATTATAAACATATGGGCAATATTATTACTTAGCAATATAGCATAAACCGCTATGTAAATACCTGCCAATCAATATCAAAACAAAACTTGCCAAAATATCATAGACTATTTTCAAGCCGCTCTGCGCAACAATCCACCCCTCGATAAAAACCCCTCCGGCATGCCTGAATAAAGCAATCAATATCATATAAAAAATACCAATAAAATGAATTATCAATACTCCAAAAATCGCAGCTTTAATCATATTTGCAAAAGAATACTTATCCCTCAAAAACTTACAAGCAATCATAACTGCAGGAATATAAGCCAACAAATACCCAAATCCAAATTGAGCAATATACTTAATTCCGCCACCCAAAGCAAACAAAGGTAATCCTGCAAGCCCGGCTACCAAGTAAGCTACAATGCTCATAACAGTTAATCTTTTTCCAAGCGCAGACGCAACAAACAAAACAATAGGCACCTGCGGAATCAGAAAGAAACTATAAACAAAATCGTCCGAAGATAAATCCGCCCCCGAAAAAATACTCCAAGGTAATATATAATGTTTAATATTCAAATTAACAAAAGTAGAACAAACAAATAGCAACACAGCGAAAAAAATTAACACAAGATTGATAAACGGAATCTTAATTTTCTTTCTGCGAGTTTTGCCTATACGTGTCATTTTAGGTATCAAAACTTCTTCACTCATTTATAGTTATTTGCTCTCCCAATGTTTTTATTAACTTCTCATACGGAATTTTAAATTCATCAAAAAATATATTCTTAGTCCACATAATTAAAGCATCTTCATTATTATCCTGATAATACCCCTTTCTGGTACCAAAAGAAGAAAAACCCCATTTAGTATAAAGATTAATCGCAGGAGTATTACTTACTCGAACTTCAAGGGTAATATACTTAATCTTATCAGCATAACAATCTTTGATAATTCTGTGAAGCAGAGCCTGTGCATAATTACGTTTTCTGTAGTCAGGATGAATAGCAATAGTTGTAATATGAGCCTCTTCCAAAATATGCCAGCAACCTGCATAACCGCAAAGCATACCTTTTTCATCATACAGAACATAATAAAAGGCTAAATCATTAGAAATTTCACTCATAAAAGAAGATTTAGACCAATGATGATCACCGTAAGCAGCAGCCTCAATCTGCATAACCCCATCAACATCATCCTTCGACATCTTCTTTACAGTAACAACTTCAACCTTCTCTGACATAAAACCATGTTATCACGATTAAAACATTCTTGCAATAATATGAGTAGAAAAATTAATCAAAATCAGAACAAAGGGGAAAGGGATATATTTGTTTAATTAAAATAACAAAACAATAGAACAACTTAATAAAAATTTACAAACTTTTTAAAAAGGAGCAGATAAAAGGAGTTAGGGCAAAGCCGTGTATTATTTGAAGTTTTTAAACATTAGAAAAACATTCAATAAAAATAACGTTACAAAAGCTTAAAAAGAATATGAAAACCGCTTGCAAACAAATATTTTGCAGGTAAGATAAAATAAAGACCCATGTATATTGGGTAGTTTCACAAGCCGAAAAATGAGGAAAATATGGCAAAAGACGTAATAGAATTAGAAGGCACAATAATAGAATCAATGCCGAACGCTATGTTCAGAGTCAAACTGGAAAATGACCACGAAATATTAGCACATATATCCGGTAAAATCAGAAAGAATTTCATAAGGATATTACCGGGAGACAAGGTAAAAGTCGAAATGACACCATATGACTTAACCAAGGGTCGTATAACCTTCAGATTAAAGTAGAAATCTCACGTACAAACAATATATAAAAGGAAAAGAAAATGAAAGTAAGATCATCAGTAAAGAAAATGTGTGACAAATGCAAATGTATCAAAAGAAAAGGCAGAATTGCCGTAATTTGCGAAAACCCTAAACACAAACAAAGACAGGGATAATTCGCCATTGGCACAAATTGAGCGACAAACTCAAAGGCATGCCAAACGGATACGAATTGATGACACACAAAAGGACCTGAACTTGCGAGGAAAACGGCAAGTGGTGAGGAAGTATTTAAGCCTCATAACAAAAAAAATCTAACAACAGAAAAGGAGAAAAAAATGGCAAGATTAGTAGGGGTTGACCTACCTCGTAACAAAAGAATGGAAGTAGCGTTAACTTACATTTATGGCATAGGGCCAACAAGAGCTAAGAACATCTTAGCAGCGACTGGAATTTCACCAGACTTAAGAACAGACGATTTAACAGATGATGATATTAAAAAACTAAGAAACGAATTATCAAACTATCACATCGAAGGTGACTTAAGACGTGAAGTCACAATGAATATTAAACGTTTACAAGAAATCGGTTCATACAGAGGATTACGTCACAAACGTAAACTTCCATGCCGCGGACAAAGAACAAAAACAAACGCAAGAACACAACGCGGAAAGAAAACAGGACCAGTTTCAAAGAAAAAATAAGGTAATAAAATAAATACCTTACACCCTAAAAGGGAAAAGATAAATAAGAAAATATAACAAAAAAAGATAAAGGAAAAAGAAATGGCAAGACCACAAAAGACAAAGAAAAAAGAAAAGAAAAATGTATTACAGGGAGTTGTACACATACAATCAACTTTCAATAATACAATAGTAACTTCTACAGATACACAAGGTAATGCTATTGCTTGGGCAACAGCAGGTGCTTCAGGATTCAAGGGTGCAAGAAAAGGTACTCCATTCGCAGCACAATCAGCAGCAGAATTAGTTGCAAAGAAATCAATCGATCAAGGAATGAAGAAAGTAGAAGTTCATATTAAAGGACCTGGTTCAGGAAGAGAAACTGCAATCAGAGCAATCCAAGCTGCAGGATTAGAAATTACATTAATAAAAGATGTAACACCTATTCCACACAACGGATGCCGTCCTCCTAAAAAACGTAGAGTATAATTTTACGTAAGTCAGATGTCGTAAGCTCTGACAAAAGGAAGAAGTTAGTAAAAATCGCGGGGGCTTGCGTAAATAGTCCATACGCAAACCATAGATGCCCCGCACAAGAAAAAGGAGAAAAATAAACAATGTCAAGATATACAGGACCAACCAATAAATTATTCAGAAACAAAAAGGTTAAAGACTTATCAAACAGAAAGTTAACATCATCAATGAGACAAACTTCATCAGGACAACATGGTGCAGTAAGAAAGAAACTTTCTGAATATGCAATTCACTTAGCAGAAAAACAAAAGATCAGATTCACATATTTGGTAAGTGAAAAACAATTCGTAAGATACTATAACGAAGCAGCAAGAAGAAAAGGTGTTACCGGTACAATTTTGTTACAATTACTTGAAGCAAGATTAGATAACATTTTATTCAGAGCAGGATTTGGTATAACTCGTAAACAAACAAGACAAATAGTTAACCACGGTCACGTACTTGTAAACGGTAAGAAGGTAGATATTCCTTCATACTTAGTAAAAGCTGGCGATGTAATTACAATCAAGACAAAGAGTTCAAAATACTTAAATGATGTAATTGGCATGATTGATATGGCATGTGCACCAGCATGGATGACAATCGATAAAGAAGCATTAAAAATAACATTCGATAGAATTCCAGAAAGAGAAGAATTAGATCCTGAAATAAAAGAACAACTTGTAATTGAATATTATTCTAAGTAGAAATTGTAAGTAATAAGCATTAACTTATATAACTAACAATTAAGTAGATAAAAACTAGGAGAATAAAATAATGGAATTAAAAATTAAATGTGTTAATACAACAACAAGTTCTGATGGTTCACAGTACGGAAAATTTGTAATTGAACCATTAGAAAGGGGTTTCGGGACAACAGTTGGTAACTCATTAAGACGAGTATTATTATCAAGTCTAGAAGGTACAGCTGTTACCAGTGCAAGAATCGAAGGTATTACTCACGAATATACAGCAATTCCGGGTGTATTAGAAGACGTTATAGACGTAATGTTGAATTTAAAGGGTTTAGTAGTAAAAACTGAATCAAAAGAATCACAACACTTAAGAATTGATGTAGATAAACCGGGACCAGTATTAGCCAGCGATATTCAATTACCTGCAGGTGTAAAAGTGGTTAACCCAGACTGGTTAATTTGTACAGTTGCAGACGGCGGTTCATTTCATGCAGATATCATAGTAGATACCGGCAAAGGATATGTACCACACGATGTTCCAAGAGATGCAAAAGATGCAACAATAGATATGTTACCTATTGATGCAACATTTATGCCAATCAAACGAGTAAGTTACAATGTTGAAAGTGCACGTGTAGGAGATGCATTAGACTTTGATAAATTAACATTAGAAATCTGGTCAAACGGTTCAATCGATGTACAAAACGCATTAAGCCAAGCATCAAATCTATTAATCGAACACTTTATGCAAATCGCATCAATTACAGGGCAACCTGCAGTATCACCGATTGCATCAGCAGAAGTAGAAGTTGAAAAAACAGAAGAAGAAGAAGTTCCAACAATGACAATTGAAGAACTTGAATTATCTGTAAGAGCATATAATTGTTTGAAAAGAGCAAGCATCAACTCAATGGCTGAATTATTAAAGAAATCAGAACATGATTTATTAAATATAAAGAATTTCGGTAAAAAATCATCAGATGAAGTTATCGAAAGACTACACCACTTTGGTTTAGACCTAGCTCCAAGCCCAGTGGAAGAAGATTTAATCGGCTAACCCCGTTAAATCCTACGAGAATACAATTAATTAATAAGTAAAGGATAAAGAAAAATGAGACATATGTGTAAAAAACATACGCTAGGAAAAGCGCAAGACCAAAGAAAGGCATTGTTGCGTTCTTTAGCGACTGAACTTTTTGTACACGGTGAAATCACAACAACATTGGCTCGTGCAAAAGCATTGAAACCATATGCAGAAAAGATTATCACTCTTGCAAAAAAAGGCGATCTTCATTCTATACGTCAAGCAGCAAGATATATTTACAATAAAGAAACAGGTAAATATATGGACTTGGCATCAGGAGAAGTATTTGATGCACCACAAGCAGATAAGAAATTAGCATCACAAACAGTATTGAGAAAATTATTTGTAATAATCGGCAAACAATATTCTCAAAAGAATGGTGGATACACAAGAATATATCACTTACCACCAAGACGTGGCGATGCTTCAGAAATGGCATTAATTCAATTGGTGTAATAGTTAATGCGTTATGCTTTTAAAGTTCAATATATAGGAAAGAATTATTCAGGAAGCCAAATTCAATTTGAAAACGGCAAACAAATAGACTCTCCAACAATACAAGGAGAACTTGAAAAAGCACTTTGTACATTGATACTTGGAAAACCTTATAACACTGAGATTGAATCGACAGATGAAAATACTCAGTGTGAAGGTTTTAGCCAAAATAAAAATAATCGGCAAATAAAGACAATATTTTCCGGAAGAACGGATAAAGGAGTAAACTCAAAAGGTCAAGTAGTTCATTTTGACACAGACGAAATGATTGTTGCTTCAAAGTTTCTCTATTCGATAAATGAAATATTACCTGATGATATATCCGTCACTGACTTGGAATTAGTTGATTCAAGATTTCACGCTCAAAAATCCGCCAAGAAGCGTTATTACAGATATGAATTTATTAACAGAAGATGTAAAAACGCATTTGATGGAGATTTGATGAGAGTAAAATTCAAGATAGACTTAGACAGAATGCAAAAATCATTAGATTACCTACTAGGGGAACATGATTTTTCGAGTTTCAAGAGTTCCGGAACGCTAAACCCGAGCAAAATATGTACTTTATATGAGGCGAAAGTTTCAAAAGCCGACGACAAAGTTTCTATTGATATTGTAGGAAACAGATTTTTATACAATATGGTAAGAACGATTGTCGGAACACTTCTGGAAATAGAAGGACACAATTTGGATTCTGAGCATATGAAATATGTTTTAGAATCTAAAGACCGCACTAAAGCGGGAATGACCGTTAGTCCATACGGATTAACATTAATGAAAGTAATGTATTAAAATAATAAACGGAGAAATGCAATGAAAACATATTCAGCAAAACCTCTAGAAGTAGAAAGAAAATGGTATGTAATCGATGCTGAAGGCGAAGTATTAGGTCGTCTAGCAACAAGAATTGCAAACATTTTAAGAGGAAAAAACAAACCTGAATACACTCCAAATGTTGATACCGGTGATTTTGTAATCGTTATTAACGCTGAAAAAGTGAGAGTAACAGGTAAGAAAGAAACTGACAAAATTTATTTACACCACACAGGATATCCAGGTGGTTTAAAATCAGCTAGTTTCAAAGAATTAATGGAAAAAGATCCTAGAATCGTTATTGAACATGCAGTTCGTGGTATGTTACAACACAATACATTAGGTGCAGAACAATTCAACAAATTGAAAGTATATGTTGGTTCTGAACATCCACATGCAGCACAAAAACCAATTGTATTACCAAAGGAGGCTAAATAATGGCAGATACTGAAATTAAAGCAACAGGCCGTAGAAAAACCTCTATTGCAGTTGTAAAATTAGTAAAAGGTTCAGGTAGAATCTTTGTTAACGGCAAAAAATTAAATGATTACATCGGAAACAGACCAGCTATTGAAATGTTGGTATATAGACCACTTGTATTAACAGAAACTCAAGACAGATATGATGTTAGAGTTAAAGCTGTAGGTGGCGGTGTTGTATCACAATGTGGTGCAATCAGACACGGTATTTCAAGAGCATTAGTAAAATCTAACGAAGAATACAAAAATGTTCTTAAACTAGAAGGTTTACTAACTCGTGACCCACGTGTTAAAGAACGTAAAAAATATGGTAGAAAAAGAGCTCGTAAGAGATTCCAATTCTCAAAACGTTAATCAACGCAAAACGATTTTTCGTTTTATACATACAAAAAGAACCGGTATATTACCGGTTCTTTTTTAATTGATTATTATTCAAAATATTCTAAATTATCATTTTACCATTTTCATAAATTAATTTATCATCGGCATAGATTTTACCGCCATTTTTCATATTTTTAATCATATCCCAATGAAGACCGGAAACATTTTTTCCGCCTGTTTCAGGATAAGATGCACCTGCTGCCATATGAATAGAACCGCCGATTTTCTCATCGAATAGAATATTACCTGTTACGTTTTGAATTTCATCATTTGTACCAATTGCAATTTCACCAATTCCACGAGAACCTTCATCCATATCAAGCATTGCATTCAAAAATTCTTCACCTTGCTCGGCATGTGCTTCAACAATTCTACCATCCTTAATTACTAATAGAACTCCTTTTGCACTGTTGCCGCGATAATTTTGAGGAAGATCAAAATAGATTTCACCATTAATTCCATTTTCTACAGGGGAAGTAAAGACTTCACCATCAGGATAATTATTCAAACCGGAGCAATTAATCCATTTTCTACCCTCAACATTAAATGTTATATCTGTTTTTTCGCCCACGATATGGATATTTTTAACATTATCTAAATATTTTACCCAAGCTTCTTGTTTTGCATCAAGTTCTTTTAATTTTGCTACAGGATCGTCTAAATCCAAATAACAAGATTTGAATAAAAATTCTGAATATTCATCAAAAGACATTTTTGCTTCCTGAGCAAGTGCATGTGTTGGAACATCTGCAATAACCCATTTTGCTTTCCCTTCAGCTGAGCGCTTCATCAATTTTTCGGATAATTGTTTTGTTGCTTTTCCGCGTCTTGAAAGTTTTGCTAAATCAGCATTAGACAAACTCTTTGTATTTAGCGGTGCACCTATAGAAATATATTTATCAACAACATCATATTCTAATTGCGACATTGGATCTATATAGTCTAACTGTTCATCTGAAGCGAGTTTCAAAAATATTTCAGCCATATCACCGTAGGAACTTCTAACGATAGGATTTGCACCTTTTTCTAAAACTCTTCTATAAACCGCTCTAACCAAATCTTTTGCATAAATTGAATCTGACTTAATAAGCACCAAATCACCTTTTTGAACATCTGTTGAATAGTCCACAAGAACTTGTGCGTACTTATCCCAAACTGTTTTTTGCATAATAATCTCTCTCCTTTTTCACTTATATTATAATATTAAACCTTATTTGTAAATGAGTTAAGGGGTTATATTAAAATAATATAAAGGATTTCACTATTGAATAGGTTTGTAATATAATTACTAATATGGAAAAGAAAAGATAGGAGAGATTATGATAGATAAAACTGCAATAATTCATCCATCAGCACAAATCGCTGAAGATGCAATTATAGGACCTTACGTTATAATAGGAGAAGGTGTAAAAATAGGAAGCGGAACAAGAGTAATTTCAAATGCTCATATAGAATTTGCAGAAATAGGCAAAAATTGTACTATATCACCTTTTGCAACAATAGGTTCAGAACCGCAGGATTTGGGATACAAAGGCGAACCTACAAAAGTTGTTATCGGAGATGAAACAATTATAAAAGAAAACGTAACAATTCATAGAGGCGCAGCTTGTGGTGATTTTACAACAAGAATTGGTAATAAATGTTTGCTAATGGTAGGTTCACATGTTGCTCACAACTGCGTTTTAGCAGATCAAGTAATCCTTGCAAATCTTGTAACTTTAGGCGGACACGTTCACGTTGGATTTGGCGCATTTGTTGGCGGAATGAGCGTATTTCATCAAAACATCAGAATTGGTGATATGGCTATTATCAGTGGATTTTCAGCATCTCGTCAAGATATTCTACCATATTCTAAAGGTGAAGGCAGACCTCCTGTTCCTCGTGGAATAAACGTTGTAGCTCTAAAAAGACGTGGAGTACCTCTTGAAATAAGAACTGCAACAAATGAAGCGTTCAAATTGTTAATTTCTGAAGATTACAATACTTCACAAGCCATCGAAAAAATTAAGGCTGAAATTCCAATGAACGAATATATTGAAAAAATGATTGAATTTATACAAACTTCAAAACGCGGAGTTTTACTAAAATCTCACAAATCAGGACACGAATGTCTTGAAAGCGAAGACTAATTAAAAATAAAATTCAATAATAATAAAAAAGCCGAAGCCCTTATTTACAAAGGGCTTCGGCTTTATCTATCTTACCGTTAAAATTATTATCAACACCATCAGAACAAGATCCGATTGAATCTCGACTTTCAGGATGTGCATTTCGCTTCAAGTATTTATTCGGAATCATTGTCCATAAATACAAGAAGAAATCTTTATGCAATTTAGATATTTTCTTATCTTTTATAATAAGTAAGTTTTCATCATTTCTATTTTCACCACTATTTGAAAAGTTCATAGAACCAGTAATCAAATATTCATCATCAACAATAATCATTTTAGAATGCAATTTTCCTGCATAATTTTCGGTTTTTAGCATAACGCCACTTTTGCGCAAATGTGAATGTTTTGAATTTCTTGTAAATACACTATTTGCATCAATTATAACTCTAACATCAACACCTCTTGATTTTGCAGCAATCATAGCATCTGCAATTTTTGAATTTGTGATAAGAAACGCCGGCATATAGATATAATGCTTTGCACCATTAAGAATTTGAACTATCCTATCAGAACTTTTATCTTTTGGCGAAAAATAAATTTCAACAACAGTACCACCTATATTAAATATTTTATTTTGAGGTAATTTAATTTTACTTGTGTGGAATTTACCGTTTAACATTTGCTCAAATTCTGCAGTATAAAGACTCGCAACATCATGTGAATTAATAACAATAATATCATTCACATCATAACCAGAAATTCCTGTTGGTGAAAAATTCATTGAACCCGTATAAACAATATTATTATCAAATATTATAAATTTGTTGTGCATAAGAGCATTACTTAAATTTTTTGATTCCGGATTTCTATCTGAGCGTGAACTTTGCGCAAGTTCTATTATTTTTGAATTATCTTTATAATAATTTGTATAAGAATTAAAAGTTTCATCATAAACAAATCTAATTCTAACATTTCTTGCCTTAGCTCTATTCAAAGCATCTGTTATTGCAGGAATTTCATCATATCCAAAAATCGCAATATCAATACTTTCTTTTGCGCTATCAACAAGATGTATAAATTCTTTACACGCTTGGGTTTTGCATTCTCTTTGCGGAAATAATTGTTTTGTAAAATCAGTCAAATAAACCATAATACTTCCACTTGTCGTTTTCAAACTCGGTTGTGGAATTTCAGGTATTGTATCTTTATACAAATTAACTTTATGTTCAAAAGTTCTATTTTGAGTAGTTTTAACGACCTTGTGACAAAATTTACAAGGTTTAGCATTTGATGGTAATTGTCTTTCAGGAATAATAACAGTATCGTGTGCAATTTTTCCATACGGACAATCAAGAGTGTGATATTTTCCTGAACGGTGATTTAGAATAACTAAATGAAGTTTTCTTGCAATTTCTAAATTATGCTTGAATTTTTCAGGATTGCCAATTTCGCCATCAACTATTCCAAAACCGCTTAGAGCTAGTGTTTTTGAATAATCAAAATCTTTCACTTTCACATCTGCATATTTACAATTTGTACTTTGCTTTTGTGTATATTTTATTTTAGCACTTGTATTTTCTATTCTTTTTTGTGCAAATTCCTGTGCTAAATACCCAAGACTTATAATATCTTGTCTGGAAATATTAAACTTTTTGGTATATTTTTCAACAAATTCATCTGTCGGCTCAAGAGAAAATGTTTCAATATTATCAACACAAACGACTTCATCTGTATCAATAATTCTATTATTATTTAAATCAACACCAATTTTTGTTGGAGAATAAATATTTAAAACATTCTTAGAATTATTATACCAATATGTAAAAACCGAAAATATTACACATAAAATTATTAAAAATATAGCAGTAATGTGATTTTTCATCAATCTAGACACTTATAATTTGTAAAATCAAACCCTAACCTTATAATTGTATCTTTTAATTTCATATCCTGAGTTATCAAAAATTCTTTAGTATGGTGATTTTCAGTAGCATCAGAATACTTACAAGGATGAATTAACGCCTCAATAACACAATCCTCATCAAAACCCTCTAAACCATAAGAAATGGCATCACTATCCATCATGCCTGTATAACCGACACCTATTAAATAATCATTTGTCTTTAATCCATACTCTTTCAAAACTTTACGATTAATTCTTGTAAAAGATTGCAACAGCGCTATTTTAACCAAATTTAAAGGATATGAAAAATTCAAATGTTTTGAAAGTTTTGGAATAAAATATAAATCTTCAAACTGAGTTCTCACATATTTAATACCGTATTCTTTTGCAAGTTTACAGGTAATCTTAAAAATTTCAGGAATAGCGTGTGTATGAACATGAGAATCCAAATGATCAATTTTAACATCCTTTATAATTTTTTCAATTTGAGCCCTAAATTCGTTTTCAATTTGTGTTAAAAATTTTTCCTTTTTACTGTTAGAAATCAAATACAAATAACCTGAATTAAAATCTCCATCAATATTTGTAAGCATAGGGCAATGCGTAAGCGGTTTACCTTCCATGATATTTAAATGAGCAGCAATTCCCAAATTAGGACAATCAGGCAAAATATCATGAACAGCATTTTCATACGCAACCCCATTAGCACAAAGACTGGCACTTGTTAAAAAACCATTAATATAACCTTCCAAAACTGCTTGATTATGTGCCTGAGATAACCCAAAATCATCCGCATTCAAAATGAATTTCTTTTTAACCATTTCAATTCCTTGCAATATAAAGTTAATATAATATAATTATGATATTAGAAAGAAGGCGAGAATGCAAACACCTAAGCTGGCAATAACAATTCCATGTTATAACGAGGAATTATGTATAGAATCAACCTGTCGAAGACTTTTAGAGGTAATGAATGATCTTATTAAGCGGAATAAAATATCTGCTCAAAGTTACATTTATCCTGTTGATGATGGGTCAAAAGATAATACTTGGAGTATTATCGAAAAATTACACCAAGAATTTCCTGACAAAATAAAAGGCCTAAAATTCATAAAAAATTATGGAAACCAAAGTGCACTTGTTGCAGGCTTAGAAGGTGTTAGAGAATTAGGCTGTGATTGCGTTATATCTATTGATGCAGATTTGCAACAAGATGAAAATGCAATCGAAAGATTTGTTGAAGAATTTTGCAACGGAAACGACATTGTTCTGGGCGTTCGAAAAGATAGAAAAACTGATAGTTTTTTCAAAAAAACAACAGCAATAATGTTCTACAAACTAATGGCTCTATTGGGAACAAAAATCCCGATGAATCATTCAGACTATAGATTAGTCAGTTATAAAGCCTTAAAACTAATGGAAAAATATCACGAAAACGCGTTTTTCTTAAGAGGTTTCTTTTTTGATTTAGGGCTAAAAACAGCAAGTATTACTTTTGATGTCAAACCAAGAAAACAAGGTTGTTCAAAATTCAATTTTTGGTCACTTCTTGCACTTGCGCTAAACGGCATAACTTCATTTAGTATAGTACCTCTAAGACTAATTGCAGGACTAGGATTTCTTATGGCGGTAGTTGCATTTTTCTTGGGACTTGAAACTGTTTTTGAAAAATTAGTATTCAATAACACTCCAAACGGTGTTGCAACAATCATTATTCTATTATGCTTTTTTGGCGGACTTCAAATATTCTGCTCAGGTATTATAGGCGAATATGTCGGACAGGTTTATTTAGAAGTAAAAGCTCGACCAAGATACATTAAAGAAAAAGAACTTGTATAAAATATAAAATTATTTATTAAAAGGGCGAAACACTAATAAGTGTTTCGCCCTTTTTCCAATATATCAATTTATAATTATTATAAAGATTCTTGATAAATATTTCTAACCAATTCTCTTGAATTTCCGCTAGGACCGATATTAATTAAACCGTCAAGAGAAGGTGTAGTAAATGCCAGATCAGTTAATTTATCAACATCTGCTGCGCTAAATCCCATATCAGTAAGTTTTTCAGGAACACCAACAGATTTCAACCAATCATAAACACCTTGAGCAGCTTTTTCAGCTTCATCAGCAGAACCTTTTAAACCAGGAACGATAGGTGCTAAAATATCAGCAAGAGTTGCAGCTTTGTCTTTATATATTGTTTTAACAACAGCAGGCAACAATATTGCCAAACCTAAACCATGTGATAAATCAGGTTTAACAGCACTTAGCGGATGTTCAAGAGCGTGAGTATAATGTAATAAACCATTATCAAAACTTACACCACCCATCATAGCCGCATAAGCCAAGAAATATCTAGCTTCTAAATCTTCAGGATTTTCAAGAGCTTTTGGTAAATATTTAGCAACCAATTCAATAACTTGTTTAGCCAATGTAATTGAATAAGGAGAAGCAACTAAAGATGTAGCAGCTTCAACAACGTGGTTAACCGCATCAATAGAAACATATCTTGTTTGTTTTGGAGATAATTTTGTCATTAATTGCGGATCATCAATCGCATACATCGGATAAATACAATCATACGCTATCGCAGGTTTGAAATCTTTTTCCAAGTTAGTAACAACAGCAAATCTGTTTGTTTCTGTACCTGTACCGTGAGTCAAGTTAATTGAAATAATCGGTGCAGCTTTCACAGGAGCAAAAGTGAAATCATAAATATCTTCTGCAGTTTTATCAGGATATTCAAGTAATATAGCAACAGATTTACCAGCATCGGTAGGAGAACCTCCGCCTATTGCAATAACAGCTTTTGCACCAAAATCTTTCGCCATTTTGAAAGCATCATTTACATGGTGAGTTGTAGGATTTGGTGTAACTTGGTCAAAATTAACATAACCAATACCGTTATCTTTCAAAGCTTTTTCTACAACATCCCAAGCACCTGTTGCTTTATAAGCATTTCGACCTGACATAACAATAACTTTATCAATACCTTTTGATTTTATATCTTTTGCAATATCATTAATTTTTTGTATAGCTCCAACACCAAAATAAACATTGGTTCTGGTTCTAATCTCTTTAACTTCGTGGATATTAATATCTTTTTCCCACATAATAAACTCTCCTTTCTTCATATACCATTTAGAATTTACACGTAGATTATAGTTTATAAACATAGTTTTTTCAAGGTAGCAAATTTATTTTTTTTGTGTTTTATATTGAATATGAAAGTAACATTTAATCCAATCAAAACATATCAAAATAAGTTATATTTTAAAAATTCATCTACAATCTCACCACCGAATAATAATATAAATAATGATAGAAATGAACAACCGCAAAAACCGTTCCCTGAATGGGCACGCAAATCAATGCTTTTCGCAGCAATCCTTATGACAATAAAAAATGAACCAGCAGTTCAGAGGTTGTTCTCATCAAACGAACTAACACAAGAAGAACGCGATAAAATTGAATTTGTAAATTCCGTACAAAAAATGCGTAAAGAAAAAGATATAAGTTCAAGTTTTTATCATTTGAACAGACTAATAGATATTGATAACCCGAAAATTACAAAATTAGGGAAAGATTATTACAATGCAAAAATAAATCTTGATGACAAAAACATTGATCTGGAAATGCACCTTGATCCTACAAATAAAGATACAATTTCAGGTAAATTCCATATAGAAGGTTCTAAAAAAGATTTAAAATATAAAGCAATCTTTTCTAAAGAAAATAAAGACGAATTTAAAATTTTAATAAAAGACGAAGATAAAACCCACATTTTAGGACGAGATTTCGAAGGGGAACTATACATATTAAAAGGTAAAAAGAAAGTTCCGCTAGACAGGAATAATACAGAAAAATATCAAGAATATCTTGATATGCTTGACACATTAGATGATATTAAATTTTTTACAAGCGCAAACCCGCTATGGCGAACTCTAAACTATATTATACTAATGTTATTGCTATTCAACGAAATGGCATACGATAATAACAGACGAAACCAAAACAAAAACAAGAAATAAATTTTAAAAAATTTTACAAAAATCCCCCAAGTGTATAACAGGTGTCATGTTTGTTTTATAATGAAGTCAAGAGGTTAGAATTGAAACATTCCAAACTAACAATATTGATATTTGTTGCGCTGATTTTAGGTGTAATATTTGGACATTTTTTCCCCCATTTAGCGGTTAAGATGCGAACTTTTGCCGTAATTTTCTTACGCATGGTAAAAATGATTATCGCACCGTTATTATTTTCAACACTTGTAACAGGAATTGCAGGTCACGGGGAAATCAAACACCTTGGCAAAATCGGCATAAAAACGATTGTTTATTTTGAAATAGTAACAACGCTTGCACTAATAATCGGTTTAACAATGGGAAATATCTTTAATCCGGGCAGAGGATTTGCAACAGGAACAGTAGCAAACCCTGAACTATTAAAAGAAGCAGGATTAATGGCTGTTACAACGCCACACACATCCATTTCCGAAATGGTTTTAAACATTTTCCCAACAAGTATTGTTCAATCAATGGCAGAAGGCAACCTGTTACAAATAGTTGTATTTTCAATATTTATGGCAATAGCAATATGCGCAGTCGGGAAAAAAGCTCAACCAGTTATGGATTTACTAAATTCAGTTGCGCAAATAATGTTTAAATTTACCGAATATGTAATGTATTTTGCCCCATTAGGAATTTTTGGAGCAATCGCATCTACTGTCGGAATGAATGGATTATCAATATTAAAAAATTATGCAAAAATAATTTTCTCATTATACACAGCACTTGCGGTATTTGTAATACTTGTATTATTCATAGCTTGCAAATATGCAAGGATATCATTGCGCAACTTACTAAAAGCAATCCAAGAACCTGCATTACTTGCATTTTCAACCGCAAGTTCAGAAGCAGCATTTCCAAAGGCAATTACAATTATGGAAAAATTTGGAGTACCGCAAAATATAGTAAGTTTTGTAATGCCTACAGGTTATACATTTAACCTTGACGGAAGTACATTATATTTGGCAATGGCAGTAATTTTCTCATCACAAATTTGCGGAATAAATTTAGACTTAAATCAACAAATCCTAATGATGCTTGCTCTAATGTTAACAAGTAAAGGTATAGCAGGTGTACCAAGGGTATCACTTGTCGTATTGGCAGGAACTCTTGCCAGCTTCAATATTCCGCTAATCGGAGTTGCGATTTTACTTGGAATAGATCAAGTTCTTGATATGGGAAGAACAACAGTTAACTTAATCGGCAACTGCGTTGCTACAGTTGTTATTGCAAGATGGGAAAAAGCATTTGATTATGATAAAATGAAATTATTTATAAAAGATTTTGATGCTGATTCAAAATTGATTACCGAAAACGTTACTAATGAAATAGAGGGACAATAAAATGACAGAAAGTACAAAAACCGAGTACAAAAATACTCTTAACCTGCCACAAACAACATTGGCGATGAGAGCAAATGCAACTGTTAAAGAACTTGAAACACAAAAATTTTGGGCAGAAAATAACATTTATGAAAAAATGATTTCTAACCGAGACAAAACAAATTCTTTTGTATTACACGACGGACCTCCGTATTTGAGTTCTGAAAAAATCCACGTTGGTACAGCATTAAATAAAATTTTAAAAGATATTTTAATCAAATACAAAACCCAAAGAGGTTATTATGCACCATACGTACCGGGTTATGACGGTCACGGATTACCTATCGAAAACGCTGTTGTAAAAAATTTAAAAGGCGGACGTCATTCTATTTCTGAAGCAGAATTGAGAGCAAAATGCAGAGAATTTGCTCATAAAAATTTAAAAGGACAAGAAAACGAATTTAAACGTCTTGGAGTTTTAGGTAATTGGGAAGATCCATACCTTACAATAAATCCTGAATACGAAGCCGAACAAGTTAGAGTATTTGGACAAATGTATAAAAAAGGATATATTGAAAAAGGTTTAAAACCTGTTTATTGGTGTGCATCTTGTGAAACAGCTCTTGCTGAAGCAGAAGTTGAATATGCAGATCATACATCAACTTCAATATATGTAAGATTTAAATTTGATGAAGATGGAATAAACAAAATCAAAAACTTAATCAATCTTCCAAATGATAATGTATATGCAATAATCTGGACAACAACCCCATGGACAATTCCATCAAATATGGCAATTTCTATGCACCCAAGATTTGAATATACATTCTTTGAATACAAAAATGACATTTATGTAGTAGCACAAGAACTTTTAGGTGCATTTTTAAAAGATGTAGAATGGGAAGAATCAGATATCAAAGTTCTAGGCTCTTGCACAGGTCAAGATTTGGAACTATTGAATACAACACACCCACTTGTAAATAGAAAATCACCTATTATATTAGGCGAACACGTAACACTTGATGCCGGTACAGGTTCAGTACATACAGCACCGGGACACGGTTTAGAAGACTATGAAGTAGGTTGCAAATACGGTATTGAAGTCTTTTCCCCATTAGACGGAGCAGGAAAATGGACTGATATAGTTGGAATCCCTGAACTTGTTGGTGTACCTTACTATAAAGGTAATGCAATGGTTATTGAAATGCTTGAAAATAAAGGGGCATTACTAAAACAACAAGATATTCAACACAGTTATCCACATTGCTGGAGATGTAAAAACCCTGTAATCTATAGAGCAACTCCACAATGGTTCGTAAAAGTTGATAAATTCAGAGATTTAGCACTTGAATCAATAAAAGGAGTAAAATGGATTCCTGCAAGCGGAGAAAACCGTATTGGAAACATGGTTGAAACACGTACTGATTGGTGTATTTCTCGTCAAAGAGCTTGGGGGGTACCTATTCCGATTTTCTATTGCGAAGATTGTGGAGAAGTCATCTGTTCAGACGAAACAATAGAAAATATTGCAAAAATCTTTGAAAAAGAAAGTTCAGATGCGTGGGTAAAATATAGTGCAGAAGAACTTTTACCGGAAGGCTTTACTTGTCCAAAATGCGGCAAAAAGCACTTTAGAAAAGAAAAAGATATTATGGATGTATGGTTTGATTCCGGAGTATCATGGAAAGCAGTAGTTGAAAAACGTTCAGAAGAATTAGGACATACCCCTGTTGATATGTATCTTGAAGGTTCAGACCAACATAGAGGCTGGTTCCAATCTTCACTATTAACATCTGTTGCAACTCAAGGTAAAGCACCATATAAACAAGTATTAACACACGGATTTGTATTTGGTGAAGATGGTAGAAAGATGTCTAAATCTTTAGGCAACTACATAAGACCTGATGATATCATCAAAAATTATGGAGCAGATATCCTAAGATTATGGGCAGCATCAGTAGATTACAGAAACGATATTAAAATCGGAAACAATATTATCGGACAATTAACTGAAATATTTAAGAAAACAAGAAACACTGCAAGATTTTTAATCGGTAATTTGTTTGATTTTGATCCTGAAGTTGATTATGTTCAATATGATGAACTAAAAAATATTGATAAATTCGCACTTCACAAATTAAACAAACTAATAGCAGAAGTAACAGAAGCATTTGAAAATTATGAATTTTACAAATATTTCCAATGCTTACAAAATTTTGCAGCCGTAGATTTGAGTTCATTCTATCTTGATATTGTTAAAGACAGACTATATACAGCAGGCAAAAAATCATTATCAAGAAGAGCATGCCAGACTGTATTGTACGAAAATCTTCTAGCTTTAGTAAAAATCTTAACACCTGTTATGCCGCACCAAGCAGAAGATATATGGCAAAATGTTCCTGAAAATCAACGCCAAGGATTGGAAAGTATATTGCTTTCAGATTGGCCGGTTGTAAAACCACAATGGGATAATGCAGAACTTGAAAAAGAATTTACAGAAGTTTTGAAATCTCGTCAAGTGGTATCAAGAGCGATAGAACCACTAAGAGCAGATAAAAAAGTAGGAAGTTCACTTGAAGTTTCAGTGTATGTAAAAGCCGAAAACCCAGAAATATTAAAAGCAAATGAATCAGATTTGGCAGATATATACATCGTTTCCCAAGCAGTATTGGCAGAAAGCGCGCCGGCAAATGTTCTAAATGAATATAGCGAAGAAGGTTATACCGTATGGGTAACAAAAGCAGAAGGTGAAAAATGCGTAAGATGTTGGAAATATCGTAAACTGAATGAAGATGGTATTTGCTCTGATTGCGCAGAAGCAATAAACGAATAATAAAAATATGAACAACAAATAACCACTAAAAAACGACTAAGATAAAAATTAGTCGTTTTTTCTAGTTTTTATAAAAGAACTAGCAAAATTTTATTTTTACAGACTTTAATACAAAAAAGGTCTCGACAAATGGTAATAAAAATAAATCCTGAAAAAATCCTCTATCCTAATGTAGATAAATTTGGTAAATACATTCTAAAAAACAAAAACAATATAAGCCATAGAAATTTTGCATACGAATTTGGAAAACTTCAACAAAATTACGTTAAAAATCAAGAAAAAGACCAATTTTGTCAAGAAGCAAACCTGCTTGCAGATATTTTAATGGCAGAAAAAGAATATGACCTAGCAGGAATAATCATAAGTGCATTATGTAAATTAAATGAAGCTAATCCGAACCATCTTGAATATTTTGCCCAAAAAGGTTATTACCTTTCACAAATGAGTGGAGATTATGTTCATATGATGGCAAGACTAAACGACTTGAGAAAAACATATACAGGCTGCAAAGAAAGATTATATGACTATATACAAGTGCTATATAAACAAGAAAAATGCTTGAAAAAATTAACAAAACATTACCCTGAAACAACAACCACATTTCGAACAGTAACAAGAGAAATTGCCCCTCGTGAAAATTATGAGCGCATGCTAGGATATGTACAAACAGAAATCGGAAAATTAACAAGAAAAAAACATCCTCACGACGCATTAAGAAAATTATTATCAGCCCAAGAAATTTTTAGAAAAAACAATAATACAAATAGCATCAATTATATCCAATTTCTAATCAACGAAATTGAAAAATCGCTAAAAACAATAGACTATGAAGTATAACTTTATGCTATAATGAAAGAAAGAATAGTTGAGGAGCAAAATTATGAATAATGAAGAAATAATACAATATCAAACAAAAGGTACTTGTTGCCAAATGATGCAAGTAAAAGTAGAAGATAACAAAATCATTGACGTAGATTTTTACGGTGGTTGTAATGGCAATTTAAAAGGAATAAAAAGCTTAATAAAAGGAATGGAAATAGAC
This sequence comes from Candidatus Gastranaerophilales bacterium, assembly GCA_944324845.1. Classification (GTDB taxonomy): domain Bacteria; phylum Cyanobacteriota; class Vampirovibrionia; order Gastranaerophilales; family Gastranaerophilaceae; genus Zag111. Next base: position 691 of record CALUXX010000006.1, on the reverse strand, counting down.
GAAGTAATAGAAAGATTGGAAGGCATAACCTGTGGTCCAAAACCAACCAGTTGTCCGGATCAATTAGCAAAATGCTTAATCCAATATAAACAAGAAAAATATAGCGCAACAAAATAAAAAAATAAAAAAAAGGGGTTTACAAAAAAAAATCAGCATGTATAATAAGAAATGTGGACAGGGCAAACCCGCACACCCCGGAATTCAAGGTAATGAATTCAACCGTGGGGGATTAGCTCAATTGGTAGAGCACCTGCTTTGCACGCAGGGGGTTAGGAGTTCGAGTCTCCTATTCTCCACCATAAAAGAGACGATAATTAAATTATCGTCTCTTTTATTTTATAAATTATAAATGAATTGTATTAAGAATTATTCCCCCAAAAATCCTTATGTTATAAAAAATTACTTGTCGTGTATCAGGGATTTTGAGAAAAAATATCGCAAGTTTAACATATAAGTCGGAAGATAAAAATGTGAAGATTTAAACAGTTTTTAAACAGCTTTTAAGAACTGTTTAAATGGTGTTCAAAATTTATTTTATTTTTTAAAGATTTGTTATTTTAACTGCACTATTAAAATCTTTTACGTTAACTGAAATATTTTTCATCATTTTACTAAAGTTTTCATTAATTATTGGATATAATAAACTTTTATCTATTAATTTTTCATTTATGTATTTCTTTTCTTTTGTATT
>CALUXX010000005.1 GCA_944324845.1 Candidatus Gastranaerophilales bacterium | reverse complement strand
CCGCCTCTTACTTCAACTTCTCTTGCAATATACTTACCTTGGTTAATTGCAAGTCTTATAGCACGGGTACTTTTTAAGCCTTTTAATTCTGCGATTTGTTTAATGTTAATATAAGTATTGTTCATCGTACATACATTAACTCGTTTTAATCTATAATGGAATACAATTACTAAGAATTGTGTTGTTTTGTATTGAAAAAGTGAATATCTTAAATTTTATATACTAAAACAGTATGGCTTAAGTTATTGATAAAAGCCATATCTTCCATTATTTTTATTGCCTGTAAATTTTATATAATTTGATGTTCGTTTAATTTTTTCATTAGGCTCTTTATTGTCAAAAACAATAATTTGACGATCTTGTCTGGTTCTTGCTAAATCATTCCAAAACGCATTTTGTATAGCATTTGATACTTTTTCATTTTCATAATCAGCTTCTTTTAACGACAGTAAAGGTGAATCCAAAATAACAAAGGCTGGAAAAGAAAAATCATTATTATACATGTAACTTTGAAGTCCAATGGTAAATGCCGCATGAGTCAAGGCTCGATGTCCTTTCCCGAGGTGACCACGGGGTTTTCCATCTATTTCTATATCATAAGTAGTGCTATTAAATATTACTTTACAATCATCCTTATACTTCCAATTATCTAAAAGTAATTTAGTTGTATTTGCAAAATTCTCATAATAATTAGATTCAATAGTTGGAATATCATTATTAACTTTATAGTTATTTAAAGTATTTTGACAATCTTGTCTATATGAAGTATAAAGAGCAATATCATTTCTTAATTTACTTTTTAATTCGATTTTTTTTTGTAAAGTTAAAATATTATCAATTCTATTTTTTAATACTTGAGAATGTGGTTTTAACTCATTATCAATTTCAATTGTTAATGCATGAATTTTATTATTCAATTCACTGATTTTATTTGTATAGTTTTCAATGTTTTGATTTTCATAAAGAATTGTTTGTTCTAAGTCATCTATTTTAATTTTAATTTTATCATTTTCTTTCTTACAAGAATACAATATTTCATTATAGTAATATTGATTATCAGTAATATTATTATTACATATAGGACATGGATAATTTTTTAATTGATTTAAATAAAAAGAACCTTCTTCAACAAAATCAAGTCTTTCCATATCATTTACGTAGTATTCTTTTAATAAATTATATTTATTTAATAAACGAGAGCTTTCAATACTCAAATTTTTAAATTTTTCAATATTTTTAATATAATCTGCTCTCTCTGTTGTTTTTCTATTTAACAATGTTGTATTATATTCATACTGATATTCTAAAGAATTGATTTGTTCATTTAAATCTTCTATTTTGTATTCAACTAATGCATCTATTCTATTTGATGTTTCAGTTATTAATTTATCATAAACATCAATTTTTGCAGATAATTTAGCTTTTGTCAGTTTTGGGTCTTCAATTTCAATTAAATCGGAATTGTCATGATTAGTTAATAGAAAATTAAATAATGATTTTTTATAAGTTGCTTCATAATTATCTGAAAATATTGGAGAATCTTCACTTATTATATTTGTTTCGCTTACAATAACAAAATCTATAATTTCTCTCAAACTAATTTGTTTTGTTTTATTAGTTTTAATTTTAGATAAAACTTTTTTATTACTATACTCAATCAAATTAAGTATATAACTTGATATAGACGTTTTGGCTTTAGCATTTATACCAAGCTCTTGAGGCTCGTGTTCTCTTAAATTTTCGATGGAACACTCATACAAATATATTACTTGAGTATCATTACCACGCAAATACCGTTTTATTGTAAAAACTTTCGAATTATATTCGAGTTCTAATAGTAAAAATTTGTAATCCCTACTCTCTGCAATATCTTTTGGTGGATTTTCTGCACCAAATAAATAATCAATACATTGTATTATATATGATTTCCCAGTATTAGAAGCCCCTGTTATTATATTTAAACCTCTTTTAAATTCTAATTTAGCAATCTTTTCTGTTCCAACACTACGTAATTCATTTATAAAAAGCCTATTTTGCATAATTACTGCCCTCGCTAAATAGTCCGTACATTGAAAATTCACTATCCCATTTTGACATAGTATTTTCAAAGTATTTCTTTATATTTTGTTCATCATATTTCTTAAAATGTTTTTTTACCCATTTAGCTTGTTTTTGAAGCTTTTTAGAATATACAGATGTAAGTCTATTTAAAAATAAATTTGTTAATTTATTACTTGTATAATAAATTCCATTTTCATTATATATAACATCAATTAATTGTTTTTGACTCAATATTTCTAAAGCCTTTTTTATTAATTTTACTTTAATTGTTAATTCTTCTTTTCTAAATGGAGAATTAGGTAGTATACTATTTTGTTTAGAATCAAAATCATTAGAATGTAAAATCGCATAATCATAAAGGATTATTAATTGTTCATCTATAACTCTATCAATCGTATTAAGTAAAATAAGAATCCTTAATGCTACTTCTATCTCATTATTTAAAAGTTTTATATTATTCATTATTTACCCATTCTAAATTTTCATCTTCATTGGCTAATTGATGAAGAATTCCAGTTCTATCTTGTGTTGTTAAAAATTCTTTTAAAGAATTATTTCCAATATTCAGAGTTTGAGCAATCTGTATTGCAGAATTCAAACATTCTATACCATTTTGGTAGGTATTGCATAATATTTGTGTTTTCACAGGTATCATAATTTGATTTTGCAAGTCCTTAAAGGTCTCTTCTGTTGGAAGAGTATCTCTTGAAAATTCTTTTAATCCTTCTGCAGAATAAAAACATTTTCTTTGAAGATAAAAATGTTCTTGATGTTTGTTAGATAATTGTTTGAAATTAGTTACATTAGTATTATTAACACTACCATATGCTCTATATAACTTATTTACATATGTTAATTCTTTATTTTCAATTGTATCCGAAGGGACAGGAGTTGTTTTTCTTATAAATTTTCGTAACCCAAACCAAGTTGAATAATATTTTGTTTTTTCAAATTCTTCTAGGAATTTTAATGGTGTAATTTCTTGGATAATTCCAAAATCAAAATTTTCTACAAATATTTTAAAATCATCTTTTAACTCTATTTGTTTGTTACTTGTTATAGAGGCTTTACATTTTTTATTCCAGTTTTGTATTAGAGAGTTTTTAATTTTATTGGGATTCTCAATAAGTTTTGTTAAAGATGCACCACAACCTTTGCTTGAAACAATAAAATAATTTTTTGGAATAACATACTCTTTAGTGTAAGTATAATATAACAACTTACCAACTTCTAAATATATATCACTAGGCGTAATTTTTTTATCATAATGTTTGCATTGATATATGTCAAGAATCTTCATATCTTCATCTTGATAAGCAAATATATCTCTTCCTTGATCACCTGAACCGCCAATTCTTTTTACATATTTATACTTATTTTTCATAGAAAAAAGCCATTGTTCTGTCATTAGTTCAAAATCATCTTCCGAGATTAATGAAAGCAACTTAATATCAGGAACATGGTTCTCCGAAAGAAGTTCCAAATTGTTTTTTTCTTGAACTTTAGGTGCTTCTATATCAAAAAATTGCAATACCATACTCACTTGTAACATGATTATATTATAAATATTATATATAGTTCATAATTAAAATAATAAACTTTACAAAATAAAGATATATTAAACAAATACAAATCCTAGTTGCAATTCATTTAATATTTTGCTTTTATATTGATAAAATATGTATTCGACCTTTAAGTAAAAATTACAGACTACGAAAATAACTTTAAAATCGGTCAAAATGTCCTCAATTATCAAATAATCGTTTTAGCCGTACAAGTTAGATTGTGAGGGCGAAATAGACTATAACATTGGTTTTAAAATAGAAAATTTAAGTCAATTCTTGGACAGTAATCGGACAATGATGACCATCAAAAGACCGTTTTGTAACATATAAAACGATTACTTCCGACTGCTAAAGGTCAAACACAAAGCCAACTTTGCCGAATAATCTTTTTATGCGTTCAGATAAAATGTCCCGTTAAATTACACCAGTGTGGGCGGTTTTTCAAAATTATATCTTCACTAATGCCTAATCTTTATACTAAAAAACGGAAAAGGTGGGATTCGAACCCACGGTGCAGGTAGCCCCACACAACACCTTAGCAGGGTGCCGCCTTAAGCCTACTCGGCCACTTTTCCGTACGTAACATCCTCCGTTACATTTTTCATTATAACATAAACTTATTTTTTTGAAAAGATATTTAAATTTTTTTTTTATAAGATATAATATTTACAATAAGAGAGGTATTTTATGATTGAAATGAAAGTTATGGGTATTGCCCTTGATACCAGAACGGGTTCACCGATTGTCGTATTACACGACAAGGAAAATAGACGTGCTTTACCTATTTGGATTGGATCTGCTGAAGCCAGTTCTATTATTAGAAAAATTGAAAATCTTTCTGTTGCAAGACCTATGACACATGATTTAATAATTAGTGTTATTGAAAAAACCGGTTATTCTGTTAATAAAGTAGAAATAAACGATGTAGAAAAGGAAACTTATTATGCTACTATCTTCCTTGAAGATAAAAATGGTGAAGTTATTGAAATAGATTCAAGACCTTCTGATGCTATAGCTATTGCAATCAGAGTTGAAGCTCCGATTTATGTTACCGCTAATGTTCTATCTAACGGTTCTGTTTCTACTGACAGTGCAAAAGATGCTCAAGAAGCTGAAGAATTCAAAAACTTTGTGCAAAGTATCAAACCTTCTGATTTTGCAAAGTTAATGAAAGATAATGATCACCACGAAAGTGAACAATAAAATTTTCTATATTTAATTTAAGAAAAAAGGTTGAGCTAATAGCTCAACCTTTTTTGCAATGATAATCATCTATTTACTGACAGGTTCCAGCAGAATAACGCATCAACAAATTATCATACGGTGACATTGAAGAACCACTTATTTCATATTCGCAATGTGTTCCACCGTCTGCAGTTTTAGTACAACCTCCAGGCTGTTTATGACCTAAACTTTGATAATATGCTTTATAAAGAGCATCCCTTTGTTCTTTCGTAAACTTACACGTCATAATATCTTTATCTTGTTTACCTTTTTCTATCATTTCTGCTTGAGACGGAACTTTACCATCTTTAGAAAATGCACTATATAACATTTTATAACCATCATAAACTTCTTTATTGGCAAAATTTGTATAGCTTACAATTTGAACTTCACATCTGCCATCTGGTAGTAAACCCTTAACAGTATATGTTTGATACGCAGTTGAATTATTAACTGCTACTCCTTTTGTACAAGTTTTCAGATTCTTGATATAATTTTCTGGTGGAGTTAGCCCTAAAGTTATCGCATAAACAACTGAACTTAATGATACAAAACTGATTATACTTAATAAAACAAATATTTTTTTCATTTTACAATACTCCTTTATTTACTATATCCGCTAGACATCTTTTACTGACAGCTTCCGGCATAATAACTCATTATCAAATTTTCATATGGTGACATTGAAGAACCACTTATTTCATATTCGCAATGTGTTCCACCGTCTGCAGTTTTAGTACAACCTCCAGGCTGTTTATGACCTATACTTTGATAATATGCTTTATAAAGAGCATCCCTTTGAGCTTGAGTAAACTTACATGTCATAATATCTTTATCTTGTCTACCTTTTTCTATCATTTCTGCTTGAGACGGAACTTTACCATCTTTGTAGAATGAACTATATAACGATTTAAACTCATCATAAACTTTTTTATTGGCAAAATTTGTATAGCTTACAATTTGAACTTCACATCTGCCATCTGATAGTAAGCCTTTAACTGTATATGTTTCATACACAGTTGAATTATTAACGGCTACACCCTTTGTACAAGATTTTAAATTCTTTATATAGTTTTCGGGTGGTATTACACCTAAGGTCATGGCATAGACAACTGAACTCAATGAAATTAAACTAATCAAACTAAATAAAACAAATGATTTTTTCATTTTATAATACTCCTTTAATTACTATAACATTTACCGGCTTTAGCATCTTGTAATGCTTTATCAGCCTCTATATCTCCGCTGCATTGAACGGAATGACTAGATGGTGAATACAAAATTACACTGCAAGAACCGTCAACATATTGACAGGTATAATATTTATTTCTATCAGGCGAATATGTACATTTCTTTTCTGACAAAAGTTTTTTGATAGTAGAATCTGTAATAGATCCGCAATTATGGTAATAAGTTCCGCCTAATTTATCTTGTTTAACAATACATTTTGCTTTTTGATAAGACAAAGTGCAAGTATAAACTCCGGGTTCTAAATCCATAAACCGCTCATAAAAAGCATAAACACTTGTACTTGTTAAAATTAAAGCTAAAATTAAAAGCACAACATTTTTCATTAAACTCTCCTTGATTAAAAATATTTCATCACACCAATATATAATTTTTATTACATACGGATATATAAACTAAAATATTTCTATTCGACAGAATTGCAAAAAACTTTATTTATGTAACAAAAGATTTACATTTCATAATAAGTATAAACAAACTAAAACAAGGTTATATATAACAAATAACCCTTAAATCAAAAAATTTAAGATTTATATCTCTTTAATTAAGTAAAGCTAGAACAATATTTTTAACTTTATTATGAATATCATCGATAGAAGCGGTAGAATCAACAACTTTTATTCTATCAGGCTCCTGTTTAGCCAACTCAAGATACCCATTTCTTACGCGATTAAAAAACTCATTACCGGAATTTTCCATACGATCTTTATTTTTTCCGACTCTTTGCATAGAAGTTTCAATATCGATATCGAAAACAATAGTTAAATCAGGCAACATACCACCTGTTGCAAGCAGGTTCAAATTTTTTATTTGCTGAATATCTAAACCTCTTCCATAACCTTGATATGCAGTCGAACTATCTATATGCCTATCACAAAGAACTATTTTACCCTCAGACACGGCAGGTTTAACAATGGTATCAATATTTTGTGCTCTATCAGCCAAAAACAAAAAAGATTCACATCTATCAGAAACAACGCCATCATAATTAAGTAAAATTTCTCTAAATTTTTCTCCTAAACCTTTTGCTCCCGGTTCTCTCGTAACAACAACCTCAAACCCTTCATTTACAAGATAATTTTTCAAGAGTTCAAGTTGAGTTGTTTTCCCGCAACCATCAGCCCCCTCAAAAGTAATAAAATAGCCCTTATTCATAAACCACTCCGCTTTAATAATGAATATTATAACTTAAAAATACCAAACCCAAAAGTTTAATAAAAAAATAAAGCAGCCCGTAAGCCGTGTTCTGTTTTAGATAATCATCTATCTGGTATTAGGATTACTCCTAATCTCTAGCGATTTTTCCGAAGCTGGCGAACAACCTTAACCTTCGATTCAATCTTGCATCCAACCGGGGTTTACCAAGCAGATACCTCTCGATATCTCTGGTGAAGCTCTTAACTCACCGTTGCACCATCGCCTGTGATATAAAAATCCATCGGCAGTCATCTTTTCTGTGGCACTATCCACCGACTCACATCGTCCGGAGTTTCTCCGGCGGTCTGTTCTGGGATGCACGGACTTTCCTCACTTAAATTTCTCTAAGCGCGATTATCCGGCTACTTTATTTTCAAATGTATTCTAACATGCCGAACATTTCTTTTCAACTTAATACAAAAACAAAGAATTGTAACAAAAACTTAACAAAAGGAGCTAAAAATTTAAAGAAAAGAAAAAAAATGCCGAAAGATAAGATATAGGAAACAAGCACAAGAAAGGAACGATTACACTAATGGGCATGAGTGCATCACAAGCTAGATTTCTCTGTCTGACCGCTCGAAAAAATAACGTCGAGTTTGAAGGTCAGCAGATTAACCAGCAAAGAATGACCTTATCCGATCAGTCCGCTAATTACTATAGCGAACTATGTAATATGTCTGTTCCAACTCCGCCATCTATCGATGATTATACTAAAGTTTCTTATACTTTCGATGACGGTGCTTTAACTAATACAATTACCTCTATGATTGCAAAAGGTAACGGAGATTATTCTATCAGCTACATTCAACAATGGCAGGATGATTATTCTATCGTTGCCGCTTCATCAAGTATTATTTCTCAATCAATAAATATTGTTGGAGATACTGAATACAAAATAGGTTCTACCACATTAAGAAAACTTGGTGATATGGATGGATATAATATTTTAAATGATCCATATTTATCAACATTGTCAGAAGAACAATTAGCAGACTTAATGGAAGAAGAAGAATATTATCAGGTAATGTTGAATGAAACAGTAAATAACAATCCATCATCAGATAATGAATGGTATGTAAGATATGTAAAAGATTCAACAACAGGTTCATACAAACCATACTTCTATCAAGCAAGTGCAGTTGAAAATGAAGGCAACTACACAGATGGATTTGCAACAAGCAATATAAATTGTTATACATTAGGCTCAACAACCAGAACAAAAGAAGTATTAAGTGCACCAGGCACAGTGGAAAAAGATTCAACCGGCAGATATATTTCAATAACCTTGTATGGACAAGATTCAGAAGGAAATATAGATAAAAACAGTGCCGTAAATTATACATTGGTAACAAATACAGCAACAGATGAAGAAGCATATAATGATGCAATGAACCAATATAATTATGAACAATATAAATATGATCAAAGAATTCAAGATATAAATTCAAAAATAGAAGTTGTACAACAACAGGATAAATCTTTAGAACTTGAATTGAAACAGCTTGATACAGAAGAATCAGCGATTTCAACAGAGCTTGAATCAGTTAAAAAGGTTATTTCCAAAAACGTTGACAGTTCTTTCAAAACGTTTAATGCTTAGTAATATACCCCAAAAGCAATAATAACAATAACCCCCTTATATTGTAACGAAATATTACAAATAAGAGGTAAAAAACTAAAGAAAAGATAAAAAGTGACCGATATAAAGGATATAGGAACAAGATGAAAGGGTCACTACTATGGGTATGGCAGCATCACAGGCAAGATTCTTAAGCCTAACCGCAAGAAAAAGTAACGTTGAATATGAAGGACAACAAATCAACCAACAAAGAACTACGTTGTCTAACGAATCTTCAAACTACTATAGCCAATTATGCAACTTAGTAGTGCCAACACCACCTTCAAGCGAAGATTATTCAAAGACAACATATACATTTACTGACGGTTCAGAAACAAACACAATCAATTCATTAGTCGCAAAACAAAACGGTTTGTATATCTTGAACTATACACAATCATTTGAAACAGAAAGTGTAGTATCAAATGGTTCAGTAGTAACAACAAAACAAGTTGATGCAGACGGTAATGAAACATTCTATGTAGGTTCAACAAAATTAAGAGCAATGAACCCTGATGCAACATTGGATGATGAAGCTATAAAAAATGATCCATATTTATCAACATTGGAATCAGCAGAAGTAGAAGATATTTTACAAATGGAAAAAACATATTTGACATTATTACAAGAAAAATATGGTGACCAAGAATGGTATGTAAGATATCAAAAGAATTCATCAACCGGATCATACGAACCAGTATTTTATAACAAACAACAAGTAGATGATGCAGATTACAGTGATAAAACAGGAGCATCACTATCAGGTATCAAATCATATGTTTACGGAACAACAACCGAAACAAGAGAAATTAAAAACGCAACAGCAAGAGTAGATCAAGACACATCAGGCAGATATATCAACATCTACATCTATGAAACAAATGCAGACGGTTCAATCAAAACAGATGCAAATGGAAATGAATTATACACAGAATATCCACTAACAACCACCACAGAAAGTGATGATCAAGCATATAATGATGCAATGAACCAATATAATTATAATAAAGCAAAATATGATCACGAAATAGAAGTAATAAATTCAAAAATACAAATAATACAAAGCCAAGATAAGGATTTAGAATTACGTTTGAAACAGTTAGATACAGAAGAAAACGCAATTTCAACAGAATTAGATTCAGTTAAGAAAGTTATATCCAAGAACGTTGACAGTTCATTCAAGACATTCAACGCATAATTTGAACGACTTAACTAAAATACAAATTTTCCTTTCCCTTTTTCCTATTGATTTTCCAACGACTTTAATGTCGTTTTTTTTTTGCTTATTTATTAAATAAAACCTCTGTTTTTTTCTTAAGCAAATCCATTTTTTCCTTATAATCAACACTAACAGGAGTTGGAACAGATGTTAATACAGAATCAATAAAAACCTGTGCATTTTTCGGAGATTTTCCATCTAAAAAAGCCTTTGAATAAGCGGCATCAATTCTTGCAGGAACAACTAAACCACTTTGAGCAAATTTTTCCGCTGATTTTTCAGAAGATAAATATTGAATTAACATAATAGCTTCTTTTTTGTGTTTTGAATTTTTAGAAACAGCCCACCCTGAAACATCCGCCGGCGCAATACTTCCAGAAGATCCTACAGGAAACGTAACTACATCCCAACGAAATTTTGCATCCTGCCTATATTTTGGAACAAGCCAACGTCCGGTCAAATGCATTGCCAACTTACCTTGCAAAAACATCTGTGCCATAGTTGCACTTGCAGATTCTGTTTTTAACGGAGCAACATGATATTTATTTCTTAACTCCGCATACAATTTCAAACCTTTTTGAGTAGATAAATCATCATATTCAGGAATTTTTTCTAATCCAAAACTCATAAGATACGGCAAATAAAATATTGGTTCTTCTTCAAAAGATATTCCATACAAATTCGGACGATGAGTTAATTTTTTTGCAGTTTTTAAAAATTCATCATACGACCAGTTCTCTTTCGGATAATTAACTCCATATTTATCAAAAATATCTTTATTATAAAAAATCACAAGAGTTGAAATATCTCGAGGAATCGCATAAATTTTCTTATCATATGTTAAAGCTTTAATAGAACTTTCAAAAAATTTATCCCGCTGAAAATCTTTATCATATTGAGATAAATCTTCTAAAACACCTGCATTTGCATAAATTGGAAGATATTGGTTATTCATAAAAATAACATCAGGTGCAGTATTTGAAGCGATTAACAAATGAATTTTTTGAAAATAATTTTGCGGAATGTGCAAAAAATCGATTTTAATATTAGGATTTTCTTTTTCAAAATTTTCAAGCAAAGGTTTCAATATTTTAATCTCGGACTCAGAACCCCAAGACGCAAACTGAATAACAACCTGTCTATCTTGCCCTGATTTTAAATTATTTAAGCATAGGAAACCAACCATTATTAAAACAAGGCAACTAAAAATTACAAATAATACTTTTTTCATCATTTAGAATTAAATTTCAATAAGTGTTCCCATTTTGTCATGTTCAACATTAACAAGACATTTATACTTGCCAAGTTTTACAATATAAACATTGCCGTCATCTCTTCTAACTTGAATGTTTCCTTCAACAACTCTGTCAAATTTTTTCAATACAAAGATATTATCATCAATCTTGCCAACAATAGCAGAAACACCTTCAAGACTTACAACATAAAAACCTCTGTGAGCATCAATGTTATACCCAGATTTAACAATAAGCCCGTCAACTTGTTTTTCAGGTCTTACTGTTGATTGAGGAACTCGAGAATAAGATGATGAAATCGGATTAGAAACCCCTGATCTCAACATCGCTTCTGATGTAGGCATTTTAACAGCAGACATATCTGTCAAATTAGGTTTTTCTGAATCTAATATAGACATATATTCATCCAGTGATGATACTATATAATTTTCTTTATCTTTTGCCATACCCGCTCCTTTTTTATGCAAATACTTCTCACCTGTATTTATCAAATCCATAGAAACAAGTCTTTCTTGGCTCTTATTATTTGATTGTGCAGCTTTTAATTTAACAAATTTACCTTCTTTATATGATTTATTTCGTGAATTGTTTTTATCACTACTAATCAATGTACGTTGAGTTTCCTTTAATGACATTGGTTTTGAGAATGATTTTAATTTAATTTCATTGAAACTTTTCAAAATAACATCATCTTCTGAATGAACTTTAGGTTCAGGAGAAATATTTTTTTGAGCAGAAGGTGCGCCATAAGTTTTTTCTAATTCAAGCATTTTTGCTTTTACTTTTTCATTAACTACGCGCTTATGATTATTTTCTGCAACCTGCTCAGGAGTTAATTGTTTAACTTCAGAAGATTTCTTTAACCCTGACATATCTGTCACATATGACATTGCAGCAATATGTTTTTGAGGCTTATTCGCATCTTCTTTTTCATTATAAAGTTTATATTTTTCTTGCCAGCTAAGTTCTTCATTATTAACAATCTCATAATACTCTTTTTTACGTCTTTTAACATGATTTTGAGCAGAAATATTAAAGAATGATTCCAAACGAGATTTGTCTTTATTAGCAGAATGTTTTGCTGCATCAAATATAAGATATAAAATTCCCAACAAAACAACAGAACCACTAACATATAATATCCAATATGGAAAATCTGAAGTTTTTGAATCAGGAATAGGTGTATCCACAGCTTCTGGCGTACTAATATCATTACCCTCAGGGATAACAACAGCTGCTGAAGTATTTATGTCTTCTGAAACTCTGTTATCTTTAGCACTTTCAGAAACAACATTATGATTTACTCTCGGTTCCAAATCGACAATACGTTTACCATTATCATCGTACTTCATCTTAGGAACATAACTACTACCGGTTGCCTGATTTTGAACTGATGAAACATCTTTCTTTGGTTTTTCTACAGATTTAGAAGATTTTTCAACAGATTTTGGCTGTTCAGCTTTCTTATTAGAAGGAACAGGTATTATACCGGCAACTTTAGCCTTTGGAAAATCTATATTAACAATCTTCGGTAACACAGAAGTTTTTTGAACTTCCGGTTTATTTTGTGCAACCTGCTTAACCGGTTGTGCTGCTTGTTTTGTTTGAGCTGAATTAACAGCAGGCTTAGGTTCAGTATTTTGAATATTACTTTTAGCAATAAGTGCTCTGGCATCTTTTTGAGCTTGAGATAATGGAGCAGTTTTTGCCATATGAGTTTTTATATTGATAGGTTTTGTAGTTCCAAAAGTAACCTTTGTATAACCACCCATACCGTCATTAACATGTTTAACATCAATATCAGTTATCAAATCTTTCACAGCACCAAAACTAGGCGCAACAGATTCAGTACTTGCAGTATTCGGCAAAAGAACGACATATCTGTTATTTGATTTTCTTGTAGCAACAGAATTAGCCGCATCAGAAGTCGTATAAAAAGTTACATCAACAGTATCCGCAACAGAAGACCTTTTAACATCCATTTGAATTAAATTGTTTGTTTCGGCAAAAGCCGCATTAAAACATGTCCCCAAAATTGCTATAGCTGCGACAATAATAATATTTTTTCTACTTTTCATATATTCCTGTTACTTTTAAAAAACTACACATATATATTTTAATACTATAATACTCTAGAGGAAAAATTTTTGCTACTTTATATAATTTATGTTACAATATGTTTATGAAAAGTGGATTTGTTGCAATAATAGGACGACCAAACGTAGGGAAATCAACCCTTTTAAACCAGATTTTAGGACAAAAAATAGTAATAACAACGGATAAAGCCCAAACAACAAGAAAAAGAATTAAAGGTATTTTAACCAATCCTGAAGGGCAAATTGTTTTTGTTGACACTCCCGGAGTTCACAAACCATTAAACAAATTAGGTGAATTTCTACTTGATGAAGCAAAAGTTGCAGTACCTGATGCTGACGTAATATTATTTTTAGTTGACGGTTCTGAACCGGCAGGTAAAGGGGATAATTGGATTGCGCAAAATCTTTTGCAAACTAATATTCCGATAATAATTGTGATGAATAAAGTAGATAAGGTTAAAAAGACAGAAAAAATTGAACAAAATTTGCTAACCTATAAAACACTTTTTGAACAGAATTTTCCAATAGTAAGAATTTCAGCCAAAACAGGCAGAAATATTGATACCCTTATAAAAAATATCTATAAAAAACTTCCGCAAGGGGAACCGTTATACCCTGAAGATATTGTAACAGAAGAAACAATGCGAGATGTAACAGAAGAAATTATCCGAGAAAAAATCCTATTAAATACATCTGATGAAATTCCGCATTCTGTAGCAGTAAAAGTTGAACAATATCAAGAAAAAGAAGACATTGACAGAATATTAGCAAACATATATTGCGAACACAAAAGTCAAAAAGGAATTTTAATCGGAAAAGGCGGAAATCTACTCAAAAAAATCGGAACAGAAGCAAGACTTGAATTAGAAAAAATAACAGAAAAAAAAGTATATTTAGAACTTCAAGTAAAAGTAGAAAAAGATTGGCGAAAAAAACAAACGAGTTTAAAAAACTTTGGTTATCAACAAGAAAAAGAATAAGTTTTTTATAAAAAACTTATTCTTTTTCTTTAGTGTTGTACGTGTATGTGTTTATTAAAAATTCAAGGTTCTAAGTGTTTGAACTGTTTGGAATTTACTAATTTCTTTTAAATATTGTTCCAAAGCCTTGTAGCCATTATAAATTTCATTAGAAATAGAAGCATAACGACTGGCTTCAAGGAATTTCAATTCCTTAACTCGGATCAATAAAATATTATCAGCCGCATCTTTTAATTCATTATCATCAGAAGCGGACCATTTTTGCAAAAGAGCAAGTTCATCATACATCTGCTTCATAGTAGTATATTCCAAAATATTAAAATCATATTTTTCTAATAATGATTTTTCAACATTGGAAATCCTGCTCATACAAGCCTGAAATTTAAAAACTTTTTTAATAATAAGATAATTATCAGCAATTCTTTTATGAGAAGCAGGAACTTGATTTTTAGCAAGCAAAGCTGCATAAGAACGTGATGTAAAAGTGTCATCAGAACCGCTTAAGGTGCTTTTTGAAGTTAAATCAAAATCAGATCTATTTTCGATAATTTCGTTCAACATTCGTCCTCCAAATATATAAAGATGATAGATTAATAATTTTTATTTGTCATGATATTGTGTCAATTTGTTTACATTTTGTAAAACTTTTAATTATAAAAAATCAAAAATGTCATGTTGACTTTTGCTCTAAAAAACTTAAATAAAAAATAGCAAAAATCCTACAAAAGAATGAGTACAGACCATAGGAAACTATGCTAAAAATATAGTGGTAATAAGTAGTTAAAGGTGTAACTAAACAGACATGGGGCTAAGTTTAAATAACATATACCAAAGACCTTATGTGCAACCCGACAAACGAGGCGGGATAAAAAGGCGTGAAGACGAAAAGACTTCAAGCGCAACCCAAGAGGCACAAAAGGAACAGCAATCCAATCAAAACAGCAGAAGCAAAGGACTGCAAAACATTGAACAAAAGCAGCCGACATACACCCCTGCTTACGAACAAAAATTTTCATTACCTGCCCAAAACGCATACTCGAATGTAAACATAAACTACACAAATAATACCCCAACGCAAACATCAACCAATGTTGAAAATCAAACTGCTCAAGCAATAAACCCAAAAGTCGCAAATCAAATAAACATAGCACAAATTTTAAAGGACTTTAAAAATACAACACTTGCAATAGGTACACCTGATGACCTAAATGACATAGTAGATGGCTATATTGCAGTAATAGAAAAACAGGTTAAAAACGGGAAAGCAAATAAAACTCTAATAAAAAATACATTAAATTCAGCAGCCTCAATATTAGACAATTACATTTCAGAAACATTAAACAAAGATTCCAAAGTTGTCGAAAATTGGGTTGATGCATTATTTTTACAAAACATAGATCTTGAATATAACGAAGAAGATATAAACGAAAGATTTTTAGTAAAATTCCCTGACGGAAGTACAAGTCAGACAAAAAAACAAGAAGAATTACAAAACGCAACCGCAGCTCAAGATCTTCCGCAACAAGTCAATGGCGAAAACTCAAATGTTATTCCGATTTCAGCAGCAGGCACAAATTCAAAATCAGTACCTGTAGATAAAGAGTTGAAATCTTTATTTATAAAAGCAAAAAAATACACCTATACAGATAAACCGGAAGAAGCGATAAAAGTTTTCGAACAAGCACTAAATAGAGCACTGGAACTTGATGATACAGAAACATCAGGAAAAATTTATTATGAAGTTGGCAAAATATATGATGAACACGATTATGTAGCACAAGCCCTAAAGAGTTATAATCAATCATTAAAACTGACAACAGATGAAAATGTAAAAACCAAAGCACATTATGCGATGGCTAAAATATACGATGATGTAAACCAAATAACACCGGCGATGGATCACTACTTTAGCACAGTATCCCATGCCGGCGAAGCAGAGAATTTTTCAGCCCAAACAGCTTCACTTACAAAAATTGGTAACATATATACCGATATGTATGAAAAAGAAGCCTTTAATTACTATGACATAGCCTATGACATAGCAAACGAAACCGATGATGACAATTTAAAAGGATTTGTAGCAACAAATACAGGCAGAGCATACCAAAAATTTGACGAACCGGAAAAGGCATTAAAAGCATATTCAAATGCGGTAAAAAATTACACCGATGCAGAAACACCATTAAAAACTGCGCAAAATTATGTAGCAGCAGCAGACTTAATGGTTGAATTTAACAATCTAAAAAAAGCGACAAACTTATTACAAAAAGCCAAAAAATACGCAACCCAAACTGAAGATGCTAACCTTATGAACGAAATAAATACCAAAATAAGTCAACTCCAATATCTTGTATAACTTTCCTATAAATATTAATCCTAAAATATACTTGTGTATATATTTTTTTTGTCATATAATACAAATACATTTTTAGGGATTCATGAATGGAGAAATCAGATGAGGATCAGTTTAACTGGAGCCGGTTTATTATCGTTTGAACGCAGACTAACACAAGAAGAACAAAAAGATTATAAACAAAATGCAATAACACCGGCACTGGACTATTTAGGCACCAAAGAAGTATCAATGATAGTTCATGGAACTTGTTTTCCTGAAGCCACAAGAGATTTAGGTTCAGGTTCACCATATGGTAAAGTTGCGGCACAATTTATCCCGTTTGAAATTTTACACGGGTTTAACTCAAACCAGCTTGGACCTGTCGGAACAATAAGAAATCCTCGTAGAATTTCGCCATACAAGTCATCAATAAATTCAAAAAGTTTCTTATTTATAGATTTTAATGAGCTTACCAAAGACAAATATGCAAATATTTTAACGGAAAAAGATTTGGATAAAGTAATGCTTACCCCTGAAAAAACATCTCATAATTATACATATTCAAATTTTCCTGAAGCATTTGCAAACTATAATTACTTAATTCAAAAAGCTCGTCTAAATTTAAAAAGCAAAGTATTAGCAAAAAATCCTGATGCAATAAAATTACAACAAGAATACACCAACTTTAAAAAAGCTAAAGGTAAGGTTTTATTTAAAGAAGCTTTATTCAAAGTAATAGAAGACACCTATAGAACAGATAATTTTGATGAATGGAGCGAAGTTGATAAAAATCTTATAGAAGGTTTAAAACAAAAAGATCCTAAAGCGATTGACCGATATGGTGTAATATTAGCGCGTTCCAAAACAGATTTAAGCAATTTTATGTTTGGACAATTCCTAATAAATAAACAAATAAAAGAAAACACGAAGTTAAGAAAAGAATTGAATTTCAAATATAATAATGATCTTCAGGGAGGTTTTTCAAAATCAGAAGAGTGGGCAAATCAGGATATCTTCTTATCAGATTACCGCTTAGGCTGTCCGTACGGTGGCAGTAATAACGGACCGCAACATTGGGATTTACCGGTATTAAATCCGAAAAAATTATTCAATAAAGACGGCTCACTAGGTGAAGCAGGTATATATTTAAAAAACAAATTTGAAATAGCACTTGAAGATTTTGATAATACCAGAATTGATCACGTATTAGGTTTAATAGACCCATACATATATAACAAATACACCAAAACTGGTAATAATGTTTCAAATATGCCTGAAATAGATCCTGATGGAAATTATAAACAAGTATTGGATAAAATAATACTTCCTGTACTGAAAGAACACGGGATAGATAAAAACACCCCAATTTGGGAAAATTTGGGAGCAACAACACCGGTATTTGATGAAATATATTACCGAAATAATAACCTACCCGGCATTTCACAATTGGAATGGATGAGAGGGGAAAAATGTATCGGAAGTGAAAATTGGGGCTTGATTGGATCACACGATTCAGATCCTGCAACACTGATGATAAAAAAAGATTGGATACGAAATGGCGAAGCCTGGAATCCTTTATACTTAGCGGGATTACTAAACTCAAATCCTGAACGAAAAATAGAACGTGACGAGTTTTGTAAAAAAATAGCACAAGATGATTCAGAACGAATTAAAGCAAAATTTGCGGAATTATTTTACACCCACAAAAGAGTACAAATATCATTTGCAGACTTTTTCGGAATAGATAAAACCTACAATGTTGGCGGACACGAAAATGATAATAATTGGAAACTTAGAATAAATAAAGACTATGAACAAGATTATTATGACAATTTGTCAAGCAAAAAACCAACAGCAATAAATATGCCTGAAATATTAAAAATGGCAGTTCAAGCAAAATTAGATAATGACATAGTCACAAAAAAAGCAGTAGATGAAGAAAAAGTTAACCAAATACTTGAAAATTTGGATAAATATGAAACAATTTTAAAAACACCGGAAGAAACCGTATAAAATAATTAATCCAATCGGTATCTTGACAAATTTTAATCAATTATGATATTCTA
The DNA here is from genome assembly GCA_944324845.1 of Candidatus Gastranaerophilales bacterium. Lineage (GTDB taxonomy): Bacteria > Cyanobacteriota > Vampirovibrionia > Gastranaerophilales > Gastranaerophilaceae > Zag111. The sequence continues at coordinate 125,504 of CALUXX010000005.1, read as the reverse complement.
CAAATGTAATAATAGAATGAAGGTAGATATGTTTAATTACACATTAACAACAACAGGCTCCTCCTCCACCAAAGTTTCAAAATCGGGACTTTGTAGTTTTTAGTGTGTGAATTTATAAACTTTTAAATTATACCTAAATAAAGATTTTTAAAGTCCCGTATGAACGGGACTTTTTTAGTATTCAGAAATATTGGGAACGGAAAGAAAATGGACTTAACAATAAATAATTATACAAATACAAAAACCAGACAAAGAACTAACATTAACCCACAATTTAAAGGTGCAATGGATGGAATATTAACCGGAGCATTAAGAAGCTTAGATACTAACGAAATGGCAAATGCAGTTTTAATAGACTTAGGCGCAATGGTTGGACCAAGAACCTATTACGATGCAAAACACAGAAATAAAGATGCCGGATTTGAAACATTTTTCAGAGAAATTTGCGGAACCTTTATTAACTGTTTATCAGCAGGGCTTTTAGCATATGGAATATCACGTATGATAACCAATAAAATAATGCCGGAAGTTGAACTTCGTCCAAACACTTGGTTTAGCGAAGATGCAGTAAAAACATTACATAATGCTTGGAAAAATTCTGATAATAATACAACAAATTATGTAAAAAATGTTTTTGAAAATTTAAGCGGACAAGACGGAGCAAAAATAAATAAATTTTCAGAAATAAATTGGAAAGACGTAAAATGGGTAGATGAAAATTCTTGGACATATATAACTTGGAGAAACGAGAAATACAAACACACACCACAAACACTAAAAACAAAAGAAGGTTTTATCAAAACAATGACCGAAATAATTAATGATAAAACCATTGCCAAAGAAGACAAAAATAACATCTTAAAAATAGCAGAAACCAGATTAACAAACGCATTAGGAGCAAACAGATATTTAACCGTAAATGTAAACGGAAAAACTTGGAATGAAAAACTCGAAATTATCCTAAGAGATACCTATGACATGGGTAAAGATATTTTCACCAATAAAAATATTGATGTAGATAAAGCACTGACTAAAATCGCAAAAATCAATAAAATTAAAATCTTCGGAGCGCTAACGGGAGCATCAATTTTAGGATTAACAAACCAATACATCAACAGAAAACTAACAGAAAAACGTACAGGTAAAAAAGGATTTGTAGGTGATGTAGATTACGAAACAAAAACAGCAACCCAAACACCTGCAGAAACTAAAACCCAACAACAAGATAAAACCAATAATAAAAACAAATCCTTCTTCTTCAAAAAACTTGCAGCAAGTATTGGTATGGTAGCAATGGTAATTGGAGTTATGAAAGTAAAAAGCCCTAAAGACTTTGTAAGAAAACTTCAATTCACCGGACCAGTAACAAGCGGAAATGCAATAAAAACCGTATATGCCGCAAATATCGTAGGTCGATTTATGGCATCAGATAACGAAACAGAATTAAGAGAATCTGTAACACGTGATTATTTCGGATTTCTAAACTGGCTGGTATTTGGCGGCTTTGCTGCAAAAGGAGTAGCAAACTTGCTTGATAGAAAGAAAGAAAACTTGTTTAATATCTCAAAACCGGGTAAAGGTTTGAAACATTGGCTAAATTACGTAAATCTAAAAACACATACAGAAATAGCCGCAAAAGGTGCAGCCTTTGCAAAGAAAAATCTATGGAAATTAAACGTTGCCCACATTTCAGGCTTGTTATATTCAGGCATAACACTAGGTTATTTATTACCTATGGTAAACGCCAAACTAACAAAAGCAAAAGCTAAAAAACAAGAAAATAAAATCGCTGCATAACATAATTCATTTACCACACTACTACTAAAGCATGTCTTTTTGACATGCTTTTTACCCATGCAATAACAAATATTTAGTGTATTTTTTACAAATGTTAATCCTTCTTATCATGTTTTAATATTTGGTAATTTTTATTTATAAAACCATAACCCTTAAATAGAAAAACTTTTGGGATAAAATGTTAAATTTTATTTCAAATTTTATCGATAAATGGATTTATTTTTGACTCAAATCAATTAACTTTTATTGAAATTCATGATAAAATTAAAGAAAGAGATTATGGATAGTAAAAAGGTAGAAAGCCTTGTAAAAAGGCAAATGTAAGGGTTAGCGAAAAGACAGGTTGGAGCATGCGCCTTGCAAAATCAGAGGAGATTTATTATGCAAAATGCGGTTAATAAAAATAACGAAGGAAATGTAGTAGGTATAACATCCGCACACGTTACAGATGCTATAAAAAGAGTACACGATTCAAACGTAATGTTTTCAAAACAAGTTCTTGACAGTGCATCAAAACTTACAGAAAATGTTTGCATTATCAAAAAAGACGGAACAAAAGAAAAATATAACGTTCAAAAAGTAGTCGTTGCCGTAAAAAAATCTGCAACACGCATGATGGTTACATTCACAGAAGAAGATCTTCAAAGAATTTGCGATTTTGTAAATAAAAATGTTTCTGATTTAAACAAAAAAGAAATTTCTATACTAGAAATTCATAACATTGTAGAAAGCGCATTAGAAAGCATAAATCCACTAGTTGCAAAAAGTTATAGAAATTATAGAAATTATAAAACAGACTTTGTTGCAATGTTAGATAAAGTTTACAAAGAATCACAAAGAATTATGTACATTGGCGACAAAGAAAATGCCAATGCAGATTCAACATTAGTATCAACAAAACGTTCATTGATATTCAATGAATTAAACAAAGAATTATACAAAAAATTCTTCTTAACAGTAGAAGAAATTCAAGCAATCAAAGATGGCTATATATACATTCATGATATGTGCGCAAGACGAGACACAATGAACTGCTGTTTATTTGATGTAAAATCCGTACTAGAAGGCGGTTTTGAAATGGGTAACATTTGGTACAACGAACCAAAGAGTTTGGATGTAGCATTTGATGTTATCGGTGATATTGTAATGGCAGCAGCAAGCCAACAATATGGAGGCTTTACAGTTGCAGAAGTTGACAAAATTCTTGCACCATACGCTAAAAAGACTTATGACAGACAATATGAAAAATACATTTGTTTAGGCTTATCCTTTGAAAAAGCAAAAGAAGAAGCATTAAAAGATGTACAACACGATTTTGAACAAGGATTCCAAGGATGGGAATACAAATTCAATACAGTGGCATCATCACGTGGTGATTATCCATTCATCACAGTAACAACAGGTCTTGGTCAAGACGAATTTGAAGTAATGGCAACATTAGCTTGTTTAAAAACACGTCAAAACGGTCAAGGTAAAAAAGAATGTAAAAAACCAGTATTATTCCCTAAAATTGTATTCTTATATGATGAAGAATTACACGGAGAAGGAAAACCATTAGAAAAATTATTCCACGCAGGTGTTGAATGCTCTAAAAAGACAATGTATCCAGATTGGCTAAGTTTAACAGGTGATGGATATGTAGCATCAATCTACAAAAAATATAAACGAGTAATTTCACCAATGGGATGTAGAGCATTCTTATCACCATGGTTTGAAAAAGGTGGAATGAAACCTGCAGATGAAAACGATAAACCGGTTTTTGTAGGCAGATTTAATATTGGAGCAATCAGCTTACACTTACCAATGATTTATTCAAAAGCACAGCAAGAAAGTAAAGATTTCTATGAAGTATTAGATTATTATCTTGAAATAATAAGAAAAATACACATTAGAACATATAACTATCTTGGCGAAATGAAAGCAAGTATAAATCCATTAGGATTCTGTGAAGGAGGATTTTTAGGCGGACATTTAGGAATACACGACAAAATTAAGCCTGTATTAAAATCATCTACAGCATCATTTGGTATTACAGCATTAAACGAATTACAACAAGTATATAACGGAAAATCACTTGTAGAAGATGGTGAATTTGCACTTGAAGTTATGGAATACATTAACAAGAAAACACAAGAATTCAAAGAAAAAGACGGCATTTTGTATGCAATATACGGAACACCGGCAGAAAATCTTTGTGGATTACAAGTTAAACAATTCAGAAACAAATTTGGAATTGTAGCAAATGTATCAGATAAACCTTATGTATCAAATTCATTCCATTGTCACGTTTCAGAACAAATAAGCCCTATTCAAAAACAAGATATTGAAGGTAGATTCTGGGATTTATTTAACGGTGGAAAAATTCAATACGTAAAATATCCAATATCATATAATACAAAAGCCGTTGAAACATTACTAAGACGAGCTATGGATAAAGGATTTTATGAAGGAGTAAACTTATCATTATCATATTGTGATGATTGCGGACACCAAGAATTAAATATGGATGTATGTCCAAAATGCGGTTCTAAGAACTTAACCAAAATAGATCGTATGAATGGATATCTTGCATATTCAAGAGTAAAAGGTGATTCAAGACTGGCAGATCACAAAATGGAAGAAATCAAAGACAGAGTGAGCATGTAGTTTATGAATTATCACAATATAACAAAAGATGATATGTTAAATGGCGAAGGTTTACGAGTAGTGTTATGGGTATCCGGATGTACCCATCACTGCGAAGGCTGTCAAAATCCAATAACTTGGGATTTGGCAGGCGGAATACCTTTTGATGAAGATGCAGAAAAAGAACTTTTTGAAGCATTAGATAAACCGCATATAGCAGGAATAACTTTTAGTGGCGGGGATCCGCTTCATCCATTTAATAGAGAAGAAATTTGCAGATTAGCTAAAAAAATCAAAGAAGAATATCCTGAAAAAACAGTATGGTCATATACGGGTTTTCACTGGGAAGATGTTCAAAATGAACCTTTAATGAAATACATTGATGTACTTCTGGATGGCAGATTTGTAAAAGAATTGAATGATAATAATTTACATTGGGTAGGAAGTTCAAATCAAAGAATAATAGATGTCCAAAAATCACTAAAATCAGGGCAAGTTGTTCTTTATGAAGATATAACAAAAACAATAGAAAAAGCACCTTATTAACAAGGTGCTTTTTCTATAAAAATATTTATAAAACTATCGATTAAAAATAAGATCTTGTACCTTTACCACCAGGATTCCATTGTGTATTAGTTCTGCTGCCTTGCTTAGTTTCAATTCTAACTCTTGTTGAAGGTGTTTTTCTTGTAACAGGCAAACCTTCAGCCGCAGCATTTTGAGGAACCATATTAGGCGGATACTGAGGAGTTTTAGGAGTTGCAGAAACTTCTGTTGCTGCAGGAACTTCGACAGTTTGAGTATTTTGAACATTATTATTTACAGGAGCTGTCACTTGAGTATTTCCATTACCATAAAGCGGTTCAATTATTAATGGTTCAAGTGCGTACGTAGAAATTGCACTGAATGATAATACAATTAAAGTTAATAAGATATTTTTCATATTTCATCTCCTATATAATTTGTTTTATAATATATTTATATAATACTATATTATAAAAAGCAAATAAAAAATTTTTGCCTATATATATTAAACCCAGAAAGGAACAAAAAGTGCGCACAAAGTTACCTGAATTTTTAAAAAGACCAATAATAGATACTGACACAACAAGGAACGTACGCAGAATATTAAAGAAAAACTGCTTAAATACGGTATGCGAAAACGCAAGATGCCCTAATAAAAACGAGTGTTATACAAAAAATACCGCAACCTTTCTTATAATGGGTAATGTATGTACCAGAAATTGTAAATATTGTAACATACTATGTCAAAAACCAGAGGCATTAGATGCAAATGAACCTAAAAATGTAGCACAAGCGGTAAGGGATTTAGGTTTAAAATACACAGTAATAACATCAGTAACAAGAGATGATTTACCTGATGGCGGAGCACAACATTTTGCACAATGTATTTATGAAATTCGAGCATTAATGCCTGAAACCAAAATTGAAATCTTAACACCTGATTTCAAAAATAATAAATCAGCTCTTGATATAATTATCGAAGCAAAACCTGATGTATTTAATCATAATATTGAAACAGTAAAAGACATATTCCCAACAGCCCGTCCACAAGGGAATTATCAAAATTCATTAGAAGTTTTGAAATATATAAAAGAAAACAGTAATATTGAAACAAAATCAGGTTTAATGATTGGACTTGGGGAAACATTTGACCAAATCAAATCAACACTTGAAGATTTGCATAATGTGAACTGCGATATTGTGACAATAGGACAATACATTCAACCATCAAAACAACACCTGGAAGTTGCAAAGTATTACGAATTAGAGGAATATGAAGAACTAAAAAAACTTGCAGCATCAATAGGATTTACAAAATACCAAATCGGACCACTTGTAAGAAGTTCCTATAATGCAGCAAGTTTAGTGTAGAGTTACTTCATACTTTTTACAACATTATTAGTAATATCATCCCCGCCGGAAATTACCATACCAGCCGGTAGAACTAAGTTATAATTTGATTTTTGGGCTTCTTTAGATATAAGAGCCTGAATATCTTGATTAATTTTTGCTAATTTTGCATTATATTTTTTATCAATACTTTTCTTTTTAGTTTCAATTTTTTGTCTATAATCTGCTTCTTTTTGAATTAATTTATTTCTATCTGGTTCATTCAAAATATCATTCTGAGCTTTGGAAATCAAAAGATCCAATTCTTTGTTTTCTTTATCTTGCTCTTTTTTCAGCGACTGAATTTCATCTGAATTTGAAAGCACAGTGGGAATATCCACAACCGCAACCTTATATTTTGGGAAAGAAATAGCAACATTATTCATATTGTAACCAACCAAAAATACAAGTACGCACGCTACGATAAACCAAAAATTGTTTTTCATAATCTGTCAATCCTTTCTTTTCTGATTAAAAATATACTAACTTTAATCATAAAATTTAGGAATAAGACAAACGGAGATAATCATATTACTATAAATTTATAGCAAATATCTTATAAATTTTATCGTTAAAAGTGATCAACCACAAATTTTTGTTTTTCAAAAGAAGGTTCATATTTAGCCAATTCATCGTAAGCAATACCGGATGTAACAAAATCTTGATTTGCACCGGCTTCATCGCCCATATGTCTTTTTGCCCAACCTCTTTCAGCATATACAGCTTTCAATTCTTTTGAAAACATATCTTTATTTTCATTAGCAAACAAAATCAATGCATCATAATTATTTACAGCAAGCGGATAATCTTGCATTAGATATAAAATATATGCCAAATCACTTGAAATATAAAACTGATTTTTAACATCATCTTCATCCAAAGATGCAATCAAATCTTCATAATCTTGAATAATATTATCTGTTATATGGTTTTCAATTTTAAAAATTGATTTAATCCAAAGCATTTGAGATTTTTGTAAAACAGACAATTTTTTCTTTTCAATATAAGTATCAAATAATTCAAGCGCTTCACGAGTTGTACCGATTTTCTTTTGAAGAAGAAGAATATTAGCAAATCTGGTACAATCTTTTTTAGTAAATCTACTACCAGAAAGTTCAATAACAGCTTTATAATCTTCTAAAGCTCCTTCATAATCTTTTTCCATAAATTTACTAAACGCTCTCATATCATAAATATGCTCACTTTTCGGATAAAAAGTTGTATAAATATTAGACAATATTAAAGCTGTTTTACAATGTAAATGTTTTGGAGACAAAGTAAGTCTTATAGTTCCCTGCAATAACAGAGCCGGTAAAAAATACAATCCCAAAATAATCAAAATAACTAAAATATTCGCCTTGAAAACAGAAACATATTCAGCAATTTTATGTTTTGGAACAGGCGGAGTAAATTCTCCTAACTCATAATGACCAAAATTTTTAACTAAATACTGACTGTAAATATAAGAAAAATAAATTCTAGTCCCAAAAATAATACCCAAGCCAAGTAATTCAAAAAACAATAACTTGTATATAGAGCAATTCAAATGAATAAAAATAAGATACAAAATAACAGGAGTTAAGAACGTAACCCATTTTAAACGTTTATCAAGAGCAAATCGAAATTCAAGCGCCTTGCCAACATTTTGCTTAGTAAAAACATTATTAAAAATACATCCTGTATTATTAAATAAACAAAAATTTCTAAAAACCGAAGTACCCGATTTATCAGAATAATATAGCAAAGGATTACTTAAAATTTCAATATATTTCTTAAACATAAACCTACACACCAACCTGTTTTTCTAAATTCTTTTCAAATCTATATACATCAGTAGAAATATTGAGATTTTCCTTAATATCAATAACATCTAAGCCTTTAAAGTTATAAATAACATTTATTTTATCAGGATTATTAGCGTATTCTTTAGCAAGAATAGCCCCCAAAATTGCCTCCAAATGTGACATAGGCATCATATTAACCGGCAAATTATCAAACCCCCATTCATACTTCAGAGCCTGTTGCAAAAACTTACAATCCGCAGGCGATCTGTCTTTATAACAAGAATTCAAATGCAGGCTTTGCCTTGTTAAATAAATATCAAATCTATTAACAGTAATTCCACGAGCAACAAGTTCTTTCAAATATTCAGAACCTCTTGTAGCATGTCTTTGAGTCCAATTATCACGATTAGGCATATTTTGATTAGTTGCAACTAATTGATAAGGCTTTGATAAAATTCTCCATTTACCTTCCAACATCGTTCTATCAGAAGGAACAGAAACACAAATTTTTGAATTTTTCAAAGATGAAAAATTCTCAAAAAAGAAAATTATATCATTCATTTTATACAATTTATCAATGAGAATAATTTCATTATTCTCATCAATCACGGCAACCCCGGAATCCATACTTGAACCGGAAGCTAAAGATAAACCGATATAATAATTCATTTAATTCTCCTAATTCATTAATTGGGTAGTAATCAATGGTCCATCTTCAGTTGCAATTACAGTATGTTCAAAGTGAGCAGAAGGCTTACCGTCTTTTGTGCTGACAGTCCAACCATCTTCCCCAACAACAACATCATCACAACCCAAATTAAGCATTGGCTCAATAGCGATTGCAATATTTGGTTTAATCAAAGTATTATCCCCTACACTGTAATTAAAAAGGAACGGATCTTCATGCATTTCATATCCGACACCGTGCCCGCCATATTGACGAACAATACCATAACCGCCTTTAACAGCAACTGCTTCAATCGCTTTAGATATATCATCCAAAACATTACCCGGACGCATTTGCTCAATTCCGGCATAAAGTGATTCTTCTGTTGTTTTCATCAAAGCTTCAACTTCAGGTGATACCTTGCCTACTCGATAAGACCAAGCACTATCACCAACCATACCGCCATAAGTTGCACCAACATCTATCGCAATAATATCACCTTCTTTTAAGATTCTATCTTCAGAAGGAATACCATGGACAACCTCTTCATTTATTGAAGTGCAAATACTTGCCGGAAATCCTGCATATCCTAAAAATGTCGGAATTGCACGATTTTCTTTAATTATTTTCATTGCAATATTATCTAATTCTTTTGTAGAAATTCCAGGTTCTACAACCTCTTTCATTTTTTGATGAACAAGAGCAACAATATGTCCTGCATGACGCATTCTCTTGATTTCATCCCTTGATTTTTTATTTATCATAGTACATATCCTCAATTAAAATATAGCACAAAACGGCTTATAGTGGCAAATAAATTTATCTTCGTTACAATTTAAACAGGCAATGCAGAAGTCAAAACAGCACCTTGTTCACAAACACTAACACCACAATCAACAGTTTTAAGATTATTATTAACCCAATAACCATCTTCAGGGTGAAAATCTTCTTCCAAAGAAAAATATGTTGAACCTGAACCTGTCATCATTGATGATTTATATTTTTGTTTTATATATTTCAACTTCTCATAATCGTCTATTATTGCCCATTCAAGGTCATTTGCATAAAAATCTCTTGAATTTACATCAACATTTTTTTCCATTTTTGAAGAGAACTTTGTATATGCTTCTTTTGCCGAAATACCTAAACCAATCGGTTTGATTAAGCGAACATTGTAACTTTTATATTCTTCAGGAACAATGATTTCGCCTCTGCCACTTGTTCTTAAACAACCTCCTGCTAAGCAAACATTCAAATCAGAACCTAATTTTGCACACAAATTATGCAATTCTTTTTCTGAAAAAATTTCATCAAACAATTTATTTAATCCGTACAAAGTACCTGCCGCATCTGTACTTCCACCTGCTAATCCTGCTGCAATCGGAATATTTTTTTCTATATCAATACAAACTTTTTGTGGTGAAAGTTTGGTATTACTGAAAAATAATTCAACGGCTTTATATACTAAATTTCTGCTATCATAAGGGATTTCAGGATTATTACCGCTTAAAATTATCTCAAAATTTTCTGATTTTTCAACAGATATTGAAAGATAATCATACAAATCTATAGTTTGCATAATACTATCAATATTATGATACCCGTCAGGACGTTTATTAACAACTTTAAGAGTCAAATTTATTTTAGCCGGACATTGAACTTTTATGGATTGCATTTTTCAGCCTCCAAAAGAGCTTCTGATAATTGACCAAAACTTTCGATAGATAATTTTTCACCACGAATATTTTCATCTATATGCAACTTTTTAAACGCATCCATAATATTTTCACGTAAAAATCCACCGTTTAACAAACAATTTTTAAGATTTTTTCTGCGTTGAGCAAACCCTGCCTTAACAGTTCTTTTAAAGTGCGAGTAATCGGTCAAATTAAGTCTTGGTTGTTTGCGAACAACAAGTTTTACTATTGCAGAATTTACTTTTGGAGCAGGGAAGAATGATTTTCTACCCACCAAACGCACAATCTCAACATCTGCCCAAAATTGAGATAACATTGTTAATAAGCCATATTGCTTTGCAGGAGAATTTTCATTGGCAACCATACGATTAGCAACTTCTTCCTGAACCATAAGAAGAATATCGCTGATTTTTGCTCGATTTTTATTTGCCAAATCATCAATTTCACCTAAAAGATGAGCAATAATCGGACTTGTAATATAGTATGGAATATTTGCAACAACTTTAAACTCACCATCTGTTAGAGTAGATAAATCTGTTTTTAAAATATCTCTGTGAATAATTTCCAAATTAGGCGCGTTAAGTTTTTGCAATTCTTTAACTGCTTCTTCATCAAGTTCTACTGCAATAACTTTTTTTGCATATTTAATAAGTTGTTCGGTAACAAACCCAACCCCCGGACCAATTTCTAAAACGGTATCTTCAGGAGAAATATTAGCATAATCAATAATATCCTGAATAACTTCACCGTCAATCAAGAAATTTTGCCCCAGGCGTTTTTTAGTTCTAAAAAATTTTGCTCGTTCGTAATAATTCATCTTACTAAATATAATAACACACTTGGGGAAATGTTTACAAAATTTTATTTGATATTTTAAATAATGTTATAATAATTAAAAATAAAGGGGCGGAACATGCTAAAAACAGAACAAAAAATTGAAAAAAAAGACCTAATTGAATTATACACAAAGGGCTATACAAAACCTGAAGATTTCAAAATAGGAATAGAATATGAAAGAATTCCTATCCACTCAGGTTCAATATGTTCTGTCGGATATTGGGAAGAATATGGGATAAAAAATTTACTGGAAAAATACGCACAAGAAGAAACTTGGGACTACATAACAGATGAAAATAATATTATCGGACTAAAAAGAGAACATGACACACTAACACTTGAACCCGGCTGCCAAATGGAAATAAGTGCAAAACCTGAAAAAACAATTTTCGAATTAAAAGACAAAATAGATAAAATTAACGAAGGGCTTAAATATCTTACAAACAAAAGAGGAATTATTCTATTGGATTATGGAGTTTCCCCATATTCAACCTACAAAAGCATCCACCTAATACCAAAACGAAGATATAAACTAATGGCACGATATCTATGGGGAATATTAGCAGATGTAATGATGAGAGAAACAGCAGGAATTCAATGTTGTATTGATTTTTCATCAGAAGAAGATGCGATGAGAAAATATAAACTCGCCAATAAATTATCACCATTTATGACAGCGATGTTTGCCAATTCACCAATACGAGGCGGAGTTGATACAGGGTATAAATCATTTAGGGCACTAAGTTGGCTTAACACCGATAATGACAGATGCGGATTTGCAGGAAAAATCAGTGAAGAATTTTCATTTGAAGAATACATTGATTACATCCTCAAAGTACCTATGATATTTATAAATAAAGAAAACAATCCGATTTATGTAAACGGAGATATAACCTTTGAAGAATACATAAACAAAGGATGGGAAAATTATTATGCCACATTAGAAGACTATGAACTTCAAGCAAATCTTTGTTTCCCGGAAGTTAGGATGAGAAATTTCATAGAAATCAGAAATCACGATTGTGTAAATCAAGATTTAAAATATTCAATTCTTGCAATATACAAAGGAATTATGTACGAAAACAATGCGATGAATGAATGCGAAGAATTGTTCAAACATCTGCAGTATAAGGATTTTTCGGAATTAAGATACAATGTTGCGAAAAACACACTAAATGCTAATATCAAAAACCACAGCGCAGGAGATTATGCAATAGAAATAATTAAAATTGCAGAAAAAGGATTAAAAAAACTAAACACAGGTGAAGAAAAATTCTTAGAACCAATAAAAGAATTAACTTTTAACCGAAAAACTCCTGCGGATATAATACTCCAAAACTGGAACAGTTGTTGGGATAAAGATTTAAGAAAACTTATTAAATATTTAGCGATGTAAATATCTAAAAAACAACCAACAAATAAAGGAATTTCTCAATATTGAAGTTTATTTTTGTTTGTTATAGATTACATGTGTGTAATATTTTATACGTAAAAGAAGGAGAACTCAAATGAGTGAAAGAAAATTAGTTGGAACAGGAGAAATGTTCAGAAAAGCACTAGCTGGCGGCTATGCTATTGGTGCTTACAATGTAAACAACATGGAAATTTTACAAGGTATTGCTGAAGCAGCAGAAGAAACTCAATCTCCAATTATCTTGCAAGTTTCTGCAGGAGCAAGAAAATATGCAAACCAAACATATTTATTAAAATTGGTAGAAGCTGCATTAGCAACAACAACAGTACCTATCGCTCTACACTTAGACCACGGTGCTGATTTTGAAATTTGTAAAGCATGTATCGATGGTGGTTTCTCTTCAGTTATGATAGACGGTTCAAGATTCCCATTTGAAGAAAACGTTGCATTAACTAAAAAAGTTGTAGAATACGCACACGAAAGAGGAGTATCAGTAGAAGCTGAACTTGGAAAACTTGCAGGTGTAGAAGATGACGTTAACGTTGATGCAAAAGATGCTAAATATACAAACGTTAAAGAAGCAGTTGAATTTGTAAAACAAACAGGTTGTGATTCATTAGCAATCGCAATCGGAACATCACACGGTGCATACAAATTCAAAGGCGAAGCAAAATTAGACTTCGAAAGACTAAAAGAAATTAAAGATGCATTAAAAGAAGCAGGATTTGGAGATTATCCAATCGTTCTTCACGGTTCATCATCAGTTCCAAAAGAATTTGTTGCTAAATGTAATAAATATGGCGGAAACTTACCTGATGCACAAGGTGTCCCTGAAGAAATGCTTAAATACGCTTCTCAACACGGTGTTGCAAAAATTAATATCGATACAGATTTAAGACTTGCAATGACTTCAACTATCAGAGAATTCTTCATTGAACATCCTGAAAAATTCGACCCAAGAGAATATATGGGACCTGGTAGAACAGCCGTTAAAGAAATGGTTATGCACAAAATGAGAGATGTATTAGGAACAGCTGGTCACGCTAAAGACTAATTATATCTTTTAAATAAAACTTAATAGCGACCGTCTTTTGTTACACAAAAGACGGTCGCTTCTTATTTCTCATATTATTAGATTATGCCCTTTTTATTGAAATATGATATCATTCTAAAAAAGGATATTTATATGGCTAATAAAACCGCAGAAATATATAATTATATTGCAAATTTATACCAAAATGAATTAAAATATACGGCTGAAAAATTAGAAAAAAAGCGTAAAATATATTCATTTGCATACAAATTTTTCACAATATTTGCAATTCTAGCAACAACCGGAATAATTATAGGACTACTTAACATTCCATACGATAATCCTAACTACCAAATAATTATGTCAGATTACAATATCATAATATTTATTGGCGGAATTGTGATTTCAGCAATTTCAATTATTTGGGGAATTAGAACTGTAATATTTAATCATTATGCACAAGAAGTAAAAAAGAAACTGTTTAAAAAACTTTATCAAGCATTAGATAAAAATTTAACCTACATTCCGGGCAAATTCAAATTACCAGTATGCTTCTTTGGAATTGAACAATTATTTGATTTATTTCCTAACAAGACAAGTACCACATTCTTATTAGAACAAACTATAAGAAAACTTCATGTATTTCCTAATTATGACTATATAAAAATTGATGATGTCATTTTAGGAAATTACAATGGCAGAGAAGTTCAAATAATAGAATTTAACCTAATCGATAAACAAGTATATAGAGATTCCAAAGGAAATAGACGCGAAAAATACGTTGAAGTATTTCATGGTGCACTATTCCAAACCTCAATGGAGAAAAAAATAAAAACAAATATATTTATCAAACAAAAAAACTCAAATCTTGTATGTCCAAATGGATTACAAGAAGTAAAACTAGAATCAAATGAATTCGAAAAAATCTATAGTGTTTATAGCAATGACCAAATTGAATCACGATATTTTTTAACAACAACAACAATGGATAATTTTATAAAATTCAAACAAGCAGGACAAAGAATTAGCGGTTACATTAACGGAAAGAGTGTTAATCTTTTAATTCACGCATCAAAAGATATGTTTGAACCGGATATAAATAAACCAGTAAATAATCCGAATAATTATTTTGATATAATTTTCCAAGCCAAAATGATTCTTGATATAATAACAGATTTAAAACTCGAATCAAAAACAGGATTATAAGTTCATCTACAAAATCATAGGAGAAATATATGTCTAACAAAACAGCAGAAATATACAATTATATTGCAAAACTATATCAAACAAGTCTAAAAAGTACAGCTGAAGAAATTGAAAAGAAAAGAAAATTCTTAGCATCCGTTCATAAGATTTCTAATATTCTATTTTACGCTTCAACAACTTTTGTTGTACTTGGAATAATAGGATTCTTTATAACCAATTTTTTTATAAGTGACGAAGCAACTCAAACTATATTAACCATGCTTTGCATATTTATTCTCTTTATAAACGTTCCAATAAGCACAATATGCGGTGTACTAAAAGTAGGACTTATAATTTATTATACAAAATTGGTAAAAGAAAAACTTTTATGCAAACTATATCAAGCACTAGACAAAAATTTAAAATACATCCCGGGAGGATTTAAATTACCAATCAAATACTATGTCTTTGAGTGGATAATAAAAATGATCAATAAAAACATCGACGAAATTTCAATGCTAGAAGCACAGATTAGTAATTTATCAATGCTATTACCACGCTATGACCATATAAGAATAGATGACGTAATACTGGGGAATTATGAAGGCCGAGATATTAAAATCATTGAATTTAGTTTAATAGAACGACAAGTATATCACACCTCCGAAAACAAAATAAAAATAAAATTTATTGAAACATTCCACGGTGTTCTTTTCCAAACAACAATGGAAAAACAAATTAATACAAATGTATTTATAAAGTTAAAGGGTTCAAATTTAAAATGTCCACGCGGATTGGAAAAAGTAACTCTCGAATCAAATGAATTTGAAAAAATCTTTGAAACATACAGTAACGACCAAGTAGAATCAAGATATTTCTTAAATACAACAACAATTCAAAATCTTATAGACTTAAATAATGCAGGACAAAAAACAAGCAGTTATATTAACGGAAATAAAATAAACTTAATAATCCATGCTGAAGAAGATATGTTTGAACCGGATATCTATAAACCGCTTGATAATCCGAACAATTACTTTGAAATAATATTCCAAGCAAAAGTAATTCTTGATATGATAACAAAATTAAAACTTGAATCAAAAACAGGACTATAACAATATTAGTCAATTTGAGCAATAGGACAAAGTGATTTGTAATATTTAACTAACTGAATATCAACTTCAGCATAAACAGCACACTGATCATTTTTAGCATTAACAAGAACTTCAGATGTAGGAGCAATAATTAAAGAATTTCCAATCGCACTTCCTCCTTTACCTGAAGTTTTTGTTTGATTTGCTGTTACAAGATAAACCTGATTATCATATGCGCGAGTACGATTTATAGCAATCCACATTTCTTGTGCATATTTTAGAAAGTTAGCATCATTATATATTTCATTAGGAATAACCCAAGAAGAAGGTTGAACAACAATATCAGCCCCAGCTTTGGAAAGATTTTTATACAAAAGCGGAAATCTCACATCATGACTTATTGCAATTCCAATCTTACCAATATCTAAATCCATAACCGCAATATCTTCACCTGGTGTAAAAATTTCTCTCTCATTTCCTCCCATATAATCAAACAAATGAATTTTGCGATATTTACCGATAATTTCGCCTTTTCGACTAACTATAAAAGCTGTATTATAAAAATTTATTCCCGATTTTTCAATAACAGATCCAGCTACAATATTTGTATTATATTTTTTAGACAAATCTTTTATAAATTCAATAATCACTCCACCGTCTTCATCAACAGCAACTTTATCATAATTTTCATAATCATTCCCTGTTGCAAAAAATTCAGGCAACACAACCAAATCCAAATTTTTATCAGAATATTTTTTTATAAAATGTTCAGCTTTTTTTAAATTTACCTCTAATTTGCCAAATGTCGGATTAACTTGTATATTTAATATTCCGGTCATATTTATCCCCTTTTTTAAGATTTTATCATAATATTAACACGAACCACAATTAATAAATTTTGCAATATTTATTAACATTAACGCAATTTTCAGAGCAATATTTATTTTATATATAAAAGGAATATTAGAGGTGAGAAGATTATGCCAAATAATGATAGTATAACAAACAATCCTATCAAATACCCATATATAATGAAACAACCAAATCAACAACCAATATACAAAGTTGATTGGGAAAAAGCATTAAAATCACCCATTGATTTTAGTTTCAAAGTACCAACCCCGAAAATAGAAGCACCCATAAATCTTGAGGGGCAGCCGAAAATCCAAGAAACTAAAACACCAAATATACCAACTACATATACAAAAAACTTTGACGTAACAGAAAATATGTATAAAGGTTCAGTTGAAGACCTGAATAAATGTCTGGAAGGTACAAAACTTGCAGGCAAAGGTCAAATGTTTTTAGATGCACAAGAAAAATACGGAATTAACGCTATATTTCTAATGAGTATAGTAAAAGAAGAATCAGCCTATGGCGCAGCTCCTGCAAAGGAAAGAAATGGAAAAGTTCATAAATATAATATTGCAGGACTAACTACCGGGAAAAAAACTCCGGGACATAAATATCAGGACAATGCAAGTTATGAAGCATGTATTGAATCATTATGTAAAAATCTACACAAATATTATATAAAAAGAAACAAAACTACAATCGCCCAAATTCAATCAATATATGCTCCGGGGAATGAAAAATGGGCAACAAAAATAAAAAATACAATGGGTGAAATTTCAAAAGAAATTATGTCACGATATTAAACAATTATAAATTTTCTAACGCAGCAATCTTCATATCTTTGAAATCAGGGGTCCTACCTGTCCAAATTTCTTCTGCTGCAACTGCCTGATGAATAAACATATCAACACCATTAATCGTTTTGTATCCGTTTTTCTGTGCCAATTTCAATAAAACAGTTTTTTTAGGGTTATAAATAACATCATAAACAATCGCACCTTGCGGTAAAGTTCTTAATTCATTTTCTTCAACAGGAGTCAAATCAGCAGCCCTACCTTGCATACCAATAGGAGTAGTATTAACAAGGATATTCACATCCGACAAATCCCTGATTCTTTCAATTTGAAAAGCATTAAATTCAATCATAGGAAATTTTGTGCGTAAATAATTCAAAAGCTCCATAGAATTAGGAATATTTCTTGTAAAAATTTTAATCTGCTTAACTTGTTCCAATGCAAACGCAGTAATAGCAGCCCTTGCAGCACCGCCTGTGCCTAAAACACCTATTGTCTTACCGGCCAAAGTAACCTCTTTTGGAATTGCATTTCTAAACCCTAAAACATCTGTATTATAACCCTTCATGGTTCTATCAGGATTTATAACGACAGTATTAACCGCCCCTATCAAATCAGCAGAAGTATCTATCTCATCCAAAAACATTGTTACAGGAAGTTTCAATGGAATAGTAACATTAAACCCTGCAAAATCGTTATATTTTAAATATTTAATCCTATCCACAAGAGTTTCAGGCGGAGTTTCTAAAATTTCATAAGTATAATTTAACCCCAAACTTCTAAAACCTGCTTCATGAATACAAACAGACAAAGAATGTCCCAAAGGATAACCTATCACACAATATTTTGTACGTTCAACATTCTTAGGTATTTCAAATTTATTTGGTTCATTTGTCACAACAGGCTGAAATATTGTTGATTTATTGATAGAATTTCCAACCTGAGAAGGCGAAATACTATTATAATCAAAATTAGATGCAAAATTATTAGAATAACTATTTTGCATAGCCTCATTAACTTCATATCTAGGTAATGGCTGAACTTCAACAGGTTTTTCAGTTTGAGATGAAGACATTGAAGAATATGTAGTTGACCAATTATTTGTCACAGGCTGAGGATTGCTATAATCAGAAGGCTGAATGGTTGTAGGTAAAGGCTGTTGTTGTACAGTTTCATTATGATTATATGAAACAGAACTCATCGAAGATGTCTGCGATAAAGCACTAAAACCGCTTGGTTTTGACTGCTCAACTTCAATAGCTTGAGGTTGTTGGGGCTTTTGAGATTGTTGAGGTTGAGATTGCTGCTCTTCTGCTTCCATTTGTTTTTTCAATTCCATCAAGGTAATATTAACACCCTCGGATTTTAATTTTTTATATTTTGCAAACAATTCTTCTTTACTTACAGCCATAAAACAACCTTTTTTCTTTGAATCCTCTCTCTTATTTTATTATACAAAATTTTTGCAAATTTCACAATTCCCCGAAATTAATATTTCAGAGAATTTCAAACAAAAAGAAAGCTCCACTATACTTCTTGAGTAGCTTCAGTTGGTTCAAGTTCTTTTTTATAAGAACATTTTATATTAGAACAAGATATTACAGTTCCTTTTTTCAATACTTTTTTAACTAGAAGGCTGCCACAATCAGGACATTTTTCCCCTGTTGGCTCATTCCACAATACAAAATCACATTCAGGATACTGATCACAGCCGTAAAATATTTTTCCGCTTTTGGATTTACGTTCTACAATAGTTCCTTTACCACATTTTGGACAAGTTACACCTGTTGATTTTCTGTATGGTTTACGGAATTTACATTCTTCGTTGGTACATTCTATATACTTTCCGTATGGACCTGTTTTAAAAATCATTTCTGAACCGCATTTTTCACACTTACCGTCATAAACTTCAGGAGCATTTGATTGAGAACCTTCTTCACCATTTTGTTCTTCACTCATTTCTTGCATAACATTTAACGACATAGCGGTTTTACATTCAGGATAACCTGAGCATCCTAAAAACTGAGAACCGGTTTTGCTTGTTCTAAGCACCATAGGTTTTCCGCAATTAGGGCATTTTATTTTTGTTTCGATAGTAACTCTTTGAACTGTCTGCATTACAGAGTTTACTTCGTCCATAAATGGCTTATAAAAATCTTGCAAAACTTTTACCCAAGCAACTTCTTTATCAGCAATTTTATCAAGTTTTTCTTCCATACCTGCAGTAAATTTATAATCCATAATGTCTGCAAATTGGCTTACTAACTGTTTAGAAACAGTTCTTCCAAGCAAAGTAGGATGAAGAGCTTTATCTTTTTTCTCTACATACTTTCTTGTTTGAATAACAGTAATAATAGTTGCGTAAGTAGATGGACGTCCAATTCCGTATTCTTCTAAAGCCTTAACCAAAGAAGCTTCATTATATCTTGGAGGCGGTTGTGTGAAATGTTGTTTAGGTTCAATTTTCTTACAAACAACCTTGTCACCTTTTTCTAAATCAGGAATTTTTGCATCAGAATCTTTATTTTCATCATCTTCTGAATCATTATATAGAGTTAAAAATCCATCAAAAGTAATTTTACTTGTACCTGCTCTAAGCGTGTAATCGCCTGATGAAATTTCGATTGTTTTATTAGCAATTTCAGCAGGTGCCATTTGGGACGACATAAATTTTTCCCAAATCAATTTATATAATTTATATTGGTCATTATCCAAATATTTTTTAATACTTTCAGGAGTTCTTTCAGGGTAAGATGGACGAATTGCTTCGTGAGCATCTTGAACATTTTGTTTTCCTTTTGCATAAATATTAGGTTTTTCAGGATAATATTTTTCGCCATAATTTTGCAAAATAAAATCATGAGCCATATTCTGAGCATCATCAGAAACCCTCACACTATCGGTTCTCATATAAGTAATCAAACCGACAGGAGTACCGTCAATTTCGATACCTTCATAAAGTTTTTGAGCAACCTGCATTGTTTTAGAAACACCAAAACCCAACTTTGAACTTGCTGCACGTTGCATTGTAGAAGTTATAAAAGGAGCAGTCGGTTTACGCTTTGTTGATTTTTTTGTAACCTTGGAAACTTCATATTCAGTTTGCGGATTGGTTAAATAATCAACAATTTTCTGAGCTTCTTCTTTATTTTTAATATTTTTTTCAACAGCTTTATTTTTAATTTTGGATAGTTCAGCCTCAAAAACTTTGCCGTCTTTATCAAGGTTTGCATGAATAGACCAATATTCTTGGGGAACAAAAGCCTCAATTTCATCTTCTCTTTCGCAAATCATTCTAAGCGCAACTGACTGAACTCTTCCTGCTGACAAATTTCTGTTCCCAATTTGCTTCCACAAAACAGGGCTCAACTTAAACCCTACAAGTTTATCAAGAATTTGTCTTGTTTGTTGAGCTTGAACCATATCCATATCAATCGAACGAGGATTTTCTACGGAATATTTTACAGCCTTTGGTGTAATTTCGTTAAACACAATACGGCAAATTTTTTCATCAGGAACTTTTAATACTTGACGAACATGCCAAGCAATCGCTTCTCCTTCACGGTCGGGGTCGGATGCAAGGTATATTTTGTCAACTTTTTTTGCTAAATCATTTAACTTTTTTACAACCTGTTGTTTTCCTGGGATGATTTCAAATTTTGGTTCAAAATTGTTATTAACATCAAATCCCAAATTTTGTGTAGCAGAATCTTTTGTCGGCAAATTTCTTATATGTCCGTAACTTGCCTCTATCTGAAATTCATTTCCTAATATCTTTTTTATAGTTTTAGATTTAGCCGGTGACTCGACTATTACTAATGACTTTTCTTTAGTTTTACTCTTCGCTTCTGCCATTTTTATACCTTTTTATATCTATCCCCGTCACACTGTTTTATTATGCCCTTAAGCTCCATCATTGTCAAGTTCATCAATAAATCATCCAATTCCATTTTAGTCTGAACCAACAATTCATCAATACCTTTTTCTTCAACTTCCAAACATTTATAAATCTGTTCTTCTTCAGGTGTTAACATAGGAAGTGCTAATTGTTCCACAGGAACAATACCCTGAACTTCCCAATTTAAAGCATTTAAAATATCATCACTTTCAGTAACTAAAGTTGCACCATTTTTTAATAACTTATAAATTCCCTGAGTATTAGGGTTTGAAATTAATCCCGGAACACACATCAATTCTCGACCTTGCTCAAGCGTTAAATTTGCAGTAATTAAAGCACCGCTTTTTAAAGATGCTTCGCAAACAAGTGTTCCATAAGATAATCCTGATACAATTCTGTTTCTTTGAGGAAATCTATATTTTACAGGTTCAAATGTCGGATAATATTCAGTTAAAACCGCCCCACAACCATTTTCAATATTTTGATAAAGGTTTTTATTACTCGCAGGATACGTATAATCAAAACCGCTTGCAATAACACCGATAGTTTTAAGATTATTCTCAATAGCAGAAGTATGAGCGACCGTATCAATTCCTGATGCTAACCCGGAAACTATACATATATCAGTGTTTTTAAGCCCGGAAATAATCTTTCTCAAATCTTCTCTACCATTTGAACTTGCCTTTCTTGAGCCGACAACTGCAAGAGTTTTATCTAAATTACAATCAAAAAGTTTACCCTTGTAATATAAAACAGCAGGCGGATTTGATATTTGTTTAAGCATTTGCGGATAATTTTCATCCTCAAAAGTAAGAAAATTTATCCCCCTAACTTCAACATCAGAAAACACCTTATCAACATTAACTTTATCTCTTAAACGCAAAAAATGTTCTGCTTTTTTAACACTTAAATTTTCAACATTTTTTAGCATCGCACCTGACGTGTTGTATGCAGTTTCAATATCGCCAAAATGATTATACAGTTTTAAAATAAAGCTGCTATCAATTTGTTCTATAGAAGAAAATGCAATCCAAAATTTACTTTTCATCAGGATACTAATTTCCTTCAATTTTAGACTTTACATTTGCTAAAAGTTTTTCGATACTGTCTTTTTCTTCTTGAGGAATATCAAAATTCAAATAATCTTCTAAATATTCAGCAGCATCTTCATAATCTCCTCTTGCCATAAATAATATAGCAACCTTTTTATACGGCAGCGGAAATCTGTTATTAGTTGCAATAGCCTTTAAGAAATTAGAAATCGCCTTATCAATTTCATCATTTGCCTGATATGCTTCTGCCAAATAATAATAAATTAATTCGTTATCAGTTTTATATTCCAAAACATTTTCAAGGTTTTCGATAGCAGAATCATAATTCCCAAATTCAAAATATATTTTGGCTAAATCATAATACGCATCATAATTATCAGGTTGTTGTTCAAGAATATAAACAAGTTCATCTATAGCCAAATCTTGTTTTGCATCTTCCATATAAAATCTTGCTAAATAATGACGAAAAACTAAATTATCATCAAGCATATCTATTGCATAAGATAAAATATTTATACCTTCACCCATTCTTTTTTGCTTGTAATATATATCAACCAAATTTATATAACATTGCGGAATTTTTGGGTTCAATTCAATACACTTCAAATAATTTTTCTCAGCTTTTTCATCATTACCAACATTGGCATAGCACAAACCTAAATTATTGTATATTTCAGCATTTTCTGTATCTACTTCCAATATAGAAGTAAACAAATCAATCGCACCATTCCAATCTTTCTTTTTAAAACACTCTAAAGCCTTATCTAATTTTTCTTTCATTATCTTATAATCCTAACGTCATATTTTCATCTGAACCGGAACCGACATTTTTGATAACAGTTCTTGTATTACCTTGAGCATCAAAGCTTTTTGGCTGCATAGTCATCTTAATTTTATCAGCATAAATTGTTCTAACACCTTGTGTTATACTTGAACGACCGGTAAAATATGCCTCATTCGGTTTTGTAGAACCTTCAGTTGAATAAAGAGTAACTTTTGGACCAACTGCATAATAATCTTGATACCAAATTCTAACATTACCACTTGCATTAAACACTGA
The DNA here is from genome assembly GCA_944324845.1 of Candidatus Gastranaerophilales bacterium. Taxonomy (GTDB): domain Bacteria; phylum Cyanobacteriota; class Vampirovibrionia; order Gastranaerophilales; family Gastranaerophilaceae; genus Zag111. The sequence continues at coordinate 101,798 of CALUXX010000005.1, read as the reverse complement.
ACTTTTTTGATTATACTCTTGATAAGATGATTTCAAAGTTAAAACAGAACCGTCTTCCATAGAAGATTTTGATGTAGTGTTACCAAATGCACTCAATTTACCGGTACTTGCTTCATAAATAAACTTATCTGCTAAAGACTCTGATTTTTCTTGTTTAACTCTTGCATTACCGATTAGTACAAGTTTTTTCAAATCACCATTTTTATCTGTTGTAATCTCTGCATTATTAGAAAAAGTTTCAATTTCTTTATAACGCATCGTAACCGCACCTTTTGCTGTCATTATGCCTGTTTTTGTATCATATTCTTGAACATCAGCATTAATAACAACAACAGGAGTTTTACCTTCAAAAACTATTGATTGAGTATCACCTTCGGCTCTGATTACTTTTGATAAAAGTGAAACCTTCAAGATATTTGCCTTAACTTCTCTTTTTTTATTTTTCTTTATTTCATAAGCATAAGGTTTATCGTAAAAAGTTGCAGTATCAAGTTTTTGGTCATTAGTAACGTTAACATCTGCACTTTCACCAACAACTTTCAAATCATCAATAGAAACCTTTACATTTCCATTGAATTTAATTTTATTATCGCTTTCATTAAAAGTCTGATTTTTAGATTCAATAACAAGATCAGAAGCATAAACTCCGGCACCTGTTAACATCAAAATCGCTAATATACTCGTTAATATCTTTTTCATTATTTGCCCTCATAAACTTTTGATACAGTATTACCCATAATCTTAAAACTGTCATAAGTCGGACTTATTTCAATTTTATCAGCATTAGAAACAAATTTATCATCTTTTTGAATTTCAACATGCCCTTCCGCAATAATTGGAGATTGAGAATTTATCCAATGAAGTTTATCAGCTTTTAAGGTAATACCATCTTTCAAAGCAACAACCGTATCTTTATAAAGCGTAATATCGCCAACTTCAGAATTGTAAGTACCTTTAGAAGACTTGAAGCTCATTGAAACTTCGTTATCTTTATAAAAATTTCCAATAACACCATCTAATTGAGCAACGCTTTTATTGCTGTTCCATTCACCGGTATCACCGTAAATTTCCCAATATTTTTTAGCATCTTTAGTTTCAGTCAAAATAATCCCGCTAACAACAGCTTCTTGACTTTCGCCTTGAGCATTTCTTTGCTGCCTGTTAAAATCTCTTGTAATCATACCGGCAGTAATAAAAGCCCACGCTAAAACTCCAACGATAGCTAATATTGCAGCAAAATACAGTCTATTCTTTTTCGGTAATTTTATCCCTTTCATAACAGAAATTTTATCACAAAAGAATATAAATTAAAATTCTTAATCGCATTAATTAAATATCTTAATATTTTAACAATATTATTAAGTTTGTAATATAATTAAGAAGTATAACAGACGAGGGAAAGAAGAGGTTTGATATATGGCATTGAGATATGATTGCGGAGAAGTTGTAACTGCAATGGTTACGCCAATGGAAAAAAGCGGAGCGATTGATTATGACAAAGTAGAACAACTTGCAGAACACCTTGTAACATCAGGAAGTGATGCAATTTTAGTTGCAGGAACAACCGGAGAATCTCCAACATTAACAAATGAAGAAGAAATTGAACTTGTTAACACAGTAAAAAGAGCTGTAAAAAACCGCGCCAAAATAATACTTGGAGCAGGTTCAAATTCAACAGCATCAGCGGTTGAATATTCAAAATTCGCTCAAAAAGAAGAAGTTGACGCTATTTTATCTGTAGTACCTTACTATAACAAACCAAACCAAAAGGGATTGATTGAACATTTTTCAACCATAGCGGAATCAACTGATTTACCAATCATACTATACAACATACCATCCAGAACAGGAATTAATATATTACCTGAGACAGTTGCATTCTTAGCAAATAAGTACAATAATATTGTTGCTTTAAAACAAAGTTTAGGTGATATGGACAAAATTACAGAACTAAAATTATTATGTCCGAATGATTTTGCAATATATTCAGGAGATGACAGTTTAACATTACCAATGCTTTCATTGGGTGCACATGGTGTAATTTCAGTTGCATCTCATATATTTGGAACAGAATTAAAGTCAATGATAAGAAATTTCAAAACAGGACAGTTTATTGCAGCTAAAAACATGCACCAAACATTATATCCTATTTTCAAGAAATTATTTATGGCTCCAAATCCTATTCCTGTAAAAGCAGCATTAGCTCACGAAGGGATTATTGAGGAATATGTAAGAAAACCATTAGCCTTATTAACAGAAGCAGAAAAGGAAGAATTATTTAAAGTTTTAGACAGCGTAAAAGCTGAACTAAACAATTAAAATGAAAATTAGTAGTAATAGATATAAGAGGGTAAAAAATTGAAAAACAAGATTATTTGGTTTTGGGTTATTATATGCCTTGTTATTGCAAGTATATTTGTAATATACAAAAAACCTACAAAACTTGGACTAGACTTAGTCGGAGGCTCAAGAATTTTACTTGAAGCCAAAACAACAGATACCGTAACAGAAATTACGCCATCTGTAATGAGCAATTTAAAATATGCAATAGAACACCGTGTAAATAATATGGGTGTTGAAGAAATCAGTGTAGCACAAGTTGGCGACAAGCGTTTACTTGTAGAAATTCCAGGTGAAACAGACACTAAAAAAGCAGAAGAAATTTTAGGAAAAACAGCCCAATTAGATTTCAGAGCACCAAAATTAGATGAAAATGGTGAAATAGTAAGAGATAAAACAACCGGACAAATAATTTGGGAACAACCGCAAATCACAGGTGAAGATTTAAAATCAGCATCCATCGGTTCAGATCCGAGCGGACAGTTTGTCGTATCACTTGAATTTAACGCAAAAGGTGCAACAAAATTTGCACAACTAACTCAAAAACTTGTAGGCAAACCAATGGCAATCTTCTACGAAGGAGAAATGAGAACAGCCCCTAACATCAACGAACCAATTTTAGGTGGTAAAGCTCAAATTTCAGGAGGAGACGGCGGCTTTGACAGTAAAGAAGCTCAAGAAATGGTAGATTACTTGAATGCCGGAGCATTACCTGTTCCATCTGATATAATCGAAGAAAGTCAGGTCGGGCCGACACTCGGTGCTGACAGTATTGCAAAATCAAAAGTTGCAGGTATTGTCGGTGTTGCTCTTGTAATGCTGTTTATGCTTTTCTATTACAGGTTGCCTGGTTTGATTGCGAACCTTGCTCTTGTTGTTTACGGTTTAATTGTATTTGCAATATTCAAGATAGTTCCTGTAACATTGACTCTTGCCGGTATTGCAGCATTTATTCTTTCAATCGGTATGGCGGTTGATGCCAATATCCTGATATTTGAAAGAACCAAAGAAGAACTGCGTGCCGGAAGAAATCTGTTCACTGCTATTTCAGCAGGTTTTGACAGAGCCTGGACAAGTATTTTCGATTCAAATATGACAACAATTATTTCATGTGTTATTTTGTATTATCTCGGTTCAGGTGTTGTTCAGGGATTTGCATTAACACTTGGTATCGGTATTCTTGTTTCAATGTTCACAGCAATAACAGTTACAAGAAACTTTATGCACATAGTATTTGGTACGGGAGAATTAAAATATCCAGCCTTATTCGGTCTATCTAAAGATGAAATCGGAAAGGGATATGAAGCAACAGAAACAAAACGTGAAAAAGCCCGTTTTGGTATTTTAGATTAGGAAAGTTGAGGTTAGGTAAAATGTTTGATATAGGAAAAAAGACAGTACACGTTGTAAAATATAGAATTCTATGGATGTGTTTATCAGCATTATTGCTATTACCCGGCATTGGAGCAATGATATATTCAACAATAACATATCCTACACATACTCCGGTAAAAGTTGGTATCGATTACACCGGCGGTACAATATTACAATATGGAACATCAGATAATGTTTCTACAAAACAAATTGCAAAAACTCGTGAAGCACTGGAAAAAATTGGAGTTGATAATCCATATATTCAAGTTCTTAGAGAAAACGCAGTTACAAAAGCGGATAACGGAATTAACTCAATCGTATCTATAAGAACTCATTTCATTAAAGAAGGTTCTGACTTATCAAGAAATATCACTGATATTATGAAAGATAATTACAAGAATTCTTCACTGCTTCAATTCACATCAGTTGGTGCAACATTAGGAAAAGAATTGCTCAACAAATCAATGATTGCATTAGGCTTGGCCATAATAGCAATGATTGCATACATTTCTTTCAGATTTAAGTTAGAATATGCAATCGCAGCAATACTCGGTCTGGTGCATGATATTTTATTCGTTATTGGTGTATTTTCACTTCTCGGTATCTTCTGTAATGTCCAGATTGACAACCTGTTTATGACAGCAATACTTACTATTCTGGGTTTCTCAATAAACGACACAATCGTAACCTTCGATAGAATAAGAGAAAACTTAAGATATTACAGCAAAAAAATGTCATTTGGTGAAATTGTTGACGCTTCAGTAAACCAAACAATCGCAAGAAGTATCAATACATCATTAACAACATTCTTAACTCTACTTGCATTATACTTATTCGGCGGTTCAACAACAAAAGACTTCGTATTTGCGATAATGCTAGGTGTAGTAGTTGGTACATATTCAAGTATATTCTTCTGCAGTATGCTTGTTGATTTTTGGGAAGAAAAAAAGGCCAATAAAAAGGCTAAAGAACAACCTCAAGAAGCATAGAACTCAAACTGATAAATACATTTCAAAAATACCTTATAGAAAATTTTCTATAAGGTATTTTTTATGATAAGATTAACATAAGAAACTTAGTTGAAAAGGGATTACACATGTTTGACAATTTAAGTGAAAAATTACAAAATATAATTTCAAAAACACGCACACAAGAATTAACTCAAGATAATATGCAAGAAGCTCTACGAGAAATCAGAAGAGCCTTGCTTGAAGCAGATGTTAACTTGAGGGTAGTAAAATCTTTTATATCATCAATAAAAGATAAAGCCGAAGGTGAAAATATCTTACAAGGTGTAGATCCGTCACAACAATTAGTAAAAATAGTAAATGATGAATTAGTTGAGCTGTTAGGAAAAGAATTACAACCCCTGAAACTTGACGGACATCCGTCTTTGATAATGATGTTAGGACTTCAAGGTTCAGGAAAAACAACTTCATCAGCAAAACTTGCCGTAAAACTAAAAAAAGAAGGGAAAAATCCGCTGCTTGTTGCCTGTGACGTATATAGACCGGCAGCAATAACACAATTACAAACACTAGGAAAAGAAATTGAATGTGAAGTATTTACAATTCCTGATAGTCAAGACGTTCAAGATATAGTCCAAAAAGCAATAGATTACGCAAAAGAAAAAGGATTTAATGTCCTAATACTTGATACCGCAGGCAGATTACAAATTGATACAGATATGATGGCTGAATTATTAATCATAGACAGAGTATTCAGACCACACGAAAAACTTCTTGTAATTGATGCAATGACAGGACAAGAAGCCGTTAATGTTGCAGAAAATTTTGACGCTCAAATAGGATTAACCGGTTTAGTATTAACAAAATTAGACGGAGATTCAAGAGGCGGTTCAGCGCTGTCAGTAGTTCACTGTACAGGCAAACCTATTAAATTGACAGGTACAGGCGAAAAACTTAACGCTTTGGAAGATTTTTATCCTGAACGTATGGCAACAAGAATTCTTGGTATGGGTGATATTGTTTCTCTTGTTGAAAGAGCGCAAGAAGTTTTTGATGAAAAAGAAGCATTAAAAATGCAAGAAAAAATTCAAAAAGAACAATTCTCATATAATGACTTTTTGAATATGCAAAAACAAATGAAAATGTTTGGCTCAATGGATCAAATACTTGGGATGCTGCCAGGCGTAAATCTAAAACAAGAAGACAGAGAAAAAATCTCTCACGCAAGCGAAACAGAATTTAAAAAGATAGAAGTATTTATCCAAAGTATGACACCTGAAGAACGTGAACATCCTGAACTTATGAATACAGCAAGAAAAAAACGTATTTCAAAAGGCTGCGGGATGGATATGCATACAATAAATATTTATGTAAAACAATTTGAACAAATGCGTCAAATGATGAGCGGAATGAACAAAATGCAAAAAATGTTTGGCGGCTTTGGCAAAAAGAACGAGCAAAAAGCAATGGTCCAAGCAATGAAAATGATGAACAAAATGAAAAGGAAATTTTAATTCAAAATTATTCTAAAATTACATAAACAAAAAAATAAATTTGCAAAGGAATACAAACTCTTTTGCAAATTTATTTTATAAACCTAATAAAAAGGATAGCCAAATGACTATCCTATAAATGTCTAAACTATCTCTCTTCTCATACCAAAATTATTCTATTGTAGAGATGTTCTCCACAAAGAATCGTCAAACTTGCTGTGTTGAGGATTCATATCAGCAGTCAAAGTAACATTACTTGGCGCAAAAACAAAAACTAAATCCCCAACTTTTTTAGGATTACCATTTAGTGCTTGAGAGGCACCGCAAACAAAATCAATAGTTCTTTGAGATTGTTCTTTATCAAGTAAATGAAGGTTAAGCATAACAATTTTTCTGTCTTTCAAGTGTTGAACGATTGTGGCAGCATCGTCAAAAGAACGAGGTTCAACAACAACAACTTCATTACCGCCTCTATTTATACTAGGATGGCTAACAACTTTAGATTCACGTTTTTCAACAACAGGTTGATAGGATGAAGGCGCAACTTCTCTTACTGCATTGCCATCTTCAATATAATCATATACATCATCTTCTTCAGGTTCATTCATCATACCGAATGGACTATCTTCACCACTTATACTATCTACAACGAAATTTACAACTTTCTTGAAATTATCTACTATTGCTGCCACCGCTTTTTCCTCCGTAATTTATTTAAATAATTTTCTACCTATCCTCAACATAGTTGCCCCGCAACGAGCTGCAACCCTGTAATCCTGACTCATCCCCATAGAAATCTCCGGTAAATGACAGTTACAATTCTGTTCAAGCTTGTCTCTTAACTGAACAATTTCAGCAAATAATGCCCCAATTTTGTCTTCTGCAAGCCCTAAAGGAGCCATATTCATAACCCCTACAACCTCAACAGCCGGTAATTGCAAAATTTGGGATAATGCTTCAAATACGTTTTCTTTAGAAAACCCGAACTTTTGTTCTTCATTGGCATTATTTATTTGAATAAGTATTTTTTGTGTTTTGCCATATTCAACTGCGTGCTGAGAAATACATTGAGCAAGTTTAACCGAATCAACCGAATGAATATAATCAAAGACTTTTATAGCTTGTTTCACTTTATTAGTCTGCAAATGACCAATAAGATGAAATGTCGAATTTTCTCTGACTTCATCAGGCAAAGCGGCGATTTTTTCAGAAGCCTCAATAACTCTGGATTCCCCAAAATCTCTCAATCCAGCCTCATACACAGCAACCATAGCATCACCATCAAAATACTTTGTAACTGCGATTATTCTTGGTTTACAAGGTGCGATTTCTTCTTGTATCTGCAAAAGATTTTTACTTACTGTATCAAACATCATTTAACCTCTACAAGAAATCTCTCAAAACTTGAGCATAATTTAATTGTACCTTGTTTTTCGGGCATGTCCAAAATATTTATTTCTGTTAAAAAAAATCAATTAACAAAGTGGCTGAAACCATGTCGTTGACATGGTTTCAGCCACCATAGGTATTGCTTTATTTTTGTTTACATAACTTTACAAAAACCCAATAAACCATGCCTTAAACACTTGCAAATACAAAAAGGCATGCCTTTTATGCACAAAATAGCTTCGAAAAATATTTTTGTGATAGTATTAGTTCAGAAGGACACATATTTTTATGATTACACAGAGTAATTTTGGATTAGCATTTGGACTTACCCTATTTGCAGGACTAACAACTACAATAGGTGGAGCTATTGCATTTATTACCAAAAAGGACAACCTAAAAGCATTGTCTTTCGGACTAGGTTTTTCAGCTGGTGTTATGATATTTATCTCATTTGTGGACATAATACCGGGGGCAGAAACTTTACTAAAAGCAAATTATCCGCATATGTACAAATGGATGGTATTTGCAGGTTTTATACTTGGAATTTGTACATCTATGTTGATTGACTACTTTTTACCGGATCACGTAGATACTGAAGAATTGTTAAATCCTGATGATATGAATGTAGCTGCTAACAGCCATTCAAAACTTAAAAGAGCAGGCTTATTAACAGCAATCGCTATATGTATTCACAATTTTCCTGAAGGTATGGCAACATTTTTAACGACAACTCAAGACATTACACTTGGGGTTTCAGTTGCTTTTGCAATAGCTATTCACAACATTCCGGAAGGAATATCTGTTGCGCTTCCTATTTACCACGTAACCGGCAAAAAAAGATATGCAATGCTATACGCAACTCTATCCGGGATAACCGAACCTATTGGAGCATTATTTGGAATCTTTATATTCGGCTTGTTTGTACCTCAAATTCTGGTAGGATTTTTGATGGCAGCAGTTGCAGGAATTATGACTTATATAGCATTTGATACTTTATTACCTCTTGCAAAAGAATATGGAGATTGGCATTTGTCCATTATGGGTATTATTTCAGGAATTATATTCATTTGGATTAGCTTAATTATGCTTCAATAAAAGAAACTGCTTAACAAAATTATAAAAACTATCGACAAACAGGCATTTTTGTAGTAGCCTGATACTACATGCAGAAATATAAATACAAAAGGAGAAATGACTATGCAAGTTATATTAAAAAAGGAAGTACAAAACCTAGGCGAAGTTGGCGACATTGTTAACGTAAAAGACGGATATGCAAGAAACTTTTTAATTCCACAAGGCGCTGTTGAAATTGCTACACCTGGAGCATTAGAAAACAGAGAAAAGAATATTGCAAGAATTAAAGCAAAACAAGAAAAATTACACAAAGAAGCATTAGAAAAAGCAGAAGCTATCGAAAAATTCGGAACACTTGCATTATCTGCAAAAGCTGGTGAATCTGGTAAATTATTCGGAACAATTACAACTAAGAAAATCACTGAAGAACTTGCAGCTCAAGCAGGTATTGAAGTTGATAGAAAAACAGTTTCACTAAATGCACCAATCAATAAAATTGGTAACTACACAATGTTAATCAAATTAACTTCAAAAGTTAAATGTGAATTGGCTATTACAGTTACAGCATCAGAAGTTGTAAAAGAAGCAATCGAAGAAGAAGAAGTTGCACAATAGTCAAAGGAATTCAAAAATACATAAAAACGAAGACATTAAATGTCTTCGTTTTTTAATTATAGATAGAAGTTGACTAAAAAGTACATTGATGAGAAACTAGATATAGAAAACACAATACAAGAGGACAGAAATTTGACAGTAAAACTGGCAATCACAGGAAAAAGCGGAAGCGGGAAAACGACAATAGTTAAGGCATTTATGCGAATATTCAGAGAAATGTTTCCTGAAAAATCTATCCTATTGCTTGATAATGACTTAGCCGGAGAATTAGGTCACAGTTTTGGTTTAGACATCAGAAACACAATATATGGAATAAGAAGTGGAAAACACGAATACAAAACCGGAATACCTGATGATATGACAAAACAGGAATATATTGAATGGGCAATGGAAGATATTATAGTATCATTAGAAGAAAATGTTGATATTATTGTTTCTTGGCTGGTTGGTTCTAAAGATTGCAGATGTCCTGTAACAAAATTAATCAATGATGCAGTCAGCAAGATTATAAACCGATATGACATAGTTATTTTTGACTGCGAATTTGATTTAAAATATCTTAATCAACTTGTAGATACCGAAATAGATACAACAATTATTGTAGCAAAGCCAACAGAAGAATCTGTACATTTGGCAAAGCGAATTGAAGAATTCAGTGCAAAATATGCAGCAGGAAATCAATTAGGAGTTGTACTAAACAAAGTTGATAATAAAAATCTTTCATCAGTATATGAATTTTTAAATAAAAACGACTTAGAAGTGCTTGGAGTAATTCCATTTGATGAAAAATTAAAAGAAAATTCAATATCAAAAGATTCTGAAATTGTTCAACAAGCGATTAAGGAATTTTACTTCAGACTGAACTTACCGCAAATAAAACAATAGAGGACAAATGGCAATAATATTAGACGGTAAAAAACTTAGAGATAAAATATTATCGGAATTAAAATTAAAAATAGATAAGTATGAAACAAAACCAAAACTTGTTGTAATTTTGGTTGGTGAAAATCCTGCAAGCAAAATATATGTAAATAACAAGAAAAAAACAGCAGAAAAATTAGGAATAATATCTGAAGTTCTTGAATATCCTGAAAACATCACAGAAACTGAGCTTTTAAATAAAATAAAAGAATTAAACAATGATAAAAGTGTAACGGCAATCTTAGTTCAATTACCATTACCGAAACATATTTCGAAAGAAAACGTAATGAATACTATTACTCCTGAAAAAGATGTTGATGGATTTACGCCATACAATTTTGGCAAATTATTTTCAGGAGAAACTCCAACAGTATATCCTTGTACACCAAAAGGAATTTTGTTATTACTTAACGAATATAATATAAAGTTAGAAGGAAAACATGTAGTAATAATAGGCAGATCAAACATTGTAGGTCGCCCATTATCACAAATGATTTTAAATGAAAATGCAACAGTAACAGTATGTCACAGCCACACCCAAAATTTGACAGACATAATAAAAACTGCAGACGTTGTGATTTCTGCAGTGGGGAAAAATATTATAAAAGGGGAAATGTTAAAAAACGATTGCGTGATAGTAGATGTTGGGATATTCAAAGATGAGAACGGGAAAACCCGCGGAGACGTAGACTTTGAAAGTGCCTCCCAAATTGCATCATACATCTCACCTGTTCCCGGTGGAGTTGGACCAATGACAATAACATCATTGATGCTCAACACCATAGAACTTTTTGAAAAATCTTTATAAATTAATGCTATTGACTTATCAAGTTCAATGTACAACTTGATTTGATATTGTTTTGAACAAGTGTCTTCAAGCTTGAAATTTCGTTTTCAATCGCAGTTAATTGTGAATCAAGTGAATCTTTTTCTGTTTCTAACTGGTCACTCAAATCTTGATAATAAATGTAAGAAGCATCTTCAGTATAATCTGCTCCATCTTGATTTGCATATTGTCTTTCAATCGCAGTCATCGCTGCTGTAGCTGCTTGTGTTTGGTTCATAATTGATGTGTACTGGAATTGCAAAAAGTTTTTTTGCAGCATCATTAAACTTTTTTGACTTGCTAATGCTAAAAATGCCATATCTCGTCTCCTTATTTATAAATTATATTGCTCTCTAATATATAAAGGATTTTAAATATGGTGAATTTCAACATTAGAAAAGTTTGTTACATTTGTTAATATTTTAGAAAATTATGACAAGCACTCACTAAACACAAATTTATCAACAGCCTTTACAAATCCATCGTTTTCAACAGTATCTGTTATAAAATCCGCACAAGCCTTTAATTCATCAGTCGCATTACCCATCGCAACCCCAATACCACCTGCTTGGATTAAATCAATATCATTATTTTGATCGCCTATTGTTAAAACTTCTTCTTTTTTTATATTCCATAAATTACACAAAAATTCTACACCGCATGATTTTTTAGCTTCTGGACTTCCTATTTCACAAAAATACGGAGTGGATTTTACTATATACAATTCAGGATATTGCTTTTTAAGTTCATTTACCCAAGAAGTTACCCTATCAGCATCATTTATATCTATTGCAAGAACTTTATTTACATTCTCTATCTTCATTGAGTCAAAAGAACAAACCGTATAATCTATAAACTTATCATGAGTATAATACTTTATGGTTTCGTTATCTTCTTCAACATACAACTTGTCATCAATATACAAATTAATATGAACTTTGTTTTTCCTTGCCCATTTGATAATTTTTTTTGCATAATCACAAGGTAAATTACGTTGATAAAGGGTTTTATTATTACAATCTTTAATCAATCCGCCCTGATACGAAATAACCGGAGTATCCAGCCCTAATTCGTTTGCAACATGAATTGCAGAAGAATGCATTCTACCTGTAACAAGTACAACTTTTATATCATTTTGAGTTAATTTATTTATACACTCTCTAACTTTAGGGCTGAAACCACCCTTCAAACTGTATATTGTCCCGTCAATATCGGTTGCTATCATTTTTATCATATAGAAAACTCCTTGCAAAAAGCTCGAGTAAGTGCACAAATCGTTTTGGCATCATTTATTTCGCCTGATTTTATCATTTCGAATACTTCAGAAATCTTGTATTCATAACATTTGATTATTTCACCTTCGTCAGGGTGCTCACCAATAAATTCTAAATCTTTTGCTAAATATAAATACAATTTTTCAGTACAAATTCCGGGAGTCGTATTGATATACCCCAAGGATTTCCATACCTTAGCACAGTAGCCGGTTTCTTCTTCCAATTCACGTTTAGATGCATCATCAGGATTTTCGCCATACTCTAATTTGCCTGCCGGAAGTTCTATATTAACACTTTTCAAAGGATATCTATACTGCTTAACCAGCAAAATTGTATTATCATCTTTCAATGCAACAATTACAACTCCGCCGCTATGAAGAACAACTTCCCGAAAAGACTTATGCCCATCAGAAACAACAACATCATCTTTTAAAACAGTAACAACTTTTCCTTCATATACAACTTTTGAATTTAACGTTTTCTCTTCAAAATTCATAAATACAAATCCTATACTTAATTAAAAACGAAAATCTCGTTCTCCTTGCTTTATTTTCTCAAGATACTCTTTCGTAAGAGTTCTGATTTTCTCATCTTGAATTGAATTCAACTCTTTTTCTATCAATTTATACCCAACAGCCTTAGTATCATCTTGAGCATAATCCTGTAAATATTCCATCAAGGTCATAATTGCGTTTGGATGACAGAATTTGTGAATTTGCTGTTGCTTACAAATTGCCATAAATCTATCTCCGACACGTCCCTCACGATAACAAGCAGTACAAAAACTAGGAACATACCCTAATTCAATTAACCATTTGATAACTTCATCCAATGTTCTTCTGTCAGAAACATCAAATTGCGCAGTATCTTCAGGATTTTCTTGGGCATCATTTTGATTAGCATAACCACCAACACTTGTTTTTGAACCTCCGCTTATTTGCGAAATCCCAAGTTCCAAAACCCTTTTTCTACACGCTTCAGATTCTCTTGTTGAAATTATCATTCCTGTATATGGAACAGAAATTCTTATACAAGCAACAATTTTAGCAAAAGTATCATCATCAATTCCATTGTCAAATTCATCAGGATTAATATCATCCGCATGTTTAATTCTTGGAACAGAAATAGTATGAGGTCCTACACCATAAACAGCTTCTAAATGCTGTGCATGCATAAGAAGTGCTGCAAATTCATACTTGTATGATTCTAAACCAAATAAAACCCCCAAACCCACATCATCAATTCCGCCTTGCATTGCTCTATCCATTGCTTCAGTATGGTAGGCGTAATTATGTTTTGGACCGGTCGGATGAAGTTTTTCGTATGATTCTTTATTATAAGTTTCTTGAAACAGAATATATGTTCCAATTCCGGCTTCTTTTAATTTACGATAATTCTCAACAGTTGTCGCTGCAATATTTACATTTGCCCTTCTTATCGCTCCGTTTTTATGATGAATTGAATAAATTGTTTTTAACGATTCCAAAATATACTCTATAGGATTGTTAATAGGATCCTCTCCTGTTTCTATCGCAAGACGCTTATGTCCCATATCTTGAAGTGCTATAACTTCTTTTTTTATTTCTTCTTGCGTCATTTTTTTTCGAGGAATATGTTTGTTTTTAGCATGATACGGGCAATATACACAACCGTTTATACAATAATTGGATAAATATAACGGAGCAAATAAAACAATCCTATTCCCGTAATATTCCTGTTTAATCTTTTTAGCTAAAGAAAAAATCTCTTGATTTTTTGCTTCATCTTCACAAGCCAAAAGCACAGATGCTTCGCGATGAGTTAAACCTTTACCTAGCTTTGCTTTTTGCAAAATTTCATCAACAAGACTTAGATTATCCTTATTCTTTTGGGCATATTCTAATGTCGCTAAGACTTCTTCATTATCTATAAATTCTTCTGCTTTTGTTGATTTTGGATTATACACGATTTACCCATCCTATTTTTTATTAAACTATCTTGAAATATGCATCTTAACCCAATCCGCAAGAACTTGTAATGGGGAACGGGTTATTGCAAGTGACCAAGCCGGAATATTTTTTGTAATGATACTACCTGCTCCGACATTTGCCCCTTCTTCAAGAGTTACAGGCGCAACTAATACTGAATTAGAACCGATTTTTACATGATCTTTTAATACAGTTCTTGATTTTACCTCAGTTAAAGGATTGTAATTTGCAGTAATTGTACCTGCTCCAATATTTATATGTGAACCTAACTCTGAATCTCCAATATATGATAAATGTCCAATATTCGTATTAGATGCAATTTTAGCTTTTTTAACTTCTACAAAATTACCAATCTTAATATTATCAGCAATATCAGCACCACCTCGAATATGTGCACAAGGTCCTATTTTACAATTTTTACCTATTTTATTTGTACCTTCAATATATGTTGCAGGATAAATAATTGTATCTTGACCAATCTCTGTATCTTCACTAATCCAAGTGCTATCAGGATCAACAATAGTAACACCGTTTATCATATATCTTTCAAGATTGCGTCTATTCATTATCTTTGTTGCGTGTGCCAAATTTAATCGTGAATTTATACCATAAATTTCATCACTATCTTCAAGAATATAAGCATTAACATTCAAATTTTGTTCTTTTCCCCAAGATATAATATCCGTTAGATAATATTCCCCCTGAGCATTATTTGTTTTAAGTTGAGAAAATGCAGATTTAATTTTGCCCCAATTTAAACAATAAATTCCTGCATTAACCTCTTTTATTGCTTTTTGTTCAGCAGTTGCATCTTTTTCCTCAACTATACATTTTAAAGAATTGTCATTTTCACGAACAATTCTGCCATAATTGGTAGGATTATCAAAAATTGTACTCATAACAGTCAAATCTGAATTATGAGAAGTATGAAAATCAATAAAAGCACGTAATGTATCTTCTTTTATAAGCGGAGTATCGCCACATAAAATTAAAACTAAACCATCATAATTTTCAAGAGCAGGACAAACCATAGATACAGCATGACCGGTACCTAATTGAGGAGTTTGAAGGACTGTATGAGCATTTTGATAATTGCTTTTTACAAATTCTTCTACAGCTTGCGCCTGATGACCTACAATTACAAATTCTTCAGATACAAAATTTTTAACATTATCAAGAACATATCCAAGCAATGATTTTCCCATTATTTCATGCAAAACTTTCGGTGTTGTTTCCGATTTCATTCTTGTACCTTTTCCTGCTGCTAAAATTACCGCTTTTATATCCATTTTTCTCTCCTTAAAAATTTTTATAACGTAATTATATCACATAAAATTTAACAACATTTTATAATTTCAAATTCTGATGTCATTACTACATCTGACACACAAGACAAAATATAATCACTTCCCAAGTTTGCAGTATAAACAGAAACAAAATCTTTTCCCAATTTTATTTTTGCCTCGTATAATGTCCAAAATTTATAAAAATCTTCTTTTGTCGGATTTTCCTTTTTAATATCAAACCTTTCCATTATTTCTTTAAAATTTCTGGTTTTTCGACAATATTCAACATCAAAACCGATATTTTCATTATGAAATGCCACTGCAACAATATTTGCACTATGCGAAATACTAAAATACAAATTGCTGTTTTTAAAAAAAGGTTTAAAATTTCTTATCTCAATTTCAGTATTTTCAATTCCATAAAACTTTTTTGCAACATTTTTCACCAGATACAAACCGCAAAGATGTTCAATATATTTATTATTAGATTTATAAACCTTACCGTCAGAAAATTTTTCTAAATCCTCAATTTTGATATTTTCTAAAAATTTATCCTTTTCGATATAAAAAATTTTCATAAACATATCCTATAAAAGCACAGAATCAACTAAAGGTTTTGCATATTCAAGCGCTTCATTAACAATATTAGTATCAATCCAAAAATCCGGATCATCTACATATTTTTTGACAATCATACGAGCATAAGAACCAATAGCAATTCCAGAATAGTTTATCTCACACATTCTGGCAAGTTCTGAAGTTTTTCCATTAGTTCCACCAGATAAAACCAAATAAACAGGAAGTTTTTCATTTTGAACAATCTCAGCAGTTGCGACAGCCTGTAAAGTTGATTTATAATTGTCATCCCCACCACTCATCGGAAAACCGTCTGCCTGAATTATTGTCGTATAAGGTTGTCTATCTTTTATCATTTCTTTTATACGATTTACAAGCCCTTCATCACTCAATTTCCCACGACTTGAACAAATACTAAGCATTCCTTCATAATTATCATTAATATATTTCCACTTAGAAAAGATTTCCTCTTCATCTAAACCCATTGCATGAAGTTCTATACAATCGATATTTTTCTCAACAATAGCAGGCAAAACTTCACTCAAATTCTTTTCTTCTGATATATAAGAAATCGCAGTTCTTGAACAAACTTTCCAGCACCTGCCACAACCTATACATTTGTTTTTCTTAACCTTAGCATCACGAATGGCACCCTGTAAACATACAGCCTCGCAAGCTCCACAATTTACACATCTGGAATAATCAATAACAGCTTTTTTAACATGCGGATCATTTTTAATCCCTACACTTACACAAATATAAGCATCATAAACTCTTGCCATTTCTAATGCTTCTTTTGCAGCATCAACAACCTCTTCAGAAGCTGATAAATCAAAAAATCGACATCCTGCAAGTGCATAAAGATAAACTAAACGTTTTATCTCTTCTACATCTTCATTTCCAGCTCCGCATACAAGTTTAAAACAATGTTTTGAATCCAATAAATCTTTTAGCATTCTTATTTCACCATATAATTATAAATAATTTGAGAAGCATTCACAATAAATTCCTTGCCCGCAGGAGAATTATGAGGACGATTTGCAAGAATTACTACCAAATATTTTTTACCATTCGGCGCAATAACAATACCCGCATCACCCAACATTGTTCCTATATCACCGGTCTTATGTAAAAATACAGCACCAGCTCCCAATCCGGCTTGGATTAATCTATTGTTATGTACATGCCCCATATAATTTAAAATTCTTTGTCTTGATTCTTCTGATAAAAATGAATCATTTTCATCAATATTATAAAGCATTGTCGCCATTTCATAAGCAGTTGTTCTATTTGTTCCACCCAAATCAGGCAACCAAGTTTGAACAAATGTATTTTTCAAACCCCAATCTCTTATGGCTTGATTTACATCAGTCATAGAACCAACTTTTGCCATTAACATATTTGTTGCTGAATTATCAGATTCAGTAATCATTCTATTCGCAAGTTCATCTATTGTATATTCAGAATCTCTTGCCCTAAATTGCAAACTACCCGAACCCTCTGTTCTATAATACTCTGTTAACGGAATTTTATCTTCTAATGACATTTGACCTGCTTCAATAGATTTAAAAACATCTATCAATACAGGAATTTTAATTATACTTGCTGTTGCATAACTTTTATCAGCATTTATATCAACATAATTTTGAGTTTCATAATCCCAAACATATATCGCAGGCTGAATAGATGGATACAATTCCATCAAACTCATCAATTCCTGTTTTAATACAGGCATATTAACATTTTCTTTTAAAGGAACCATTGCGGCATTTTTTTCATCAGCAGAATAACTGAAAATTCTATTCCCAAACACCCAAGAATTAGATAAATATTTATTAGTCGGAAAACTTATATCCAACAAATCTGCCTTCACCGATTTATATGGTGTCGGTTCTACAAAAGCCTTCGTAATATGACAAAATGCATAAGGCAAAACAAACATTGAAAGTATTGAGAAGAAAAATAAAGCAACAAAAAACTGAACTAATTTCTTTTTTTTCGATTTCTTCTTAATCGGACGATTTAATTCTCTTAACTCAGCGTATGCACTACCAAGACTTGTCTGATTTTGGTATTGGTAATCTCTGCGATAATAACTGCTTCTTTCATAATACTCAAAATCATAACTGCTATTATAAGTTCTTGCTAATTTCGGCATTAGAACTGTTTCCTCCCCAAATTTAATTACATTTTACACAATTTCTTTTATATTAGCAAGTATTTTATAAATAATAGTAACAATTCACTCAAGAAAAAATAAAGGGGCGAGGTCAAATTTGACCTCGCCCCTCGATTTATACAATTACTATTGTGCTTTTGCAAATGAATTATTTGATTTAGTTTCTATTTCTTCTAAAACTTTTTCAATAAATTCATCTACTGTAAATGTTCCAACTTGACCGATACCTCTTGCACGAACAGCTACAGAATTTGATTCAACTTCCTTATCTCCGATTACACAAACATAAGGTATTTTCTTATCCTGTAAACTTTCTCTAATTTTATAGTTCATACTTTCTGAACGATCATCCAAGTTTACTCTTATACCTGCTTCACGCATCTTGTTATAAACTTTTTCCGCAAAGTCCACGTGTTTTTCATTTGAAATTGGTACAATATTAACTTGAGTTGGAGCAAGCCATGCCGGGAAACATCCTGCGTAATGTTCAATCAAAATGCCGTGGAATCTTTCCATTGAACCAAATATTACACGGTGAAGCATCAACGGAGTCTTCAACTGGCCGTCTTTATCTTGATATTTGATATCAAATCTTGCAGGTAAATTAAAATCTAACTGAATAGTTGCACACTGCCAAGTTCTTCCAATAGCATCTTTTATTTTGAAGTCAATTTTCGGACCATAGAAAGCACCGTCACCTTCATTGATATCGTACTTCATTCCACGTCTGTCCATTGCTTCTTTCAAACCGGCCTCTGCTTTATCCCAATTTTCGATTTCACCAACAAAACTTTCAGGACGAGTAGATAATTCCACTTCAAATTCCATATTGAAAATTTTCATTGTATCTGCAACAAAATCGATTACTCTGTTAATTTCATCAACAAGCTGTTCCGGTGTACAGAAAATGTGAGCATCATCTTGAGTAAATCCTTGAACACGAGTTAAACCTGATAATGCACCTGATTTTTCTTTACGATAAACAGTACCCAATTCAGCCATTCTCAACGGTAATGAACGATATGAATATCTGTTTGCTTGGTAAATCAAAATATGGAATGGGCAATTCATTGGTTTTAAAATGAATTGATCATCTGAATCTTCATCCTTTTGAATAAAGAACATATTTTCTCTATAATGGTCTGCGTGACCTGAAATTTCCCAAAGTTTTGATTTTGCAATATGTGGAGTATTTACAATTACATAACCGCGTTTTCTGTGTTCTTCTCTCCAATAGTTTTCAATTTGCTCTCTTACTATTGCCAGATTTGGATGCCACAAAACAAGTCCGCCGCCTAATTCTTCTCTTGTTGAGAACAAATCAAGTTTTGTACCTAATTTTCTGTGATCACGTTTTTCTGCTTCTTCTAAAAATGTTAAATAATCTTGTAAATCTTCTTTTGTCCAGTATGCAGTTGCATAAATTCTTTGAAGCATTTTATTATTTTCGTTGCCACGCCAATAAGCACCTGCTACTTTTAATAATTTTATTGCATTTGCCTTTATATATGAAGTATTTGGAAGGTGAGGACCTGCACAAAGGTCATTAAATAAAGCATTTCCATCTTTATCTTTTGTAATGTATAAAGTTGGATTGTCGTTTTTGTGTTCTTCCAATAATTCTGCTTTGTAAATCTCGCCTTCATCTTTGAATGCTTTAATTTGAGCTTCAACATCAGGAATTTCATATCTTTCAAAAGTTAAATTTTGTTTTATTATTTCTTTCATTTTTTCTTCGATTTTTACAAGATCTTCTTCTGTGAAAGCATGACCATCTGTTAAATCAAAGTCATAATAAAACCCCTCAGCAGTTGCCGGTCCTATTGCTAACTTTGCAGACGGGAAAAGGCTTTGTACTGCTTGAGCCATAATGTGTGATGTTGAGTGTCTAAGAATAGACAAAGTTTCGTTGTTTTTTTCCATTTTTCTTCTTTCTGTCCTTTTAAAGTATGTAAATCTTTTCGGATATAACCGCTTCAGTCAAAAACACTTGAAAGAATGATTTACTCCCGAGGTGGACCCCTCTAACTAACTACGAAACTATTATATTACAGACATACAAATTTTCTATATTATTTTATTTATTAACGAAATCTTGGCAACAACATTGTTGCTGCATCTGACTCTGCTTTACATTGTCCTGAATAATTTGCAATAGTCTTTTTTATTTTATTTTTCATTGTTGTATTTCTAAAATTACGATATGCATATGCAGAAGATAATGTTTTTAATTTTGAACAATCAACATCTTTTGGTTCATCTTCAAAATATGCTAAACAAGCATTTACAACACTCTTGTAAAATGAACTTTCTTCAAGTGTTGGGGATAAACCTGTATTCATTCCATAGCGTAAACGTATTGATTGAAAATATGAATTCTTAGCCTGAAGTTCATCAAATGTAGGACAATAATTCAATGGTTTGGCAGCAATAACCCTCGCATTAAAAGATGTAATTAAAATAAATAAAACTAATAATATAATCTTTTTCATCTTAGAACCTGCCTGTAACCATTTCCTAATCATTTACTTATAATATATTATACTTCGATTTTAACATAATTATTTTATGATAAGAACTTTCCACACATTTTTGCAACTCACTATTATTAACGATTTTTTTATAAATTTGTTCAATTATATTAATCGTTTTTTCATCAGAATTTCTATAAATAAACATATTTAATCCGGCTCTTATACCCATTTCGCAGGCCTCAACATCCCCAAAATCAGCAACACCTTTCATTATCATATCATCGGATATTATCACCCCATCATAATTTAAAACATTTCTCAAGTACCCTAAAGCATTTTTACTTAATGAAGTCGGAATAACATCTTTATCAAAACAAGTACAATGAAGATGTGCTGCCATAACCATATCTGCACCATTTTTTATCGCAAAATCAAACGGTTTTATATGAGTTTTTTCCATTTCTGATAAAGGTAAATCAATCACTGGAAGTGTAAGATGACTATCAGCATTAGCATCGCCATGTCCGGGGAAATGTTTAACACAAGGAACAATACCATGGTTTTTATAACATTTTGAAACAATTTTTTCTCCTGATATAACCTCATCAGGAATAGACGAAAATGCACGCTCACCTATTATGGGGTTATTAGGATTAGTATTTGTATCAATACAAGGAGCAAAGTTTAAATTTATTCCACATAAATTAAGTTCTTGAGCAATCTCATTTGTTTGTTTTTCAAGATAATCAAGCCCTTTTTCAAACGCAAATTTAGCAGATAAATATTTTTTACCATTGTGAATATTTTCTGTTCTTTCTACCCTTCCACCTTCTTGATCGATAGACATAAAAGGCGGAATTAGGCTTTTATTTTTCAAATTGCTAACCAAATTTTTAAATTGGTTCTCTGAATGAATATCTTTTGTAAAAAATATAACTCCACCCAAACCACATTCCAAAGCCTTTTGGCAATTCCCGCCATCAAGCCCCAAAATAAACATCTGGTATAACTTTTCTTTTAAATTTGCCAATTTTGATTTATCCCCTATAAGTAAGTTCAAAAACTTCAACTAAATCAAGCAAGTTGCCTGATGTGATAACTTCTTGAATTTTGGAATGAATTTTTTCAAGATTTTCTTCTGGCGGAATTTCAAACCCTTCTGGCAAAATAACATCTGAAGATGTTTTTGTATTTACAAAACTGCAATTTAAAACAAGAAAATCTTTATATAATTCTAAGATTTTAATATGTAAAGGATTGATTTCATAATCAGAGCCAAGATAATATTTTACGTCTTTTTTCAATCTATTAAAAAATTCAATAGAATAATCAACTTCTTCAACCGCTTCTTCTTTATTATAAGTATCACCCAAGCAAGGATTTCCTTCGATTTTCACATCACCCAAACCCTTGATATAAACAGCCCATAATAAACAGCCTAAACAAAATCCGACATTATTATCAACCATTCTCAAAATTTGCGGGTAAAGCATTTTAAATTTCATTTTCTTTTGCCCAAAATTTTTAAACTGATTAATAGAATTATAAATATATTCCGCACTTATAGAAAGTATAGTTGTATGTTGGGCATACCCAGGATCAAACAAAACTGTTTTTTCTTTAATATTTTCCATTATAAAATACCTCTAATTTTTCTTTTCCTTATTTAAAACCTGTTGCTGATATTCTTCATTATATTGAAATTTTGTACCGTCAACAAAACTTTTAACAACAGCTTTAGCAAAAACATTTCTCGCTGACCAATATGAAGTGTGTGCAATAAAAGCAGAACGCTTTGACCAAACACTTGAATTATCATAAATAACGCCTGTCGGATTATCCAAAGTTACATTGAGAACTTGCTCATATTGTTTAGCAGTTAAATTTCTGCCTGACGGAAATCCTAATGGATCTTCTCTAAAATTAACAGTTAAAAAATATAAACCATTTTCAAGAACATATTTTATTGCATACTTAGTGAAAAATGTAATCTGATAATCTTTGTCAGTAATATCAGAATAAAATAAAGGTATTGGACTTGCGAAATTCACAAAACCCTTAACTGCACCATCAGGCGCACAATATTGTTCTGTTGCTTTATCAAGTTTTAGATAATTATCTTTTAATTGATCAACATTCTGATTTAAAACTAAATGACCTGTATTTGAAATTACACCAATATTTCCCTTTGAATCAGAAAGGGCAGACAAGCAAGTATTTTTCATAGGATTTTCTTTGACAAAACCAATAAAATCTTCATCCATCCCCAAAGAAGTAAACAATTTTTCAAGATTTATATAAGGAAGTTTATAAATCATATATTGATAATTTATAAAAGTACCGGCAGAATAACCGTAAAGAATAACATGTTTTCCTTGTGCATATTGTTCTTTAACCCTTTCATTTAAAGAATCCAACAAAGGTAACATATTATGAGTTTTCTGAACCCAAATAGCATCGTGCATATATTGAGTAAGCAAACTTCTTATTCCATAAGCCAAAGTTGAACTAAATGCTTTTGAAAGATTTAATCTGTCTTTTACAAAATCCAAATCATCTTTACTGTCATACCCCCAGAAAAATATCTGTGGATCATCATCAATAGTCAACTTATTGTCTTGAGCCCATTTTTTTATGGAACTGTTTTGTTCAAATTTTTTCTTCAAAACAGGATGTAATTTATTCACCCCATTTATATACCAATCTTTCATTTTTGTATCGTTATTATTTGAACCGTTAATATACAAAAATGTTAAATTTTCTTCCACCGCAAAAGATGGAATTGTAGAAAATAAAATTACCGCTAAAAATATCAAAATCTTTTTCATATTTAAAAGTTTATCACAAGCAAATTTTATTTAATCATAATTTTTACAATAGAAAAATTATATGCTAGCATAAATTTATGAAAAGTTTTTTAATCGGCTTACTAGACTGGATATACAAAAAGAAATGTTATTTTTGCGCAAAATCAAAAGAATCCGTAAAAATGTGCTCAACTTGTTATGACGAACTGGAATTTTTACCGATTAAAATTAATCGCACCATTTTTGAAACTTGTGTATATTGTGCAGGTGTATATTCAAAAATTTTACAGAAAATGATTAGAGGTTTAAAATACCATCGACAAAAAGATTTAGCATATTACCTTGCAAAATATATGTGGGAATATTGGCAAAAACTTGATATTGAAGGAGATTTTCAAATTGTACCTGTACCAATATATTTCAAGCGCAAAAAACAACGAAAATATAATCATATGGAACTTGTTGCAGAAGAATTTGCAAAATTTTCAGGCTACAGCGTTAATACAAAACTTATTGAAAGAATAAAAGATACAAAACCACAATATAAACTCAATAAAACCGAACGATTATCCAATCTGAAAAGCTGTTTTTCAGTAAACAAACAAGAACTTATTCCAAACAAAAAAATTCTGATAATTGACGATATTTGCACAACAGGTTCAACATTTGAAGAAATGATAACAGAATTACACAAATATCAAATATATGATATAACATGTTTTGCAGCAACGACACCATTTGAGGACTAAAATGATAATAAGTGAATATGCAAAATTCTTACAAGAACATAACGAAGAATTACTAACTAAAAAAACAACCCCATTAAAACTACTCCACACCTGGTTGAAAAAAGTTATCACAAAAAATCCTAAAAACCATATCGATAAAATTGTGCATAAAGAAATTCTCTATTGCGAAAATGAAAATGGAGATTATTTAATTGTAGGCAAATCCGAAAGCGGCAGAACACTTGTCAGTGCATTAATAAAATTTGCCAAAAGTTATGAAAATTATACCCATTCAAAATGGATGGAAATGACAGAAAAAACATTCCACAAATCTTAAGATTTGAACTTTTTGACAAAAATTTGATATAATCAGCAAAAAGAGGTTATTGTATGAAATTTAATATAAGCACAAAAAATTCCCAAATTATTGCATCTTGGAACAAAATAGAGGCAGATTATTTTCGCGTTTTTTGCAAGATAAAAGATAATTTTGTAGAATACGCAAAAGTTTTCGATACAAATTTTATCACACTTTCGCTGCTGCCATTTGGACAAAATACCTGTTTTGTTCAAGCAATAAAAGAAGGAACCGTTGTTGATGAATCAATAAAAATAACCTTTGACAATGAAAAAATAGACGCAATCGCAATCCCAAAAGATAACGGAAAACTTCAAATATTTTTCAGCGAATATCCGCAAGCCAAAAGTTACCGATTGTACTGTGACAACGGCGATAAAAATTTTGGCGGGAAACAAAACTGCGAAAAAACATCCCTACTAATTGAAAATAAAGAAAATATTTCATACAAAATAAAACCCTTCAATATAAAACCTGATAATTCCAGAGAAATTTTAAATTCTTCAGATATTTTCAGCTGTTCAAAAGATAAATTTGAAGAACTGACAATTCACAAATCTTATGGAGAAAAACTATTTTTATCTTGGTTATATAAAGGCAGAGCTGATGGATTTGTAGTCTATCAAGAAGGTTCTGATTATCCGATATTTGAAACCTCAGATGGTCTAAGACATTATGCTTATCTGAAAAATTACGACATAAACACAAAATTTTATGTAAAAGCATACATCAATTCACCAAACGGAAAAATCTTTGTAAAAACATCTGATTATGTAACCGCAACACCAAAAGAATTTGGCACAATAGAAATATCTTTGATTATACCTGCATACAATGCTCAAGATTATATTGCCAGAAGTATAGACACAGCACTTGCCTCAAATTTTGATGATTTTGAAATAATAATTGTAAATGATGGAAGTACGGATTCAACACAAAAAATTATAGATTGGTACGAATCAGAATACGATAACGTTAAATCTTTACAAAAAATCAATGGTGGTGTTGCAGATACCAGAAATACAGGAATAAAAATGGCAAATGGTGAATATATAGCATTTATGGATAATGACGATATGATTCGTCCTGATATGCTTGACAAATTATACGAAACAATCACCAAAAACAACTGTGATATAGCAATCGCACCACTATACAGACTTGTTGACAATGGCTATACAACACATTGCATTTTGCCTTTTGAAACAGATACTCCAATCGATATAGATAAATATTTATCTATTCTATACACCCCAAATCTATATAACTGCGCAATATGGAATAAACTTTATAAAGCATCCATAGTAAAAGAACATCCGCTTGGAATATTAAAATACGAAGATGTATCTTGGACACCTTGTATTTTATCTTATGCAAAAACCTTCTGTTACTTAGATACCCCATTATATGAGTGGGACAGAAAATTAAGAGAACAAACATTTGGGGATGTACTTGCCAAAATGCCGGAAGATGAATTATTTGAACACAGAAAACAAGCAATGATGTTTTTTGTAGAAAAAGGCAACCCTGAAAAAACAGATTACTTAAAAACAATCGCAAAACGCAGATTACTAAGATATGCAGGAAATTCAACAAATCCAAAATACCAAGAACTCATCGAACGTATTGAAACAGATGAATATCTTGAATATTAACTCCTAAAAACTATG
This sequence comes from Candidatus Gastranaerophilales bacterium, assembly GCA_944324845.1. Lineage (GTDB taxonomy): Bacteria > Cyanobacteriota > Vampirovibrionia > Gastranaerophilales > Gastranaerophilaceae > Zag111. Next base: position 75,479 of record CALUXX010000005.1, on the reverse strand, counting down.
CAGCAATTTGCAACGGCTTATATTGTGTTTGTAAAGGAACTTGCTGAGTTTGTGTATTTTGAACTTGAGTATTTGTTTGCTGCGTATCAGTTGTTTGAACTTGAGGCTTAACACCTTTAACAGAATTTATAATCTTATCAGCCAAAAATCCTACACCATAACCGGCAAGTGCGATAATCGGACAAGTTACCGCAAGTTGTTTCCAATTAAGCGCCTTAATAACAGAACCGTTTTTCAACCCTGCAACAACTCTTTCTGCAATAGGAGCACTAAAACCGACTGCCGCACCTGCTATCTTACCAATATTAGATGGGGTAGGTTGTTGGGCATTTTCTTGCTTTGTTAAATAATTATTCAATTCACTAAAATTAGGTTCTTGAGAAGAAACATTTCCCGTCAATGAACTTGTACCTGTTTGTTGCAAAGGTTCAGATGAAAAATTCAAAACTCCTGCATTATTTTTCTGAGCTGTAGATGTTTGAACTTTGTTATCCTGAACAGGTTTTTGTTGGAAAATTGTTCCTGTTTTTTCATCATAAGAAAGCGAATTAAAATCAAAACCTGACATCATAAAATCATTACTGTAAGTATTACTTGACTGTAATGGTCCAAATAAAGAATTATTATTTTTTGTTCCTGAAGCTAACGGATTGTTGAAATTAGACGTAAAATTAAAATTATTACCCAACGGAAACTTAAATCCGTTTTGAAAATTTGTGTTAACACTTAATGAATCTGACATAATATTTACCCCAAAAATAACTAACCTTAACCTTTAACTACTTATATAAAGTAATATTTATTTTGAAAATTTCACAAATTGGGATTTTTGTTACAATACTTAACAAAATTTTTTGTGTATCTGTTTGTAACAAGTAATCAAATATTTTATGTCCTAAACGATTTTATGTATTACGATAAAAGAAAGGAGGGATAAACATGCCTGCAGTATCAGACACAAAGAAAAAGATTGATGAAAATTTAATTCCACAGAACATAGAAGCAGAACAAGCGGTTCTAGGAGCGATTTTAGTTAATCCTGAAACTTTGGCAAAAATTTCTGATACATTGTTACCTTCAAGTTTCTATAAACCTGCGCACAGACATATTTTTGAAGCAATGCTTCAACTATTCAATAACAATGATGTAATAGATATCGTATCAGTATCTGATGTACTAAATTATAGCGGGAAATTGGAAACTTCAGGCGGTCGTGCATACATTAACGACTTAGTAGAAAACACAATTACCACAACAAATATTGCATATTATGCAAAAATAATTCAAGAAAAAGCGGTAAAAAGAAAACTAATTAATGCCGGTTCAGAAATTGTATCAAAAGGATATGACTTAGAACCAAGTGACAGATCATTAGAAGAAGCAGAAAGATTAATATTTGAAATAGGATCAAGCAAAGCTACAGCAGATTTAAAACACGTAAAAGATCTGGTTTTAGATACCTGGGAAAATATTGAATACCGTTACGAACACAAAGACGAATTATCAGGATTAAGAACAGATTTCACAGAACTTGATGCGATGATGAACGGATTACACAAATCCGACCTAATCATATTAGCAGCACGTCCGGCAATGGGAAAAACAGCATTTGCACTGAACATTGCCCAAAACGTTGCAATCAAAGAAAAAGTTCCTGTATGTATATTTTCTCTTGAAATGTCAGCCTCACAATTAGTACAGAGAATGTTATGTTCATACGCAGAAGTAGATTCCCAAAGACTAAAAACAGGGAATATGCTTCCGCAAGACTGGGAAAAATTATCAACAGCAATGAACGAATTTAGTCAAGCACCGATTTACATTGATGATACAAGCGGTTGTACCTTAACAGATATAAGAACAAAATGTCGCAGATTAAAAACCCAACAAAAAGACTTAGGTTTAATCGTAATCGACTATTTGCAGTTGATGGAAGGCGGCGGAAAAGATGACCGTTTACAACAGATTTCGGCAATATCAAGAGGATTAAAAATATTAGCAAAAGAACTTGATGTACCAATAATTACACTATCACAATTATCACGTGCAGTAGAAAGCAGAAACGATAAACGTCCAATGCTGTCAGACTTAAGAGAATCAGGTTCAATCGAACAAGACGCCGATATCGTAATGTTTATATATCGTGAAGATTACTACAATAAAGGCGAAAATGAAGAAGAAGAAAATATTAAAGCAGCCTCAAAAGGACTTTCTGAAGTAATAATCGCAAAACACAGAAACGGTCCTGTCGGAACTGTTAAATTATTGTTCCAAAACAATATTACAAAATTCAAAAACCCTATTGATCAGGCTTTTGATGCGTTCTAATATAAATAAAAAGGACAAAACACGTGGGTACAAATATTTATGCAATTACTGATTCACACCAAGAAAGCCGTAATTTAAGCCAACTTCTAAGTGGCATATACAATTTTGAAAAAACAAATCAAAATCCATTTTTAATACTTGATGCCGGAGATTTATTTAAAGGAATATATGATAAAAATTTATCAGTAAATGCTTATATAAAAATAAAAGAACTTCTACCACAGGCACAAATTTTTATAACAATCGGAAATAACGATTTTGGATTTAAAAAAGCCGATTTTGAATATTTAAAAACAACAGTCAAAAATTTTTCTTCAGCAGGGATCAATGTAGTTTGTGCCAATATTATTGATGATAAAACAAACAACAATATAGATTGGATAGACAAATATAAAATCATTACAATTAATACCCAAAAAATCTTAATAACAGGATTTTGCCTAAACAATTCATGTGCAAAAAAATTCAACTGTCACATGCTTAACCTAACAGATGGTTTAGAAAAAGTTTTAGAAAGTGTAAAAGAACCCTACGACAAACTAATAATCCTAAACCACCACTGGTATCCTGAAAGTAAAACATTATATGATTGGGCAAAAGAAAAAGGAAACCCACCAACCCTAATTATAGGCGGTCATGAGCATTCAAAAATTCAACCTGATTATGAAAATAACATCTATTATCCATATTCATTTGCCCGCTCAATGTACAAAATTGAAATGAATGAAAAAATAGATTTCGTTGAAGAAATTCCAACAGAAAAATTCGACTTTATACCCGAATTAGAAGCACCAATAAAAAAATATGAACAAATAACAAAATTAAAAGAACCTATAACAAAAAGAGTTATAGATTTACCCAAAAAATATTCAGAAGCCTGCCCGCTTGGAACATTTATATCAGACTGTATGAAAAAAGCAGGCAATACAGATATTGCATTTCACTCAACAGGGTTTTCAATGTACCCGCTAAAACTTGAAGATAGCGACATTATTACAAAATATGACCTGTTAAAAGTAATGTGTGCCTCATCAACAATCGAAAAAATCGAAATAACTACAGCACAACTAAAAGAAACCTTTGAAAATACTGCCAAAAACAGAATGTTAAAAGATAGAGGCAACGCAAAATTTCTACAATGTTCACAAAACATGAAAATAACAGGACACGGAAATCCTCAAACCGGTGAATATAAAATTCTCCAAATTACAATCAATGGAGAAGATCTTCTTGATAAAAACCAAACCCCAATTAATCCGAACAGAAAATTCACCTGTACAATAGACCCCTATATAGGTTCAGGGGAACAAGAATTTTCAGTTCTAAAAAATATACCAAAAACTAAAGTTCTTCAATATGGAAAAGAAGTTCCAATCAATGAACTTTTTGAAAAATCTTTAATCGAAGCTGCCAAAACAACAGATAAACCATATACCTATCCAAGTTTTAAATATATAGATGTCTAAAAAACAGTCCCGAAAAATAAACAATAGCCTAAAATAAACTTTTATGCTATAATTGCCCCATAACGTATTAAGAGGAGATTATTATGCATACTGAAGAAAGAACTTTTATTGCAGTAAAACCGGATGGGGTACAAAGGGGTTTAATTGGAGAAGTTATTAAAAGATTTGAAACAAAAGGATACAAAGTAATCGGTCTAAAAATGATCCAAGTTTCAGATGAACAAGCAAAAGCACACTATGCAGAACACGAAGGAAAACCATTCTACCCAAGATTACTAAGATATATTCAAAGCGGCCCGATAGTTGCAATGGTAGTTCAAGGTTATAATGCAGTAGCAGGTGCAAGACATCTAATGGGTTCAACAGATCCAAACCAAGCAGAAGTTGGAACAATTAGAGCAGACTTTGCACAAGTAAAAGAATACAATATTGTTCACGGTTCAGATTCTGTAGAAAGTGCAGAAAGAGAAATTAGCATCTACTTTAATGAAAACGAACTTTTCACAGAAGGAAAATGCATGTCAGAACTGGTAGTAGAAAGTTTAGATGCAGAATAGTCAGAGGGAAAAATTGAACGAACAAGACTATTTTAATTATGAACTAATACACGAAGATGCGCAAACCGGAGCCAGAGCTGGGATATTAACAACTCCACATGGCAAAATCGAAACACCGATATTCATGCCGGTCGGCACAAATTCTGCTGTAAAATCACTAACCAATGACCAAATAAAAGCAACAGGTGCTCAAATTATTTTGGGGAATTCATACCATCTGTATTTAAGAGCAGGTGATGAGAGAATACGTGATTTTGGCGGAATACATGGTTGGATGAATTGGGATAAACCTGTATTAACAGATTCCGGCGGATTTCAAGTATTTTCTTTAGGTCATTTGAACAAAATCACAGAAGACGGAGTTGAATTTCAAGACCCTAAAAACGGAACACGACATTATATTTCACCTGAAATATCAATGAAAATTCAACAGAACATAGGTGCTGATATCATTATGGCATTTGACCAATGTGCGCCTTATCCTTGTGATTATGAAACAGCAAAAGCCGCAATGGAAAGAACCCACAGATGGCTTGAAAGATGTTTCAAAGCAAAGACCAATCCGAAACAAGCATTATTCCCGATAGTTCAAGGTGCATTTTTTGACGATTTAAGAAAAGAAAGTGCAAGAGTAATTTCTACATTCGATGCGGTAGGTTATGCAATAGGCGGTGTAAGCGTTGGGGAACCAACAGATGTAAAAAATCATTTTACAGAACTTGTTGCACCTCTTTTACCAAAATATAAACCACGTTACCTTATGGGCGTTGGAACTCCTGAAGATTTATTGAATGGAATAAAATTCGGAGTAGATATGTTTGATTGTGTACTGCCAACAAGAAATGCTCGTCACGGCTCATTTTTCACTTGGAACGGGAAATCAAATATTAAAAATGAAAAATACAAAGATGATAAATCACCACTTGTAGAAGGTTGTGATTGTTATGCTTGCCAAAACCATTCGAGAGCATACATAAGACACTTGTGGAAATGCCAAGAAGCAACAGCTTCCACACTTTTATCTATTCATAATACAAAATTCTTAATTGATTTTGCAAAACAATGCAGACAAGCAATTCTACAAGACAGATTTCTTGATTTTTATAATGAACATTATAACAACCTAATTGGCTAAGCTTTAATAAACTTATCCATAGAAACAAAGTTATCAAACCCTTTGGCAGAATTTTGAGCTGAAGGGTTTTGATTTGCCTGAATTTTGGATGATTTTTTGTTGGACTTAATTATTCCAACCCCAGCCAAAACCGCCAAAAGTGTTCCGCCAATTATTGCAATAGGTTTTGCGAAACTCTTTTTAGAAGTTTTTTCAACGACATTAGCAACATTTTTATCATTCAAAATATCTCTAAATTTAACTATTTGAGCGTACAATTCAGGATGGGAAGCATCAAGATTTTTAGCTTTAAAAACTTTTTCAAGACTATCCATGATATTAAATCCATAACCTTCCTGAACTGCATTATGATATAATTCACGATAATTTTCAGGAATTTTATACGCATAAATTCTCTCAGGGAATTGATGGTTTAATCCTTGCATATCAAACCTTTCTTCACGCCCGAAAACATCCATATAAAACATTTGATTATTTTTTGCCATCATAGGCTCTGCCCATTTTGCCTTTGCAAATTCTACAGGATTTTGCAAATTATTAGGATCTAATTTTAATATTCTGGCTAATGGCATAATCGCCTGTTCTTTATGGAATTGCGTATCAGGAACAGTTAAATCTCTGACATTATTAGCAATCTGTCTTAAAGGCTGCGGATCATGATTTCCAACCCCAACAACAAATTCATCAGGGCTCCAATTACGTTTTAAAAACGCATCATTAGATCCCCAAGTTTCATGCATATAAGTTGTTCCAAAAACTTTAACCCTGTTTTTAACCTCTGGCAAGAGTTCTCCATTATCTTGAAATATATCTCCGCCTTCAAATTCATATATTAAATTATGTAAGTCATAATCAGGTCCTTTTACTTCTCTAACAGCACTTTCAATGAAATTTAACACGGTATCTCCAAGATACTTAACATGAGGTTCACCATTTTCAGGAAATATTCTTGGATTAAGATAAGCCCAACCAACATCAAACCTTATTGAATCGTATCTTTGAGCACATAATTGAACTTTTCGTTTCAACAATTTAGCCGCATCACTTTCTGAATTTGTTATAGAATCATAATCAAGAGCAGGCAAGCCCCATTCTTTCATTCCGATAAAACTATTTTTGGCAAAAGCCTTAGGATAAGCCCATTTTTCATCAGTAGAAAAACCTATTTCGCAATCACCTTTAAGTTCGACACCCATTTTATTCAAATTTTCACGAGCAACAGCAAGGTGAGAATTTGCAATATATTGCTTAAAATTATAAAACCCCAATTCATCTGAATTATCTTTAACCAGAGAATCTAATCTTGCTTTTCTTAAATCTTTGTCAAAATCAGGATTATACAAATTTTTATCAACTTCATTTGACCAATTTTCAAAATCATGAGTCTTATAATTTTTGCACAGAACCTTAAAAATTCCTTTTGGTTCAAGCCAGTCATTATTTTGGGAAACAAAAGTTTCATATCCGGTTTTCAATTTGGAATTTTGCGCAAGATTTTGAAATCTTTTATACGCAATTCTTAAAGCATTATCTTGAGCAGAACCATCATCCATAACATTTTTAATATTTGCATGCCACTCCCCAAGATTATCTGCCTTGTTTGCTTCGACAATTTGATTATATTCTTTGGGTTTCAAAATTTTCTCAAACTGAGAAGTAGTCAATAAATAAGGGTTAATTTGATGATTACCTAAAGATAAAGCCGTACCTGCATAAGCACAATAAGCGCCCTTGAAAGGAGCAACTTCACCTGATGGCAAAACCTCAACAGTATTAAACCCTAAATAAGTTTTCATATACTCAAAAAAATCTTTAGCTTCTTTTGTCGCAAGATTTCCAACACCTGTATCCATAGACTTTTCTCTTGGCAAACAAGGATCATGCACAATAAAAATAGACATCCCGTTTTGTCCGACCAATTTTTTTGCCTCATCTCTTACTTTTACAAATTCACTAACTTCACCAGGCATCAATTCACGCCCAAAAGCAATTCTATCATTTACCGCAGACACACGCATAACTAAATTACTAACTCCTAAACTATTAGACCTATATAATAATAACACAAAAAAAATCCTAAAACATTTAACCGAATTAAACATTTTAGGATTTTTTATGAAAATTATTAAAACTATTCAACAGCTTCGATAAGCGCATTGATATCAGCAACCATATCATCAACATTGTAGCCGTGAACTTTAGCACCAGCTTCAAGATTTTCAAATCTAGCAGCTGCACAACCAAGACAACCTAAACCGTATTTATGGAATACTTCAATACTTACAGGGTGTTTTTGTGCAATTTCTAAAATATTCATATCCTTAGTAACTTTTTCTGCCATAATTATAATCTCCTTTTTGACTTTTCCATAAACGTCATTAAAATATATTATACATGAAAAAAAGAAGGATTGGTATAGTATGGAATTGTTGAAAATTTTTATTAAGGATGAAGTTCCTGCAATAGGATTGAAAAAATTTAAGGAAAGAAGAGAAGAAAAATCTTATCAAATTCCTCAAAGATTAAATTTGAACAGACCGACATTTAGAGCGAATTATAAGAATAATGCCTTTCTAATATAATGCAAATTAACAATTCTTAATATTGCGCAAAAATTAAGCAATTTTTGACAACATTTTTTCTTTATTATAATATAAGGGAAAAATGGGGTTGTATTATGGCACCGATTACAGGACAAAGTTTATTAGTATCATTTTTAAATCCGACAAGCGTTCAAAGAGCGCAACGGACTAGAGTGCCATTTCTTGGAGTTACCAACCCATCTCAAAATGCTAATATTGCAGCTATTAAATATGAACGTGCACCTGAACATGGAGCAACAGTTCCTGTTACAGATAAAAACGGTAATCCGCTTTTAATCGGTTATATGCCAAGTGGTCTTAAATACGACTGTCTTGCATAATTAACCTAAAATGTCGAGTTTACCTCCTTTGTTTGTATTTGATATATCCGGATGAAACGGATTGTTTCCGGATTGTTTAATTTTATTAGTAAAATCGAACATACTTTTTTGTGCAGCCTGATTATTTTGTGTTTCAAAAAATTTTACAGGCTGTACAGCGTATGTATATTGGCGTTGTACTTCTTCAATTTTATTTAACATAATAACAATCTCTCTTATTATATTTAAGTTTTTAAAAAGGAGAGATTTTCAAAATTCAAAAAATTTGTTACAAAATTAATAATAGGTTTTATCTTATTAAAACTTTACAAATTCTGATTGAAAAACAGATAAATACTGCATTATAATAAACTAGATATGACAGATAATATTGTAGCAATAGAAGAGAAAAAAACAATACGCAAAAAATATGTGCTGAAAAAAAAAGAGCCATTAAAAACCGACTACAAGGTTAATTATGAAAATGATCTTAATCCTGCACAATTATCAGCTGTTGTGACAAAAAAGGGGTCAATACTTGTTATCGCAGGGGCTGGCTCAGGAAAAACAAAAACATTAACTTACAGAGTAGCAAGACTAATTGAAGATGGCACACAACCTGAAAACATTTTGCTTTTGACCTTCACAAAAAAAGCTGCAGCAGAAATGCTTTCCAGAGCCGCAATGGTATTAGATGACAGATGTGAAAAAGTTGCAGGCGGAACTTTTCATTCTTTTGCGAATATTATTTTGAGAAAATACTCTAAATACTTAAAACTAAAAAACAATTTCACAATTTTAGACAAATCTGATTGTGAAGATATAATTTCGCATATCACAGGTCAATTATTTCCTAAAAAAGAAAAAAGATTTCCTAAAAAAAGTACAATACTTGAAATTTATTCAAAAAGCGTAAACAAAGAAACCCCGACAAAACAAATAATATCAGAGGAATTTCCTCAATTTTCACACTGCGAAGACAGTATAATAGAAATTCACAAAGCCTATGTTGCCTACAAAAGAGAAAATTCAGTTCTGGATTATGACGATTTATTGTTATATGTAAAATTACTGTTAGAAAATAACGAAAATCTACGCAAAAAATTATCAAACCAATATCAATATATTATGGTTGATGAATACCAAGATACCAATACATTACAAGCTGATGTAATAAAACTTTTAGCCTCAGAACATAACAACATTATGGCAGTAGGCGATGATGCTCAAAGTATTTATTCTTTTAGAGGTGCAAATTATCGAAACATTTTGGATTTTCCAAAAATCTTTCCAAACACAACAATTATTAAACTTGAACAAAACTACAGAAGCACCAAAAATATTCTAAAATTCACAAATGCACTTATCTCAAAAGCAAAAGAAAAATATGACAAAACATTATTTTCTAACATAGATTCACCTGTAGTACCGGCATTGATTTGTGCAAAAGATACACAAATGGAAGCTGATTTTATATGTCAGAGAATTTTGGAACTGTTAGATGAAGACATAAGCTTATCAGATATATGTGTTCTTGCAAGAAATGCAAGAATGTCATACGCTTTGGAAATAGAATTATCAAAACGAGCAATTCCATATCAAAAATTTGGCGGTCCAAAGTTTATGGAAACAGCACACATAAAAGATATTGTCGCTCATTTAAGAGTAATAATTAATCCTGATGATATCATCAGTTTAACAAGAATATTACTGTTATTAAAAGGTGTTGGCGCATCAACAGTAAACAATGTAATTCCTATTATAAAAGGTCAACTAAACCCTGATATAAAACTTCTGCCGTCAAACAAAGTTTCAAGTATAGCACCGATGCTTCAAACACTTGATAAAATAAGACATTCTATGCCGACAGAAAAACCATCAGAAATTGTAGAAAAAGTTATAGCCTACTATCGCCCGATACTAAAAGATAAATATGATGATTTTAATAAACGAGAAAAAGATTTAGATCATTTCGAATATTTAGCAACACAATATTCAAACTTAGAAGATTTCATAAGCGATTTGGCATTAGAACCGCCTGATGCCAGTGTTGAAGGCATGTATAAACATAATAGCGATGATGAAGCACTAACAATTTCAACAATACATTCTGCAAAAGGACTTGAATGGGATAGTGTATTTATAATAGGTGCAGTTGATGGAAGATTTCCAAGTGCATATTCATTTAATTCTGAAGAAGAAATGGACGAAGAATTAAGACTAATGTATGTCGCCACAACTCGTGCAAAAAATAATTTATATATTACATATCCTGTTGATATGTATGATTATTCAATGAATATGGTATTATCAAAACCATCAAGGTTTTTGGATAATATACCTGATGATATTTTGGAAGTTTGGGATATAACAGAAGAGTAAAGGAAATAAAAATATGTTAATCAAAATATATACAGACGGAGCCTGTAGCGGAAATCCCGGCAAAGGCGGATACGGAACAATTTTAATTGCCGAAGATGATAACGGAAAAATTCATAAAAAAGAATTAACTCAAGGTTATAAAGTAACAACAAATAACAGAATGGAACTTTTGGCTGCAATCGTAGGACTAGAAGCATTGAAAAAACCTTGTGACGTTGAACTTACATCAGATTCAAAATACCTTGTAGATGCCTTTAATCAAAAATGGATTGACGGTTGGGTGAAAAAAGGTTGGAAAAGCGCAAACAAACAACCGGTCAAAAACCAAGATTTATGGAAAAGGTTATTAGAAGCAAAAAAAGACCATAACGTAAAATTTATATGGATAAAAGGTCACAACGGTCACGAATATAATGAACGCTGTGATGAAATGGCAGTACAATCATCTAATAGTGAAAATCTTTTAGATGATGAAGGCTTTACTCCATAAAACAATCCAAAAGTATATATGTAAAGATATATCACAAAATTTTTATAAATATTGAAAAAGACTTGATTTTATAATAATCTATGAGTGAGTGTGTGAATAGTTTGGCTTGGGAGAAAATATGAAGATTACCCCGATAGGAAATACTCTGAGATTTGGCAACAACAACCCTCAAGATGTTAATTTTGATGCAAAAAGAACAAAAAGAGAACGAAATTACAAAGATCCATTACAAAATTACCCCTTAAGACTTTTAGGTTACACAAATGATGTAGGTGTAGCGATTAACGAATTATTTCCAACATTTGCAACATTATGCTGGGTTCCTGCATTAATGTATTTTGGAGCAGATGTTTATGACAAATACAAAAACAAAGGAAATGTATATGATCCAAATGCAGAAAGAGCATTTTCGCAAGCAGTCTTTCAGGCAAATGCAAGTATATTTATGCCAATGATTTTTGGACATATGGGAGCAAGTGCATTTTCGCATATCGATCAGTACAGAGGTTCAAAGCTTACAACTAACGCAAAAGAACAAACGCTAAGATATATCAAAAACTTCGCGGCATCTGAAAGAATTTTTGAACCTTATCAAAACAAAGAAAAAATTTCAAAAGATTTTGAAAAAAGTTTTGACAACTTCTACAATAACAGTTCAAAAAGTTATCAAGACAAAAATATATTTGTGAAATTATATGATAAAATTCTTGGCAATTCAAAACGCGGAGCAATAGCAACTGCTGACAAAAAACGTCTAACAGAATTTGCAAATAATAGATTTAAAGATATTATTGAAACAGCTCCTAATTTAGATTCACTAAACAAAACTTTTGATAAAGAAATTTTCAAATTAAAAGCTTGGAAATCAGCAGGTTCATTTGCAGCATTAATTTTAACTATGAAATTTATAGATGAATTTACTGAAAAAGTTCTTCTTAAGAAAATAGTTGAACCACAGATTAAGAAAATTGATTTCAATAAATATACATTTAGTAGCTTTTGGGATCCGAACGTAAAAGAAGAACAAGCAACAACCACTAATACTAAAGCTTAGTTTAAATGCCCCATAAGCTCGTTTAATAATTGTGATTTTTGATGGAAACCTACAATCTTTGTTACGGGGTTTCCATCTTTTAGCAATACAAAAGTTGGAAATCCATTAATATTATATTTTTGCGCAATTTCAGGAGACTCATCGGCATCCACAAGCCCAATCCATATTTTTGAATCTTCAAAATCCTGTAATTCTATTCTTTGATTTCTGCAATATCCACACCAAGTTGTATAAAATTCAATCAACTTCAAACCGGATTTAGTTTCTTCGTCAAAATTTTGACTATTTAATTCAACTAACATATTTGCCCTCCCTTTAAGACTTCATTATAATATCAGATAACAAAAAAATAAATAGACATTTAGTGTAAATTTATCTTATAAATGTAGCAAAAAAATTTATTACATGTTTTATAATAAAAAAATAAAAATTGATTACCATGATACGAGTAGATAATTTTAATACACAGAGATACAATAATAATGGAAATTATATTGATTACAGGACAAATCAATATAACAAGTCTTCTGTTAATTTTGGCAATAGTAATACTACCAACACGAACCTAAATAACAAACCCATTAAATTTGATGAGGGCATGCAAATATTATGGGAAGGAATAAAACAACAATGTATATCGACAGCCAAAGAAATGTTTGAAAATCCTAAATGCCTATTAGGACTAGTAGGGATTACAGCAGGGTTATCAATATTACCAATAATAGGAATTCCAATAGCAGTAGGCGGAAGTGCTCTTGCTGTTGGATTTGCAACTTTTGCCACAATAAAAACAACAAAACATTGTCTTGAATTTGCTAAAAATAATCGCAATGAAGAATATGATATAGCAAGAAAAAATTTAGAAACTATTGGCGAAGACACAGTAGATTTAGCATTATCTTTACCTTTTGTACCAAAATCAATAACAAAATTAAAGACCTTCGCTAAATATGGAAAAATCGGAATAAACAAAGAATTATTTAACCAGAAAAAATTTTCTGAAGTAATAGATACAGTAACAAACCCAAAATACAATGCCGAACTTGAAAGAAGTATCTATTTTAAACAAGCAACAGCACAAGAACTAAAAAGTATCAAAAACTTAAGCCCCGCAGAACTTAAAACACTAAAACAAGAACTTGCGGATTATAATGTAGAATATGACAAACTTCCTGAGGTTGTATTAGAAAAATGGGCACAAAAGTATAATATACACACAAAACCTCAATTAGAATATCAAACACTACCGGAATTCACAGCAGGAAAAGCCATAGGCAACACATGTACTATTATTATAAATGATAACAAAACAAGAATCCCTGCAGTAGACAAATATAAAACATTAGAAATAAAAAAGACTAATGATACTTATAAATTTACATTTTTAGATAAAGAAACCAACAAAACAATAGTAGAAGAAATTGCCGCAAGTATTGTTGATAAATACAATGAACTTCAAAAAGCATATAAAAATTTGAGTCCTGAATTAAAAAGAATAATAGTAACAATACACGAAAGAGAACATATCGACCAATATGCAAGAATAGTTATCGAAAAAGGTCTAAATACAATGATGCCGACAGAGATGGGCAAAAACATATATCAAGCAATGACAAAAGAAATGATATCACAGCCAAGAACAGCCGAAAAAGCAGCAGAAACAGCACGAATGATTGCACAAAAACCTCTAAATGGAACATTTACCCAATACCTAAAATCACCATTAGAAATTGGAGCCAGAGAAGCAGAAATGGCAGCCCTAAAAGATCCGCTATACACACATTTAGATAATATATGTAAAACCGTAAACTCAAAAAATCCTAATGCTTCATTAACTCCAACATACATACTAAATACCTTGAGAATGGACTCGCTCGCCAGCTAATATCTCAAAGGAATTTTAGAACGCTTAACCTCTTTACCTTGATAACCATAATTCAAAAGCATTCTATTTGTACTTGTATAGAAGATATTTTCATCAAAAGTTGGTCCGATATTAACAGAAACAACCGAATCCTTAGAAAAATGATATTCAAGATACGGAACAAATAAACCATTTTTTTCAACAACACCTGTAGGTTTAGAATTTTCAGCCCCAAAAACATTCACCATAACAATACGATATTCATGCTCATTTTTGAACTGAGGATTTTTGAAAAATATACTCACAATACTTAATATATCAACAAGCTCAAACAAGATATCAAACAATTTAACCTCATTAGATTTTTTAGATTTTAATGCTCTTTCAAAAAGGCTGTTCCATTTTTTAAAAATAGCACGAATAATTTTAATCTGTTTTTGCTTATCATAAATAACACTTCCAAAAATCGGAAGATAATTATTTTGATCCATCTCACCCACAAGTTTTTGTTTATCAAACCCAATGTTATAACCGGTATAATTTTTCCCTTTAGCATAATTATTCCAAAGCGTTAAATTATCACTTTCAGTGGAAAAAGAAGTTGTAAAATACTCTAATTTATTAACAAAATCAGTATTTCCATCAACAATATGTTTATATTTATTATTAAAATGATTTTTTATTTTTTCGAAAAGATCCTGATTAAGATTTTCAGTTTGGTCAATCAATTCAATAATAAGTTTGTAAGAATAAGCTATTTCTTCCTTGTCATTAAGATACAAGGCATTAGAAAAACGAATTGTACCACCAGATAAAATATTCAAAAGTTTTTCAGGCTTCGTATAATGATAAATAGTGCAATTATCCCCGGAATCCAAAAATCTTTTAATTTTGGGAATTTTTTTTAATAATTCATCATAATACGACATAAAAACCTCACACCTATTCCCCAAATAATCTTACAAAAGTTAGCGGGCAACGAGACTCGAACTCGCGATCTTCTCCTTGGGAAAGAGAATTAACCCTTTTAGATAAATTTATCTCTTTTTGGATAATATTATATAAATATTGAATTTTCAAGCATTTTTATATATTTTATTCTACAAATTTTTAGATACTTTTGGATAGATTTTGACACATTTCTGTCACAAAAATGTCACAAGTTAATTTGTCTCTAAATCTTTAATAAATGCGCTAAATCGTTCATTATTGATTATTCGGTGAAGAAATTCATTTACTGGCAAATTCAAAGATTTTGCATAATTATTCAGCAACTCTCTATCTTCAAGATATATCGTAGCTTTTGTAGTAGGCTTATTTGCACCTTTACGTCCTGCACCTTCTCTTTTCCCACCTCTTGGCATATTATTTTCCTTAAATAATAGTATTTCATATATAAATATAGCACACCCCCATACATTTTTAAAATTGTTTATTATTATTTACCTTATGTAAGTTAGACAAAGAACAAATATAGTTTTGATCTACTATTAATTTTAAAACATGTTATAATGTTGGAATGGTTGATATGCTCTCAACATTCGTTTTGATTTACTATTAGTTTAAAATATGTTATAATTGTTACTTGCAAAAGGTGTAACAAAAGAAGTTTTGATTTACTATTAGTTTAAAATATGTTATAATGAACTTTCGTCTTTACCTGAAAAAATATAGTTTTGATTTACTATTAGTTTAAAATATGTTATAATTGATTTCCTTGAAACATCATCACGCCAGGGTTTTGATTTACTATTAGTTTAAAATATGTTATAATCCATTTATAAATTCTTCAAAGCCACTCAAGTTTTGATTTACTATTAGTTTAAAATATGTTATAATATATAATTGTGAATATAAAATTTATTGGTGGTTTTGATTTACTATTAGTTTAAAATATGTTATAATGTAATGTCAACCAGAACAATGCCACGAATAGTTTTGATTTACTATTAGTTTAAAATATGTTATAATTACCGGTTATATTTTAACGGTCGATTTTTCGTTTTGATTTACTATTAGTTTAAAATATGTTATAATTTGAAGTAGTTACAAGAGAGGTGGCTATATGTTTTGATTTACTATTAGTTTAAAATATGTTATAATGTGCAAAATATGATTATTATAAACCGCAAGTTTTGATTTACTATTAGTTTAAAATATGTTATAATTGATGAAAACGGCAACCCTCTCACTGTTTCGTTTTGATTTACTATTAGTTTAAAATATGTTATAATTATATGACTGTTCCAATATTTCATTTGCTGGTTTTGATTTACTATTAGTTTAAAATATGTTATAATAGCGTCCCTTACTTGTCTGTTCAATTCAACGTTTTGATTTACTATTAGTTTAAAATATGTTATAATCAAGGCATGCTCGCAATTATTTGTTTTCTTGTTTTGATTTACTATTAGTTTAAAATATGTTATAATGCTCCCAAAAATTCTTTTGTAGTTGTTATGGTTTTGATTTACTATTAGTTTAAAATATGTTATAATTTACAAATTGTTGCAGGTAATGCTGTTAGTTTTGATTTACTATTAGTTTAAAATATGTTATAATGATATTATTCTTTATAATAATGGTCGCTATGTTTTGATTTACTATTAGTTTAAAATATGTTATAATATGTTCCCGATTTGGTTAGCGGCCCTAACTGTTTTGATTTACTATTAGTTTAAAATATGTTATAATAGGATATACAAATTAAATAAATTATGATATAATGAATATGTAATATACTTTAAACTAATAGTCCAATCATAATTGAAAAGAGAATAGTTAGATCCTCTGCAATACTGTACGAAATAATTCATTCTCTAAATCCTAAGAATTTAATACTAATATAATAACATTGTATAATAAAATTACCAAAATGTCATCTGCTTTTCTATGTTTTCGCCAGCTTGTTTTTGGTATTTTGATTTTTTGTAATCTATTTGTTGAATATTTACTGCTAGACTCCATTGTCTATCTGTTATATAAAATGCAGATATTGTTCCTGTTAGTGGCGCAATCATTTTCAAGTTTCTAATATGCTGTTCTGTTTTATCATAAGTAACACAAGAGCGAACATAGATAGAATTCTGTAACATAAAATAACCTTGATTTAGTAGGGATTTTCTGAAAGAATTTGCTTGGCGCATTTCTTCCTTATCACCAACAGGCAAATCAAAACATACTATTAACCAACCCATGCGATATTTACTCCTCATATTCTCGGTTCCTTTGTTTATCAATATATAAATATTGTTCTTCAATCCTTGGAACAAATATATTTGAACAATCATATTTTATATAGGCATCAGTAATTTTTTCTATATAAATATCTATAGTATCGACTAATTTATAACTGGTATCATTAATTTTTAATCTATAATTTTTTATACAATTTGCAATATATTTACTCCAACTTTTAAAATTTTTTGTATCATAATCTTTCTCATATTCTTGTGAAAAAACATAGAAGTAATAGTCAATAAAAGGTCTATATGGTTCCATCAAATCATAGACCAATGGCGTACTTTTGTATTTTCCTAAGTGATGAATACCTAAACTTGCAATAAGCCCATGTATAATTATTGAGCGATAAATTAAAGTATTAATTACTGCATAACCATAGTTTAAACAACCGTTTTCAAAGGTTTCTGCCCATTGATGTTCTCGCTTTTGAGGATTTCCTATATCAGAAAAATAATGTTCCCAATATTGTCTTGCAATATTGGCTTCACTCATCAAAGGTCTTTCAATTAACCTAAATAAATTGTGTTCATTATCTCCCATTAAATTTAAAGTATTTGCTTGATTTAAAACTTTAACTTTTAAAATTTTTTTCCATAATTCATTTTCAAATACTTCATTTCTAGCAATTTGATTATAAAAAACTTTTGTTCTAACTATCCTTTCTAGTGGCAGACTCCATCCTGTCGGCTGATAGCGATTATCACAATGCAATATAACAACATTATTTTCTAAGAGTTTAGCTAAACAGTGATTGGAAAAAGATATGCCATGAGTAACAACAATAATTGCTTTTATATCTTGTAGGGAAATCATTTTTGTTTCATCATTATCAAATTTGCAAAACAACAGACCTCTTTCTACCGAAAGATAACAATTAGGTGTTGTAAGATGTAGAATATGATAACTCATATTCTACATGTAATAATTTATTTCTTAAAATCAATATTTTTTATAAATACCTAAACCAGCATTGATTAAAGTACTAGCAGATGTTACAATTTCTAAACCTACGTTGTTTTCTAGTTTTGTTGATCCAGTACATATAATTGTCCTCAACTTGAAAATGCCTTCAGGAACGGTTTGTTTAACCGAAATAGTTTTTTCTTTGCCGTTTTCATCTGTTTCTTTATAATATACAGTTGCATCAAATGGTTTATCTACTTTAATCAAACAACCTGAATAGAAAACAGTACCTTTTTTATACAACTTACAACCCATAGTTAGTAATTTTTCTTTTACTTCAGAAGTTTTCATATTTGCATAAATAGGCATAACTTTTACAGTACCTTTTTCATTAAAGTATAAAATTTGACCTTTATGCCCTTTAGAATGTTTGAATTGGTGTTTTGTCCCTTTGGTTCCAAAATCACAGAATTCTCCAATTCTTTCTCTATCGTTAGAGTCTTTTTCTATTGCACCTTCTGATACTACTACCATAACTTTTTTAACTCTGGTTTTCTTTGTTGGATGAGTATAGTTTTGTAGCATTGCTAACCATTCTTTTGCATCCATTTTTTGAGAAAGTTTTTCTAATAAATCATTTTTTATAACTTCATCAATAATAGTTTTTATTTTTTTATCCTTTTGTTCTATTGTTTCTATTGATATTCTTTGAGTTATATATGATTTGTTTCCATAAGTTCTTAATCCATATATTGTTTCTAAAGGTCGCAAGTTACCTTTAAATGGTTTTTTGTTTGTATATGGATATGGAATAATTTCATCTATGACTTTTTTTACTGCGTCCCTTGTAAATCCTTGAATTACATCTTTTTTAGACTCTTTATCATATTTGAAATCTCTAGAAAAACTTATACAAATTGCATCTAGTGCGTGGTGCTTATCATTTGAACGGTTTTTCTTTTGATCATTTCCTAGTAATGAATTTAATCCATATCTACGTCTTATTGCATTTGTTGATGAGCCATTATTTACAAAAATATGTCTTTTTTCACCTTCGACTTGTAAACCCCAATCAAATGCAAGTGCGGTAATTTGTTGCGCTACTCTCGCTATATGACTAGTTTCGGCTAATCCATTGTAACTTTCAATAAGTTTTGCACAATCTTCGGGTTTGCTTGTTAAAAGTTCAAATTTCTTTTTACCTAAACTTGCTTTAATATTAGTTAATCTATTAACATAGTTTGCCCATCTTTCAGAATCTGAATGTAACCATTCATAAGGTGTTCTACCTTGTTTGTTTTGGTTTTCTATTCTGTAACACAAAACTCTATTATATAATGCGTCATTTCCCCCCATTGTTCTTGGGTATATATGGTCTATTTCACATTTATCAAAATCATTAATCGCAATATTGCTTCCTGAATATATACATTGCCCACCTTGCATTTTTAGTAATTTTAATTTTTCAAAATTTGTTGCATTGTATGCATTGGCTTTTTTTAATTCTTCAACAATTAAAGCATTTTCTTTTTCTTGCTTTTTCATGTTTTGTTCAACTGATTGAGCCTTCACTCTGCCAAATAGTGAATTGTCTGCACCATCTCGAACAAACTCAAAAATAACTTCATCAGGTTTTCCATAATCTTTTTCTAATGATAAAAGTAAATCCCTAAAAATTTGTAATCTATTTCTAACAATAGGATTTGTAATATTACCAATCATTAAATCTGTTTTTTGACGAGTATCATCAAACATTTGTACATTCTCATCTCGGTTGTCAGGAATATATAATTTATTCCAATCGCCAATCTTTGATAACATTGTGCGAATTTCTTCTTCTGTTATACCGTTTTTACAGGTTGGTGCATCTACAAATTCACTTATATCTAAGTTTTTCGGATATAGTTCACCTGATAAAATAAATTTTTTCATAATTAAACATGCCCGTTTACAGAATGAAGAACGTCCAGAAATATTCGCTTTCATCGGCTCTAATTTATCAGTAATAGTTCTTTGTATAACATTTTCTATTTCTTTTTTTGTAATAGTAGTGTCAAGTTTGGTTTCTTTTTTATCAGGTTCTTTACCTTCTTTCAACATTTTTTCTTCGTACTTTTGTACATTTTGTTCAACTTTTTTTAACCAATTTTCATAAATCTGTGCTATATCTTCGGAACTTAATAAGATTTTATTGCCATCTGTACAATTCAAACGTAAGTTTTTAAGTTTTAATAATAAGACTATACTTACATTCTCTATAGTATTTGCCTTACATACATTTCTTTTAGGTAATAATTTACATTTAGAGATTATTCTATTATCAAATCTTGGTATTTTTTGTCCTAAAACACCTTGCCAGTCATGTTCTGTCCCCAAATACTTTTGGTAATCTGGATTTAGATATGATCCGTATGCTTCTTCATATTCGCCATATAAAAATTGTTCAACTTTATATTTGTTGAGTTGTGGTAATTGTTTTTGTGCATTTAACCAAAGTTGTTTAAGTTCTTTTTCTACAAGTTTACGAGGAGCTACATATGAAGTACATCTTACTTTAATTGGATTTTGAACTTTTGCATTGAATTTATTTGGCTCTGTTTCATTCCAAAGTCCTAATCTGATAGCATCATAATAACAAGGATATTTATATTCCTCATTTTGAATAAGTTCAAATCCATTTTCTTGTGTATATTTTTGTACCAGTTCGGTATTTTCTTTGTCATCATCTGTCAGTGCTGATTTCCAAGCTAAATTGGGATCATATCCCCTTCTTTGAATTGCATTATATATGGCTTTAAATATTTGCCACTCTTCTAATTTTTTATTTTGTAAAAGCGCAATTCTTAACAGGCATGATGTGTATATTGTAGAATCATTACCTTTACCAAATTCCTGCTTAAATCTGTCATCACTTGTAGATAAAGGAATTAGTCCACACTCATGCCAGATATTTATAAAATAGTTTTCACGCGCCTTATGAGCCTCTAAAGTTCTTTTAACTCTGCGTCTATCTCTTAATGAAATAATTTCAGAATGATCTTTATCAATAATAATTGAATTAGCTTCTTTTATTTCTAAATCTTCTCTTACACAATAACCTATACTTGCTTTTCCTAAATCAAATGCAAAAACTCTCTTCATATACTTGCCCCTTTTGGATTTATTATACTACAAAACTCTAAAATATTTTACAATAACGGAATTTAGTACCTTTTTTACATTTATTGAAATGTATTCTACGACACTACACAAAACTACAAAAAAGGCTAAAGCCCTTGTTACATAATGTCTTTATCCACTTTTAATATAATATTATTTACTTTTTTACAGATTAAATCTAAGACACCTAGCATCGCAAATAAGAACCTTTTATTTTTAGGGGATATCAGGATATTCGACAACATCAAAACGTCCAAATTTGATACCACCTTTTTAAAAGTGCTTCCAGAACCCTTGGGGGACAAGGGCAAAATAAAAAAACTTTTTCGTGATTGACATTTTGAAGACTTTACCTAAATCAATTACACTCATTTTACAAAACTCGCAAAACCCTTGTGCCAAAAGGGTTTGAGGTTGACATGCACAGTTTTATATGATATACTGATTACACACTAATAAAAGAAAAACAAAATATTAAACTGACATTGGCTAAAGTTTGATCATAACAAAAATACACTAGGGAGAAATAGGCCATAATTTCTTGTTTAGTTTATTTGTTGTGTAAATTATTGGTTTTTATTTAGCCAGTAATAAAAGCCATATATAGACATATTTGTTTATATAGTTAATTTAATGTGCAGAAAAGTTAAAAGAAAGAGGTAAAAAATGAATAGAATTCACAAAACAAAAAGGAGAATAAAAAATGCCAAACATAATAAAAAGAATTTATCACAAATTCTTACAAGAAAAAATAACTGAAAAATACATAAATCAAAACAATAATATAATAATATTAGGTGCAAATTTTCTAAATAATTATTATATTGTATTATTCCAAAATCTTGGAGAAAATAAAAATTATAGGCTTGGTGAAAATTATTTAATAATAGAAAATTATGATAATCCACAAAAAATTTATTTAAAATTATATGATCCTGCATCAGAATATTTAAAATCGCGAAAACATTGTATCAACAACATTTCCCCTGAAATTTTCAAGCTCCTTTTAAATAGAGGTCTATATATGAAATATGAGGCGGGCTTAAAAGGTGATAACTTATTTTCATTGCATCGTTTAAACATGTGTTTATATACAAATATTTCTGGAATATATGAAGTACACCATAACAATAAACATAAAGACCAAAATGAGATTTCAAATTTAACACCAATACATAAAGATATTCACAGAGAATTAGATTTAATGCAAGGTGAAGACTTTACAATAAATACTAATATTTTACACAATCAATTTAAAACAAACATTATAAAACATCCTAAAAATACTTTAGCTAATCGTGATAAAAATATCTTAAACATATTATATGGTTTAAACATTGGAAAATCAGTAAAAGAATTAGAATCTAAAAAAATCAGAAAAACAAAGATATATGAAATCAAAAAAACTTACTATTATATGAAAGATTTTATAAAATATCTTGAAAACATTATGAATATGACATTTGAAGAGTTTAACGGAAAAGCCCTTTTAAACTGGAAAAATGTTTATCAATATAACCCTCTACAACAGGTTACCAAAGACGAATTTAAAGAGTTTCAAGATTATATATATTATACCCCAGATTTTCAAATAGAATAACTTTAAATAATTATGAATAGGGTATTACATTATATATAAGGATATATGCCTGATTATATAATTTAAGGTTTCAAATTTAGAATGAGATAAAAAATAAGGAATACAAAATGGATACAGAAATTTTATATAAATTACTATCTAGAAAGATAGAATATGATAGAAAAAATGAAAAAGCAACTGAAAAAGAAAATATTACATATACTATTAAACCTGATAAGTTATATACAGTTAATGAAACGGCAGAAATACTTAGAGTACAACCTAATACCATATATAAATGGAAGTATAATAAGAAATTACCTTGTATTAAATCTGGTAGTAAATTATTATTTCAAGGTTCTGCGATAAAGGACTATCTAGGGTTATAGAAAAAAGTACTTGATTTCAAATTATATAAAGGGTATTATATGAAAAAAGTACTTTTATCAACGAAAGGAAAATAGTATGGCTATAAGAAAACGAAACAAATCTTGGCAAATTGATTTCACTGATATATCAGGTAAAAGAATAAGAAAAAGTGGCTTTCACACAAAGGCAGAAGCTGAAAATGCCTTCGTAAAATTGAAAGCAAATAATAATAAGGGTATTAGTAATGTAATAAACAAGGATATTACTTTAATTGATGCATGCCAGTACTTCATACATAAATATATGGAGTTGAAGGATTTAAAAGAAAAAACAAAAGATGAATATACAAGAATTATTAACCGAATAATAATTCCTTATTTAGGTAAATATAAATTGTATTTATTATCTCAAAATGATGTTGAAAATTTTATTTTACACCTGAAGAAAGAAAAAAAATTAAGTTCTGCTTCAATATGTAAGTATAAAACATTGCTAGGATCTATCATTGAAAGACAAGTAGAAAAGGGTATTATTTATAATAATGTAGTAAAAAAAGTGCATTGTGATAAAGTAGAGTCTAGGCAAGCACGAGCATTAAATAAAGATGAAATAAATATATTATTAAATACTTGTAAAAGAATAAAACCAAACTTTTTTCCAATGTTATTTACTGCTCTATTTACGGGCATGCGCAGAGGGGAATTAGTTGCCTTGATGTGGGAAAATGTAGATTTAAATAATTGTATAATTAAGGTAAAATATAGTGAATATAAAGGGAAATTATATACTCCCAAAAGTAAAGCCTCATATAGAAATATCACTATATGTCCAATGTTAAAGAAAGTTTTATTAGAACAAAAACTAAAAACATCAAAAAGTAAATATGTTTTTCCGAATTCTAAAGGTGAAATGTATATTGGTGATAATGTGACCAAACGTCTTTTTAATCCAGTTGTTAAAGCCTGTAATATAGGACACCTAAGATTTCATGATTTAAGGCATACCTTTGGTAGTCAACTTATTGAAAATAATGTTTCCCCCAAACGAGTACAAACAGAAATGGGGCATTCATCCGCTAATGTCACACTAAATATTTATACTCATGTTTTAGATGAATCTGCTCAAAAATTTAAATCTGTTTTGGATAACTTGTATGCTGTAAGTTAAAATTTTATGTCACAATTATGTCACATTACCAAAATTTTTCTAATAAATAATTGGTAAACATATAATAAAAATTTTAAGATTTCAATAATAGAGAGCCTTTTAAGGCTCTTTTCTAATAGCGGGCAACGAGACTCGAACTCGCGATCTTCTCCTTGGGAAGGAGACATTCTACCACTGAACTATACCCGCATAATCCAACTTTAATTAATATATAGCACAAAAAATATATTTTAAACACTTTTTCACATTTGTTAATTTCTCTCGTATTATACAATATCAATACAAAAATTTACTTAACAATTAATAACAAAATAACAAAATTCACACAATTTTAATCTTTTTTCTATTTTAATAAATATGGGAAAAATTTATGAAAAAGATTATCGCAATTTTTATAATATTATGTATAACTACCATTCCAGCATTTGCAAGATGCACAACCTACAAGCAACAGTGCCATAATAAAACAAATTGTTGCAAAAGGTATGGGCATAAAACAACTTGCTACGACAAAGATGGGAATGTAATAAGCAGTACCAAAAGAAATATGAACGGTTCAGTAACCTATTATGATAAAAATGGACAAGTTATAAGCAAAACCAATGGTTACAAAATCAAAAGACGCCCATACAAAAGAAGCAGTAAAATTGTTAACACCTATAACAGATATGGTGAAAAAACAGGGGCGTACAAAAGATATGGAAACAAAACAACATATTACGATAAATATGGAAATAAAATGGGTAGTTACAGAGTAAACCTAAATGGTACTGTAACACATTATGATAAAAATGGTAATCAAATTGAAAATTATTAAATTTACTATATTCCGAAATGTAAAAAAATAGTAAAATATTAGCAAATTTTTTTATTTTCTGCTTTTATATCTTTAAAATTCAAAATAGTGAAAGGAAGAAAATGAAAATTAACTTTAACATCTTCAAACATATTGATACAAAAGCACAAAATGCTCAGATAAATTTTAACATTAATAAAAATAACGAAATTTACAAGAAAATAGAGCAAGAACTTCCATCATTACAAAGAGTAATCAAAGATGAAAAATTCCCACTTACATTTTTAGAAAAAGATAGCAATGTTACTCTAATGAATTATGGACCGTTTACAACAGTTCTAAGAAACAAAGACTTAGACACAAATATTGCAGTTCAAATGTATGATCACATATATAAAGTTAAAAATTTGAACAAATAGCAACCTAAATTTTGTGCATATTATCAATAATTTCTTTTTTCTGAACCCAGATTTCCATACCCATATCTGAGCCTTTAGCTGTTAATGCTTCTTTAATTTCTTTGAAAGAATATTTTGATTTTTCTATATCACAAAGCATAAACATAACAAAATGCCCTTGCATAAGAGTTTGTTTAATATCTTCAATATTAATTTCGTATTTAGCTAGAACGGAAGTAACTTCAGCAACGATACCGATTTTATCTGCACCAAAAACAGTAACAATAATCTGATTAGCCATTATTTGTTATCCTCCACATTTACTTCAACAAATTCAGGAATATTTTCTTCCTCAGCTTTCATCTCAACTTTAGCAGGCTCATCTTTGAACCATTTTGGATAAACCAATCTTCCTAAATTATATTTTTGGCAATACAATTTCAAATCTTTTTTAACTTCAGGTGCCAAAACATATAAAACAATTACGTTAGGCACACACATAGCAATCATCATTGCATCTGTAATATTAATAACAGATTGAACGTTCATAACAGAACCAATAACAATGAAAATACAATAAATAATATTGAAAGCTAAAGCTCTTTTCTTACCTTCACCCACAAGGAAAGTCCAAGCTTTTTGTCCGTAATAAGCCCAAGAAATTAAAGTAGATAAAGCGAATAAAATTGCGATTAAAGATAAAATATACGGGAAAAACGGAATAACAGATTGAAAAGCATTAGACGCAAGTTCAATACCTGAAATTTTTCCTATATGAGTTTTAGCAAGCACACCTGAAAATACAATCGCAAAAGAAGTAAATAAACAAAGAACACCAGTCAAGAAAGTTTCTAACAAAGCAACGAAACCTTGAGAAACAGCCTCCTTAGTTTGCGCCGTAGCATAAACAATAGCAGCAGCCCCTGTACCGGCTTCATTAGATTGAACAGAACGTCTTAAACCAATAATAATTGTACCGAAAACACCGCCTGCAACAGCAGTCGGATGGAAAGCTTCTTTCATGATTAAAACAAGTGCACTTGGAATATTAGCAATATTAGCGCCAATAACAATTAGACCTGAAACAATATATAAAATACACATTGTAGGAACAAGAATAGTTGTAACTTTAGCTATACTTTTGATACCACCAACAACAACCAAACCGATCAAAATAGCAACAATTAAACCGAAAACCCAAGTATAACCGTGCATAAAACTATGAGCCCCACCTGTAATAAAAACGATTTGGTGAGCAGATTGGTTAATTTGAATCATATTACCACCTGTAATACCACCGCCAATACAAAGAATAGCAAATACCACAGACAAAGGCTGACCTAACCAGCGCATATTTTTTCTAGTTAAACCATGCGCAATATAGTGCATCGGACCACCTGAAATAGATCCGTCCGTATTAAATCTTCTATATTTAACAGCCAAAGTAGCTTCAACAAATTTTATAGACATCCCAAGTATTGCACCTGCAAAAATCCAAAACGCAGCCCCCGGCCCGCCAATAGAAATAGAAATTGCAACACCTGCAATACTACCAATTCCGATAGTACCGGATAAAGCAGTAGCCAAAGCTTGGAATGATGAAACTTCACCACAATTACCATCTTTGTCAGAAGATTCAGCAGGCTTCATAATCAAATCAAGAGCATGCTTAAATCCCCAAACTGCAATTCCGCGATAGTAAATTGTGAAGAATATTCCGGCAATAAGAATCCAAAAAATAATTATCGGAACCTTATAACCACAAAGCGGGATAGGCAAAAATATTAAACTTGCAACAAAGTCGGATATTGGCGCAATATGTTTATCCATAAATGCGTCAACACTCATAGCCCCAGCTTGTTGAATACTAAATAATAATGACATAATCAAACCTAAAAATTTCTTCATTCTACTATCCTTTCAGAACTATCATCGGTTAGTCACACGAGGTAAATTCCAACCATATTACTAACAGTATAGCAAAAACATATAAAATCGGATTAAATGTTGTTACTAACTGTTACACTTATTGATTGTTCAAGTGCTTGTTAATATATTTTTAAATGTTACAATGGAATAAAGGATAGAGTTAAGTATGATGATGAGCCAAACTAAAAAATTATCAATAGCTTTTTGTTGGCATATGCACCAACCGGTGTATCAACTTGCTCCAAATGGTGATTATTTAATGCCTTGGGTAAGGTTACATGCCGTAAAAGATTATTTAGATATGATTTTATGGGCAAAAAAAATTGAAAAACTAAAACTAAATTTCAATTTTGTACCTGTACTTGTTGATGCCATAATTGACTATGCTCAAAATAATGCTCACGACATACATTCAAGAATTACCATAAAACCTGTTGATAGATTAAATGATGAAGACAAATTATTCATCTTAACAAATTTTTTTGATGCAAACTATCAAACAATGATACTTCCAAATGAAGAATATCACAGGTTATATAAAACAGTTCAAGCCTCCGGCGGAAACGATATTTCTGTATTAACCAATCAAGAATACGCAGATTTAACAGCATTTTTTAACTTGGTATGGATTGATTCGTCTTTCAGAAACAGTAATGCTGAACTGAAAAAACTAATTAAAAAAGGCAAAAATTACACAGACGAAGACAGAATAAGAATTATTGATATTCAAAGGGAAATAATAAAAAAAATTATCCCTACAATGAAAACACTTATCAAAAAAAATAAAATTGAAGTAATTACAAGCCCATACTATCATCCGATATTACCAATATTGTTAGACTTCAAAAATATCAAAAAAAATCCTCTGCCTGATGATGATATAACAGGATTTAACCCTGAACAAGACGCAGAACTTCAGGTTAAGTTGGCACTTGACAGAATTGAAGAAGTTTTTGGCAAACGTCCTGAAGGTATTTGGCCATCAGAACATTGCGTAAGCAAAAAAACCTTAGCAATGTTATCAAAACTTGGAGTAAAATGGTCAATTTCAGATGAAGGGATTTTAGCAAATTCAATAAAATTTGAATTTGAACACGATTTCAAAGGTTATATTAGCGAACCTTACCATTTATTAAAAACCTACAAATTCAAAACAAATCAATCAGATATAAAAATGATTTTTAGAGAATCAACAATACCGAATTTGATAAGTTTTGAATACCAAAACCACGATCCTATAGCAACGGCAAATGATTTATATGACCGTATAAAAATAATTCAAAGCAAAGTCTTATCATCGCCTGATAAAGAACATCTACTAACAATAGCACTTGATGGCGAAAATTGTTGGGAAAATTATCTTGAAGACGGTGAATCTTTCTTGGAAACATTATATAAATTAATAACCGAAGATAAAACTTTAGAAACAGTGCTAATTTCAGATTATCTTGCAAATACAAAAGAAGACAAACCACTGGATAGAATTGCTTCAGGTTCTTGGATAAACAGAGATTTCAAATTATGGATTGATGAACCGGTAAAAGATTTGGCTTGGACATACTTAAAACGAGTTAAAAAAGATTTCAGCCAATTTGCAAAACGTGAACCAAATCATCCGAATCTTGATGCCGCCCATAAAGAAATATTAATATGCGAAGGCAGTGACTGGTTTTGGTGGTATGGTGAACCAAATGATTCAGGTCGTGATAATATATTTGATTTTCTATATAGAACACACCTAAAAAATGTCTATAGATATTTAGAACTAGATACACCTGCATTTTTAGATGACGCATTATCAGATGTTACGGCAACAAAACCTTCTAAATACCCAAAATCACTTATCACTCCTGAAATTTCCGGGAAAAACGTTACCGCAGATGGTGAATGGAATAATGCAGGATATATCGAAATCCCTGATGGACCTGTTCTGAGAGAATCTAAATTATTTGATAAAATTCGTTTTGGAAACGATAAAGATAATTTCTACTTAAAATTCAATATGAATAAATACATAAAAGAAAATTCCGAATTATCTAAAAGAACTTATCAAATGTACATATATTTCAGAAAGTCACACCATAAACAAACTCTATCACCTGTACGTTTGATAAATAAAACAGAAAATATTTCACCAATTTCAATGGAAAAATTCCATAAAGAAATGCAAATTGCAATAAGAAACGATTGTTTGCAATTAGTTCGCTTAATCAGAGCAATACCTGGAGACATGTGGGTATTAGAACAAGCCAGAACAGTAGAAACAGCTTATGGCGAAACCCTAGATTTAAAAATTCCGTTTGATGCCCTCGGAATAAATAATGGCGAAACTTTGGAATTTTTATTCGTAAACGCAAACTATGGGATAAAAGATTTTTATATTCCAAATGAAATGGTTTTATCAGTTACAAGACCTGCTTAGCAACGAGATAGCAAATCTTTAGATAAAGCACCAAGCGCTACAACTTGAACAGTTATAAGTAATATTCCCATTTTAATTCCCCTTTATTTTACATGTGTATAAAGGTTTTATTGAAATCAAATTTGCTAATATGTAAACAAATATTAAGCAACAAAATAAAATATTAATAAATGTTAAATAGAAATTTAAAAAGAACTTTCCTTGCTATATCTGAATTTCAGAGAATAATTTTAAGAAACATTAATCCAAAAGTATTAATTTTTTAGTTTTATGTTACTTTGTCAAGTAATCTGGGTTAACTATAAATATACATTCATGAGGATAATAAATTTGATTAATAAAAAGGTTTATAGCAACACCGAATAAAATAAGTCGCACTTGCTCTTTATATTTATAAGGCAAGTGCGCAATGATTTCTTTGCTTTTTGGAGTGAATAAAGTTTATATAATATCAGGTGTTTTGATACACAAAATAATAAAAGTTCATCCTCCAGAAAAAGCATGAAAAGCCCCTGTTTTCGGGAAAAATCATACAAATGATTGACAGATTTTGAAAAAAATAGTAATATAATGATTATGTAAAGCGTATGTTATAGTTTATTAAAAATTAAGAAAGGTGAATGATTATGACAACAAAAAGATTCGGTTTTACTTTGGCAGAAGTATTGATTACTTTAGGTATCATTGGTGTAGTTGCCGCTATGACAATTCCTACATTGATTTCAAATACTAACAGTGCTAAATTCAAATCTCAATACAAAAAGACTTTATCAACATTAAACCAAGCAGCTTTAATGGGTACTGCTCAATATGACTTAGATTATGCATCTGTAACAACTGCTTGTACTACAAATGGTGGAACAGAAAAACCGGATGTAAAAGCATCTATGTGTGCATTAATTAACGGTACATTATCAGGTGCTACATACTATTCAACAGCTAGTGCGATGAAAATACCTGGCTCTACAACTGCATATTCTATCAGTAGTAACCTTACAAGCGTTGCAAAGACAAGTATGGTAGCATACCAATTAGCTGATGGTTCTGTAATTGCATTTGATAAAGCTCTAGCTTCTTGTACTTTAGCACCTGGAGATCCTATCACAGGTTTAGCTGCTAAATGCCGTGGTTTCATCGATGTAAACGGACCAACTCTACCTAACAAAGAAGTTAGATGTAGTACTGGTTCAGCTACAGTTGCATCTTCAGTTGGTAGCTGTATCGTAAGAAACAACGCAGCAGATATGGGTGATATCTTCCCAGTTGTATTCCACGATGGTACAGTTGAACCTATCACAGATGCTGCAAGATATGTATTGAACCAATCAAAATAATTATCTTGTTAAAAGAATTGAAAGAGGCAAATCGAATGATTTGCCTCTTTTTTATATTTTACCTGTCATGCTGAACTTTGCCTGTCATGCTGAACTTTAACTGTCATGCTGAACTTGTTTCAGCATCTATTTATCTTGTAGATTTGTCAAAAATCTTCTTGACCCTGAAATAAATTCAGGGGGACAAATTGTAGTAATTAGTTTTTTGTCAAAAATGTCACGCTAAACTTGTTTCAGCATCCATTTGTCTTGTATATTTGTCAAAAATCTTCTTGACCCTGAAATAAATTCAGGGTGACAAATTGTAGTAATTAGTTTTTTGTCAAAAATGTCATGCTGAACTTGTTTCAGCATCTATTTGTTTTGTACATTTGTCAAAATTCTTCTTGACCCTGAAATAAATTCAAGGTGACAAATTGTAGCAATTAGTTTTTTTGTCAAAAATGTCATGCTGAACTTGTTTCAGCATCTATTTGTCTTGTACATTTGTCAAAAATCTTCTAGACCCTGAAATAAATTCAGGGTGACAGGTTGTAGTAATTAGTTTTTTTGTCAAAAATGTCATGATGAACTTGTTTCAGCATCCATTTGTCTTGTATATTTGTCAAAAATCTTCTTGACCCTGAAATAAATTCAAGGTGACAAATTGTAGCAATTAGTTTTTGTCAAAAATGTCACGCTGAACTTGTTTCAGCATCCATTTGTCTTGTACATTTGTCAAAAATCTTCTTGACCCTGAAATAAATTCAAGGTGACAAATTGTAGCAATTAGTTTTTTTGTCAAAAATGTCATGCTGAACTTGTTTCAGCATCTATTTGTCTTGTAGATTTGTCAAACATCTTCTTGACCCTGAAATAAATTCAGGGTGACAAATTGTAGTAATTAGTTTTTTTGTCAAAAATGTCATGCTGAACTTGTTTCAGCACCCGAAATTACCCTCTTCTTAAATCTTCTATATCATACCATCCGGATGACATTGTTGATGTTCTACCCTATCTTTAATGGCACCAACCGGCTCATAGTATGGTGATACTGTCATAATTTTTGCAGCAATATCAGGGTAGTAATAAATAAACCTCAATTCACTTGTTGTAAGTGGTTTTTGGGTATGAACGTTTGCGCATCGCACAAGTTCCAGTACGTTGCGAGCTTCGTGTTCATCTTTAAATTCAAGTTCAAGTTTATTATATACGTTTCTAAACCCTTTAATTCCGCCATATTCACCTGTGGTAATAGTTCTTCCGGTTTCAATAATTTCAGGTTCCCCACGTCCAAGTTCTTCGAAATCATACAATTCATAATTTCTACGATCCTTTAAAGCACCATCTGCGTGAATACCGGATTCATGAGCAAAGGCATTATCACCAACTGCAGGTTGATTTATCGGAATATCAACACCGAATGCATAAGCCGCATATTTTGCAAGTTTCCAAGCTCTATCAAGTCTTATATTTTCATCAATTTTATATTTGCCTTTAAAACCTGCTGATTTTAAACATCCTAACAAGCAAGAAACTAAATCAGCATTACCTGCACGTTCACCCATACCGTTTATTGCAGTATTGATATAAGCATCAACACCTGCATCTATTGCAGCTTTAGCACCCATAACAGAACAAGCAACGGCCATACCTAAATCATTGTGATAATGAAGTTCTATCGGCATTTCTGTTGCTTTAGCAATCTGGTATATTCTATCATAAGAAGTTTTAGGATCTTCATAACCCAAAGTATCGCAATATCTAAATCTATGAGCGCCTGATTTTTTTGCTTCACTTGCATATTTAATCAAATAATCAATATCACTACGAGATGCATCTTCAGCATTAACGCCAATTATTTTAGCACCTTTATCTTTTGCACATTCAACAGCTTCTTTAGTCATTTTGATAATATCATCAGCAGTCTTTTTCCCTAAATACTTCCCATTAATCATCTGTTCTGAAGTAGATTGTGACAAATTCACATATTGCAAATCAGGAACATTTCTAAAAGACTCTTCAACATCAGATGCAATTCCTCTCATCCAACCTGAAAGTTTTGTTGTTGAAATCGCCCCTCTTTTAACAAGTTCTAAATTACCATTTAAATAATTTAATTCGTGCTTTGTGGTAGGGAACCCAAATTCTGACTGAGTAATCCCCATATCATTAAGCATTAAATTGATAATTGTTTTTTCTAACTTCGCTAATCCCAACCTAGATGTTTGAACACCATCACGGTTTGTAACATCTACAAAATAAATTCTGTTGTCTGCCATATTACTACCTCATCTAATAAATTCTATTATACACAAAATTATGTTAAATAACTTGCTTTTTTATATAATCTTAATTAAAATATATATTACAGAGTTGTTTTACAGATATGAAGAATAATACTAGAGTTTTAGAAAAAAAGATAAATAAAGAGTTAAAAGGCGGGAATGTAAAATCAGCGATAGCGCTATGTCAATTAGAAATTCAATCCGATCCGACAAATGCAAATCTTCACTTGCGTTTGGGTGATTTATATATGGCTTGGCACTTAGATATATACACATCTTGCCAATACATTGATGAAGCAATAAAAGAATATAATATTGCCCTGGAATCTTGCACTGAAGATATTGAATACGAAATTTATTATAAAATAGGTCTTGCACAATTTTATAAAGGTGACTTAGATAAAGCAATAAATTATTTTGACAAAACTGTAGCTAAAAATGAAAAATATGCAAAAGCATATTATATGCTGGCAGAAGTTTATACAAAAAAAGCAAGATTTTTAGATGCAGAAGTTAATGCCAAAAAAGCGATTAAGTATTCACCACTGGCAAGTTCTTGCGCGCATTACCTTCTTCATAATTTGTACAAAGTTTCATCATTTAGGATTTTCAAAAATCAAATAAAATCGGCATATGAATATTTTATGGCAACATTAACACTTCCTTTTGATGCCGAAGCAATTAAAAAGGTAAAAGAATCTTTGTCATATTTGAAATTTTTGCCGATTTTAATAAAAGGTTATCTTCAAGTACAAACCAAAGGACTTGATGGCGCATTAGACATATACATTAATGCAGTAGAAAAAGCACCGGGATTTGTGCCGTTATATTGCCTTTTAGGAGATATTTATTCTTCATTAGGACAATTTGAAAATGCGATTACAGAATACCGTATGGCAATATGGTTAGATAACTTGAATATTCCTGCATATCGCCATTTGTGCAAGGCTTATGAAGATTTAGGCGACTATGAAAGCGCGATTGAAACATATAAAAAACTTATTCAAATTATGCCAAATATGCCTGAATTTCATTCAAATTTAGCCAATATTTTATATGTAAAAGGCGATATTGAAGGTGCAATATCACATTTCCAAACAGCAGTTACATTAAATCCTAATAAAGAATGGACAAGTGTTATTAACCAAACACTTGGATATGTATTCCAAGAATCAAAACAAGATTTGGATGCTGCAATTACTTCATATCAAAGTGCATATTTGCTAACTCCAGAAGATATTGATATTTATATCAACCTAGGTAGTGCATTTTATGATAAAGAAGATTATGAAAACGCACTTGCAATATACAGAAATGCACTTGACCTTGACCCTAAAAATGCAAAAATTCACTGTAATTTAGGATTTTTATACTGGGGTAAAGGCGACACTGATGAAGCAATAAGAGAATATGAATTAGCTATCGAATTTGATAATAATTATGATATTGCATACAACAATCTTGGAGTAATATATCTTGATGATTTAGGCAGAGTAAAAGATGCAATGGAAATGTTCAAAAAATCAGTTGAATGTAATCCAAATTATGCACTTGCTCATTTCAATCTTGCTCGTACAATAGCAATTACAGGAGATAAGATTGAAGCAGCTAAATTATATCAAATTTCTCAAGATATAAACAAAGTTACACACGAAATTGATCCGCAAGATATTACAGATAAAATTAATGCTTTATTTGACTAATATAAAATATATACAATATTAAAAAAGCGGGCATTTTGAAAGTTTTCAAAATGCCCGCTTTATAACTATCATCTAAAATTATTCATCATCTTCAACAGCATCAGTATTTACTACTTGAACACCAAACCTTGTTCTGAATAAATGCTTAACTGTATCACTTTGAATTTCATACATCATTTTATTAAACAAATCATAAGCTTCTTTTTTATATTCAATAAGCGGATCTTTTTGACCGTAAGCTCTTAAGCCTATACCTTCTCTTAACATATCAATATTATGAAGATGATCAATCCATTTGTTATCAACAACTTTAAGTAAAATATCTTTTTCTAACTGTCTGACAACATTTTTTTCAGAGAACGGAACCTGTTTATCAGGAGAAATTCCATATTCTTCAACAACGTGATTATAGAATTCTATAATTTCAATTTCATGAGTTTTGTACGCTTCTATAACATAATCTTTAATCTTGTTATACATAGGCTCAAAACGCATATTTTGAATATCTGAAACTTCGAAAGATGATAATTGCGGAACAGTTGAGTGAAGTTCTTTAATCAATGTTTGCAAGTCTTCATAAACATATTCTTCCACTTTTTGTTCAGGTGAAATATAACTTCTTATCAATCTGTCAACTTCGCGTTCAATCATATAATAGATATCTTCCTGCAACCCGACACCTGCTAAAACTTTACGTCTTTGGCGATAGAATTTTTCACGCTGAATATTCATAACGTCATCATATTCAAGAACAGATTTTCTCATATCAAAGTGGAAAGTTTCAACCTTTTTCTGAGCTGATTCAATACGCTTTGTAATCAAAGGATGATCTATTGCCATATTTTCAGGAACATTCATAGCTGTCATAAGTTGAGTAATTTTCTCACCGCCGAAAATACGCATCAAATTATCTTCCAAGGACAAGAAAAATCTTGTAGAACCAGGGTCACCTTGACGAGCAGCACGACCACGTAATTGGTTATCAATACGGCGAGATTCATGACGCTCTGTTCCGATTACATGCAAACCGCCTGCCGCAACAACTTTACTATGTTCATATTCAGTTATTGCACGTGCTTTGGCAAGTGTTTCTTCTTTTAATTCATTATAATTAGGGTTAGTTTCATCAATTCCCTGCTCATCCAAATCAGATTTTGCCAAATATTCAGGGTTACCACCTAATAAAATATCAGTACCTCTACCTGCCATATTTGTCGCAATCGTAACAGCATTCAAACGACCAGCCTGTGCAATGATATATGCTTCTTTTTCGTGGTGCTTAGCATTCAATACATTATGCTTAATTCCACGCTCAGTCAAAAGTTTTGAAACATATTCAGATTTTTCGATACTTATTGTACCAACCAAAACAGGTCTGCCCAATTTATGTTGCTCAATAATATCATCTACTACAGCCAAATATTTTTGAGCTTCTGATTTATAAATTACATCAGGATAATTAATTCTTATATCAGGCTTGTTTGTAGGAATTGTAGTAACTTCAAGATTATAAATTTTTCCAAATTCAGCCTCTTCAGTCATTGCAGTACCTGTCATACCTGAAAGTTTTGGATACAATCTGAAAAGATTTTGGAATGTAATACTTGCAAGAGTTTGAGTTTCATCCTGAATTTCAACACCTTCTTTAGCTTCAACAGCCTGATGCAAACCATCAGACCAACGTCTGCCTTCCATCAAACGTCCGGTAAACTCATCTACAATCATAACTTCACCGTTTCGAACAACGTAATCGGTGTCTTTAACAAATAATTCTTTTGCCTTTAATGCTTGTAATAAATGATGCGCATATTGAGTTTGAATATCAAATAAATCTTTAATACCAATCAAATCCTGCGCTCTATCAATACCTTCTTCGGTTAAAATTACGTTTTTATTCTTTTCATCAACAGTATAATCAACATCTTTAGTAAGTTGAGGTGCAATTTTTGCCATTAATTGATATGTTTCAGCAGATTGTGCAAGTCTGCCACTTATAATTAAAGGTGTTCTTGCTTCATCAATCAAAATACTGTCAACTTCATCGATAATTGCATAATTAAATGGTCTTTGAACAAGCATTTCTTCACTACTTGCCATATTGTCACGCAAATAGTCAAATCCAAATTCATTATTTGTACCATAAGTAATATCACATTGATAAGCATGACGTTTTACTTCAAAATCCCTTGCACCTTCACCATTTGATAAAACAACACCAACGCTAAGTCCAAGAAATTTATAAATTTTTCCCATCCATTCACTGTCACGTTTAGCTAGATAATCGTTTACCGTAACAACATGAACACCCTTACCTGTTAAAGCATTCAAATATGCAGGTAACGTTGCTACAAGAGTTTTACCTTCACCTGTTCTCATCTCTGCAATATGACCATTATGTAAAAAATATCCGCCTATTAACTGAACATCAAAATGACGCATATTCAAAACACGTTTTCCCGCTTCTCTAACTGTTGCAAATGCTTCAGGTAAAATTTTATCTAAGGCTTCCTTTTCTAATTTCAAATCCTCTTTAAAATTTTTAGAAGTTGGACGTTTTGCCAATATTTCTTTAAAAGCTTGAGTTTTTGCTCTCAATTCATCATCTGTCAACTGAGCAAATTCCGGTTCTAATGCGTTTATATGCTCAACAATACCCATCATGGATTTTACTTTTTTTTCATTCGGATCGCCTAGAAGTTTCAATAGAAATTTTATCATTAATGTATATCCTTCCCCAAGTTTAGTCTTATTGTTAAAGTGTAACATAAAAACAACGTGTTTGGATAATATTAAGAAAAAAATAATATTTCAAAAAGCATATTTTCTTACACCTTAAATGCATTCTTAATATTGCTTAACATTTAATGGAATTTGAGCAATTCTACACCTAAAAAAAACTTTATAAGAATATAGCACGATCTAACGGGGAAAATTAAGAAAGGGGAAAAACTATGCAAGGAGACGGATTAGGGATTAACACACAAAGTATTTTACAAACAGGTTATTTAGTACCGGCAAAAGGTAATAATCCAAAAATAGAAATTAATGAAGATTTTGCAGAACTAATAAAAAAACTTAGATTAAAAACAAAAGATGACGAATATCAGATGGTTGTCGATAAAGATGGAGTTGTAAGAAAAGGAAAAATCGTTAAAAACGAACCTCAAACTATTACAGATATAATGAATGGCAAAGAGCCAAAAGAATTAGCAAAAGTAAAAAAAGAACAAGTAACAAAATTTTTGGAAGAAATCAAAATCTTAGGTCTTGATTTGAAAGCCGAAGATATAATGTCAAAAAATGGCACATTAAACCCAAGCTTCAAAGTAGATGAAAACGGAAACATAAGTTTCAGGAATTTAAAATCATACATCAACGAAAACGGTCCAAAATATTTTGAAACCCAAGCAGGAACTTGGGCACAAGCAGAACCGGAACAAAAAACATTCCCAAAAGAAGGAATACTTGCCGATGTACCTAAATTTCCTACAAATCCTTGGTTTGTTGGAAGTTCAAAAAATTATGAGGATACGCGAATTAAACTCCCGGATCCAAAGGATTTCATTAAATTAGCATAAGGTGTTTAACACACAAAGGCGGCAGACTTACAAGTAAGTCTGCCGCCTTTAATTTATTAAGATAATTCTATTAGAACATCAAACCAGCTTCTCTTGCAGCATCAGCAAGTGCAGCGATTCTACCATGGTATAAAAATCCGCCACGGTCAAATACTACACATTCAATACCTGCTTTTTTAGCTTTTTGAGCAATAGCTTCACCAACAACTTTAGCAGCTTCAATATTACCGCCGTGAGATAATTTTTCTTTTAACTCTTTGTCGTTAGATGATGCTGATGCAAGTGTTACATGGTTATCATCATCAATCAATTGAGCATAGATGTGTTTTGTACTTCTGTAAACTGCTAATCTTGGGAATTCTGCAGTACCAGCTAATTTCACTCTGATTGATCTATGTCTTTTTTGAACTAATGGTTTTCTTGCTTGTTGTTTAATCATTTTTCTTTTCCTTTCGTTTCACCCAAACCGACTTGAATAACCAGTTCAAGAGTTTATATGGGCTTTTATTGTATTTACTTATTTAACCTAATATCTATCAGGCTGCAAGTTTATTATTTTTTACCTGCTTTACCAGCTTTACGTCTGATAACTTCACCTTCGTATTTGATACCTTTACCTTTATAAACTTCAGGCTTACGTTTAGATCTGATTAAAGCTGCAACATCACCAACTTTTTGTTTGTTAGAACCTTTTACGGTAATTTTTGTATTTGCTTCTACAGAAATTGTAATACCTTCAGGTGGAACGATATCTACAGGATGTGAATATCCAAGTGCCATATTTAATGTTGTACCTTGCATTTGTGCTCTGTAACCTACACCGTTAATTTCAAGTTTTTTAACAAAACCTTCTTTAACACCGGTTACAGCATTAGCAACAAGGGTTCTTGATAAACCATATAAAGCATCAGTTTCACGAGATGTTCCTACTTTTGATAATACGATATGGTTATCTTCGATTTTTACTGCAATTTCAGGACGAACGTTAACAACTTCTTCACCCAAAGGTCCTTTTGCTGTTACTACTTGTCCTTCAATTTTTACCTCAACACCTTGAGGAATTTCTATCGGTTTTTTACCAATTCTTGACATTTTTATTTTCTCCTTATGGTATATCTTGTACTTTTTCAGGCTTTTCTACCAATTGCACCTGAAATAATTAACTTAATATAAATCTGAAAAATTTATATTAATATACGTAGCAAAGAACTTCGCCACCAACGTTTTCTTTTCTTGCTTTTCTATCTGTCAACAATCCTTTTGGAGTTGAAACAATAGCAACACCCATACCGCCTAAAACTTTTTGTAAGTTTTTAGCTTTTGAGTAGTGACGTAAACCAGGTTTTGAAATTCTTTCAAGTTTTGTAATTACAGGATTACCTTTTTCATCATATTTCAAAGTGATATTGATAACTTTGAAATTACCTGCTTCACGCACTTCATAATCAGCAATATATCCTTCTTCTTTTAAAAGTTTTGTTAATTCAACTTTCAATTTTGAAGCAGGAACTTCTACTGAAGGGTGCTTAACTGTGTTTGCATTTCTGATTCTTGTTAGCATATCTGCTATAGGATCTGTGTTCATTCTATTTTCCTTTTCTCTTGCGGACTTCCGAAACTAATATTCTAAAAAACACACAAAACCTTGCGGTATGTTGTTTTGTTATTTATTTTGCTACGGAGTATCCATACTACTCGTCACTTATCGAATTAATGGTGCCTAACTCTTGCAGGCTTGCTTCGACAGTCTGACAGTAGTTAATATATCATGGAAAATCGCAAAACACAAGTATTTCCTTACATAATTCTTTACAAATAATATTTAAAACTTCTTCAATTTAGCATACGCCGCATCCATTGCCTTTTTGCCCATTTTGCCAAAATCAACGGTGTACATAACACCATCGCCGACATTCAAAACATCAGTGATATGCCCTATTCCAAATTGTTCATGAAATACTCTTTGTCCTGTTTGATAAGCATCTTCTATAAAACCACTTTGAGTTTGTTCACGTTTTTTCTGAGCTTCAAGTTCTTCTGCAGCACGTTTTTGACGTCTTTCTTCCGCCATTCTTTTTATTGCATTATCTTTGAAAAATGCCGCTATTTTTTCTTCTTCTTTTTTCTTATTTACTGCAGATTTAACAATAATCGTTCTTTGCGGAGTACGATTTTGTTGTGGTCTTTGATAGTTAGAAGAATAACTTGAGCTTGATGAAGATGTCGTTTTCTTCGTAACGGTTGTTGTTGAAAGTCCGCTTCTTTTAGGGGCAACAAAATTTGCGCCAAAACCTGTTGTTGGTCTTACATAACCATCAGGGGTTGAAGAGGTATGAGATTCTTCTCTTGCCTTTGAAACAGCATTTCTAAATGTTGAAGAAGTATCATACCTATTGTCTGATTCAAACGAATCAATAAGGTTTTGCGGAATTTCTTCAATAAATCTTGAAGGATTATAATAACGATACTCACCCCAAGTTTGACGTCTTTTAGCTGAAACTAGATATAATTTTTCTTCTGCTCTTGTAATTCCGACATACATCAATCTGCGTTCTTCTTCGACTTCTGAAGGAACTTGAAGTGTTCTTTGACTTGGGAAAATTCCCTCATCCATGCCGGCAATGAATACTGTCGGAAATTCCAAACCTTTTGCTGCGTGAAGCGTCATCATTGTAACGTTATTTGCTTCATCTTGCATAGAATCCAAATCAGAAACAAGTGCCACTTGTTGTAAAAATTCGCCAAGCAAATTGTCTTCTTCTTCCGGCACAAATTCTTCTGCTACGTTAACAAGTTCTTGTAAGTTATTTATATCATCCTGATACTCAGGTTCACTTGCCGCTTTTGATTGAAGTTCTGCCAAATATCCTGATTTTTCGATAACAAGTGTCACAAAATCTTTCAAATTGTATGATTTTTGTGCATCTTTAAACTTTTGAATTAAAGTTGCAAAATCCTTCAATTTGGATTGTGTTTTTGCAGAAATTTCGGATTCTTCACAAATTTTTATTGCCTCAAATAAACTTATATCCTTAGAATTTGCAAAATCCGTAAGATTTTTTAGCGTAGTATCGCCTAATCCACGTTTTGGAATATTTATTATCCTGCGCAAACTCTGAGAATCTTCGGTATTGTTTATAAGTTTTAAGTAGCAAATTACATTTTTTACTTCTGCTCTATCATAGAACTTTGTACCGCCATATATCCTATATGGAACACCTGTTGCCATACAAGCTTCTTCTAATGCTCTTGATTGGTTATTTGTTCTATATAAAATCGCAAACTGATTATAATTTCCGCCTGCTGTTCGCTTTATATTGCTAACAATATAATTTGCCTCATCAGCCTCATCATTTGCTATATAATAACTTAATTTTTCGCCTTCACCTTTGTTTGAATACAAAACTTTTTCAACACGTTCATTATTATTTTCGATTACAGCATTCGCAGCCTGCAAAATATGAGCTGTTGAACGATAATTTTGTTCAAGTTTAATAAGTTTTGTTTTCGGATAATCTTTTTGGAAATTCATTATTATTGTGAAATCAGCCCCACGCCAAGAATATATTGACTGGTCAACATCACCTACAACGCATAATGATCGTTCCGGCGGAACTTCCTTTGATAAATTTGTATAAAGCATATTAACAAGGTTATACTGTGCAAGGTTTGTATCCTGATATTCATCAACCATTATGTGCTGAAATCTTTCGAAATAATGAGTTCTAACCTCTTCATTTTGCTCTAACAATTTTACGGTCAACATTAACATATCGTCAAAATCAATCGCATTATTGTTATTTAATGTCTTTTCATACTCTTCATATACAGCTGCAATTCTTTGAGATTTGAAATCTCTTGCATAAGTCGCAAATGTCGTTGCATCCTGCATTTTATTCTTTGCATTAGAAATAATTGATTTTACAAGTTTTGGTTGATATACCTTGTCATCAAGATTTAATTTTTTTATCGCTCTTGTAATTATCTGATTAGTATCAGAATCATCATATATAGTGAAATTCTTGTCTAAATTTTTACCTGTTGCAGTATTATATTTATCAATGTTTTCTCGTAAAATTCTGCCGCAAATCCCGTGGAAAGTACCAACCCACATATATTTAACAGCGTCTTCACCAAGGATTTTAGAAATACGCTCTTTCATCTCCTTTGCAGCTTTGTTGGTAAATGTAACTGCTAAAATATTTGCAGGTCTGACACCATTTCGTATCATATAAGCAATACGAGTCGTCAGAACTTTTGTCTTTCCTGAACCTGCACCGGCTAATATTAATAACGGACCTTTTGTTGTCTGAACAGCTTCCTGCTGTTCCTTATTAAGATTTTCTAATAGATTTTCCATGACCTCTTCCCAAATCAAAAAATATATGCTATAATCTAGGATAGTTTAAAAATGTAATTAATGCAATCAGAAGGTAAAAGACAAAATGACAGACAGTGATATGGAAATTATATTGA
Organism: Candidatus Gastranaerophilales bacterium; assembly: GCA_944324845.1. Classification (GTDB taxonomy): domain Bacteria; phylum Cyanobacteriota; class Vampirovibrionia; order Gastranaerophilales; family Gastranaerophilaceae; genus Zag111. The sequence continues at coordinate 31,978 of CALUXX010000005.1, read as the reverse complement.
GTTCAGATGATAATCAGGAGGACGCACAAAAATCCATAGTGGTACCTATAGATGATGATTTAGATACAGTAAAATCAGATACTCCTAATACAGTTGATGAATTGGCAATGGAATTGGCAACAATTAAACAATCCGCAAAGAAAATCGCTATCATCGGTAGTCGTAATCTTCCAATCACTCATCAGCAAATGATTGAAACTCTTGCGACAGCTTTAGTTATGCAAGACAATACAATTATTACATCAGGCGGTTCTTCAGGTACAAACGCTGCTGCTATTCGAGGAGCAATGAAAGCTAATCCTGATAAATTATGCGTTATTCTTCCGCAAACTATTAGCCAACAGCCTTCTGATGTTCAAAATCAGTTAATTGGTGTTCCTAATATTATTGAGCATTTAGACAGAGCTATGATGACTCTTGCGGATGCTTCCAGAGTTTGTAACAGAGAAATTATTGATGAATGTAATCAATTAATTTGTTTCCTTTCTCACACAAGTAAAACTCTTCATAACGCAGTTCAATATGCTGAAGAACGTCATAAAGTTATTACAGTATTCTATCTGGATTAGTTCTTTTAGGGAATAACTTTATGAGCGAAAAATTAAAAAAACTTACGGGCAAAAATCCTGCCGATTTTGAACCCGCAGCATATAATCTTGTCAATAATTCTGATATTGAGTTATTTAGTGAACTCGTTGAACAAGATGATTTTTTATTCGATTTTGTCAAACAAAATGTTGCAAAACGACTTGAAAAAGTCTGCAACCAATCAAATTATTTGAATTTGCTAAACTTTTTGAAATTCTATTCTCCATCATATGAAGATTTTATTGTTTCAACATTAGTAAAATATTCTGACAAAAATTTGACTGATAAAATGTTAGATATTTTTAAAAACGGAACAATCGAAGAAAAAACATATTGTGCAAAATATTTTTCGTTAACCCAAAATGACACTGCAACCGATTTGTTAAAAGAATACGCATATAATTCAAACACTTACCTTAGCTCAAATTGTGCTTTGGCACTTGCTAATATAGGTGACAGATCTTTGTATGACAAATCAATCACAATGTTATTATCAGATGATGATTTCACAAAACTTGACGCCGTTAGATTTCTTGTTTCATACCAAGACAAAAGCGCAGTTGATGAAATAATAAAAGCTATGATGAAATCTTCTATGGCTGATAATATCGCAGGAGAATTGTTATACTTAACGGATTTATTTAGTATTTATAACAAACAAAAAAACTATGGACTTTATGTTTTTAATGCAATAATAGAAGGTCTTGGAGAAATTTTAAATCTTTCTCAAGTCTTTGATTTCCAACTGTATGAATTTATAGAAATGCTGATAAAAGAACCGCTAAATTCACAAATTGCTACAGTTCTACTTGCAGCACAAGACAAATTTGAAACATTAACAGAAAATGATGAGTATCTTTTTGATGAAACAAAAGATACAAAACAAGAAATTTTAGAAATAAAAAATTTATTGAACTCTATAGATGCAGCAAATTTATTCAATTTAACTGACAATGAGCTTAATCAAGATAGTTTATTTGTTTTTAATGCACTTGAATATACAGAAAATGAGGCCTTGGTTAGAAATCTTTTAAACTCTTCTAACCCGACTTTAGTTCTAAAAGCATTAGAAGTATTAAAAATGCTTGAAGTTATAACCCCAAAAGATAAAGAAACTGCTCTAAATTCAATTTCGGATGAAAACTTAAGAGCCGTAATTTACGCATTATAAAACAGGCGAAAAATATATCCGCCTGTTTTTAGTATTATAAATATTGAATTTTATCTTATATCAAAGAAAACAGCATTAGCAAATTCTTCACCATATTGTTCTTTGCATTTTATATAACCTGGAGTTTGTTTAATTCTTTCCATTGAAGCCTTTTGAGCTGCTTCTTGTGCTGAATTTTTCTTAGCAACTTTTACCGGCTCTTTATTTGTTTGTATTGGTTGAATTTCTTCAACAGCTTCTTCTTTTTTAACTACTTTAGGTGGAGCATCAAAACTGTTATCAAATTTTCTTTTTTCCTTCATTTCTCTGCTCATTCTTTTCATTTTTTTACCTATTTGGTTATAATTTCTGTTATCAAGTCTTTCCTTGATATAAACATCCATTTCCTCTTTTGGAATGTTTTCTCCTTCAAATTTTTGAAAAACTTTATAACCTATAGTCTTAAGTTTTTGAATAAATGTTGCATCTTCACTATCAGGCATTGAAACCCTTGCATTTCCTACTTTGCTATTTCCAATAAGTCCGTTTGGATATGATTGGATTAGTTCCTTTAGTTTTGCTTTTTTCGCCGCATTAACCCCCGCTTGTGTAATAGGTATTCTATATGTAGATGTAAAATTTATCTCGTTCATATTTCCTCCTTTTTTATTATAAAACCCATAAAAAATAATTTTGCTAGTACTAAAAAAAAGAAAAAGGCGGTTAGCCGCCTTGAATTTGTGTACAGTAGTTTCGGGTAATGTAAAATAAGGTAGTGTTAGATATGCCTAACACTTTTGTCGTAAAAAATGAGCTTTTTCTTCATTCTTAACATTTTTAGAATGTTTATTTTTATCATGTTCATCAAGTTTTTTACATTGAGATTTGTCGTTTCTGTACCCAATTCCTGCTCTATATCCTGATATTGAGTACAATAAAGGTAATGATGGTTCTATCCATTTTAACCCTGATAACAAAGACACCGTTGCAATATCATCCGAATGAAGTCCGATATCTAAAAGTTCCGGTGTTCGAGTTTCGTTCTTATGATTTTTCAAAAGCAACGGATTTATAATTTTGTTCCCAATATAATTTGCAACCGCACTTCCACCGATTACACCCGTCAAAATTATACCTGCTGTCATTCCAACACATCTTGCAGCCTTTGATTTTATATTGCATTTTTCTAAAATACCAAGTGCTGCACCTGCTCCAATATTACACATAAAAATATTTGCTAAATACTGATAAATACCTTCATTAATTTTATTTGGAACCTGCTTTTTCCAATTCCTTTCAGTCATTCTATCAGCAACAATACCGCCAACAATTCCACCGGCCACAGGAATTGCACCATATATTGAAAGCCAGCCGATTTCTTTAAACAAATCCTTTGCTTGAATATTTTCAGGTGGTGGAATTAGTTTATCTAAAAAGGTCTTATGTTCCGGAATATTTAATTTATCAATTTCTTTAATTGATAATACTTTATTTTTGGCTTTTTCTAAAATTTTACTGATTTCTTTGCTAAAAGTGTTATTTTTAAGATATTCTTCAACTAATTTTTCATTATTTTTAATAATTTGTGCAAAAGGTTTTGTCGTTTCCTTTTTAGTAATATATGCGGCAATTTTTGGCGCATTTAGAGCTGCAATACCTGTTGCTCCAAGTACAATGAATGATTTTAAACCGCTTTTGAACCGTTCATCCTCCGGCGTTTTATGTAATTGATTTGCAAGAAATAATGAGGAACCTCCTGTTAAAATTGCAGGCATATTTTTGTTTAATTTTGCAGTTAAAATAGGCTGATCAAGAAATTTTCCTATTGATGATATTTGTGGCATTTTGGGTAACTTCCTTCTTAAACTCGGTAATAAAACTTTCATGTTTTTGACAAAATTCGCTAAATTCTACCATTTTGTTTAATATGTTTTGTGAAATTATATGTTCAATTTTGCAAGCATTCTCACCGGCTTCCTTAGAGGGAATATCTAAAATCTGCTCAAAAAAGTTCTGCAATATATGATGTTTATTATATACAGCTTTAGCAAGTTCTATCCCCTCTTTTGTCAAAGTAATTGATTCATAACTGTTATATGTTATCAATTTTTTGGCAACTAGCTTTGACAATGCTTCAGATACAGAAGCTCTTGAAACATTCAATTTCCTTGCAAGTTCTGCTCCTTTTAAAGATGCTTCGTTTATATGCGCAACATATATTGCCTCTATATAATCTTCTAATCCTGAAGATAATGTATCTGAAATTTGGTTCATATAACCTCCTGAATTATTGTAAGGCATGCCTAACACTTTGTCAAGTAATATTTTTATCACCGCCTCCCGTGTTTGATTTTTCTAATTGTTAGTGCAATTATGATATTATGACTGATGATAATAAAAATAGAAAAACCCAGATTTGGCTTTGCAGCGCACACTTTGTTAATGACATCTATACAGGTTTATTAAACCCGATTATGCCATTTATAGCTGAGCAAATTAAAATTTCAATGCCGATTGCAACAATTATCCTAAGTTGCTCGCATATTTTTGCATCTTTATTACAGCCATATTTCGGATTTTTTGCAGATATTATTAAAAAAAGAGCCTTCATATTTTGGGGATTATTATTTACTTCAACCTTTATCTCATTAGTTCCTGTATCAACACATATAAGTATAATGCTTTTATGTATTATCCTTGGCAGTTTGGGCTCCAGTCTTTTTCACCCACAATCTTTAGGTTTTGTTGTAAAATTTTCAACCACTGATACAGTTAAAAATATGGGAACATTTATTGCCTGCGGTTCTTTAGGTTTTGCGATGGGGCCGTTGTTATCATCTGCTATTGCACAATATTTTGGGCTTAGCAAAATGCCTTTTTTAGCAATCATAGGTATCATTTGCGCATTATGCATGTTTTTATTTGTCCCAAAATTTTCTAACATCAAAACCCCACCAATGAATATCAAATTAAAACAAGCGTTCATTGATATTTTGACAAACAGAAAATTAAATATTCTAAATATAATAGCAGTTCTAAAAACACTTGTAACAACATCTTGTTCAATACTTTTACCTTTCCTTTGGAAATCTATGGGGTATTCAAAATTTCAAATAGGATTTGCACTGTTTTTATTTATTTTCTTAGGTGGAATAAGTTCATTATTAAGCCCGAAATTTGAAAAAATCATAGGTACCGCAAACGTATTTTATATTTCTATGATTACAACATTCCCGCTGATGATTATATTTATGCTAACATACAAAACTCACCTTGTTTTATCTTTCATTGTTTATGCTTTGATGGGTTTTATAACAATGTTTGCAACACCAATTACAATGAGCATGGCTCAAAAAGTTTTGCCTCAATATAAAAGTATAATCGGTGGATTTATAAATGGGTTTTCTTGGGGTATCGTTGCGATTGCAATGTCTATCATCGGATTTATTGCACAGGCAACAAGCATTGCACCGGTTCTAGCAGTAATATCAGCATTTCCGGCAATTTTCTCAATAATATTCGTCAAATTCTTATTCCAAGAACAAGAATAATAAATTAAGCAATTAACGACAAATTATCATTATTCTTTTCGTTTTGACCGACAAAAAATGATTTAAGAGAATCCAATACGGCAGCAAACGAATTTTTATGATAAACACTTATATTGCCCAACCCCTGAACATGACCAAAACCACTATTATCTTTACTACTTTTATTACTCTTACTTTTTACAGGGACGGACTTAATATCTTTGTTAGAATTCAAATAACCAATCGATGAAACCAGCATCTCTAACCCCAACTATTATTTCTACCAGCAAATAGATAATACAACAAAAACTTATAAAAATCAATAACCTTTTTGATTGGAAATCTTTGCATAAAATTACCCCGCAAACACTATACTATAGACTCTTTTATCAATAGGCATTCTTTATAATTAAGACCATATAATTGACTTATTTTGTCATCTAAAGTATCGTACAAATTTTTATAACATTCCATATCCTCTGCGGCAATAATTGCATTAACAAATTGGGTAATTTCTTGTTGAACTTTGGCTTGGCATATTGGTATTGGAATTTTTTCAAGATGAGAGCGCAAAACTTTCACCGAATTAAATTCTTTTTGATAGACAAACTGAGCAACAGAAGAATTTAAAACTGCAAGAATATATTTTATATCCATACCTTTTATTTTAGGAATTAGTATATTACAGCTGTTCAAGGTCAATCTTTTATTATCATCATAAGCAAATGCGAATTTATTACTTATGAATTTATAGACAAGTTTTTCGCAAGCTCTATACATTTCAAGCGGTGCAGATTGTTGAAATAATTTTTTGTCATAAGTAATAAAATTTTTCCCGTCATTTATTTTATAAGGTGAAATATCAGAGCCTTTTATTATAACTTCATTTGTTTCTGATTTTTTAGGAGATAAATATAGTTTGTTATTACCTGTTACAATTCCAAGTGCAAATTCGGCATTACCTTTCAAATATTTCTTATTTTGAGGATCTAAAATTTTTTTTAGAAGTTTATATTCATTATCACAAATTTTAAAATTAAAATTATCTATATTTACATCTCTTTGTGTCGAAATTTCAAAAAGATTTTTCTCGGTACCAATAACCATGCCTGAAGTTAACATTGGAGATTTAGTATGTTTAATTTGCAAAACAATCCCCGGACAATGAACTCCATCAAAAATATTCCCAAGATAATTAATATATTGAATTGAATTATTATCCTTGATAATTTGCCGAATTGCAATATGAGATTTGACGTTCAAAACAGATTCAGGAAGGACAAATGTTAGTATCCCGTCTTTTTTCAAAACAGACAAAGATTTTTCTATAAACAAATCAAAGGATTCAACATTTTCCTTTTGGGCAGTCAAATAATTTTTTGACAAGTTTTCTTTCTGAACCTTTGAAAAACAATATCCCCAAGGAGGATTTCCGATAATATAGTTAAAATCAGCTTGATTATATTCAGTTAAAAAATCCCAATTCGTAATATTATTATCTAAAATCTTTAAATCCTTAATATCATGTTTTAAGGCAAGATTGATTTTTGTAATATGAGAACTGATAATATCAATATCATTTCCGTAGATTTGTTCAAGTTTTACACTATCAGGCAAATTCAACAAAAAATTTCCTGTCCCGCAACAGCAATCAAGAATTTTATCTTCTTTTGTAATTTCATTTTTAGATAAAAGATTTTCTATTGCTAATTGGACAACTTTTGTAGGGGTATAATACATTCCGCATTGTTTTCGCTTATTCATATTAGAACACGAAAGATACAAAAGTCCTAAAAGATCTTCATTTTTTTCGTACACAAAATTGAATTGGAATAAATCCGCAAACTTGTTTATAAACAATATCGCCTTATTTTTATCTTCAATAAAAAAATCAATCAACTGCGAATAAAACCCAAGATTTAGCTTATTTTCAAGATAATTTAACAAAAAATTTTCACCAACAGAAGAAATCTTTTTAGCCTGAACCAACAACTGAATAGCGCAATCAGCAACTATATATTTGGTATAATCTTCATCTGCTAATCTATCTGAAGATAACGTATTCAAAAGACTTTCTACTGTTTTTATATTTTTTGACGAAGAAGGTACATAATCTTTATAGAAAAAATTACCTTTGATATAGTTTTTATTTCTCCTGCTTTTCAAAACATTATCATCACTTTGGCGAATATTTACAAGCAACTTATCAAGATATTCACGAGAAAAATATTTAGTATTACCTTTAGTTTTTTGAAAATTAATTTTACCAAGCCGAAGCCAATTTTTCGCCGTTGCGACAGAAATTGACAATTCATTACTTAGTTCTTCAAGTGACAAATATTCCATAAAAACCTTTAAAGTTAATTATTTGATACATTCTTTTTTTTGAAAAGAATATTTCCAAAATCTATTGTTATTCCTAATATTGTCAAGTATGCTTGTCTTCTTCTTTTATGAATGAATAGGTTAATCATCTCTTTTCTAATATCAGGATGAGCTAATCTATAATCTATCATTTTTTGAATAACAATATTAGAACGAACTTTGGAATATAAAATATTTTCAGTTGCAATTTTTTTAGTAATTATATATTTCAACGCTTCTGCAAAACCAACTTTCGGTGCAAATTCTTTTTGTTCAGAACCATATAAACTGTGAACGATTGTTCCCAAAAGATTTGCAGTATCTCTATCAACATCTCTTGCCATAAAATGAATATAGCGTTCCATTATTTGTTGATTTTCGAAAGATATATTTTGGAATTGTTTTTCATATTCACACATACATTTTGTAAATGCTTCAATACCTTCAATATACTTATCGAATTGCCAATTTTCAAATATTTTAGAAGGCAAGTTCTCTAAAATCGGAACATATTTATTATCTTTATATTCATAACCTAAAGTCTGACCATGTGGCGCTCTTGCAAGCAGTTCCATAACATGACCGACCAATGAACGTTTTAGGGCGTAAAAATGATAATATTCAATATTTATTGCCTCAAAAACATTTGGAGTACTTGTTAGATAAAAAGTTATCAAATCTCCGTCATATACTTCTCGCATCAAAGAACTCATACAATTCATAGTAAAACGAGTTCCATCAACATCAACAAATGCAAATTTTTCTCCGTTTGCCATTTGTACAAGTTGTTTCAAATAATTGATAGCAGGAACTTTTCTATCCTTGTTCTTTTCTATTACAAGTTTCAACCATGAATCGTCTTTTAATAAAAATTCTTTAAACTTTTTCAATTTTTTATCACTCATTGTAGAACGATATTTGCAAAATTCTTTAGGCAAAAGAGATTGTAACTCTTTAGGATTTAGACCTAACATTTTGTCTAATTTTTTATATTCCCACATTAAAACTTCAACAAATTGCTTTTTAAGCATTTTATTTTCCAATGATAATGAAGGCAATCTCCAGGCTTTTTTAGATCCATATACATATTCGGTTTTAATATTGAGATTTCTGTCTTTGATAATGATATCCGCAATTTTTTGCAAAATATACCCGTCACGAGCCAAGAAATAAAGATATTTAATCTCACGTTTTTGCGCTTGCTCTAACAACCATTCTACATAAGGGTAAAATATTGGCGCAGCAAGTGAAACACCTAAATCAAATTTATCTGAAATTTTATAATTCGCTAATCGTAAATTCTTAGCACACCCGATTGTCAACTGTATTACAGGAGATTCAACATTACTATTTAAAAGTTTTTCCTCATAACACTTTAACTGTGTGTAATGGTACAATTCGGAATTTATTCCAAGATAAAGTGCCTGTTTATAATCAGAATATTCATTATCGCCAAGATGATACCAATTTTCATACTCGACATTTTCTTGGGATTTAACATACTTGAAAATATCACCGGTATCTTTTTTGTATCCGACAACAGATGATAAATAAATTTTGATATCAGGAAGTAACTGAGTTTTTGAAAGTAGTTTTCTTATAAACTCTTCAGGCAAATACATATCAGAAATTAATACTACTCTTTTACCGTTACTAATCAAATTATTTATCTTTTGAACATTTTCATTTATCGGAATAATATTTTCGTATTCCAGATTTAATTCAAGTTCTTTTAGAGCATCAATTTGAGAATCTGATAAAAAATAATTCTCCTTTATATCCTGATAAATTTGATCAAAAGTAATATCCTTATTATCTTTCCACTGTATATGAATTCTTCTTTGTCTATATTCTGCATTAATTCTGTATTTGAAAAAATTTGTTTTAACATCATTGGGTAAATCAGAATATTTTAAATCAGATCTTATAATGTTTTGCATAAGTGCAAAAATCCCATTAGGTTTTGCAACTTTTCGGGTAATTATCGTATCAAAAATATCAAATGAATATAAATCGTAACACATCATATTTATTATTTTTGCTCCATTTTATCAAGTATAAAATCAACAATTCTTTTGCAAGAATTTTCATCGTCATAATGACCTTTATCATCAAGAAAACGTTGTGCTTTCTGTCTAAATTTATCATAATCAAAATTCAAAATATTTTGAGCAAGTTCACCATTATCAGTTGCAACATCACCCGGCAAATCAGTTATCGGATAAGCAAAACCTTGTTCAAAATCTTTAATATCAGCGGCATAAATAAATGAAGGCTTTTGTAATATTGTATATTCAGATACACAAGAACTGTAATCTGTTATTAAAGCATCAGCAGCCAGTAATAATTCTTGCATATCAGGATATAAAGCCGCATTCACAATTTCATTTTTATCATACAACGCATTAAATATCGCCTTTTTCATTTGAACATGACTTCTTATAAGAATTGACCACTCACCGCCAAATCGCTGATTCAAAACTCTTTTCAATAATTTAATATCAATATTATAAACATTACATCTTTTATCAACTCTCCAAGTCGGAGCATATAATAAAATTTTATTTTCCTGCGGAATATTATAGTATTCCTTAATCTTTTTAGAATAATCTACCCCTTTAATATAAAAATTTTTATCACGTGGAATACCATATTTTAAAATTTCACCATAACCCCAAAATGCAGTTTTATATTTTTCTTTTTCAAACTCACTATCTGTAAAAATATAATCATACATTTGAGCAGATAATTTTTGCCACTTTGTCCAACCTAAATTTTGATATGCACTTGATGCTGCGGCACTTTCTTGTTTAATCCCCATTGTACCATGCCAGGTTTGCATACAAATTGTACCCTTTAATTTTTTAGCACCCTTTTTAAGCATTAAAAACGGATTAGCATTAATAACCCAAATTCCTGCAGTCATAAATTCATATAATGCCTTTACAGAATTGTAATTAACAACTCTAAGTCCTGACGGGATTAATTTCAAATCTGTTTGATTATTAGAAAACCAAACTAAATCAAGATTATTCAAACCACGAGCTAAAAATTCTTCAGCAAGATATTTCTGATTATCCGCAAACTGCCAATTTATAAAGTTAATAAAAACAATCTTATTTTTCTTAACCTTACAAAATTTACTCACAAAATAACAAAAAATATGTTCTAAAATATATTTTTTTTCCTTCGTTGGCTGTTTTTTCAACTTCAATTTTAATCCCAAAATTGTAATAACTTTGTGATTATCAATATTAGTAATTTCAAATATTTTTTGTAAAATTCCCATTCTAAAAATTCCTACTAACTGCGTCTAACATCAATTACCTGACCTGTCAAATCAGAAAGTAAAGTTTTTAAAGAAGCTAAAGCAACTTTTTCAGGTTGAAGCAAACTACCTTCGGGTTCTTTACCAAAAGCTTTTGTTCTCATAGGAGTTGCAGTTCTTTCAGGATTGATAACATTTATTCTTATATTATCAGAAATAAGTTCTTCAGCTAAAGCTTGAGAAAGGTTAACTAAACCGGCTTTTGTTGAAGAATATGTAGAATACAATGCCCTGCCTCTTGTATAAGAACTTGATGCGAACAATAATATTGCCCCTTTTGTTTTTTGTAAATAAGGAATACTTGCTTTTGAAGTATTTATTGAACCGATATAATTTATTTCAATGTCTTTTTTAATATCAGAAATATCACGGTCCAAAAGTTTTCCCATCCTTAAAACACCGGCAGAATTAACAACATAATCGATTTTTTTATCTTTAGCCGCAACTTTTTCAAGCACAGCACAAACACTATCATAATTTGTTATATCGCATCCGGTTCTGGAAGATTCAGCATAAACTTTAGCACCATACTTTTGAGCAAGTTCGACAATACACTGTCCAATTCCGCTTGTTCCGCCAAAAACTACAATAACTTTATCTTTTAAATTTTCAAGTGATGTCTTTTCAGGACAAACAGCGCTTCTTATTTGAAACAATCTATCTGCCATAAAAATATCTTCAGGATAAGTAATTTTAATATTTTCACCTGAACCATTTACAACATAAACATCTGCCAAATTATACTTCACGATAAGTCCGCAATCATCAGTAAAATTATTATCACCTTTTGAAAGTTCATGCGCTTTTCTTATCAATGATAATTTGAAACACTGTGGCGTCTGTCCTCTTTGTAATTCTGCACGATTTGGAATACTGTCAATAATATTATCTTTAACCTTTATAATGGTATCAGCAGAAGGTATAGCAACATCAACCGCACTATATGATTCAAGAGCCTTAACACATTCTGATAAAATATTTTCAGTAACAAAAGGTCTTGCACAATCATGAATTAAAACATTTGCTTCTTCATCATCAATAGAAGAAATCGCAATATATGAACTGTCTTTTCTTGTAGCACCGCCATTTAACAATTTTGAAATCTTTTTATAATTATTTTTCAATAATATATTTTCTGCCATATAGCGATATTCAGGAGTAATCACAAGAATAATTTCATCAATATTAGGTGATTTTTCAAAAATTTCAACAGTATGTTCAAGAACAGTTTTTCCGGCAATTTTAATAAACTGCTTAGGAATATCACTACTATATCGACTACCAACACCTGATGCTAATATTATTCCATAATTTTTCAATTTATCTTGCATTATTATCTCCTTTTATTACTGCTAACAAATCCTGACAAATATTTTTAGCAGCACAACAATCTTCAATATTTAATTCTTTTAAAACTCTCAACCTGTCTTCTTTTTTATAATCATTTTCTCTTCTTATCAAAGAATCCAAAACATTATAAAATTCCCCAACATTATGTACTTTATAAAAAGTATCAAAAATCTTTTGAGATGGTGCCGGCGGAACAATTTTACATTTGTCAGAAATCAAATGAATAACAGGTTTTCCGGTACAGAAATACTCTACCAAAAAAGAACCGCAATCAGTAATCAAAGCTTTTGATTCCATAAAAATATCCATATAATTGGACGAATAACAAGGAGTAGATATACTTTCCCATTCTTTGTAATAATTATCAATATCTTCTTGCGTGAAAAGTCCCGTCCTTAACAACGCCAATTTCAATGTAGGATGAGGTTTAAATACCCAATTTATTTCAGGATGGTTTTTAGCATAATTTAATATCAACTTGTAATTCCATAAAAAAGTTCCGTAATTTTCATCATTTTCGTTGCCTTTATATGGTATAGACCAGTGCGGAGCATAAATTACATAGTCTTTTTTCTTTTCTTTTTCACTATCTTCTTCATCTTCTTCATCTCCAGACTCGTCCACAAAACTTATACCATCAAGCATAGTATGACCAAGCCCGCGAATATTATCGTTATATTCATCCCCCGCATACTCTTTATAAATATTTTCCCAATCCTTGTTTAATACATAATTTCTAAACAAGAATTTGTGAAAATCAAAATAATCCATATTCATAATTCCATAATTAGGAACAAAATACGGAACATAACAAGTTAGTGCAAATTGAGAAACCACATCAGGTCTTTGCACTTTTGGAAGATACCAAGGCTGCTGATAAAATACGATTTGGGGTTTAAAGTTTTTCAAATTCAATGCCTTATTAGACTTCTTATCCCAAGCATAAATACATCTCATACCTCTGTCATCAAAATATTTATAATTTTCTTCCAAGCATTTAATTTTTTCGTCCTTAGATAATTTATTCTGAGCATCAGCAATAGTCAAAGCAATAACCGGCTCAAAATCTTCTGATTTCATGAAACAATCATACAAAGATTGAGTTTTCCATTTGGAATTTTCATTAACCAAAAACAAAACTTTAATTCTTGAATTTCTATTCCTTCTTATATCGGAAATAATCTTGGGATATCTGGAATGTGCTTGTTTAATTTTAGCTCTGTTATCTAAACTTTCGCAAAACTTTCTAAATTTATTACGGTCTTTTTGAGTTGGAAAAACCCATGACATTAGTACACTCAAAATGCTGTACTTCATTAAACTTTACCTCATAATAACGCAGGGTACTAAAAACAATATCAGCCTGCTACTGTCAGCATAGTAATCATAATATAAACATATCAAATATTCATATATTATTGAAAATTATTACACACAAGTTGACAATCAAATCTTAATAAATTACCCTTTTGTAAGGAAGGGTGAAAAGATGGCAAACAAAATTAAATGTCCGAAATGCGGAGAAGAAATAGATATAGAAAATTTAATTCTAACAGGTTCAAAAGAAGTTGTAGATAAAGAGCTGGCAATACAAAAATCAGAATATGAAAAAGAAATAAAAAAATACAAATCAGATTTTCAAAAATTACAAGATAAATACGAAGAAGAAAAAGAAAAACTTATTGAAGAAACAATAAATAATCAAAAAAAAGAATTAAAACTAAAAGAAGAAAAAATACGTAAAGACGCTATTGCAGAACAAGAAGAAGCCTACAAAACACTTGAAAAAGAACTTGAAGAAAAATCCGCCCAATTAAAAGATTTAAACAAGCTAAGAGCAGAAAAATCACGTCTTGAAAGAGAAAAATCAGAACTAAAAGAGCAACTGACAGCAGAAGCAGAAAAAGAATTCACTCAAAAACTTGCAGAAGAAAAACAAAAAATGCAAAAAAGTGCAGAAGAAAAATACGAACTTCAAATAGCAACCCTTCAAAAACAACTTCAAGATCAAAAAAATCTAACCGAAGAAATGAAAAAGCGACAAGAACAAGGTTCAATGCAACTACAAGGCGAAATTCAAGAACTTGCGATAGAAAAATATCTTGCCGAAAATTTTAAATATGATGATATCCAAGAAGTTGGAAAAGGAGACATGGGAGCGGATTCAATACAAATAGTTAACACTCCCCAAAAACCAAACTGTGGAACAATATATTATGAAAGCAAACGCACAAAAACATTTAATGAAGAATGGATAAAAAAGTTTAAAAATGATATTCAAGCAAAGGGTGCAGATATAGGAGTTCTTGTAACAGCAATTTACCCGAAAGATATGACTCGTATGGGACTAAAAGACGGAGTTTATATCTGTACATATGAAGAATTTAAAGCACTTTCACATATTTTAAGAGAAAACATAATAAAACTAAGTGAGATAAAGTCACTACAAGAAAATCGACATGAAAAAAGCGCACTATTATACAATTATTTAACAAGTACAGAATTCCGTTTTCAATTTGAAACAATAGTCAACGCATTTGTAGGTATGCAGACAGATTTGGAAGCTGAAAAACGTGCAATGAACAAAATTTGGAAAAAACGAGAAAAAGAAATTTTAAATGTATTATCCGCCACAACAGACATGTATGGTTCAATACAAGGAATTTCAGGAAATGCCATAAAACCTGTAACCGCACTTGAAATGCCGCTTCTTGAAACAGAATTAGAACATTAAAAATAAAAATTACAAAACACTTTTCACGGATTCAATGGCACGTTTGGCCATAAGTTCACCTTTTAATTTTTTATTTTTACGTTCTTTTTTAGGCAAATCAACAGGCGGAACAATTCCCCAATTTGAATTTATCGGCTGAAAATTAGTATGTTCAGGATTAGTAATATAATGAGTTAAAGCACCAAGCATGGTATCTTTAGGTAACTCTAAAAGTTCTTCGCCATTCAAAAGTCTTGCCATATTAATTCCTGCTAATAAGCCTGATGCTATAGATTCAGTATAACCTTCAGTACCGGTAATTTGCCCTGCAAAAAATAAATCTTTTCTGGCTCTTGTTTGCAATGTCGGATGAAGAAGATTTGGAGAATTAATAAAAGTATTTCTATGCATAACACCATATCTAACGATACTAACATTTTCCAATCCAGGTATAGATTGTAAAAGTTCTTTTTGGCTTCCCCATTTAAGATTTGTTTGAAAGCCGACAAGGTTAAATAATGTTTTAGCCGAATTATCCTGTCTTAATTGAACAACAGCATAATTTTTTTCATTAGTTCTTTTATCTACAAGCCCAACAGGTTTCATCGGACCAAATCTTAAAGTATCCTCACCACGAGAAGCCAGAACTTCTATCGGTAAACAACTTTCAAAAAATTTTGCACCTTTTTCAAAGTCATGCTGTTCAATTCTTGGTGCATTAATCAAGATATTATAAAACTTTTCATATTGTTCTTTGTTCATTGGACAGTTAATATAAGACGCTTCACCCTTATCATAACGACTTGCCCAAAAAGCAATATCAAAATTTATACTGTCAACTTCAACAATAGGCGCAATAGCATCAAAGAAATGTAGATATTCACTTTGAGTAAAATTCTTGATACTTTTTGCAAATTCAGAACTTGTTAAAGGACCAGATGCAATAATTACAGGCCCTTCAGGAATTTCTACAACTTCTTTTCGAATTAGATTGATATTCTCGTTTTCAAGAATTTTAGCAGTAACAGTTTGCGAAAATTTATGCCTGTCAATAGCAAGCGCATTACCCGCAGGAACTCGGCATGCTTTTGCAATTTCAATAAGCTCGCCGCCCAGCATTTCCATTTCACACTTCAATAAACCGCTGCCATTTGTAATATCATCAGAACCAAGACTGTTTGAACAAACAAATTCCGCACAATCCTCAGTAGTGTGAGCACCTGTTTTAACCTCAGGACGCATTTCAAATAAATTAACTTTAAATCCTCGTTTTGCCAGTTGTAAAGCTGCTTCTGAACCAGCTAACCCTGCACCTATAATATTGACTTCCATTTCTGTAGTTTATATTGCTAAAAGCGTTGTGTCAAACGCATATTGTTAATATATGTTAAGTTTTATTATAAATGTAGTAAAATCTATTGTGTTTTTTTTACCGATTAAGTATAATGAATACACTTGTTTTGAAAATCACATTAATAATGTTAATGTTTTGAAACATTACCCGTAAAAAATGACAATTAAATAAATTAATTTGTTTTTAATATCATGTAGTAGCGATAGATTTATAAGTAGTAGGGATTATGTCAGTAACACCAATAATACCAAGCGTAGATTCAAACAATAATAAAAATAAATTCAAAAAAGAGATGAACATGCGACCTATAACATACGCGTCCAATAATGAAATGTCGCATAGAGTGTCAAATAATAAAAACTCATCATCAGTAGCATTCACCGGACTCAATCCAATTGTAGGATTGATGGATTTTATAGAAAAAGGTGGTTATGCTGCTGAATTTATTATTCAAGACGGTTTAGGATTCATTGTTCCTCGTGTAGGCAAAGGTTTGTTACGTGGCGGTCCTGAAAAAACAGATGAAAATGGGAACGTTATTCTTGATAAAGAAGGAAAGCCTGAACATGAATTAAACTGGGCATTTGCACGAAAAGAATTTTTACGTGAAATAATTACAGGGCCAAGTTCATTCTTAATACCATTATTCATGCTTAAATTTATCAAAAATAAATTTGGTTCTGCGAATGCTGTAAAAATGAATTATCTTGACAGTTTCCAAAATCCATATATTAAATTTGTAAATGATAATGCAAATCTTATACAAACTGACAATACAAAAACAGGAAAAGAATTATTCTATAAGAATGTATTCCAAGATGTTATTGAAAACAGTGTAAATAGAGAATTAGCAGATGGTGAAAAACTAGATGCAAAACAAGTTGCAAACATTGCAGAAGAATATGCACAAAGACAAGTAAAAATTGAAGATATAATGTCGCAAAAATCTTTAAGCAAGGAAGCTAAGAGTGCAAAAATTAAAGAAATCGGCGGCAGTGTAGTAGATTCATTTATGGAATTAAAGAAAGGACACATTGGCGGAACAGTTGATGAAATGTCAGTTCTTATGAGTTCATCTAAAGGACAACTCAACGGCGGAAGTATTGGAGAATTACTTGAAGCAATGGATAATTACTTCAATGATATCTCTAAAACAACTGCAAAAGCTTTAAAAGAAAATTTAAGTGCAGAAAATATAACCAATACAGTTAAATCATTCACACATAACAAAATGGGAACAAGATTATTAACAAACTTTGGTATCTTTGGAGCAGTAGCATTATTCTATACACAAATACCGAAGATGTATAACTGGGGCTTATCAAAGAATCCTGCCCTTGCCCAACAAAAACAGCAACCGAATGCAGAACCTGCAAAAGTAGGAAATGAAGCAGACGCTAAAAAAGATGTAGCATTTACAGGTCTAGCATCAAAAGCCGGTGATATAGCAAATAAAGCATTCAATAATAAACATGCAAAATATATAACTGATATGTTTGAATTAAACGGTTCAATAATTTCAGGTGGAGCAATGGCGACCTTATTATATGGCTTCTGTATTCCACCAAGATTAACAAATGCTCAAGACAAATACGACTTTGGTGAAATTATGCTTCGTGATATGACAGCATTTACAGCATTGTTATTTGGAGCAAAAGCAGTTGCAAGATTGTCAACTGATTTATTCACAAAACTTACAGGTTTAGCACTTAACCATAAGAATATAGAAGGTAAAAACGCATTCCAAAAATTCATTGCCTATGTACAACCAAGCAGCGCTGGACACAGTGTATTATCAAGTAAGCAATTAGAATCTAAATATATGAATATTGATAAATTCAAAAATGGTGTAGAAGGCTTTATGGATTTTATCGAACAAAGCGGCGGAAACTTGAAGAAAGCATTTGCAAAGGATAAAGATGTTAAAGCAGCAGTTGAAGAAATTCTTAAAAAACATGTTGATCCTGCAACAACTTATGCAAAAGCATCAGTATCAGACATAAAAGATGGATTAAGAGCTGCACGTAAAGAAAATGGCGACTTAATCAAGAACTTCTACAAACTGTTTGAAAAAGAAAACAGCATGCTAAAAATGGCAAAAACATGTAACAGTGCATTTGGCTTCCTATCAACAATAGTACTTGTACCAAGTTTGATTATATGGTTAACACACGCATGTGAAAAAATGACAGAAAACAGAATTAAAAAGGAAAATGGAGATTGCAATAAACCTATAGCAAATCCTGGATTGGCAATGCAAAGATACATGGCAAAAGCACCATCTATGGCAGGTTTTTTAGGTAATTGTGCTCAAAAATAATCCCCAAATAAAAACTTAACAACAAATATAAAACACCGAATTAGAATAAAATTTTAATTCGGTGTTTTGTTTCATTTTACATATTTATCATTTCAAATTAATAACAAAATATTTTTATTGAGTAAAATATTAATATGAATAAAAATTTTTACACTATATTTAAAACATTTTTCAAAGTAGGCACAATGTTACTTGGCGGGGGGTATGTAATTTTACCGTTATTAACGAGTGAATTAGTAGAAAAGAAAAAATGGATAACCTCAGATGAATTATGTGAATATTATGCATTAAGTACAGCCTTACCTGGCATAATCGCAGCTAACACCGCAATCTTTACAGGAAGAAAGTTACTTGGGACAAAAGGAGCGATAGCAGCCGTAACCGGAATGGTTTTACCGGCTTTTATATCAATAATACTACTTGCATATTTATTCAGTGCTCTTGTTAGTATTCCAACAGTGCAAAATATATTTTGGGGAGTTGGAATAGGGGTAATTGTTTTATTATTTTTAGCAGTAAAAGAAATGTGGACAAAATCAGTGACAGACAAATTCACATTAGCAATATACCTTGTATGTTTAATAGCTGCACTATGCGGAAAAATTCCATTACCATTAATCATAATCGCCTCAATAGTTGTTGGAATTTTTTGGCAAAAATATGAAGATAATAAAAAGATTAAGGAGGATTGCGAGTAATGCTATATATACAATTATTTTGGCAATTTTTCCAAATCGGAATATTTTCTTTTGGCGGCGGATATGCAACAATGCCGTTTTTATACGAAATTGCAAACAAATTTCACTGGTATTCAACATCAGAACTAACCAATATGCTTGCCGTATCATCAATAACACCAGGACCTGTTGGAGTTAACGTTGCAACATTTGCAGGATTTAATAGCGGTGGAATATTCGGATCATTACTTGCAACAACGGCTGTTGTATTACCTTCTTTTATAATAGTAACAATCGTTTCAAAAACTCTTGAAAAATTTAAAACAAACCAAATGGTAAAAGGAGCAGTAAGAAGTTTAAAACCTGCAGGATGTGCATTATTAACATCAGTAGGAATAAAATTATTATTTACATCAAACTTACATTTATTTGGAACTCTTTTGCTAGTAATACTAATCGCAACAAGTTTTATAAAAAAATTAGACCCGCTGGCATATCTTGGAATTGCCGCACTTGCAGGATTAATTATTGGTCATTTGAATTGGATTGGCGTTTAATTTTGCAATCATTATAATTGGGGCATAGGTCAAAGTTGTTTTTGGATATTTGTTTGAATATTTGTCACAAAATTCTTTGATATTTTTAACTGACCATGTTTTATCTGACAAGGAATTTACTCCTGTTTTTTTCATATGAGCAAGCATTTCAAGCGGAGTTTTAAATTCCACAGGTTCATAAAATTCCTCACAGTACAAAACTTCAAATCCGCAAGATTTCATAACCTGAATTAATTCTTCCTTAGATTTGTATTTTAAAGAAAGCCCGGTAATTTCAGTTATTTCACTAAAATTTTTCGGTGAAAAAGTTGAAAATGCAATAATTCCATCCTGCAACATAGAACAACTTAAGAGTTTAATAATTTTATCAATATTTTCAAACCACTGAAAAACTGCATTCGAAATAACAAGATTAAACTTTCTATCAAGTTTAATTTTCATAGCATTTCCGCATATAAAATCAGCATTAGGAATTGCTTTTTTAACATAATTTTTTGACTTTTCAACAATATCATTGCCATAATAGCGTTTATATTTCAAATCTTTTACAATATATTTTGTCAAAAGTCCGGTTCCTGTTCCGATTTCGAGAATATTATCATATTGATTAGACAATTTAAGCAATTCAAACATCATTTTTGATGCCATCATATCTTGAACTACGGCATTTTTATCATAATCTGCCATACTTTTTTCAAATTGTTTTTTTACATGCTTAAAATCTATTGGCATAATTTCACAATTTCATCCCATTTAGAAAAATTATAAAACGGAAAATGTCCATATGGAAGTGTAATAACAGGAACATTATTCTTTTTATGACTCGCTAATTGATTAAGTGGAGGAATAATTTTATCTCCTTCACAAACAATCGCAAAATCATAAAACTCAACATTATCAAAACCTAAAGGTTGTTTTTTTATCAATTCATAAAGATTTTCAAGTTCGGAAACTCTATTTTCAATACTTCTTTGAACAGGAGATAACTCATATTTTTGATATTCCTCATCTTTGGAAAAAACATTTTTATAAAATTTACCCCCCAGACCTGTTGTTGCATGTTTTAGTGTAAGTTCAAAAATTTTAACAGGAATACCAAATTTGTCATCTACAGGAGTAATTGTACCGTTAAGAGCAATCTTATAATCAAATTGACTCAACATATCCTTGTTCAAATACGCAGCAAAAACTCCCATTGACCAAGTAAGAAGAATTTTTTCTTCATATCCTTCCAACCAATTCAAATCTTCAGGCAAAGACATATCGTTATAATCATAAAGCATTAAAACATCATATTCGTCAGCACATAGCATCTTTTCAAACGGAAAATTGTCAAAACTCCATCCTGCAAAAAATACTATTACCTTTTTCTTATTATTTTTATTTAACCAATATGCTTTCACCAATTTTCTCCTTCAAAACATCCAATTCACCCTCTTCTATCTGGCAAGTTAAAGATAACCTAATCCGAGAAGTTCCGACAGGCACAGTCGGAGGACGTATAGGTAACGTAAAATACCCATTATGGAATAAAACTTCACATAAATCGACAGTATCTTTATTTTCACCAACTATTACAGGAATTATATGACTTGAACTACCCATATTTTTTGCAATTTCAAGCATTCTTCTTCTTTTTTGCAAAGTTTTTGGGAATTGAGTTTCTATTATCCATTTTGAAAATGCAATATTAATTGGTGGCAATGCTGTTGAAAATATAAACGAACGGGATTTATTTATAAGATAATCAATCAAAACTTTAGAACCAACAACAAAAGCCCCCATAGATCCGACAGCTTTACCAAAAGTTCCAACAATTAAATCAATATCGTTAATCAAATTTAATTCTTCAGCAACACCCAAACCTTTTTGACCAAACACCCCAAAAGCATGTGCTTCATCAATTATTAATCCGCAATTATATTTCTTTTTCAATTCAACAATTTTAACTAAATCAGCAATATCACCATCCATAGAAAAAACACTTTCTGTAACAATGAATGCTTCATTATAATTTTCACGTTCTCTGATAAGAAGTTTTTCTAACGCCTCTATATCATTATGCGGAAATCTGAAAAATTTACCTTGAGATAATTGCATTCCATCAATAATACTTGCATGATTTAGCTTATCAGAAAATATAACATCCCCTTTTTTATTCAAAGCACTGGAAATTCCGACATTTGCATGATAGCCGCTGTTATAAAGCAAGGCAGACTCTTTTCCATATAAATTTGCTAGAAGATTTTCTAATTCGTTATACACAGGCAATGTTCCTGTTAATAACCTTGCAGAAGCACTGCCAAAAGAATATTTATCCCCAACATAATCTAAAAATTCACGGGTTAAAGATGAATTATCAGCAAAATTCAAATAATTATTGGAAGATAAATTTAATAACTTCTTCCCTCTATAATAAATGAATTTTTCATCTTTATCAGTAAAATCCCTTAAACTTCTGAAATGAGAGTGATTTTTTAATTCCTCAAGTATCTTTTGATAATCTTCATACATAACTATAATTTATTACAAACACCACCTAAGTTCAATCAACAAGAATAACTCTATAAATTAACATATCGTAACATGAAATAAAAAGCGGGCAATTATTTATGGAATATATACTTTATATAAATAAGGGGAATAATAGGGAAATATCTATATGTTTGGAATACCAAGACTACCAATATGTCCAGCGCCATTTATGACAGGATGTGCAATGCCAATTATACCACGTCCTGTGATAACACCTATGCCAATTTTTGGTGGTTTTGGTTGTTGCAGTTTTCGTCCAATGGTACCTATGATACCAAGTTTTCCAATATTTACACCGATGTTTATGGCACCGATGGCATATACACCGCCAATATTAACCTGCACAAACATCTTTATTCAAAATATGATGCAAACAGCCGCACAACTGGCTGCTAATTATAAAAGACAAGCCGAATTGTTAAAACAATATCAACAACAAACTTCTAATTATCAATTTGGAAGTTTGACTATGAGCAATAGAACAACCCCTAATTATAATATATCAAACAACTATTATACTCCTAACACTAATACAAATCCAATTTCATCAACCAATACAACCCAAAGAGTAAACGTAACACCTTCTTGGTTACAAAAAATGGGTTATAACGCATCTTCAGGGCTAAGATTAGCAAGAACGGCATTATCAAGAGCAGTAGGCTTTACCGGATATTGTGCAAGGTATGTAAAAAATGCAATCGCAAGCTGCGGTTTAGGACAATACGTAAGCGGACATGCATACGAAATGATTAACATTCTTAGAAATAACAAGAATTTTAAAGAAATACCTGCCCAAGGAGTTAATCCAAATACCTTGCCACCAGGCTGTATATTAGTTTATGAACGTGGAGTTTCTGGCTACAACTCAAGATACGGTCATACAGAAATCACAACAGGAGATGGTCGTGCAGTTTCCGATGGTATAACAGATAAAATCAGAGGAAATATTACAGCAATATTCATCCCGGTTGCATAAAAAATCGTGCCCGGGGGGAATCAAACCCCCGACCTTGAGCTTCGGAAACTCACGCTCTATTCTCCTGAGCTACGGGCACTTAAAACGGGTCTATTTCAACCCGTTTCACAAAAGCTATATTTTATTTTCCATCCTAGTTAAAGTAATTTGATGCATTAATTTCTTGTCTTGCAGCTTCATTTGCTTCGAAGAACGGATAAACCTTCATTCCCAACATACCTGCAATCAAAGAACTTGGGAAAATTTCAATCGCATTATTGATTTCATTAACAGCACTGTTATAAAATCTTCTTGCAGCTGCAATATGTTCCTCAATTTCTGAATATGTTTGCATTGCATTCATCATAGTTTGATCAGATTTTAATTGCGGATAATTTTCAACATTCACCATCAACTGACCCATCTTAGATGCAATTTGATTATCCAAATCAATTTTCTTAGCAATAGTATCTTGAGTTGAACGAATGCTTGATGCCTGAGATCTCAATTCTGTAATACTTTGGAACAATTCTCTTTCGTGTTCCATAAATTTGTTTGCAATAGTCAATATATTTGGAATAAGGCTGTATCTTTTATTCAACTGAACATCAATACCACTCATTGCCTCTTTTACTTTGTTTTTTAATTGGATAAGTCTTGTATACATACCATACAAGGCAGCAACAATAATCACCGCAATAACCACAAGTACAAGTGTTGTAATCATAATTGTAAAATCTCCTTCATTAATGTAAGTCATCCTAGTATCCTCTTTTGTTGTGTATATTTGATTATACCATGTTTTTCAAAGGGTTACAATCCATGAACTAAAATATTATCTATAATGACTCGTGAAAAATGACTTCAGAAGGTTCTTTTCTAAGCTTTTTAGCATTTATTACAGGTTCTTCATAACCCAAAGCAAGAATATCCACAAGCACCTGTCTTTCATTAAGATTTAATTTCTCTTTAACCTGTTGTGCATAACCATCATCAAGATGGGTTAATTCATTAGAAGTTGCACCAATAACGCAACATCCAACTCCTTGTTCTTCAGCTTCCAAAGTCATATAAGCAACTGCATAAGTAACCTGTTCAACGCTTCTTAATAAAGCTATTTGCTCACCTAAAGTTGAAGGATTTAACAATTTGGAAGTCACAATACCTTCTCTTGCTTGTTCATCAAGACCTTTTTGCTCGAGAACTTTGCCAAAATTTGTTCTATTCCAGCTATCCAAATCCGCAACACAACAAATCAAAATATTTGCGGTTTTAACTTGTTTTTGTCCACCAGATGCTAATGATAATAAATCTTTTACCTCTTGATTTTTAACAACTATAAACTTCCAAGGCTGAACGTTAACCCAAGAAGGAGCAAGTCTGCCTGCTTCCAATATCTTATTTAACACTTCATCACTAATAGGTTTATCTGAATATTTTCTAACACTTTTTCTGTTTATAATTGCATTCATTACCATAAGATATTTCCCTCTTTTGTTTGTTTTCTAAATACCGTTTTCCCCGCCGGTTACAATCGTAAAATCTGTATCAGCACACATAAATGTTGATGGAGCATAAACAAATTGTCTTGACTTAACTTCAGGAACTGCTTTTTTCAAATCTGCATAATAATCTATAGTTACATATTTTGAGTGAGCTATAAATTGTGAATGAGTAGAACGTAATGTTCCTGAACATTTAACTTCAATACCTGCATTTTCTAATGCTGCTTTTAGTGCTTTAGCCTCTGCCACATCATCAGGAGAACTCATAATACTTGCAGTATATTTTTCTTTGCGCTCACCTGCCATTTGCCTGTAGATAAGTCTGTTTACAACTTCTTGTGTCATTTTCGGATCTAAAATCCAATAACTTGTATAACCATGTTTATTTGGAGCACCAGGAAGCATTGCACTTTCTATATTATCTTTGTCAAAATGCTTAGCTAACGATGCATATTGAGTCATTTCATAAACAGACATATCTGTTTTAATGTATTTACCTGCAACAGAAATTATCTTAGGAATTTTTGCAATAGTTTCAGGTTTTTGTATCTCAGCAAGAAGACCTCTCAAAAACCATTGTTGACGCTGAGTTCTTCCAATATCACCCAATGCATCGTGTCTGAAACGCAAATATTCAACGACATCTTTTTCTGTTAAATGATGCTTACCCTTTGAAATATTAATATGTAATTTTCCAGCGTTGTCGTTGTAGTGCATATCTTTTTCTACATAAATATCAACACCGCCAAGCGCCTTAACAATTTCTCTAACAGCATCATCATGAACCATAATATATCTGTCAATATGAATACCCAAAGTATCTTCTATTGTCTGCTTAGTCATATCAACACCACCAATAGCATGGGCAGCATTAATTTTTTGAATTCCCATTCCCTTAGGCAAATAAACCTTACTATCACGAGGTATAGTTAAAGCATTAACAGTTTTTGTTTTAGGGTCAATATTCAAAACTATCATAGTATCAGTACGTGTTCCAACCCACAAGTCAGAATCCGCACCATTAGAATCTACACCCAATAACAAAATATTTTGTCTTCTCAAACCAAAAGGTAATGAAAATCCCGGATCCTTTGAACTGTTCTCTTTTGATAATTTAGATAAAAATGTAGAAATATATGAATTTTCACCTAATTTACCAATCAATATTTCCTTATTATTTGCAAATAATAATATTGCAAATATCGCAACGAAAAATACTATTATCATTAAAGTTAATATTTTTCTGAATGAATTTGATTTTTTAACTCTATAACTAGGGTATGATGAAAAATGAGCTTCCGAACCATCTACACTACGTTTACGCTTTTGCGTATAACTAGATACCCTCTTTTTCTTGTTTCTATCTTGCATATTTAACATATCTCAAACTTTTTAATCCTATTATAATCCCATTTTATAATAAAATCACGGAATAGATATAGTATAAACTATGTATTTTAACAATATGCAAGGAAAGATTTCACCCCACAGCCTAAATTCCTTTATTTAAAGGTTTTTGCCATCGCAAAAGCTATAACATCCAGCATTGTAAAGGCTTGCAGAATATTGTTAAGTTTTGTAACGATATATACTCTTTTCTGAAATTTAGACTTTTGTATATACTTTATATATACACGAGAGATGAATAAGAAGATTGAGAGAGTAAATTATGGCACTTAAAAATTTAAAAAAATTAGATAAGAAATTAAACGAATTATATCAAAACCAAGTAACAACAACAGTTTCACCGCAAGAACCATTTGTTGACAGATCTGATTTATTATTCCAACAAATGAACTTTATCGCAAGTTACAACAAGCAATTATTACACATTGCATAAAAGATTTTTTTAACTCCAATTTAATTTTTCCCCTACAAATTTTTCCCTGATTTCTTTGAAATCAGGTTTTTTTTGCTTAAATTTCGTGCCGACCTTCCAGAGCTTTTGCAATAGTAATTTCATCAGCATACTCTAAGTCAGCACCCACAGGAAGACCAAACGCAATGCGAGAAACTTTTATACCGAAAGGCTTAATCAATTTTGTTAAATACAAACTTGTTGCCTCACCTTCAACAGAAGGACTCAAAGCCAATATAACTTCTTTAACTCCTTCATCAGTAAGCCTGTTTAACAATTCTTTTATTCTTATATCATCAGCACCAACGCCATCCATTGGGGAAATTAAGCCCTGCAAAACATGATATAAACCTTTATATTCATTAGTTTTTTCAATAGCAATAAGATCTTTTGTTTCAGCAACAACGCAAATAACAGACCTATCTCTTTGAGGTGATGAACAAATTTCACAAGGACTTTGCGAAGAAAGATTGAAGCAAATCTCACAAGCGTGAGTATTTTTCTTTGCTTCAATCATTGCTTTTGCAAAATTTTCAACATCAGCCATCGGCATTCTAAGCAAGTAAAATGCCATACGTTGAGCAGATTTCGGACCTACTGAAGGGAATTTCTGAAACTGCTCGATTAATGCTGCTATTGACTTTGGATAAATCATTAGAAATTAAGTCCCGGAATACTAATTCCACCGGTAATTTTCTTCATTTTTTCTGACATAATTTTTGAAGATTGTTCATTAGCTTGTGCCATAGCAGAAGAAATTAAATCTTCAAGCATTTCGATTGAATCAGCATCTACTGAAGATGGATTTTCTGGATTAATTGCTTCAGGTGCAATTTTAATTGACTTAAATTTTCCTTGTCCGTTGCAAATAACTTTAATAGAACCATTACCAGCAACACCAGTAATTTCCAATTCTTCTAATTCTTTTTGAACTTCAACTGCTTTGCTTTGAGCTTTTTGAACAGTTTTCATAATGTTCATTAAATTCATACCCATATTTTTTCTCCTTAGTCTGTGTTTATTATGTAATAACTTACTTTTCTTATAGTACAGTTTATTATACAATAAAAATATGGAGAAGAAAACTTATTTACAAGAATCTGTAAAAAACGGGCGATTAATTCGCTGGAGTTTTATGCCATTAAAAGTATATATTGCACCCATGAAGTTTTATTCCAAACAAGGACAAGACTCCAAATACCGTGCTTTGGTTAAAAAAGCACTTGATGAATGGCACAAAGTTTCTAACGGAAAAGTATCATTTGTTATTGTAGACAAGTTAAACAATTCTAATGTAGATATAGAATGGAAAAGAGTTGAAAGACAAGCCTTAGGCTATTGTTACTTTCACTATGACAAAGCAAATCGTCTATACAGCGCAAATGTATCCATAGGATTAACAGACGGACTTGTACACGCAGATTATATGGATGAAGGTGAAGTTTACCATACAATACTTCACGAAATAGGACACGCCATAGGACTGGGCCATAGCCCTTTTAAAAGAGATATTATGTACACCCCGCACCAAAAGGGTGTTTTACACGTAGGAGATGGGGACAGACTTTCAGTAAACTGGCTCTATACTTTCCCTCAAGGAAAAACAGTTCCGGAAATTGCCTCAAAATACGGAGTGGGCGGAAGTGATTTGGATGAAGTCGTTGCAAAAATTATAGCCAAAGAAGCAAAAACAGACTTTGAAAAAGTAAAAGATAATATTAAAATTGAACCGGAAAGAAATTTATTAGAAGAATCTGAAAGTATTGCTAACCTAAAAAAATACCATATGGCATTACAAAACATAAAAATTCCCGGAGAATTAACCGAACAAATCCGAAAATTCCATCGTGACACAAGTTCATAACCCCCAATTATTTAATTATCACCCCGAATTTTTATCAACACTAGAAAAACATGAGGTATCTTAACATCTAGCCCCTGAAATAAATTCAGGGTGACAAAGTTGCCCTACCAAACAACCAAAATCGTTTCAGGAGCAAATAAACACATCACACCGAACTTGTTTCAGGGGTAAATATACACGTCACCCTGAACTTGTTTCAGGGTCTTGTCATTATAAAATATACAAAACCTGTAAAGATAACTCTTTACAGGTTTTCAAATATCAATAAAAATTCCTAAAAGAAATGGTTTAGTGAATTACCATAAATGACTTCAACATTCTACCCGCACCATCACCTTTAGTTGAAATAACTTCGATATTTTTATAATTAAATGAAGTTGAGCTTCCTCCATCGAAAGCCATTGCTCTATCAAGCTGCAAATCTTTACACAACTGTTGAACTTCATACATATCCATAGGGTTTTCATCTGTAATAATTAGAATATGACATTCATCAGTACCTTTTATACCGATAATAGTACGAGAAGTTTTTTGTAAGACATGAGCAGATTCACGAATAACTTCACCAGCCGCATTTTTAACAATAAAACCTTCTTCTTCTAATCTCAATTCAGGCCAAATCAAAGGTCCGCCTTGAGCAGATGTTTCGACAACACAACCAAACGGAACTTCAGCATTGTGAGCTACAATAGCATATTCACGTTTATTACCGCATTCCATAATTCTGAATTCAGTACGGTTAAGAATTTTATTCATATTTTTTCTGAAGAAAGGATTAGCCAACAACGCACTATTAAACATAGGATCACCGGAAATCATTCTATCAGTAACGATATAAGATATAGATTTTGCATTTTTAGGATCAAAAAATCCGGTGTTAATTGTAAGTTCTGAACGCCCTCTAATATGAGCTTCTCTGTTAGTAATTAAATCTTCAGAAACAACAAACTTCATTTTTTTCTTAATACGTTCACCCTTCAAAATAACATGGTAAACCCCATTATCCTTAGTTACACTTATATCCCCACGAGCAAAAGTCGGGCTAACACAAGCGATCATTAAAAATACAACAAATAATAATTTCTTCAAATGTTTCATACTACAGATCCTTTAATTTATAAAATACACTAATTGCATACATAAATGCTAATATTGGAAGCGTTGAAGTGATATATGGGGACAAAATTTGTTTTTCCGCCAATAAATCAAAGAATGGGAGCGTAACATAGTATAGGAAAATCATACCAATCGCAATAACCATTCCAATAAATTTTTGCTCACGCGGTTTGCTAAAGCCCAACAAACTTCCCAAAACAGCCATCAACAAACACACAAGAGGTTGTGTAAAACGTTGCAAATATTTATTCAACATAGAATTGTATTCTTCTGCTAAATTTTCTTTTTTCAGAAGTTTAACATAACGTCTTAAATTCTTATTATTAATATCACGCACCTTAACAGACGAATAAGTCAAAAGCGTGAAAGCATTTTTAGCCGATTCACCTTCCAAAATATCCATTTTATCAATCGTATTTATCGATTCAAAAATTCCCTCGGAAGAAATCTTATAATTAGTTACATTACGTAATTCCCAACGATCATCATAAGCATAACCGTTCTCAGCAGAATAAATATGAGATAACTGATGAACATCTTGATAAATATTATCAGAAAAATCTAATACAATAACCCTTCTTAACTCACGCCCATAAGATTTTGAAACAACAACAGCCATTCGAGGATGACCTTTTTTATCTTTTTGAGCATAAATATACTGCGTAGAAATAACATCCCCACGAATAGCTCTCAATTTGTCTTCTGATTTTGAAGTTAATTTTCCAGCGATTAGAAATGAACAAACCGTGAAAATAACTCCCAACAGAACAACAGGGGCAATAATTCTAGGAAAAGACATTCCGACAGCCCTAAATATTGTTAACTCAGAATCCTTACTCATTTTGTCAAATGTAAATAAAGAACCTAACAACAAACCAACAGGAAAAGCCTTTTCTAAAATCTTAGGCAACTCGCAAATGAACAAATACACAGCAGTTTTCAAACCATATTCACCGGCCAAAGCACCTTTGATGATATTCAATAACATTTCAGGCGCAACCCAAACAATGGTAAATAGCAAAATAGCAACCATAGAAGCCAATGCTACCTGCTTAAACATGTATCTGTCATATATAGTAATTTTAGGAAATTTAAAACTCATTATAAAGTGAAATCCTTTCCTAAATAAAATTCTTTAGCCACAGGGTCAACCGCAACATCAGTACTTTTACCCTGAATTTTAATTCTTCCGTCAAAAATTACATAAGCTCTATCCGTAATAGATAAAGTAGCCTTTGGATTGTGGTCAGTAATCAAAACCCCTAACCCTTTATCCTCAGACAATTTTCTAATATTATCCTTAATCTCCCCAATCGCAATCGGGTCAATCCCCGTAAACGGTTCATCAAGCAAAATAAAATCAGGACTTGCAGCAAGCGCTCTTGCAAGTTCTACCCTTCTTCTTTCACCACCTGATAAAGAAATTGCAGCCGCTTTTCTAAGTCTTGCAACCCCAAATTCTGCCAATAATTCTTCTAATTTTGCCTTCTTTTCACATTCAGTCAGTTTCATATTCATCTCTAAAACTAACTTGATATTATCTTCAACAGATAAAGTTCTGAAACTTGATGCTTCTTGAGGCAAATAACCAATCCCGGCTCTTGAACGCTTGTGCATAGGCCAATTCGTAATTTCAGTTCCATCAATAGTAACTACACCCGAATTTGGTTTTACTAAACCAACAATCATATAAAATGTAGTGGTTTTACCGGCTCCGTTAGGTCCTAATAACCCAACAACTTCACCTTTGTTTATATCAAACGAAATATCTGATACAACACTTCTTTCCCCATATATCTTAACTAAGTTCTTAGCCTCAATCTTCATCTTATCCCCTTCTAACTATAGTAAACATTTTAACCAAAACAAATCCGAAATGCAAACCCGAAATATCCTCAAAAACAATGGTGATAATCAGAATAAATTGTAAAGTTATGTAAAATTTCGCACATATCATGTTTTCTTCTAGGATATCTTGGGTATATATAGAGTAGATAAACCATTTTCTTTTTCTTTATTTTCTCCTACACACTAACCTTTTACCGAAAAAGCCGATTAACGCGGCTATTTTTATTGCAATAAAAAAAAGAACTCTATTTTAGAGTTCTTTTTTTAAATGGCTATGTCACAACAAATGGTTGATAAATAGCCATTTTTATAGGGGAGTATCAGAACTCCCCTACAAACTGTTATTTGCAGTTATCTATACTCATT
>CALUXX010000004.1 GCA_944324845.1 Candidatus Gastranaerophilales bacterium | reverse complement strand
CGGTGGTACTGTTTCTTACTATTATTATACGCTATTTCTCGTCAAAAATCAACCATTTGTTGTGACAGAGCCTTTTAAATATAAACTTTTAAAAAGTTACTATACAGCTTTACGAACTTTACCTGCTTTTAAGCAAGAAGTACAAACTCTGATTTTTTTTGTTGCGCCGTTAACAACAGCTTTAACAGTTTGTAAGTTAGGTTCTTGAGTGTGAACAATCTGCTTATGTGAGAAAGTTAACTTAGCTGCTTTAATTGGGGCTTTGCCACAAATTTCACAATGTTTTGCCATGACTTTATTTCCTTTTCTAGTATTATTCGACTAATATCCTTATGATATATAAAAAATACTTTTTTGCAAGGGCATGTTAAATTTAATTACAAACAAAATATTTTTGTGTTATACTTTTACCCATGGAAAAGAATAAAATTAAAATCGGACTAATTGGACTGGGAACAGTCGGAAGCGGCGTATATAAAACGCTTCAAAACTTTGAAAATGTAGAAATCACAAAAATTGCAGTACGCAACAAAAACAAAAAACGCAACATTGAAGGACTTGATGAAAGCATAATAACAGAAGATCCTTATGAAGTTGTAAATGATCCTGAGATACAAATTGTTGCTGAATTGATAGGCGGACTTAATCCTGCACTTGACTTAATCGAAACTGCAATAAAAAACGGCAAACACATTGTTACTGCAAATAAAGAACTTTTGGCAAAACACGGTGAAGAGTTATTCAAATTTGCAGAAGCAAACAATAAGGTTGTATTATATGAAGCGGCCATAGCGGGCGGAATTCCTTTAATAATGCCTATAAAAACAATTCTTGCCGGAAACAAAATCAATAAAATTAAAGCAATCTTAAACGGAACAACCAACTACATCTTAACCAAGATGGATATGCAAGGCGCATCTTATGAAGACGTATTGAAAGAAGCACAAGAATTAGGATACGCTGAAGCTGACCCAACAGGTGATGTAGAAGGATTTGATGCAGCATATAAAATCACAACACTTGCGACTATTGCATTTGGCAAAAGAATAAAAATTGAAAACGTATATAGAGAAGGCATTACAAAAATCAGAGCGCAAGATATGCAAGCTGCAAATGAAATGGGTTACAAAATAAAATTAATAGCATCTGCCGAACTCAATAAAGAAGGCAAAGCAGACGTTAGAGTACACCCAATGTTAGTACCAATATCACAAACTTTGGCACACATAAATTACGTAACAAATGCAGTAAGCCTATCAGGACATCCCGTAGGAGATGTAACACTTTCAGGTCCTGGAGCAGGAGAATTTCCAACAGCAAGCTCCGTTGTCGGAGATATCTTAGCAATAGCATCTGAAATCGGAAAAACTGACTACTTATTACCAATGATGAGATGTCATCATAGCGAAAATGCACAAACTATAGATATATCAGAAACAGAAAACAAATATTATCTGTCAATAACAGCTCAAAACAGCATTGGTGTAATCGGAAGAATAGGTAAAGCTTGCGAAGAAAACAATATAAGCCTTGCAAGTATTGTACAAAAAGAAGTATCCAGCAACAATGCAGCAATAATTACCGTTATTACAGAACTATGCAAAGAAAAAGATATGCAAAACGTTATTAATATCTTAAATAATGATAAAGCAATCACAAAAGTAAACAGCTTGATAAGAGTTCAAATATAACTTATTTATAACAACAAAACAACAGGGGCAGGATTTCATCCTGCCCCTGTTGTTAATAAAATAAACTTAATCTAATGTAAAGATTATTTTAAAAATACCCCAAAGGTTATGTTTGTGCTAATATAGGGATAAGAAGTAAATCAGACACCGGAGGATAGAGGCTTGACACAACAGAATATGTTTGATCACGGAAAAATTGTTCCAGTTAATATAAGAGAAGAGATGAAGCGTTCATATATAGATTATGCAATGAGTGTAATTGTAGGACGTGCATTACCAGATGTTAGAGATGGTTTAAAACCTGTACACAGACGTATCTTATATGCAATGAACGAACTGGGAATGTATCCGGACAAACCATTTAGAAAATGTGCCAGAATCGTTGGTGAAGTTTTAGGTAAATACCACCCTCACGGTGACAGTTCTGTATATGAAGCATTAGTTCGTATGGCACAAGACTTTTCAACCAGATACCTAATGGTTGACGGACACGGAAACTTCGGTTCTGTTGACGGTGACGGAGCTGCTGCAATGCGTTATACAGAAGCTCGTATGCACAAAATTACACAATCAATGCTTGCTGATATTGACTGTGAAACAGTTGAATTTGAACCGAACTTTGACGGTTCACTTCAAGAACCTTCCGTACTTCCTGTAAGACTTCCAATGTTGTTACTAAACGGAGTATCAGGTATTGCAGTTGGTATGGCAACAAATATTCCGCCTCACAACCTTGCTGAAGTTGTTGACGGAACTATTGCACTTATTGAAAATCCTAAAATCACAGTTCCAGAACTTATGGAATATATTAAAGGACCGGATTTTCCGACAGCAGCAACTATTATTGGATTAAACGATATTAAACAAGCTTATGAAACAGGCAGAGGCTCTATAAAAATGTCTGCTGTTTCAGGTTTTGAAGAAATTTCAGGCGGAGCAGGACGTCAAGCAAGAACTGCTATTGTTGTTACTGAAATTCCATACCAAGTTAATAAAGCAATGTTAATCGAAAAAATTGCAGAACTTGTTAAAGACCAAAAAATTACAGGTATTTCTGATATTCGTGACGAATCCGACAGAGATGGTATGAGAATCGTTATTGAACTAAAACGAGATGCAAAACCTGATGTTGTAAGAAACAACTTATACAAATACACTCAACTTGCTACAACATTTGGTGTTAATATGGTTGCACTATGCGGAAAACAACCTAGATTATTAAATTTATACGAAGTATTAAACGAATTTGTTGAACATAGAATTGAAATAGTAACAAGAAGAACTATATTCTTCTTGAAAAAGGCAAAAATCAGAGCGCATATTTTAGCAGGCTTAATTATTGCACTTGGTTCTATTGATGAAGTTATTGAATTAATCAAAACATCAAAAACCACAGATATTGCAAGAGAAGGTTTGATGAGCAGATTCGGATTAGACGCTGATCAAGCAAACGCAATATTAGAAATGCAATTAAGACGTTTGACAGGACTTGAACAAGACAAGGTTAAAGCTGAATACGAAGAGTTATTGAAGAAAATCGAAGAATACGAATCTATTTTGGCAAGCCGTCAAAAAGTTCTTGATATTATCAAAACAGAACTTCTTGAAGACAAAGAAAAATATGGCGATGACAGAAAAACTCAAATTTTACCTGAACAAGGTGAAGTTACAATAGAAGATTTAACTCCAAATACTCCAATGGCAGTATTTATAACTCACCAAGGATATTTGAAACGAATATCATTAGATACCTTTGAACGTCAAAACAGAGCAACCAGAGGTAAATCAGGCATAAAAACCAAAGAAGATGATGATATTCAACATTTCTTTACAGCAATGATGCATGACAAAGTATTGTTCTTCTCATCAAAAGGTACGGTTTATAGCTTGAATGTATATGATTTCCCTGAAGGCGGACGTCAATCAAAAGGCTTGCCAAT
Source organism: Candidatus Gastranaerophilales bacterium (assembly GCA_944324845.1). GTDB lineage: Bacteria > Cyanobacteriota > Vampirovibrionia > Gastranaerophilales > Gastranaerophilaceae > Zag111. Next base: position 167,226 of record CALUXX010000004.1, on the reverse strand, counting down.
AGTAAACGTATTGCCTATCGATCAGGATGAAAGAATTACGGCTGTAGTTCCTGTAAGTTCATTCTCTAAAGACTTGAACTTAATCATGTTAACTAAAAAAGGTAACATCAAGCGCATAGAACTTGATAACTTTGCAAATATCAGAAGAAGCGGAATTATTGCTATCGGTTTAGATGAAGGCGATAGTTTGTGCTGGGTAAAATTAGCAACAGCCAAAGATGAAATCATTATCGGAACATCTTGCGGTATGGCAATCAGATTCCCAATTCAAGACTTAAGACCGCTAGGCAGAAGTGCAAGAGGTGTAATTTCTATGAAATTACGTACAGGTGATGAAATTGTAGGTTGTGATATAGTTCCGCAAGATTATGATGCAGATTTGCTTGTTGTGACTTCTGACGGTTTTGGAAAGAGAACTAAACTTTCTGAATTCAGAACACAAAATAGAGGTGGAATAGGTTTGATTGCAACTAAATTCAAAACAAGTGCATCAAGACTTGTTGCATTAACTATCGTAAGAGATTCAGATGACATTATGTTAGTAACAGCAAACGGAGTTGTAACAAGATTAAACGCAGGTTCAATATCTCAACAAGGTCGTCCTGCAACAGGCGTAAGAGCTCAAAACTTGAACGAAAATGATGTTGTATGCTCAGTTAATAAAATTATCAATCCTGATGAGGATGATGTTACAATAAAAGTTAAGCCTGCAGAAACATCAACTACAGAAGAAGATTCTTCTGTACAACAAACAAGCTTGCTTAACGAAGAAAAATCCGAATAGAATATAGAAAATACAGGTTCCGAAATTGAAAAATTTTGCAAAAATACTACTGATTATGACATTTTTAATAGTGTCTTGCCCCGTTTTTTCAACGGAATACTATGTAGTAAATAATTTAGACACAGTTTTTAAACCAACAAAACCTAATAATGCAAATGCAATCTGCTTTTTCTATCAAGGAAACAAATATAAATGTATCTGCAATGAATGTAATAATTTAAAAATATGGACATCCGGAGATATTTCAAAAATTAAAGGATTTTCAGTAGACAAAATATATGGTACTATTGAAGATTGCAAATAACAATATTTACGTAAAATATACTTTATGCTAGGATTAGAAGGGATAAAAATAAAAGGAGAGAACAATGGCAGATGCAAAAATTTTAGCAACAATAGACAGAACAGATACAGAACAATTACAAATCTCAATTAGTGAATATAAAGGAAAAAGTTACTTAAATATGCGAATATTTTATACAACAGATGACGGAGCAACTTGGCTGCCAACTAAAAAAGGAGTAACTTTTACCCCAGACCAAATCGATATCCTAACAGAAGCAATCGAAACAGCAAAACAAGAATTCATGGCAGAAGAAATGGAAGCCTAATATATAAATAAAAAGTTCAAATATAAAAAAGAGTTTCAAAATTTGAAACTCTTTTTTATTAAAAATCGCCTAAAAACACAAATAAAAAGACCGGATAAAATATCCGGTCTTTTTATTTAGCTGGGGACAGATTCGAACTGTCGACCTTTCGGGTATGAGCCGAACGCTCTCACCAACTGAGCTACCCAGCCATGTTTTGTAACTTCTAACTCAAGTTGTGTAATCATTCTCACACAAATATAAAAATTTTTCAAGTAGTTTTAATCATTTTGGCTTGACAAATTTTCCCTGTAGTTTTAATATTTTATTTGTTAGGTTCACCTTACAAATAAGGAGGTAATATGAGAATTGGTGCAATTGCACAATATAATTATATTATGGCAGGCAGCAATTTGAGAAAGTCTGTAACTTTTTCATCTTATCAAAATCTAACTCCGGAACAAATTGAAGAAAGTATTGATTTAAAAGTTTTTAAACATCATATATATGAGTATAAAAAAGGAATAAGACATTTGATTTTGACGACCGAAAAAGCAAAACACAAAAACACAATCAAAAAACGGCTGGAACATGAAAAAATCCCGTTTATTATTAATGAAGTGGATGGCAATGTTATAAATGTCTTTTTTGGAGATGAACCATGTGTTAATGTTGTTAAAACCTTCAATCCAAAATTAAATAAACTTTCTCCGGAACAGGATTTCATGCTTGGAATTATGCTCGGCTATGACAGGGTAAAACAGTGCAGCAGATATCTGAAAATGAAAGAAAAAGAAATGAAGATATTAGTTTAAAATTTAAACCCCCTGAAGATTTAATTATTCAGGGGGTTTGTTCTGATTATTTTTTTTCAGGTATCAGTTATCGTTTTGCGGTTGTTTTAATTATATGCCAGCCGAATTGTGTTCCGACAGGATCTGATATTTCGCCGATTTTTAAGTCAAATGCTGTATCAGCAAACTGCTGCACCATTTGTTTTCTGTTAAAATATCCGAGGTCGCCGCCTTTTTGTCCTGATGGACATAGTGAATATTTTTCAGCAGCTTCTTCAAAAGTTATTTCACCGCTTTCAATTTCTTTTTTAATTTTTACAGCTTCTTTACGTGTTTTAACCAAAACGTGGCTTGCTCTAACCTCATAAATATCGACATTTGGGCTCAAAAATTTTTCAAGAGCACCTGATGCAAAAACACTTGAACCCATAAAAAATACTGCTACGGTTAAAAATAATTTTATTATATTTTTCATTTTCCCCTCCTATTTTTAAATATTAAACCATAAAAATTTTTAAAGTTGTATTGTACGCAAAACTAAATAATATTTAAAATCTCCCCAATAGACAATAAGAGAAATAAAATTATTATCCAAATCAGACGCTTCTAAATAAGTATCAGGAATTACACGTCTTTTAGAACTTTTGAAAGTTTTTCCGACAAATCTTAATGCTTTCTCACGTATCAACTGAACCTTTGTCATCTTAACTTGCGGCAAGTTATTTTTATAAAAATCCACAGGTACAACATCTTGCTTATAGCAAGGAACAATATATTTAACTCTACCGGCTTCTTTAAATAAAATATACCATTTTCCTTCATGTTCTCTTGGGGTAAGAAGATAATACCCAGGCATTATCGCAATAGTTTTGAAATACAATGGAGCAGTAAGTCTAAACAAAGGATAAGGTGACCAAGTTGAATTCATAGTATCTTGATATTCTCCGGGATCAATATCGTGCATATACTTAAATTCAGGTACAGGCATTTGTCGATATTGTTCTTCAATATCAATATCCCAAGGAAATTCATCATCTGCCAACTCTTCTTTATCTAAATCTGCAGGATAAGAAGTTTCTTTTGCTTGTTTCGGAGGTTTCTTTGCCGAATAACAAGGCATGCCAAGATTTAAGATACTAAATATAATTATCAAAATACTTACAAAAAACTTCTTCATAATATGATTTTAATATTTATTCTCAGAAAATCAATCATTTAATATTCAATAATTGAAAAAATTAATAAAAAAAATATCTCTTACGAGATATTTAATTAATGTAGTAAACAAAAGGAAAGGTATTAAAATTTTTTATTGAGAAATTATCTTTTAGAAAATATACTTTTCAAAGAATTATCTTCTTCTTTTTCAGAATTTTTAGAAGATTTTTCTGCTCTAAGTTCACCATTATAAAATGGATTAGAACCGTTTTTATCAGTCGCAGTAGAAGCGGCAAAAATACTCATAAATTGAGAAGCATGACTAGCTTCAACAGCTTTTTGAGTTTCAGTAACAACTTCGTTAGCCGCAGGAATAATTTTACCATCCATTTTTTTAGTAATAGCAGCTTGAGAATTCAAATATTGAATAGAATTTAAAGTTTCTTGATTAAATTGAAATTGTAAGGTATTATTCATCGCAACTTGTTTTTGCACATCAGAATTAATTCTTCCTTGGTATAAATCAATTCCTAATTCAACAGGTTTAGCAATAGAATTAACTCTTTGAACAGAAGCGGAGTTAGTATATTGGGAATTTTTTTCAGCGGCACGTCTTAAAATTTCATTAGATACATCTTTTAAAATAGAAGTATCAATGCCGTTTTTGTATAATGAATTGTAATTAACATTTAAACTCATATACCGTATCCCTTTGTTTCCTTACAAATATATATTCGGCATATCCTGCAAAATCTTTAAAAAAACAACAGATAATGTTAACTTTTCTTAATATTTAAAATTAAGGGAAAACACTTATTATATAATGTAGAAAAAGGGAGATTGTATGAACTTGGAAAATCTTAGAAAAGTTGATAACGAAGTTGCAGAGCAAATTGATTTAGAATTAAAAAGACAACAAGAAAATATTGAACTAATAGCAAGTGAGAATTTCACATCGTTAGCCGTAATGGAGGCTTGTGGAAGTGTTTTGACTAACAAATATGCAGAAGGAAAACCTCACAAAAGATATTATAACGGTTGCGAACACATTGATATAATTGAAGAAATCGCACAAAAAAGAGCATGTGAATTATTTGGAATGGATCATGCAAACGTTCAACCTCATAGCGGCGCCCAAGCAAATATGGCAGTCTTTATGGCAACACTAAAACCGGGTGATAGAGTTTTGAGTATGGATTTATCTAATGGCGGACACTTATCACACGGTTCACCTGTAAACTTTTCAGGTTTATACTATGATGTTGCAGGCTATGGCATAAATGAAAACGGTGAAATAGATTATGACAACGTTAGAGAAATGGCAATAAAACATAAGCCAAAACTTATAATTTGCGGAGCTAGTAATTATTCAAAAATAATAGATTTCAAAAAATTTAGAGAAATAGCAGATGAAGTTGGCGCGTTGTTACTTGCAGATATTGCACATATCGCAGGGCTTGTAGCAGCGGGAATTCATCCTTCACCTGCTCCATATTGCGATTTTGTGACAACAACAACTCACAAATCTTTAAGAGGTCCTCGTGGCGGAATTATTATGTGCAAAGAAGAATATGCCAAAGATATTGATAAAGCAGTATTCCCTGGTTTACAAGGCGGACCTTTGGAACATATTATTGCAGGAAAAGCAGTTGCACTAAAAGAAGCTATGCAGCCTGAATTTAAAGAGTATGCAAAACAAATTGTTAAAAATGCAAAAGCACTTGCTCAAGGTTTACTTGATGAAGGACTTGATATTGTAGGCGGAATGACAGAAAACCACCTGATGACATTGGATTTAAGAAAAACAGGAAAAACCGGAAAAGATATGGCAAATGTCTTGGAAAGAGTCGGAATTACCGCAAATAAAAACACTGTTCCAAATGATCCTCAAAGTCCTTTTGTAACAAGCGGTATCAGATTAGGTACTCCAGCTGTTACAACAAGAGGTTTCAAAGAAGAAGATATGCGACAAGTTGCAAAAATTATTGCAACTGCGATATTTTCATCAGATAATGAAAATGTACTGGCAGATTTGCGTAAAGATTCACTTGAATTATGCAAAAAACATCCGCTATATAGTTAAAAAGGAGAAAAGTTATAATTATTAAATTAGCACATTCGCATATAATCGGAACAATAATAGCCTATATATTTGGGGTATTTCTTGTTCCTATGGTAATAAATTTTTCAAAAAAAGAAGGACTTGTTGATGTCCCGAACGAAAGGAAAATTCACACCAAACCAATATCAAGAATAGGCGGTGTTGCTATTTGGATAAGTACAATGCTTACCTTTTTATGCCTTGTCTTATTGAGTTATTATCCATACGGCAAACTAATGTCAGGAATACTTTTGGGTGGTTCATTAATGTTTCTGTTAGGATTAGTTGATGATGTATATGGACTTGGCGCAAAATTCAAATTACTAATACAAATGTCAATCGCAACTATTGCATATTTATTGGGAGTTCAAATCAATAGCGTTCCGTTTTTTGGCGGAATAGATTTAGGTTTGCTTTCATATCCGATTACTCTATTGTGGATTGTCGGAATTTCAAATGCTGTAAACTTTATTGATGGAGTTGACGGACTTGCAGGTTCTGTAATTACTGTTAATGCAATTACTCTTGCAATCTTGGCTATTACATTAAGCCCGCCAAACCCTATTAGTGCATTGATTGGATTTATACTTGCAGGTGCGATGTTGGCATTTTTAACGTTTAACTTTAACCCTGCTAAAATATTTATGGGTGATAGCGGAGCGTTATTCTCAGGATTTTTATTAGCTGCAATTTCAATAACAGGAGTTATGAAAGTTGCAACAGTTGCAATTTTACTTCCTTTTGTTGTTCTGGCAGTTCCTATAATTGATATTACATATTCAAGTTTAAGAAGAATATGCAAAGGAACATCTCCTTTTGTTGCAGATGCTGAACATATTCACCATAAACTTTTGCATGCCGGATTTTCACAAAAGAAAACCGTTGTTATCATGACATCAGCAGCGATATTGTCAGGAGCTTTGGCATGCTTGTTTGCAAAACATAATGCTATAAAATACGACTTATTCCTTACTCTTGCAATAGTTGCTATAATGCTTTTACTAAATTTGTTCAGGGTATTGACAAAGAAGTAAAAATCGAGTATAATATATCCATTAAAAATGAAAGTCTGATTACTCAGTTTTAAGTGAGTTTATGCTTATTTAAAATATTTAAGTGCAGGTTTCACATAGACACTAATTCGAAGTAGTAGGATTGTTTATTAGCAAACAATTTTATAAAGTTGAAGGGTTAAGATTATGAAAACACATGCGATTCAGAATCATGATAGCAGGCAACCTATAGTTTTACCATTGGCACAGGGAGTGGCAATAGGTGCAGCAGCCGGAGCTGTTGGGAAATATTTAATTCCGCTCACTGCTGAAGAAAAAAATAGTGATGAATATATTAAGATTTCAAACAGAGTTAACGAACAGAAAACTGCGTTCAATTTTAGAACTCAGAAATATATTGATTCTTTAAAAGCTAAAGAAAAACATTCATTAGCAGAAGACGAATTTATCAAAATGTTTGATGGAGCAGTAGAAGGACAAAGAATTAAACCTTCAAAAATAAAAACTGCGATAAATAACATTAAGGAAAAAAATCCTAACGAATTATTTGAATTTAAAAAAATATGTAAAAACTCATCAGATGTAGCAGAACAAACTGCAAAACAATTTATGAGTGCATACAATTTAATAACAAAACACATCAGACCTATTTCCTTCTTTATTGCAACAGGTGCTATTATTGGTGGTTTTGTAGCATTAGTTAATAATGCGTTAAAGGTTAAAAAATAATATTAAGGTTAGAGTGTAAGACATTAAGAAAGAGAAATATTTATTGAGTCCAATAATTAAAGGCAAGTCAAAAGAGAACTTGCCATTTATTTTGCTTATAGAAAATAGATAAGAATTTTTATGATAAAATTATTTTTATTATAGAAGGAGAGTTATCTTGAAATTAACTGATAAGTTAACTACATTTAAGGGGGATTTATTTGGCTCAATAATCGCAGTAATAATAGCATTTCCACAAGCCTTAGCATTTGGAGTTGCCTCAGGATTAGGAGCCTCAGCAGGTATTTGGGGAGCAATAATATTATCATTTTTTGCAGGAATTTTAGGATGCAATTTACCGATAATATCAGGTCCGACAGGACCGACAGCCATTATTGCCGCTATTGTTGTTGCAAGTGTTAACGGAAACATTTTAGATGTTATTCCTATACTTGTTATGGCCGCAATTTTTCAAATAATTATTTCATTAACAGAAATTCCACGAATGATAAAATATGTTCCTTATCCGGTTATTTCAGGATTTTTAACGGGAATTGGTTTAATCATTATTATTTTACAATTATCACCGTTATTAGGTGGGGAAACTTATTCGTCTACGATTAAGGCAATATTAGCATATCCGCATTTATTCCAAAATATTAACATACAGGCACTAACTCTTGGTGCTATAACTTTAGGAATACTTTTTTTCACGCCAAAAGTTATAACCAAATATATTCCATCGCAGCTTTTAGCATTAATTATTATGACCGGAGTGGCTTATTATTTGGGGTTTGATGTAGATAGAGTATCAGGAGTAACATTTAGTTTACCGCATACATATTTCCCTAACTTTAGTGCAAATATCATAACAAAATATGTTCCGCTAGCTTTAACTCTTGCGTTTATTGCAACAAGTGAAAGTTTATTAACCGGAATAATTATGGATTCTTTAACCAAGGTTAAACATAACTCAAAGCGTCTTGTATTTTCTCAAGGTATAGGAAATTTATTTTGTGCTCTAACAGGTTCAATGTACGGAACAGCAGCCACAATGAGAAGTGTTGCGGCGGTGAAAACAGGAGCGACAACCAAAATTGCGGCTATTTTATCTTCTTTAATTATGACCATCGTGTTATTCAAATTTACAGGTTTCATATCACAAATTCCAATTTGTGTTTTGGCAGCAATTTTAATAAAAATCGGATATGACATATTAGATTTGAAAGTTATAAAAGTCTTAAAATTTGCACCAAAAGACGACTTATATGTACTTATTACGGTCTTAGGGTTGACTGTATTTTACAATTTAATATTTGCACTGGGCACAGGAATTGTATTAGCCGCACTGCTTTATGCAAAAAGAATTGCCGATAATACAGAAATCAAAACCAATACATATAGACCTGCAGACTATAGCACTTTTGAAACGAAAGTTGAAAGAGATTCACATTACAAAATAAGAATTTTGCACATAGACGGACAATTTTTCTTTGGGTCAATAACACAAATTGTATCGCATTTTGACGAACTTTTAGAAACCGAATATATCATTTTAAATTACTCTTCAAATTCAGAACTTGATATGTCAGCGATATTTGCACTCGAGGATATTATTGTCAGACTTCAAGCACAAAAAATCAAATTATATTTAGTGATTTCTAATGAAAAAGTATTTAAACAAATCCAATCACTTGAAATAATTTCACAAATTGGTGCAGAAAATCTATTCCAAGATGAAACAAAGGCAATAAATCAAGCCATAACAGAAACTCATCTTGAAAGAATTGTAGAAGAATAAATTGTAAAGGTGAAGAATTATGTTCTATTTTGAAAATATCGAAAATAAAAGAATTTTAAAATCAGATTATATCAAAGGAGCGAACGCTTTTTTCACAACACGAGATATATGTATTTGCGATAAAAGCATTCCGCCTGAAGGAAACGACAATAACCCTGAACTTATCCGAGAAATTTCGACAAACAAAGAAATTATCAGCACATATTTGAAAATCGAAAATACTAACCTGCTGTCACCAATACAAACACACAGCGCAAATATTGAAAAAGCAACTAAAAATAAAACATCTTATCCTGATACAGATGCCCTGATTTTAACAGACAAAAATCTTGGTATATTTTTAAACTTTGCAGACTGTACACCAATTATTTTATATGACGAAACCCAAAATATAGGTGCAATAGCCCACGCCGGATGGCGAGGCACAGCACAAAACATTGCAACCAAAACTGTTCAAAAAATGATTAACGAATATAATTCCACCCCCCAAAATATAATTGCCATAATAGGACCTGCCATAGGGTTTTGTTGTTATAATGTAGGACAAGATGTCTTAGAACAACTATCTAAAACAGTATCAAATTTCAAAGGACTATATGAAATTAGGCAAGGAAACATCTTTGTTGATTTGAAAAATATAAACAAACAACAGCTAATTGAAGCAGGATTAGAAAAAATTGACGTCTGCCCATACTGTACAGTTCATTCTAATGAAACCTTTTTCTCATACAGAAATGAAAAAGGCACCCCAAAACGTCATAGCGCAGTTTTAAAATTAAAATAGAAAGGCGATTTTATGCAAGAAATAACAGTTGGCAAAACTTACAAACACTACAAAGGCAATCTATACAAAATTATTGCACTTGCAAAACATTCAGAAACACTAGAAGATATGGTAGTCTATCAAGCAACAGATACCGGCAAAATTTGGACCCGCCCAATGAAAATGTGGAATGATCAAATTGATGAAAACGGCACACTAAGATTTACTATGGTTTAATTTTAAATTTAGTTTTACATTTTGTAAATTTAGAACACTTATTATTAAAGTTTTGCAAAAGCATAACCGAAAACAACTTTGTAACAATAAGATTAGTTATTAAAATATGTGTTAGAATGATACAAGAGGGCTTTATGGTTGATGAATTAAATAATCTGGATTTTGATATTCCTGACAATTTGCTGGATGAAATTCAACATAATATTGAACATATTATTAAAACTTTTGATGTTCCTGAAGAAAACAAAATGGAAGTTATCAGACAGATAAATTACATTTATACAAGAACAAAATATCTATCCGTAACAGATAATCTTACAGGTTTGGCAAATCGCAGAAACTTTGAAAGCACTTTTGAAAAAGAATTTCTAAGAGCATTAAGATACAATAACAAGCTAACTCTTGTAATGTTTGATATAGACCATTTTAAAAATATAAACGATACTTTCGGACACCCTTGCGGAGATTTCGTCCTGCGCCAAGTTGCAAATTCAGCTTTGCAAACATTCAGAAAAACAGATTCAATATTCAGATTTGGCGGAGAAGAATTCGTTGTCATCCTGACAGAAACAGATATCAAACAAGCAATAATCCCGCTTGAAAGATTTAGAAAAACCGTAGAAACACTAGGTTTGACATACCAAGATCAAGAAGTTACCGTAACAGTAAGCATAGGCGCTTGCCAATTAACCCCAAATATTAAGACAAAAGAAGAATTTCTGCAAAAAGTGGATGAAACACTCTACAAAGCTAAAAACTCAGGCAGAAACAAAACTATCCTTGCTGAACAAGATTTATAATCTCTTGGAATTTTAACCACCCCATAATAACATGCTGAACATTATCCATCCTGATAACACTTGCATTAGGTGATGCTTCAGGTCTAACCCAGTTTGCAGAATTTGGCAATCCGCCTGCTTGTTCTCCAGTTTTTACCTGAACCCTATTCAAAAATAAACACCCGATAGATAATGATTTATATATAAGTTCTCTTAATTCTTCACTATCCGTACAAAAATAACCTGCCGCTAACCCTTCCATAATAGTTCCGATACTTCCGAGTCTGATATTTTCCTCAAATGCCCCAAAATAACTGTTTCCCTCATCAGTAATCTGTTTTCCGATAATAGAAATAAGCATTTGCTCTACATATTCCATCAATAATCTTCTATGTTCCCCTTCAACAGATGTCATTTTAAATAATTTTTCAATAGCCATTATAGACCAATAATCAAACGGTATTTCCATCTGTAATGATTTTCTTGATGCCGCTAAATGCAATAACCCCTTAACTGCACCATGTAGCCACTTTGTACAAGGATCAATTTCATATAAACATAAAAGCCCAAATGCAGCTTCCGCTGTATAATAAACAGCCTCAGCCTCTTTATTTATATCGTTCGCCTCAAGATCATAATATGCATAAAAATCACCCTCTTTACTTTGCATAGAAATAAGAAATTCTCCCAATCCCTTTAATATATCAGTAGAAATTCTCTGCTCTTGATGTAAATTAGACAACGCAGCAAGTGCCATTCCCGCAGAACCTGTTTTGGCAATAGACATCTTTATCTGCTCCTCTTTGGGTGATGAAACAACAATATAACGTGTCTTATCAAGTTTTTTAATATACCTTTTTATAAAATATTCACAGGCCAAATATCTTTGCGCCTTATATTTTTCACCATATCCACTTTTTTCATACATATACATAGAGTACAAAATTCCCGCATGACGAAGTGAATTGTATATTTTGTTATCGTATTTTATCTCAGGATCAACATTTTTGCGATATATAAATCGACCATTTTCAAGAACATTACGCCCAATATAATCCATTGATAAATTTATCTCATCATAATACGGCAATTCACGCACTAAAACGCTATTGTTTTTTTTAGACTCTTTTGCAATAAATACCGCAAGGAATAATACCAATGAAATAAATATTGCAGGAACATATATTGCCGGTGATGAAAAATCTAACATACTTTGATTATAGCAAAGTATATTAAAATAATAATAAAACATTTGTAGGATTTTTAAAAAAGCTTTAAACCTATAAAAAACAAATGGTGCTTATACGCTAGTGGTGCTACTTAAGCATATAATTTAATATAATTTTATGGAATATGAAACCCTAATATATACAAATATTGGCAAGAATATAAAAAAATATAGACTTGCAAAAGGTTTATCTCAGGAAAAACTTTCTGAGTTACTGGACGCAAATCCTAAATTTATTGGTCATGTTGAACGTTTTGAAAGATGTATAAGTCTTAAAAAGTTAATTCAAATTTCTGAAATCCTTGATATTGATTTGGGCTTACTTGTGAAAATTAATTAGATTACATATTATTATCATCAAATTTATCAAATTTACTAATTATTATACCTAGTTTTTCAGCAACTAATTGTAAATAGTTATTAATGTCAGTTTTTTCAACTTCTTCAAACTCATTAGTTAAAGCCTTTTTTAAAAGAGTAATACTACTTTGCAACTCAATTAAATGTAATCTTGTATCTGCAATAAAATCTTCCATATATTTCTCCAATGGTGCTTATATAGTACTGGTGCTTTATAAGTATATCTCATTAGAGTAATTCTGTCAATAAAAAAGAACCCACCGAAACGGTGAGCCCTTTGAATATTTTATTTTGATTATTTACTCTTTTTTTCTTGTTCCTTAACTTTGCTAGCTTGACCGCCTGTTGCTTTATCCATTTGTTTTGTCAATTTCTTTTGGATAACTTCAGGATTGTATTGTTCGTCAACATATTCAATCTTAGCATTTTTCTTAGCTGCAGCAATCAAATCATCCAAAGCTTTAATTTGTTTTTCCATAACCAAATGGTCTTTTATACTTGTTTTAGCTTTTTCAAATGGAGTAATACCTGCAGCACGTCTATCTTTCACATAGATAATATGATAACCGTATTGAGTTTTTACAACATCAGAAATAGTATCAGGTTTTGCATTGAACGCAACTTCTGAGAATTCTGGAACCATTTGTTCTTTAGCGAAGAAACCTAAATCACCGCCTTGAGAAGCGCTACCCGGATCTTCTGAGTATTTTTTAACGTAAGTTTCAAATTTAGATTTATCAGCTTTTAATTCTTTATCGATTTTTTCAGCAAGTGCTTTCTTTTCAGCCATTTTAGCCTCTACTTGAGCTTTCAAATCTTTATCAGAGATTTTTTCTTTTGATTTTGATTTAATTTCTTCACCTAATTGATAAGGGTTAGCCGCAATCAAGATATGAGCTGCTCTAACTTTATCAGGGTTTTGGAATTTATCAGGATTTTGTTTATAGAATTTTTCACAATCTTTATCGGTTACAGAGATTTTGCCAGCAGCTTGAGCAAGTTTTCTCATTCTAACTTGGCTTTTTAAGTCTTTTTTAAACTCACTAACGCTAACGCCGTTATTTTTTAGAACTTCCATAAGTTTATCTCTGCCGCCAACTTGATCGATAACTTTTTTCATCGCTTCATCAACGTCTTTACCGGAAACTTTTATACCGCGTTTATCAGCTTCTTGTTCAAGCAATTCTTTAACAATCAACTGATTAACAACTCTTTGTTCTGTCATAAGATAGAAAAATCCATCTTTGTTGCCTTTCAAATCTTCAGGTTTACCAAACGGAACTTGAGCAAGGCTTTGATCCATCATTTTATCATATTCTGATTGAGTAATAGCGCCGTTATTAACTTTTATAATTGCATTTTGATCTTTCAAACCGCAACCTGTAAACAAAATTGTGCACAAAGCAAGAGTTGCCAGTAATTTAGAAAATCTCATATCCCTCTCTCTTTCTTTTAATATTCATGACTAACTTTATGTATATAATAAAACAAATCTGTCAAAATGTTAAATACTTCATCAAAATTTACATACATCGTATTCAATATGAGTATCGAAACGCCCTCTGTACAAGACTTTGGAGCAAGCATAAATTTTAATTTACTACTAATATTTTTCGGCAGAACTTTTTGAATAAGATTCCATTCCGGTTGAGAATACGGAGTATAAATTCTTATAGCGCCATCGACTTCACGCAGAGCAGAAATTCTAACATCTGTAGCAGAAAGTCTTAAACGAATGAGTTTGATAAGATTTTCGACACTTTTTGGAGGTTTAGCGAACCTATCAACCCATTCTTCAACAATATAATCCAATTCAACAGCAGATTTTACATCCGCAAGTCGTTTATATTCAATCATTTTTTGCTCGGCAGAACCTACCCATTCATCAGGAATATAAGCGGTTACATTGATATCGATAATAGCAGGAGAAACCTTATCAACTTTTTCACCTTGCAATTCTTGAACAGTTTCTTCCAAAAGTTCGCAATAAGTATCAAAACCGACATTAACCATATGACCGTGTTGTTTTGTACCCAAAATATTACCAACTCCTCTAATTTCGATATCACGTAATGCAATTTGATAACCGCTTCCAAGGGTAGTAAATTCTTTGATAGCTTTTAGGCGGTTGACGGCATCTTTTGAAATTTCCTTACTTTTTGTATAGAAACAATAGCAATAAGCCTGTCTTTGCGAACGTCCGACTCTACCTCTTAATTGATACAACTGAGCTAAACCGAATTTATCGGAATTATGAATAATCATTGTGTTAGCATTTGGAATATCAATACCATTTTCGATAATGGTTGTAGCAAGCAAAATATCATATTCTCTATTAGAAAAATCAATAATGACTTCTTCCAATTCTTTTTCATCCATTTGCCCGTGACCTATGGCAATTCTGGCATTTGGAACAATTTTTTGTAATTGATTTTTAAATTCTTGTATAGTTTCAACTCTATTGTACAGATAGAAAACTTGTCCTTCTCTATCTAACTCATGGACAATGGCATTTTTAACCATATTTTCATTCCATTCACCGACATAAGTTTTGATAGGCAATCTGTTTTTCGGCGGGGTATTAATTACAGACATATCTTTAATGCCTGATAATGACATATACAAAGTTCTTGGAATAGGAGTTGCTGACATTGAAAGAATATCAACATTTTCTCTTAATTGTTTCAATTTTTCCTTATGCCGAACGCCAAATCTATGTTCTTCATCAATAACAACAAGTCCTAAATCTTTAAAAATAATTCCGTCTTGCAACAATCTATGGGTACCGACAACAACGTCACAAGCACCTGAAGCTAAGTTTTTAACAGTTTCTTTTTGCTCTTTTTTCGTCCTGAACCTTGATAATAATTCAACATCAACCCCGAACGGTTTAAAGCGTTCAAAAATAGTTTGATAGTGTTGAAGTGCAAGAATTGTTGTCGGAACAACAACGGCAACTTGTTTTCCTGAAGTAACGGCTTTAAAAATTGCTCTCATAGCAACTTCGGTTTTCCCAAATCCAACATCCCCGCAAATCAATCTATCCATAGGCTGTTCGGATTCCATATCATATTTAACTTGAGAAATTGCTTTTAATTGATCGGGAGTTTCAACAAATTCAAAGGCTTCTTCCATTTCAATCTGCCAAGTTGTATCAGGCAAAAATTGAAAACCTTTCTGCATTTTTCGTCTTGCATACAATCTCAAAAGATCATACGCTACAACTTCAACTTCTTTTTTAACTTTGGCTTTGGTATTTTCCCAATCTCGACCTCCCATTTTGGAAAGTTTAGGTTTTATATTCCCGGCACCACGATACCTGCACAAAAGATTTATTTGTTCTGCCGGAATATGTAATCTGTCTTTGTTTGCGTATTCAATGGTCAAATAATCCTTTAACTGCCCGTCAATTTCCTGTTTTGACAACCCCTTATAAATCCCAAGACCATGAATAGTATGAACAACATATTCACCCGGTTTTATATCGTTAATATTTTCGATATATTCAGGTTTTTCTTTGTAATAAGACTTTTTAGATGCCGAAACCTCTTTGGAACGCTTATTAAAAAGTTCCCTATCCGTCATTATGACAGTTTTGAAATCTTCTAAAATACATCCGCCTGAAATAATACTTTCGCTATATTCAACATTGAAAATCTCTCTTTCACTGAGAATTTCTTTTACCCTTTCAGGATAATCAGTTGCAATAATAATCTTATAAGATTTGTATTCCTCAAGAAAATCAATTATTAAATCTAAATTAGCTTCAAAATTTCGCAAAGGTTGAGAATTAAATTCCACCAATTCAGCACTCTGCCCGTCAATAAAATTGTTAAGCCCGATTCGTGTGAAATAAGAACATTTACGCATAAATTCTTCATACGTAAAATGATTTCTTCCCTCAATACGTCTTATCAAACCCTGCTCAAGATTTTCTTTTAATTGCTTTTCAAAATTGTCATTAACAAACTCGTATTTTGCAAAAATTTCAGAAGTTTCATCAAATACAATAATATAATCCTTGAAATAGTCCAAAATACTAACCATATTCTGATTAAAATAATTTTGATAAACTTCAATCCCCTCAAAATACAAATCTTCTAAAGTTTTTTCTTCATCATCTTCAACAATTTCAGCCTGCAAATCCTCAAGAATTTTCTCTTTCCCTTCAAGTAAAAACTTATATATAGGCAAAATTTTTACCTGCTCAATTTTGCTGATAGATTTTTGCGTTTCGTTGTTGAAATATCTTATATCAACAACTTCATCCCCCCAAAGTTCAATTCTTATAGGATTTTCATCTAACCCAAAAACATCCGCAATATCACCCCTTATGCTAAATTCAGATACATCACTAACCATTGTCGCTCTTTTATATCCGAAATTTACAAGTTTTTGAGCTAATTCCTTTAAATCAAGCGTATCCCCAACTTTTATTCCAATATAATTCTCACTGTAAAAATCCTTGGATGGAAACTTTTCTAACAAAGATTTTACAGGACAAATAACAACATCAGGAAGCTCTTGCAAAATACTAACCTGACGAGAATAATCATAAAGATTCGGCGAAATCGCTTCATACATAGAAATATTCTGAAACGGCATAACAACCGATTGCATATTAAAAGCATTCAACAAATCACTTTGATATTTTAAAGCGTTTTGCTCTGTCGAAGTTACAAATAAAACCTTTTTCTTAGAATATAATTTAATCTTTTCAATAAGAAACAGCCTTAAAACCGAGGTTAACCCAGTAACCGCAAAAGAAGAACCTTGCTTGACTTTAAGCCGAAAATCTTCATAATTTTCACAAATATTATCTGTGTTTATCTCAAACATACCTGCTATTATAAACTAAAAACAGGTTTTTAAACAGTAACTAAAAACAAAATAAACTTGGCATAATAGAACATTTTTTGAAAAAGAACTAAACTTGTTCTCTCACTGCACTAATCAATTTATAATACATTTTTAAATCTTTATCAGTAGCATTTTTTATTGCAAAAATTAAATCCTGCTGAATGTCTTTTGCTGTCTGAAAATGCTCAAAATCAAACAATTCCTTAACCGCAACATTGAAAAATGCTGCAAGTTTTTCTATGTTTTCTTCTTTTGGGAATTGACAACCGTTTTCAAGTTTGCACAAATTAGTGGTTTCCATACCAATAGCCTCAGCAAGCTGTGCCTGAGTAAGTCTTTTACTCTTGCGCAACTCTCTAATTCTAAGCCCTAAAAGTTTGCTAAGTTGTGCCATATCCCACCTCTATAAAACTGATTATCTCATACATTCGGTTTAATAAAATGATATATTAAGACAACATGTATTGACAAACTTGGCATGATACGACATAATAATAATATAATTGTTAATTCTCTGGGATTAATAAATTAGTTGTATGTTGTATGTAAAAAAGAAAGGAATTTCAACATGAGGACAAAAAAATTCGGTTTTACTTTGGCTGAAGTATTGATTACTTTGGGTATTATTGGCGTAGTTGCGGCAATGACTATTCCGACATTGATTTCAAACACCAACAGTGCAAAGTTTAAATCACAATACAAAAAGACATTATCAACATTGAACCAAGCAGCACTAATGGGTACTGCTCAATATGATTTAGATTATGCATCTATAACAACTGCTTGTGGAGGTGGAACCGATAAACCGGACGTCACAGCGTCAATGTGCGCATTAATTAACGGTACTTTATCAGGTGCTACATACTATGCAACAGCTAGTGCGATGAAAATACCTGGCTCTACAACAGCTTACTCAATTAAAAACAATATTACAAATGTTGCACAAGCAAATATGACAGCATATCAACTAGCAGATGGCTCTGTTTTTGCATTCAATAGTGCAGCAAGAAGCTGTACCTTAGCTCCTGGTGACCCTGTAACATCTGCAACATTAAATAATTGTCGTGGATTTATAGATGTAAATGGTCCAACTTTACCTAATAAAGAAGTTTCCTGCAGTACCGCAACCGATACAAAAGTGGCATCTTCCGTTGGAAATTGTATCGTAAGAAACAACGCAGCAGATATGGGTGATATTTTCCCTGTTGTATTCCATGATGGCACAGTTGAACCGATTACAAGTGCTGCAAGATATGTTCTTAATCAATCAAAATAATTGAAATGACATCCTGAACTTGCTTTAGGGTTTTGATGACAACATTAACGTACACAAGTGCGTCATTCTGAACTTGTTTCAGAATCTAGGCAATAACACAAAGTACACGAGTACGTCATCCTGAACTTGTTTCAGGATCCAGATGGTATCAAAGTTCATAAGTACGTCATTCTGAACTCGTTTCAGAATCCAGATGATATCAAAATCCATAAGTTTGTCATCCTGAACTCGTTTCAGGATCTATATGATAGCAAGTTTCAGAATCTACAAGAAATACGAATAAATTCACAGTGACGTATTACAAAAAAACTTAATAATAGTCAAGTGACCGAATCACTTGATACGCTTTACAATTAATGCACCTCGAAATTCACCTTTCTGGGTGCTTTCCCTTTGGTTATAAGCATAATCCCCTCACCCCAGCCCTCTCCCATCGGAGAGGGAGCAAAGTTTATATTGTCTCTTATTCCCTTCCAAACTCTGGGATTGCTAGGGTAAAAGTTGGTCTAACAGTTCCATCTCCTGTGGAAAAAGGATAAGGCGAGGGTTGGTCAACTGGCCTCTCTCCTGTGGAAAAAGGATAGGGCGAGGGTTAATCAACAGTTCCTTCTCCGATGGGAGAGGGTTGGGGTGAGGGTTAGGGTGAGGGTTAATATATTTTATGTTAAAATCTTTTTATGAACATAACAGCAGGAAAATACAAAGGACAGAAAATCACGGCACCTGATGAAAAAATAACACGTCCGACTTTATCAAAAGTCAGAATGAGCGTATTTAATACGTTACAAGCAATGATTGATTTTGACGGCCTAAGTTTTCTTGATATGTATTCAGGTTCAGGAATTATGGGCTTAGAAGCAATATCAAGAGGGTTTGGAAGTGCTGTTTTCATTGAAAAAAACAAAAAAGTTTATAACATCATAAAATCCAACATAAAAAAATACGAATCAGAAAACGACATAAAACTAATTTTAGGAGACAGTATAAACATCTGTGAAAAATTTTGCACCAAAAAGAATTTTGACATCATATATATAGATCCGCCATATTTTTCAGGGGTTTATGAAAAAAGTCTTGAAGTCTCATCAAAAATTTGCACAGGGATAATCATATTAGAACATGTTACAGAAATTGATTTATCCGATTATGAAGTTTTAAAACAAAAGCAATACGGTGACAAATATATAACATTCATTGCAAGTCCGAAACACTAAAATAAATAACATATCCCACTAGACGAAAAAGCAGATTTCAAATATAATAAGTGTGTTATTTTTGAGAAAAATTAGAGGATTTGCAAATGGAAGAAAAAAAGAAAAAAGCATTACTTATAAAATTGTCATCACTGGGCGATGTAATTTTTAATATTCCGCTTGCAAACGCCTTGAAAGATGCCGGATATGAAGTTACTTGGCTAGTATCAGAAAAAGGAATTCAAGTAGTAGAGAACAATCCTTGTGTGGATAAAGCGATATTGGCACCACTTGGAAAATGGAAAAAGAAGGGGCCTTGCAAAGAAAACTTTGATGATTATATAAAATTGATAAAACAAATTCGAGCAGAGAAATTTGATATCGCAATAGATTCGCAAATGATGCTAAAAAGTTTATATTGGTTATTATTTAGCGGTGCAAAAAGAAGAATTATCTCAAAAGAAGCAAGAGAATTTGCAATTCTGGGCGGAAACGAATGGATAGATAATATATCATACGCACCGGATTCACCTATTGTATTAAATTATCTCAGATATGCACAGCATTTGGGCATAAAAACCGATAATATAAAAGTAACCTTACCGCCAAGAACAGAAGAGCAGATTAAAAAGATTGACGAATTACTGTCAGGTTTAGACAAGACAAAACCGCTTGTAGTAGTTGCGCCTGCAACAACTTGGAAAAATAAACATTGGAATAAAAACAACTGGAAAACAGTAGTAGATAATCTTCGCCCGCATTGTAATATAGTATTCACAGGCGGACCAAATGACAATGAACTTATTGAATACATAAACGAAGGCAGACATTTAAACCTTGCGGGAAAAACTAACATAATAGAACTTATGGAAGTATTTTCAAGAGCAAAACTTGTTATGGCACCTGATAGCGGAAGTGCTCATTTAGCCTGGGCAACAAGAAATCCTGCGGTATTAACGATATTTACCTGCACACCAAAAGAAGTTTTAGCCCCATTAGGCGATAAGAACAAATACGTTGCACTGGGAGGAGAAGGACTTCCATGCCAGCCTTGTTTCAAGAGAAAATGTCAACTGCACAAAAATATTGATGCTTGCACAAACTTCCCTAACCCGAAAGACGTATTAGAAGTTGCGCAGAACTTGATATTTTCGTAAAAAAATAATATAATAGGGCATTAGATAAATAAGGACTCGAAAAGGTATCTGATGGGATTATTTGACAAATTTAAAGAAATAACCAAAAAAGTTTCAGAAGTAGAAAACAGCATCTACAATGAAAAACTTGACTATCTTGAAATATATGAACGAAACATTGAACTGGAAAAAGAAATTGCAGAACGCACCGAAGAATTGAACGATGCGAATAAAAGGATGTTTACGCTTCAACATATATGGGACATGATGAATTCATCCACCCCATTAGAAAACGTAATGGAGGCCATAGTAAACAGTACCCAAGGTGAACTTGGTTATATGCACTGTTCAATTATAAGAAAATATGAAGATGAAAATGGCGAATTTTTAAGAATTTTAGCCCAATCAAATGACGGCTTGATAGACAGATTAAACACAATAATAGGCACTCCGGGAATTCAAACAAGAAGACTCAAATATTCAACAGACAGCGTATTTTATGATGCAATGCAACAGCGAACAATAAAACAAACCAAAGCAATAGATTTGTCACTGGCATCTGTATTACCTGAATTGACCAGAGAAACTGTTGAAAAAGTCGTTAATAATCAACCCGTTAAATCAATTATTGTAATTCCTTTAATTGCACAGAAAAAAGAATTTGGATGGTTTTGCGTATTTTCTGCACGCGAAGAACTTGCCAATACCGAGATGGATTTTCTTGGATTATTTGCAAAACAAATAGAAATGGCAATTACTATTGCCGATTTGTTCCAAGCAGTACGTGAGCAAGCCGTAACAGACGGTTTAACAGGTTTGTATAACAGAAGATATTTTGAAGAATCTTTAGAAAAAGAAGTTCAACGTGCAAGACGTCAAAAACAACCGTTCTCTATAATCGGAATAGATTTGGACTTCTTGAAAAAAATCAATGACACCTACGGACACAATTACGGCGATTTAGCGATAAAAACAATAGCAAATGTATTAAAAGCAAATGCTCGTTCTGTCGATGTTCCTGCAAGAATTGGCGGGGAAGAATTCAATGTATTATTACCGGGAATATCTTCTCAAGGCGCAATGATAGCAGCAGAAAGAATTAGAAAATCTATTGAAAATACTGAAATTGAAACAATCGGACATATAACAGGCAGTCTTGGTGTTGCAACGTATTTTGAACACAGCGAAAATATTGATGAATTACTTGAATTAACAGACCAAGCAATGTACACCTCAAAACGTAACGGCAGAAATAGAGTTACACTTGCAAAACCGATTTCAGAAACTTATTGGCAAGAAGTTGCCGTAAATACTTTCTTAGATATACTATCTAAAAATAGAATTCCTAAACTTAAACATTTATCAGAAGAGTTATGCACAAAACTCAAAACCCAAAACAAAGATGAAGTATCAAAAGAAGCTCTTTATTCGGTTGCAGATACACTTACAAAAATTTATAACCCAATGCACACCGCAGGAATTACTAAAAACAAAGTTCGTTGTGCAGTAACATTGGCAAAAAGATTTGACCTTTCAAAAGAAGAAATTGATAACCTAAGAGTTGCAATATTATTATATGATATCGGAAACTTAATGCTTCCTGAGGAATTATTGCAAAAAGCAACACCTCTAACTCCGGAAGAAAGAGAACATATAAAAAATCACCCTGTAATTGCAGCAAGAGAAATTCTAAAACCAATTTCCTATATTCAAGATGTTTTACCAATCATTGAACATCACCACGAAAATTGGGATGGTTCAGGTTATCCAAACAAAATTGAAAAAGAAGAGATTCCACTAACTTCACAAATAATACTTATTATCGATGAATATTTTGCACTAATCGAACAACGTCCATATAGATCAAAAATGTCAGGAAAAGACGCATTAGAAATAATAAAATCTGATGCCGGCAAAAAATGGAACAAAACTCTTGTGGCAGAATTTATTTCTCTAATGGAACACGATGTAATTTAAAAACTTATGAAAGAAAAAGATTTTATAAAAATAATCAAACAAACCCTAAACTCTGAATACATAGGGGATGATTGTGCATATTTAAAAGATTTAGAAATAGTCATAACCCAAGATAGCCTTGTTGAAGATATACATTTTTCTCTTAACTATTTCTCGCCATTTGAACTAGGTTACAAATCAGTTGCCGTGAACCTATCAGATATAGCAGCAAGCGGTGCAGAACCCAAATATCTTACAATTTCGCTTTCACTACCTGACAAAATAAATAATGATTTTATCGAAGAATTTTACAAAGGTTGCAAATCTGCATGTCCAAGCACTTGCCAAATAGTAGGCGGAGATATTACAGGCGCAAATAAAATATTTATTTCAGTATGCGCCATAGGCTCAACCCAAAATCGCAATATCTCCTCAAGAAAAAATGCTAAAGAAGGCTATAAAGTTGTAATAATAGGAGAACACGGCTCAAGCGACATTGGATTGAAACTCCTGCAGCAAGGAAAAAATTCACCTAAAGAAATTATTCAAAAACACCTTACTCCCAATGCACAAATTGAATTTGGCAAACTGCTAGGCTCCAATATCAAACAAGATTATGCAATGATGGACACCTCAGATGGGCTAATGGACACATTATCAACTATTGCAACAGAAAGTAATGTCTTGCTGGAAATTGATTTTGATAAAATTCCGCACAATCCGCAAATTGAAGAATTTGAAAACTGGCAAAATTCAATACTATTTGGTGGCGAAGATTATGGAATAATTGCCGCAATTCCGGAACAATACAACTACGGAATTCAAATCGGTACCGTAAAAGCAGGTAAAGGTGTTAATCTAAAAATGGATAAAGAAATTATCAACTACACCAAAACAGATGTTGAAAATAAAATCTTCAATCACTTTAACTAAACATCTTTTTTAAACGATTACTTAATCTGAACAGGCATAATCAAACAAATGAAATCATCTTCACTGTTTGGTTTTAAAACTGTAGCAGATAAACTTGCATTCAATCCAATAATAACTTCTTCGCTATCAATATATTTTAAAGCATCTAATATAAATTTGTAGTTAAAAGCGATTAAAAGTTCTTCAGAAGAATATTGAATATCAATTTTATCCTCAGATTTACCGGAATCAGGAGTATCAGCAGACAATGTCAATTCATTATCAGCAAACAACATTTTAACAATACTTGTCTTGTCATTAACCATAACAGCAACTCTGCCTAATGCAGTTGTTAATTGTTCAACATTAACTATTGCTTGTTTAGGACTTTCTGATGGAATTAATTGATTATACTTAGGGAATTGACCTTCTAATAATCTTGAAATTGTCAAAGTTTTTTCTGTTTTGAAAACAATAGTAGATTTGTCTTTGCAGATTTTTATAGTTTCGTCTTCAACAAAAGAACCTATTTTAACAAATTCATTCAAAGTTCTTGAAGGAATAATCAACTGGGTTTGCTCTGCAATATCACTGTTAATTTTTTCTCTAACTCTTGCAAGTCTGTTACCGTCAGTTGAAGCAATTTCCAAAATACCGTTAGAAAATTCACAAACAACACCAGATAATAAATTGCTAACTTCATAATTAGCAGCCGCAAAACCTGCTTGTTTAACAGCTTTCAAGAATGGTTTTAATTCAACATCAAAGCATTTAGAGTCATCCATTTCGTAATTACAAAATTCAGCAGGAAATTCATTTGCACTAATACCAATGATATCAAATTTAGATTTTTGGCAAGAAATATTTACATTTGTACCGCCTTCTTCAACTTCAAATGTAATAAGTTCATTGCCTAATTTAGAAACAATTTCAGTCAATTTTTTAGCAGGAAGAGTAATTTTTCCGGCTTCTTCAACTTGAGCATCAACAGATGTAATAACAGTCAAAACCAAATCTGTTGCAGTTAATTTTATAGAATTGTTGTCAATAGTTTCAATCAAAATGTTATAAAGAACCGGTTGAACGGCTTTTTGCGAAGTAGCACTTTCTACAATTTTAATCCCATTATAAATATCATCTTTTCTGACAACAAATTTCATTTATTTACTCCTTAAAAATAGTATTCCCTTGACGTTATTATAGGATAAATAAACAAAAAAATAAAGAGGTAATGTCAAAAACCTGCAATATATATAAGATTTACCTAACATAGGAATAACTCTTTCTTGAAATATTTGAAAAAAAAAGTTATAATCAGATATAAGAAAATAAGCAACATCCTTATAGAAAGTGAAATTATGCCGTTTGAGTTTGAAAAACAAAGTATAGAAGATATAATCCTTGTAAAACCGAAAGTTTTTGGAGATAACAGAGGATTTTTTATGGAAAGTTATAAAAAATCTGAATTCATCAAAAACGGTATAGATATTGAATTTCAACAAGACAATCACTCAAAATCAAGTGCAAAAGTATTAAGAGGACTTCATTACCAAGCAAAACCATACGAACAAGCAAAACTTGTCAGATGTATAACAGGTAAAATTTATGATATAGCAGTTGACATAAGACCAAATTCAAAAACCTTTGGCCAATACGTCAAAGCCGAATTATCAGAAGACAACAAAAATATACTCTATATCCCAAAAGGTTTTGCACATGGATTTGTTGTGCTATCGTCTGAAGCTGAATTATTGTATAAAGCAAGCGGAGAATACAATCCAAAAGCAGACAGAGGAATTTTTTGGGCAGATAAAGATTTAAATATTGATTGGGGAATTGATTTTGAACCAATCTTATCAGAAAAAGACCAAAACCAACCAAAATTAAAAGACATAGATAAAGAGGAAATCCAATAATGAAAATACTTGTCACAGGTGGAGCCGGTTTTATTGGCAGTTGTTTTATAAGAAACGAATTAAAAAAACATCCTGATTACAAAATAATCAATTTAGATGCCTTAACCTACTGTGGCAATATTGGAAATTTAAAAGATATAGAAAATAATCCAAATTATAAATTCATACACGGAAACATTTGTGACAAAAGTCTTGTTAGAGAAATTATAAAAGAAGTTGATTGCGTAATAAATTTTGCAGCAGAATCTCATGTAGATAACTCCATAAAAACCCCTGAAATTTTTGTAGAAACAAATGTTGGAGGAACATTAAATCTGCTTCAAGCATGTAAAGAGTTGGGAATAGAAAGATTTTTACAAGTTTCAACAGACGAAGTATATGGAACACTGGGTAAAAACGGATACTTTTATGAAACAACACCGCTTGCCCCAAATAGCCCGTATTCAGCAAGCAAAGCAAGTGCTGATTTATTAGCTAGAGCATATCACGAAACATTTAAACTTCCTGTTTTAAACACAAGATGTTCAAACAATTACGGACCGTATCAATATCCCGAAAAACTTATCCCATACTTCATTTCAAAACTTCTTAAAAATGAAAAAGTACCTGTATATGGAGATGGACTTAATGTTCGAGATTGGCTTTATGTTTATGATCATTGTGAAGCAATAGATACCGTTTTGCACAAAGGAAAAATCGGAGAAATCTACAATATTGGCGGGCACAATGAAAAAACTAATCTTGAAATTACTCACCTAATTTTAGAGGCAATGGGAAAAGATGAAACCTCTATTGAATATGTTCAAGATAGACTTGGACACGACAGACGTTATGCAATTTCTAATGACAAAATAACATCTGAACTTGGCTGGGAACCTTCAATAACATTTGAAGAAGGCATAAAACTGACAATTAACTGGTATTTGAATAATCAAGAATGGATTCACAGCATAGAAAATAAAAAACTAAACTATGCCAAAGGAAAATAAGAGAAAGGATTTCACATAATGACAAAAATACTGGTTACAGGTGCAAACGGAATGTTGGGAAAAGATTTATGTCCAATCCTTGAACAAAACAATTATACCGTTATAAAAACAAATTCCCAAATAATGGATATAACTGATTTTGAAATGACGAACAAAGTAATATCAGACCAAAAACCTGATATAATAATTCATTGTGCGGCATACACAAATGTAGATAAAGCCCAAGAAGATTTTGAAACCGCAAAACAAATCAATTCAACAGGCACAGAAAATCTTGCCCAAATATGCAGCACAAAAGACATTCCAATTTTATACATTTCAACAGACTACGTCTTTGACGGCACAAAACAAACACCCTACACTCCAGATGATGAACCAAATCCGATAAACAATTACGGACTAACAAAATATTATGGAGAACAGGCAATTCAAAAATTCTGCAAAAAATATTATATAATTCGCACAAGCTGGCTATATGGAATACATGGCAAAAACTTTGTAGAAACTATGCTATCACTTGCCGCAAAACCCGAATTAAAAGTAGTAAATGACCAAATTGGCTGTCCGACATGGACTGTAGATCTTTCTAACGGTATTATAAAACTTCTGAAAAATGAAATTTATGGAATTTTTCATATATGTTCAAGCGGAGAAACAACCTGGTATGGATTTGCCAAAGAAATATTTAACCAATGCAAACTAGAGGTAAATCTGAAACCTTGTACAACAGAAGAATTTCCCCGTCCGGCAAAACGCCCCAAATATAGCGTAATGGATAATGCGAATATTTGTGGAGATTGGAAAAACGGATTACAAAATTATCTAAAACTTAGAGAAAGGACACAAAACTAATGAAAGGTATAGTATTAGCAGGCGGGAGCGGAACAAGACTTTATCCCGGAACCATCGGAATATCAAAACAATTACTTCCAATATACGACAAACCAATGATATACTATTCTATTTCAGTTTTAATGCTTGCAGGCATACGAGAAATATTGATAATTTCAACCCCGCAAGATTTACCGAATTTCAAGAAATTACTAAAAAACGGCTCCCAATTAGGAATGCAAATTGAATACAAAGAACAACCAACGCCTGACGGATTAGCCCAAGCCTTCATTATAGGCGAAGAATTCATCGGCAAAGATCCAATCGCACTGGTTTTAGGTGATAATATATTTTACGGACGAGGCTTTACAGGAATGCTGAAACGAGCAGCCGAAATTGCCCAAAATCAAAATGAAGCAACTATTTTTGCATACCAAGTAAAAGATCCCGAAAGATTTGGGGTAGTTGAATTTGACGAAAACGGGAACGCTATAAGCATCGAAGAAAAACCACAAATTCCAAAATCCAAATACGCCGTAACCGGTTTATACTTTTATGATAACAAGGTTATTGAATATGCCAAAACTCTAAAACCTTCCAAGCGTGGAGAACTGGAAATAACCGACCTGAATAGAATTTATCTTGAACAAAAGAAACTTCATGTAGAAATATTTGGACGCGGTTTTGCTTGGCTTGATACAGGAACCCATAATTCATTACTTCAAGCAAGCGCCTATGTTCATGCAATAGAAGAAAACCAAGGAATAAAAATTTCATGCCTTGAAGAAATTGCAATACGAAACGGCTGGATAACAAAAGAAGAAGTTCTTGAAAATATTAAAAACTACAAAAACAACGAATATTTTGAATATATAAGACAACTATAAACTCATATAATAGTCTTTCAAAATCTTTGTATCAGTTTCAATATTAGGACTTTCACAAACCAAAGCACCTTTTACACCAAAAGATTTTAATGCTTTTAACAGGTCCTTATAATTCATATCGGATTCTTCTAAAATAAGGTGTTGTTTTTCACCTTTAGCAGTATATTCAATCCCTGCCAAATGTGCATGGAAATTATTTATTGCAAAATCACCCAATTCTTTTCCAATTCTATCTAGCACTTTGCAAAATTCATCATAAGTATTATATTGCCCGCCTGTTCTGGCATGAATATGCGAAAAATCAATACAAGGCAATACTTGTTCAAACTCTTTAGACAAGCGAATAATTTCCTCATAATCACCCCATTGTGTAGCTTTTCCTGTAGTTTCAGGTCTAATCCACATCTTGATATTATGTTGTTCCAAAACTTCAATAATTTTTTGAGTTTGTTTTTTCACCTGTTGATAAACTTCTTCTTTATCTTTTCCCATATAAAAAGCAGCGTGATATGTAATACTATACCCGCCAAAATCAGAAGCAGCTTTTGCTGTATCAATAATTCTTTGAACACTGGCTTCAACTTTTTCTTCTTCTTTAGAATTAAGATTTATATAAAACGGGCCATGAGCTGTCAGAACTAAAGGGGAGTCTTTTTGTATATTTTTCAAAAATTCACGGGTTTCATCAGACATCCTCACCCCATGTACAAACTCAACTTCCATCCCATCAAGCCCCATTTCTTTGAGGATTTCAATCGCTTTAGGATAACCGCCTTTACCGGTTACAAGCGGCATGCCGGCAGTTAAAAAATTCAACTTATCTATACTATAAAAATTCTGCATAAATATCCTCCCAAAAGCACTGCTAATACACCAATAACAAGGCTTCCTATTGTATATAAAGCAGCATGAATATATTGTACATTCTGAATCATATCAAAAATTTCAAACGAAAAGGTACTAAAAGTAGTTAACCCGCCGCAAAATCCAACAGTAATCAAAAGTTTCAACGCAGGATTAAGTTGAAATTTTTCTAAACAAAATACATAGACAAAACCCAAAATGAAACATCCGACTACATTCACAACAAACGTAGGCAAAGGTATGTGAAACTTAAGATATTGAACAAACAAAACACCTGTTAAATATCTAAAAACAGCACCAATTCCCCCGCCTAAAAATACGGCTAAAACATTTAACATTTAACTTCTACCTTAATCAAGTCTTCCAAAATTGAGCATACATCAGCAACGAATTTAGAACAATGTTCTTTTTTCGCACTGCCTTCATAGCCTGAACTTAAAATTCTACAGCAGGTAACTTTATTCTCTTTTCTAAACTTTTCAACAAGTTCAGCCGCCTTTTCTCTTGCAAAAACTTGATTATTATATCTGTTATTTCTGCCATAAACATACCCTAATACCATCTGAGCGGCACTAACAGCGCCACAAGCACAACCTGATGACATACCGGCAGAAAAAGTTGTAGCACAAGGCAACAGTTCTTCAGAACATATCCCTTCATCAATACAAGCTTGTACAACACTTTCAGAACAAGAATAACCATTCTTGAAATATTCTAATGCTTTATCTTTTATCATAACTTTATCCTCTTAATTAATTTCTCACATAAAAATATGCGCTTGTCAAAACTTTAGTAGGGTTATCACGGGAGTAAACTCTCATGGCATAAGCCCCAGGGGTATTAAACACAACATAATCAGTAAAATAATGTACTTGTTCATCTCTCAGTTTAACACGTTTTCCCCAAGCCAGTGAATATCCTAATCTTTCACCATCTCCGCCAATTTCTAATACCTGAATTAAAAGCATTTGTGATTTAACTTTTTTAGGTAAGGTAATAAGGTAATAAACCCTTTCCCCAGGCTTAAATACATTGGTATTACTAGGAGAAATTATAGTATCTTCTGTAAACTGATATTTATTAAACAAAATAACAGATTTTTCACGCCCATAACAAAAAGGCATAAAAAAACCGAATATAAATATTATTACAAGTAAAAATATTTTTTTCATAATTAAAAACTATTCCAAGCATTTATTTTTGTAATTGCTTAATCTGAGCTTGAACATTTTCTATAGTCTCTTTATCGTTACTATGTTTAACAAAGAGTTTATAATTTTTTATAGCATCTTCTTTTTTGCCTTGTGCCTCTAAAGCTCTTCCAAGTGCATAATAAGCATAACCTGAATTGTAATCAGTATCAAGTGAAATTACACGTTCAAAACTTTTCTGAGCCTCAACAAAATTATTCTCATTGATATATACCAATCCCAAATTAAACCAGCTATCAGTATAATCAGGATTAACGATAATAGACTTTTGATAATAATTGATTGCTCTCATATTATCTTCTTTTAACTTGTATATATAACCAATTTTGCAAAGAGTTTCGGCATCACTTGGAACAAGTTGTAACGCATCTTGATAATTCTTTATCGCAGCATCATAATTGTTGTTTTTAAGATTTTTATCACCTTCCGAAATCAAGTCTTCATTCTGTTTAATTGCAACAGGTGAAGCTAATTGTGGTTTAGTTTCTTCAGGTTTTGTTTGAGACACAGTTTTTTCAGGAGTTTCAACCTCGATATTTATAACAGGTAAAGGACCTTCCTGACTAACAGCTTCTTGAACATTAGTTTTCGGTTTATACAAAGAAGAAATAAAATCACTATATTCAGCAGAATAAAGAGTTTTATCAGGATCAAGAGAAATTGCTTTTTCATAATTTTCAGCAGCCTTTGTATTATTCTCCTGAGCTCTATAAACCTTAGCTAAACCGTAATACACATAGCCGTCCATATAACCGTCTTTGATAGCTTGTTTAAAATTAGCCATAGCTGTTTCATAATCTTCGATTTCCAACAACTCATGTCCTCTTGCAACCAATGCGTTGTTAAGATTTTCTTTAACAGCCTTATCACTTTTCACGGTTTGAAGTTCTTTATACAAAGTTATTGCATCTTCGTATTTGTGAAGAGCATGCAAAGCCAATGCTTTGTTAAATTTAATATTATAATCATCAGGCTGAACAGCTAAAATTTCATCATAATATTTTACCGAATTGGTATAATCCTTTTTATTATGGAAACAAAATGCTATATCTTTTTTAATATCGATATCATCAGGAGTTTTTTGTATAGCTATTAAATAATTTTCAAGCGCTTTGTCATAATTGCCAAGTGTTTTATAAACATTTGCAATATTTTTATAACCGCTGACATCATTCGGATATGCTTGAATATACATATTATACTGAGTAAGCGCTTCGGTATTTTTATTCATATTAGCAAGCAAATTTGCATAATCTAATCGAACAGTATTCAAGTTAGGAACTTTTTCCAATACAAATTGATATTGTTCATAAGATAATTCATTTTTACCCAGCTCTTGATATGCCTGAGCCAAACCTAAATGAGCAGAATTATTATCAGGATTACGCTCAATAGCTTTTTCAAGCATTTCAGCAGATTTTTCAAATTCATTCGTATTTAATAATGCCAAGCCATACTCTGCATAATGCTTGTAATTATCTTGATTTTTTTCATACAACTTTTTATACTGTTCTACGGCATTTTTATAATCTTTAACAGCAAAATAAGATGCCGCAAGATTTTCACGAGATTCTGTATGCTGAGAATAAGTTTCTAAAAAAGCATTGTAATTTTTTATAGCAGAATTGTAATCTTTTAATTGATATTGAGTATTTGCAATATTGTAATAATTGTATTTATATTCAGGGAACAAGTCCAAAGCCTTTTCATAAGCCTGCAAAGCTTCTTTATATTTAGCCTGAGTTTCATAAATACTACCAATACTGATATAAATGAAAGCATCATCAGGTTTAAGATTGATAACTTTTTTATAAAGCTCAAGAGCTTTATCATTTTCACCGATTTCAGTATATAATCCGGCAAGTTTTGTATAAATCATAGTATCATTACCTGCAAGAGCAGAAGCCTTTTCAAGTAAAGAAATAGCTCCCTTCATATCTTGTTGATGCTCAGCACTGCAAGCCTCTTGATATAAAGCACTGGCTTCAGGCGACATTTGCGCCATAGCAGGCACACCGCCAATACCAATGGATGAAACCAAAATACCTGTCAAAATCGACTTTTTTATATTCATACAAAACCCTCTTTATTTACGATTTTAGCATAAAATTTTCACTTGTGCAAAATCAGAAACTCAGTTAAATAATTTCCGAAATCCTTTAATATTATTGCATGCGAAAACAGTTTTAGCAAGAAATTAAAAAATTATACAAGCCATTAAAAAATGAATTATTACAAAAACAAAATCGCTTAACAAAATTTTACATAAGGAACCCTCTTACAACAACAAGAAAAATTTCAAAACATTGTTATCACTAGAAAAAACATGATTTTTGTGTTATAAT
This sequence comes from Candidatus Gastranaerophilales bacterium, assembly GCA_944324845.1. Taxonomy (GTDB): domain Bacteria; phylum Cyanobacteriota; class Vampirovibrionia; order Gastranaerophilales; family Gastranaerophilaceae; genus Zag111. Next base: position 134,534 of record CALUXX010000004.1, on the reverse strand, counting down.
ATAAGAGGTTCTAAAAGTGTAAAGGAGTGTAGTCTATGGGAAAAACAATTGCGGAAACTGAGGTAAAAAACGTTAAGTCCAAATTTGTTGACGAATTTGAAACTTACTTGAAAACTCAATGTACAAAAACAACATTTAATGGTACAGAACTAGAATCTTTTTCTTGGTACAAAAAAGTTTTGGGGTTAGCTTAAGACAAAATGGAGAGAGGAAAAGAAAAGTTTTGAAAGACCGGTCACAATACAAATGACCGGTTTTTCAGTTATGAAATTATACAGAAGTTAACAGTAATATTTTACTAATTCTTTTTTTTCATATATAATCAAAACTATGAAAACAAGAGAAAATGTAAGAAATTTTTGTATAATTGCCCACATAGACCACGGAAAATCAACACTTGCCGACAGATTATTAGAAAAAACAGGAACTGTAGCACAAAGAGATATGCAAGAACAGTTATTGGATTCTATGGACATTGAGCGTGAGCGTGGAATTACGATAAAACTTAATGCGGCAAGAATGAACTACACCGCACAAGACGGGAAAAATTATGAATTAAATTTAATTGATACCCCGGGGCACGTTGATTTTTCTTACGAAGTATCAAGATCTTTAGCGGCTTGCGAAGGAGCATTGCTTATTGTAGATGCAACCCAAGGTGTTGAAGCACAAACACTTGCCAATGTTTATCTTGCAATAGAACAAAATCTTGAAATTATTCCTGTAATAAACAAAATCGACTTACCTTCAGCAGATGTTGAAAGAGTAAGACAAGAAATTGAAGAAATCTTAGGAATTGATGCATCAATGGCAATTCCTGTAAGTGCAAAAACAGGTGAAGGAATTGAAGAAGTTTTAGAAGCTGTTGTAAACTATGTACCTGCACCTATTGACAGTTCTGATAAACCACTAAGAGCATTAGTATTTGACAGTGTATATGACCAATATTTAGGAACTGTATGTTATTTCAAAATTGTTGACGGAAGCTTATCATTAGGCGACAAAGTAAGATTTATGGCATCTAAAAAAGAATATGAAATTGTCGAACTTGGTTATCAAACACCGTCAAGAGTACCTGTAAAACACTTAACCTGCGGAGATGTAGGATATTTTGCAGCATCAATCAAAGAATTAACACGATTTGTCGGAGATACGGTTACAAATATCGAAAACCCAGCAACAGAACCACTACCCGGATACAAAGAAGCATTACCAATGGTATTTTCAGGAATGTATCCTGTAGATAATGAAGATTATGGCAACTTAAAAGAGGCTTTAGAAAAATTAAAATTAAATGACAGCAGTATTACATTTGAACCGGAAACATCAAGTGCTTTAGGTTTTGGATTCAGATGCGGATTTTTGGGAATGCTGCATATGGAAATTGCCCAAGAACGTTTGGAGCGAGAATATGATTTGTCATTAGTAACAACAGCCCCATCAGTTGTCTATAAAGTTCACAAAACAAACGGTGAAGTTGTTGAAATTGATAACCCAGCAAATCTTCCTGCAGCACAGTATAGAGATTACATTGAAGAACCTTATGTAAAAGTTCAAATAATTACACCTAACGAATATGTTGGAACTTTAATGGATTTGGCACAAACTAAACGAGGAATTTTTATCAATATGACATATCTTGATAAAGTTCGTGTTGATTTGGCGTATGAAATTCCATTGAGTGAAGTTATTACAGATTTTTATGACCAATTAAAATCCAGAACAAAGGGATACGCAAGTTTGGATTATGAATTTAGCGAATACAAAAGATCAAAATTGGTAAAACTTGATATAATGCTTTCAGGAGAAGTTGTAGATGCCCTTTCAGTTATCTGCCATGAAGATAATGCGTTTTATATCGGACAAAAATTAACAACAAAATTAAAAGAAATAATTCCAAGACAATTATTTGAAGTTCCTGTACAAGCAGCAATCGGCGGCAGAGTAATAGCAAGAACAACAATTAAAGCAATGCGTAAAAACGTACTTGCAAAATGTTATGGCGGCGACATTTCACGTAAGCGCAAACTTCTTGAAAAACAGAAAAAAGGTAAAAAGCGTATGAAATCTGTTGGAAGCGTAGAAGTACCACAAGAAGCATTTATGGCTGTTCTAAGTCTTGATGATGATTAGAAATAAGACCTTTTTCTATTGCATTAACAGTAATTTCAACTCTGTTTCTAACACCCATTTTCTTTATAATAGAAGCAACGTGTGCTTTAACTGTGTGATGAGTAATCGTTAAAATATCTGAAATTTCTCTATTAGTAAAACCTTTGATAACATATTGCAGAACTTCCAGTTCTCGCTCGGTTAATTTTTTGTTGTCTATTATACTGTAATTCCTGTGCATGATTTTTCCTATAAAAACTACAATTATAATAGGATTAACTAGCCTGAATTGGTATTAGCCATACGGTCAATTTTAATATTTATTTTTAATAATCCTAAGCTTTTATAAATATATATAATAGATTAGAGAAGATGTTAACATTTTGTAACAAAAAACATTTAAAAAGCAATTTGTCATCACAAAAATACTTTATATAAATACAGAGATGGAAAATCAAGATTGATTAGGATATTAAAACGGTAAATTTAAACGAGTATATGTGAGAAAAAAGGAGATTCGGTACAATGGATCAAATAGGAAAATTTATGAACACAAGAGCAAATGTAACATTTACAAGAACAAATGGCAACTTAAATACAACTAACGTTGGTGAAACAAAAGGTACAGCTAAAGCAGCAAATATTAATACTAATTGGTTTGAAAAAAGTATTGATAGAAAAGATTTAGATAATATTAGTCCATATGCAGGAATGGGATTAAATATATCACAAAAAGCTCCTGTCGGGTCAGTTGAAAGTTATAAAGAAGCAGCACCTGAATTAGGTAAATGGCAAGGTAATTATACTATAGAAAACAAACAAGAAGCATTAGAATACTTAACAGCATACAATACAGCATTAAAAACATATTCAAAAGTAGCACCACATATTCAACAACCGGATTCACCATTTGCTGATGTATTCACAGCATAACAAAAATTTGAAATTATACTCACATATACAAACAAGGTCAGTTCATCCGAACTGACCTTTTATTTATTTATGCTATAATAATTGTGAAGCGGTCATAAGGGATATATTTATGTGGAGTAAACTAAAAGAGCAGTTTAATCTTTTAAAATTAGAAAAAAAACGTCTATATCTTATAACAAATTCTGACAAATTTGACTCTAAAGATATATTTTTAGACGCCGTTGCCTCAGCCTTGCAAGGCGGAGTTGATATTATTCAGTTAAGAGAAAAAAACGTACCTGATGGTGTAATTGTAGATTTAGGACACAAAATAAGAATTTTATGTGACGAATACGGTGCAACATTTATTGTGAATGACAGATTAGATATTGCCAGCATAGTTGAAGCTGATGGGGTTCACCTTGGCAGAAATGATATTTCAATAAGTGATGCCAGAGAGTTTCTAGGTCCTCAAGCAATTATTGGGAAAACAGTTACCACGCAAGATGAGATAATTTCAGCCATAAATTGTGGCGCAGATTATTTATCTTTGGGACCTGTTATTGCCGACAATTCAAAAATGCAATCTCCCGTTGATATGGGACTTATATCATGGGCTAATTCCAATTCTGAAGCTCCAATTTTTATATTTGGAGAATTTGATCGTGGCTGCATTTCAGAAATTACATATAACGGCGGAAAACGTATTATTGTTTCTGATGATGTAATGTATGCAAGATCGCCTGAGCACACAGCAAGAACAATCCTGACATATCTTCCGTAAATTTTAAACCTCTTGTCTTCTATACATTAGTTGTAAGTGAAGGTGCGATTGATATAAATTGACGAACTAAATCAGGATCCCACTGAGTTCCTGCACCTTCTTTTAAAATTGCACAAGCGGTTTCTATCGGTAAGCCTTTTCTATAAGGTCTATCACTAACCAAAGCATGATAAGCATCGGCAATAGAAACAATTCTTGCTTCCAATGGAATTTCATCACCTTTCAAATGTTCAGGATAACCTTTACCATCTAATCTTTCGTGGTGATATTTAACTATTGGGATTAAATCTCTTAATGCTTCATTTGGCGCAATAACTTTTTCAGCACCAATTTTAGGGTGTTGTTTCATTATTTCCCATTCTTCATCGGTTAATTTTCCCGGTTTTTTCAAAACATTTTCAGGAATACCGATTTTGCCAACGTCATGCAATAATGCCCCAATTTTAATGCGTTCAACTTCATGTTCAGGAAGGTTAACACTTCTTGCAAGAGCTTCGGCATATCTTGATACAGATGTCGAATGCCCTTTTGTATAAGGGTCTTTAGCATCTATTGCACCGGCTATTGATGTAACCATTTCCATCAAATGATTATGGTTAATTATTTCTTCTTGGTTAAATTTGTGTAAAAGTTCTTCTTCAAAATTTATACCAATTTGAGAGTGACGTTTTGCAAGGACTTCTGCAAATGAATTAAGTGCAACATCATCCCAGAAATTGAAATCTGAAGAACTTACAATAGCAGACATACCTTCTTTATAACCTTTTGCCTGAGATATAAACATTGCCTGTTCTGCCAAGATTAAAAGTTTTTCTTGATATATCGTACATTCAGGGAATGTTGAAATTCCGACAGAAACCTTAATCGGTCCAACATCATCCACAAAACAACAAGATAAACAATATGTAATATATTCTGCTAAATATTTTGCATCTTTTGTTGTTGTGTTAGGTAAAATAACGGCAATTTCATCTCCGCCGTATCTTCCCGCACAATCATTTGAGCGAATATTTTGTTTAATCTTATCTGCTATCGTTTTAATTACTTCATCACCTTTAGCATGACCAAGTTCTCTGTTAATCTTTGAAATATTATTAACATCAAACATTACAACAGATAACGGTGTATTATTGGCATTGGCCTTTTCCAGTTCTTTTGCAAGAACTTCTTGGAAACCTCTATGGTTATATAATGAAGTCAAAGTATCTGTATTAGCATATTTACTTGTTTGTTCAAGCAACTGTGAATTGTGAATATACATGCCTGCATAATTTGAAAAGAAATTCACAATATTAACATTTATATTAGAAATATTTTGCCCGACAAGCATAACTCCAATACACTTGTTTATTGACATCATTGGAATTATAACAGAACTTGTTTTCATCAAATAAGGAATATTCAAATAACTCAAATCATCCTTATCAATAATAACTTGGTTTTTAAAACATTGAATTATAGGGTTATTTTCATCAGATAAAAATATTTTTGACAAATATGTATTACTTGTCTTGCTGTATAATTTCAGATTAATACATTTAGATTTTTCGTGGAACAAACCGAACCCAACAAAATTCCACTTTAATTGACTTATAAAAATACTGCTTAACTTTCCAAAAACTTCAACCATGCTTTTATTACTTTGAAAAGTATTCAAAATCTCTTTTAATAATTCAAAATAATTAGCATTAGAAACGTTTTTAGGAATATTTAAAGTATATTCGTTATTATAATTTCTTGGTTTAGTCCTTGAAGTATTAAAATTGTTTATAGTTTCTACAATACTGTTAAAGCTTGTTTCATCAGTTGTAGAAATAGGTTTTATTAACTTATCAAGTTTTTTCTTGGTTGTTTTAAGTTTATCAGGTTGAATTTCAACAACAGAATCCGTTTGTGGCACAGAAATCATTTTCACACCATCAATAGGAAGTGTAACCTTCTCTATTGGATTTGAACTTAATTTTCTTTTACCGCGTTTTTGGGTTTTTGTATTCAATTCTTCGTTATTATTTACGTTTTTCAACAGATTCTACCTATAATTCACCTATATAAAAATCATCAAAGTTTTATTTTGCCATTTTACACAAGCAGAATTTACATTACTATACAATTTTATTCCAACATAATAATAATGACAATCCTGCAAATAGATGGCAAATTAAAAGCCAACTAACTTTATATACTACCTATAAATTCATACTACTACATTTATAGTATAAATTATTTTCAAGGCAAATACTAGGGTTCAAATTTGAATTATTAAAATATGTAACAATATAAACCTAAAATATAAAGTTTCGAAGACAAAACTCCGATATAAAACTTGTGATTAAAAGACAGACAGTTTAAGGAGTGTTGATATGTCAGAGAAAAAGATTATGGATGTAGAAGATTTGATGATTGATTATGCAGAAATGACAAGTTTTGATTTCGGCACATTATCACAAGAAGAAATGGATACTTTAAATAAAATTTCACGCAGCGAATATTCAAATAAACCGGTTGCATTCAAATATGGTAATTTCAAGTTAGTGGATTTTTTTCATTCCTTGATTACTGATAAAAATTGATAGTTGTTGAATTGGAGATGTGTAAAATGGACGATAAGGATTTTTTTGAAAACGGATGTTTTTCACCTGAATGGACATCTGATACAAAAGAAGAAGAGGTTTTCCAACAGGTAAATGCCCCACAAAGATTTAAAGACAAAGAAACTCTATTGCTGGAATTAAAAGGAATAAAACAGCAAATGCAAGAAATTAGAGCTAAAGAATGGCAATTAGCTAAATTATTAGAGTTTCACTACAACAAACTAGTAAAAGAATAACGGTTACCAGACCTAATGACAGATTTAAACCTGCGGCGATTGCTGCAGGTTTTCGTTATATTTTAAGACCATACAATTATGCAGTTTTTCTTGATTCTTCAGGTTCGCCAACCGTTTGCAACAGCATATCAATAACTTTTGGCATCTGACAAATAAAAGAATAATTTCCCCGACTAATAGAACATTTTTTACAATCACAGTTTATATAGTAACATTCAAGCGCTTGTTCCGTCCAATTCTGAGTTATTGAATCAGACATTTCCTGTACTCCGGGTGAGTACAAATCAACATTCTCTGATACAATTCTATCCATATAAACTCTCCAAGTTAAAAACACCTACTTGGATTATATTATACTTTTAAGACTTTATTATCCTTCATTTGATGGATTTTATAATTTTGAATAATAGAGTTAATATATTCCAAATGTTGAGGAATCATTTTTGAAAGAGAATAATTTTCGACAATAACATTTCTGGCATTAGCACGAATAGAAGCCATTTTTTCTCTATTATTGAGAGCATATTCTATTTTTTCAACTTGCTCATTTATATCGTAAAAATCGAACAAAAGCCCTGATTTATTATTTTCGACAAATTCCATAACAGGTTCGGTAGCAGAAGCAACAATCGGACAAGCACAAGACATTGCATCAAACAAAGACCAAGAAACAACAAACGGATACGTCAAATAAACATGAGCCGATGATATTTGAAGCAGATTTACATATCTTGCAAACGGCAATTTCCCGACAAAATGAATTCTATCCAAATCAAGATCAAGTTTTTGAAGCATTAATTTTTTGTAAGTAGTATCAGCAAGTTTTGGACCATAACAAACTCTATCTTCCCCTGCAATAATCACATGCAAATTTTTGCGTCTTTTTTGAAGCCTTTCAACTGCCTGCATAAATTCAGGAAATCCTCTATATGCTTCTAACCCTCTGGTTGCATAAGTAACAACTTCATCTTTTGAAGTAAAAATCAAATCTTTATTATCAATTTTGAACACAGCATTCTCATTAGGCTTGCAATAATCCGTATCGACACCATCATAAATAACTTTTAATTTGTCATCAAATTCTTTTGGAAACTGTTTTTTCTGGAATTTAGTAGGACAAATTCCTGCATCACAAGTATATAAATCGATTAACAAATGAGCATTCTTACTTCTTAGTTTAGCAAGTTTATCAACACTTAAAACTTCACCATCAAAGCCCATATCAGCACCGACAGAATTGTAAAACCATTCAAAATAGCATAACAAAGGCACTTCAGGGAAAATATCTTTCATAAACAAAGTCTGTCCCCAAGTATGACCATAAATAATGTCAGGTATAAACCCTGAATTTCTAAGTTGAATAGCAGCCTCTGCCGCTGCTTGAGCATGAATTATAGCTTCTTCATAAAACCTTAAATATCTATGACAATTTTCCGGGACTTCGCGCTTAAGTCGATACTGAATTTTCATCACACCCGGAATTTTATGTGAATCATTATTTGTAATAAAAACTATTTTATTTTCCTTATTCTTGACCAATTCCTTAATCAGATAACGAAATTGAGCAGGAAAATTTCTATGCAAAAATAAAATATTCATATTTTGGGAATTATAATCCTTTTTTAATTCTCGAACAAGTTTGTAAAATTTAGCAATAATATTAGACCAAATGTTTATTTCAAAACATCTTATTTATGATATCATCTCATTAAAAGTTAAGGAAATATGTTCGGGATATGCACAAATTCAAAGGTTTCTTCATATTATTTATACTATCTTTCTTTATAATAATTTCATTATATTTAGGAACATTTTATGTTATTCCCAAACTAATAAATTCTCAAATTCTCAACAACAAAATAGAAAAAATAATCAAAGACAAAACAAATGCAAACATTGACATAAAAGGTATAAAAATAAATATCACTCCAAATCTGAAAGCAGATATTTATTTAAAAGAAATTTCAATACCTCAAAATAACCAAACAGCCTTAAAAATAAATAATACCAAGGCAAAACTAAATATAAAAAACTTATCTGCAACCAATCTTGAAATTGAATCCGTATATGCAGATCTTAATTTAATCCAACAATTTTTATCAAAACTCAAAAAAGGCAAAACCTCAAAACCTTTTGCCCTTTCAAAACTTCCTGAAATTACTATCCATAAAGCAGATATCATTTTAAATAAACAACCATACCAAAAATTTTCTATTCAAAATATAGAATTAAAAAATCAAAACTTAAACAGGAAAAATCTAACATTTAAAGCTTTTTATGAAATTCCTAATATTTCGAAAAACATTGAAATCGGACAAAAAGGGAATTTCTATATCGAAAACAATTCAATATATGCTGAAAAATTTTTATTAAATACAGACAATAGTGAATTTTATCTTAACGGAAAAGTTTATGCCCAAGACAGAACTAATGATTTTTCACTTCAAGCAAAAGATATACCTGTTGATAAATCGCTCCAAACGCTTTTATATTATCAAAAATCAAAAGATAAAAGTAAAAAATTCATCGAAAATTTTAAAGATTACTCAGGACAAATAAATATTGATTTATATGTAAAAAATAATGATATTTCAGGAAAACTTCTGGCTAAAAATCTTAGTGCTAAAAGTGTTTTATTTAACGTTCCAATATCCTTTTCAAATGCAAAATTTATATTAAAGGATAATACCCTTACCTCAAATGCAGAAGGACTTTTAGGCGGAGAAAAAGTCTATCATTCACTTTTAATAAAAGACATCTTAAGTCCAAAAAGAATTGTGATAGGCAAAGTTACATCTACCCTAACTGAAAAAATGATTAAAACATATCTTCCTGAAACATATCACTTAAAAAATACCGCAGATGCAAAAGTAATTTATAAAATTCAAAACAGAATACCTGAAGTAAAATACTACCTAAAATTAAATAAAGGTTCTGATGTCATATACAAAAACGCTTATTTAGGACTTCGCAAAAAACAAAGAATACTTTATGCAAAAACAATAAAAATACCAAATGGCTTAAAACTTCAAGAATATGAATATTATATTCTTGAGCCTAATGAAAAACAACTTATTGTAAAAGGTGAAGGATTATTTATAAAACAAAACGGAAAACTTACCCCAAAATTTGTAACCTGCAAAACACAAAATTACGCACCGGTATCAGTAGCCGGTTCATTTGGGAAATATGTCAATGGCGGCAAATTCAAAGGAAACTTAAAATATGACTTTATCAAAGATAAAATAACAGGAAATTTTGAAATCGTAAAAACAATATTCAATGATTTTTATGTTCGCTCAGCCAAAGTAAACGCAAATCTTGACAGAGTAGATATCATAGCCCAAGGCAGATACAAATTTCAGCCATTTGAAAGCAAAATGACAGTAGCAAACCGCCTTGACGGAATTTTCATAGTCCATAATATGGAAATACTTATCGATAAATTCATAATAAATAAAAAATCTAAAAAACCGGTCAATACAAATATTTCTAAACATCACGCAATGTTTATGAATAGAATTGACAATGTATCTTCTAAAATTACAAAAATAGATATGACTATTGAAAAATGGAATATTAAAGTAAAAGAATTTCTATTTGATGATTTAGAATTAAACGATATACAGCTATTCGGAAGTTTAAAGGATTCATTATTCAATTTTACAATGCCTGAAGTCCTTTTTGCAAACGGAATGCTAAGTGCAGAAGGGCAATATAATTTTAATGATAATTCCTCAATAATAGATTTTTCAGCAAGAGAAATTGATTCAAATATAGCAGCAGAAAAATTATTCAATTTGAAAAACCAAATTCAAGGAATAGCACAAGCAAAATTACACCTTCAAACTCAAGACAATTTACAAGAAGTATTAGCACACATAGATTTTGAAATGGAAGAAGGTTTCTTACCGCAACTTGGAAGTACAGAATTTATGTTAGGAAAAGCAAATAAAAAACGTAAAATTAGCATGTATGACTTGACCAATATTGATTTTACAAGAAAAGATGCCCTAAATTCAGATATTAGAGGTTCATTTGACCTGAATAACCAATATTTGGAAAATATAAATATAACTTCTCAACAAAAATTCATGTCACTATATATAAACGGACAATACAATATTATACAACAAGACGCAGAAATGAATATCTTTGGGAAATACGATAAAGAAGCACCAAAAGGAATTAGAGTATTATTTTTACCGCTGAGTTGGGTACTAAAATTTGTTCTTCGCCCTGAAGAATCAATGGAAATATATAAAAATGAACTTGCAAAAATACCGCCAATAGAAACAAAAAAATGTAAATTCCAATATTTCAGAGTAAACCTAAAAGGTAATTTGAATAACCCTGAAGACATTAAAATCATACTTAAACGTATCAAATAAAATTATATAAAATAATAAATAATCCTATTAGGTAAAATTCCTTGCAATTATTAAAAAATAATAAATTTAACTTGTTAAATCGAATTCATATTTTATAATATACTTATATGTACAATGGTTAGAAGGGAAATATTATGACAATAGAAAATTCAAATCCGTTCAAAAATGAAGAAGTCGTAAAAGACGAGGAAACAAAAGAAGATATTGAAAATTCTACAGAAGAAGAAACAAACGATGTTTCAACTGAAGAAACAGAAGAAACAACTTCTGCAAATAATAAACTACAAGAAGAATATGACAAATTAAACCAACAATATATCAGACTGGCAGCAGATTTTGACAATTACAGAAAACGTCAAGCGCAAGAAAGAGAAAGTTTATTAAAATACGGAACAGAAAATGCGCTAAAAAGTATGCTAGAAGTCCTAGACAATTTTGAACGCGGACAAAAAGCTTTAGAAAACGTTGAAGATTGTGAAAAGGTAAAAGAAAGTTTCAATTTAGTACACAAACAAGTATGTGAAATATTAACAAAGATGGGATTAGAAGAAATAAAAGCAATAGGCGAAGACTTCGATCCAAATTATCACGAAGCAGTAATGCAAACACCAACAAGTGAACACAAAGAACATACAGTAATAGAAGAATTACAAAAAGGCTACAAGGTGGGCGAAAAAGTATTAAGACCAACGCTTGTAAATGTAGCCACAGCAGAATAAATCTTCTATAAAAATTTGACAAAGGAAGTAAAATAAAAAGATATGGCAGATTATTATGAAATATTAGGGGTATCAAAAGATGCTTCAAAAGAGGAAATAAAATCAGCTTTCAGGAAAAAAGCGAGGCAGCTACACCCCGATGTAAATAAAGCACCGGATGCGGAGGAAAAATTTAAAGAATTAGGCAAAGCCTACGAAACATTATCAGACGATAACAAACGAGCAACATATGATCAATATGGCGAAGACGGCCTAAAAAATGCAGGATTCGATACAAACGGACCATTTGCAGGCGGTTTTGGCGATTTGAATGATATTTTTGAAAGTTTCTTTGGAGGCTTTGGCGGATTTGGATTTGGCGGAAGACCTGATCCTAATGCACCGCAAAGAGGTGACGATTTAAGATATGATATCAAATTAAAATTTGAAGAAGCAGTATTTGGCATAAACAAAGAAATCAAATTTGAGCACTTGGAATTATGCCCTAATTGTAACGGAACAGGGGCCGAAAAGGGTTCAGGCAAAAAGACTTGCCCTCAATGCGGCGGCTCAGGACAAGTAAAAACAGTTACCAGAACACCATTAGGTAATTTTGCGCAAATTACTACTTGTCCACACTGTCACGGAACAGGACAGATAATTGAAAAACCATGTAAAACTTGCCAAGGACAAGGAATAGTAACAAAAGAACGCAAAGTGGAAATAAAAATCCCTGCAGGTGTTGACAATATGTCAAAAATTCGCATTTCTTCAGAAGGTGATTGCGGTAAAAACGGCGGACCAAACGGAGATTTGTTTGTAGTAATTCACGTTGAACCTTCAAAATACTTTAAACGTGAAGGAATAAATGTATTTACCGAACTTGAAATTCTACCTGCTCAAGCCGTGCTGGGAGATGTAATAGAAATACAAACCCTTGACGGACAAAAAGAAGTTCAAATACCGGCAGGTGTTCAAAACGGTGATATCGTAAAAATTAAAGGTGCAGGAATTCCGATAATAACAAAACCTTCTCAAAGAGGTGATCATATTGTTATTGTGAAAATTAAAATTCCTGTAAAAATAAGCGAACAAGAAAAACGCTTATACGAAGAATTATATTATATAAGCGGTGGTAAAAAGCCACAAAAATCTATATTATCAAAAGTTAAGGGAGTTTTTAAGTAGTATGCGAAAGATTATAGTGTTAATTTGTATGTTTATATTAACCTGTACAACAGCATTAGGAGCACAAGTTCCAAAACAAGTTCAGGATTTTATAAACAAAGATTTCCCGGAAACAAATTTTCGTTTTGATGGAGCAATATTACTTCCGGACAAAACAATGTACTTACCGTTGTTTCCTGCAAAATCTAACGCAAGTGAGACACTAACAATCAAAAACAGTTATCCTGTCGGAACTACAATGAAGCAAAAACCTGATATGATAATTCTTAATAACAATTTTGTACTATTAAAAGTTATCAATACCAATGGTAAAAAGACAGTTATAAATATGACTAATCCGCCTGATGAAGTAACATCAGCATTATTACCACAGGATATTTTACTACCAAAAGGACTTATGATTCCCGAAAACTTGAAAGGAATTATCGGTAATTTAGATGTAATGGTAACTCAAGAAACAGGCTTGAGAATAAATAACACAAGGAATAAGAAAAAAGCCGGCACAACACCTGTAGAACCATTGAAAGGTAAAACTTTTTATGTTTCAACAGGAGCAAATAAAAATATTCAAGTAATACAATCAAATTCAAAAGTTCCGGAATATGCACTTGAACAAGAACACGTAATCAATGATTTAAAAGAATTTAATAATGAATTTTTACTTGTAACCTATTTTGATTATAAAACAATGAATATAATTTCATTGATGGATGAAAAAGTTATAAAACGAGTAAATTTTGAAACACAACCTGAGCAAATAATCATTGATAAAAACAAAAAAATTGCCTATATAACATCAGGTTCTGATTCAAGTATATATGTATTTAGCCTTGAGACAATGACATTAAAAAAACAACTGAAAGTAAACGGCTTATGCGAAAAATTTACACTTAGCGAAGACGGTACAAAATTATTCTACGTTGACCGAAAAACCAATAATGTATGGGCTATAGAGCTTGATAATAATTACCTGCTAAAAAATATCGGAAGTTTTCCAAATATTTCAAAAATAGCGTACGAAAACGGCAAAATATATATAATAAGTCGAACTAAAAACAGAATTGCAATAGTTGATTATGAAACAATCGGATTTATTGAAGAATTTGAAGTTTCCGCAAAACCTGTTGATTTATATGCAAATAAAGATGACTTATTCATATTGTGCGCACAAGATAATATTGTAGAAGTTTTAAACACAAAAGAAGATGTCATAACCGATAAATTATATTTAAACACCAACGCATTTGCAACCAACATAACACCGGTATCAAGCAGCAATATGATAATGATTACAAATGCCTTATCAGGCTTATATTCCGTAATAGATACCGAACTGAAAGAAGTAATAAAAACAAGCCCGATAGATGTACCGGTTAGAACAATAGTTGTTACAAATAAGGTAAAAACAATAAAATAATATGATAGAAACATTTGACACTACAACACAGGAAATATTGAAAGAACTTGAAAAAACCCAAAAAGAATTTTGGAATATTTCAAGAACAACAGCAGAATTTTTATACAATCTTATAGTAGATTCAAACTCACAAAGCGTTATCGAGGTGGGAACATCAAACGGATATTCAGGAATATGGCTTGGAAAAGCCCTCAAAAAAACAGGCGGGAAATTAACTACTATCGAATTTTATGACAAAAGGCTTGATATAGCTAAAGAAAATTTTAAAAAATGCCAAGTTGATGATATTATCACGACCAAAAAAGGAGATGCCGCAACAATATTAGAATATCTGCCGGAAGATTTTGAAGTTGATTTTGCATTTATTGATGCAAATAAACGCCAATATATAGACTTTTTCCATTTAATTGCACCACATCTAAAAGTTGGCGGCTATATAGCTTGTGATAATGTTATTTCCCACGCAAATAAAGTTCAAACATTTATAGATGATATAAATGCAAATCCTGATTATGAAAATGTGGTATTACCACTTCCTGCAGGATTATCACTTGCTAAAAAATTAAGATAAAAATAAAAGAAAGGCTGGTCAAAATGAGTGAAGATTGTATTTTTTGCAAAATAATTAACGGAGATTTCGGAACAGAATTTGTATATGAAACCGAAAATACAGTTGTATTTAACGACATAAATCCAAAAGCACCCGTTCACCTTTTGGTTTGTCCGAAAAAACATATTCCATCCTTGAATGAATTGGAAGATAAAAACTTGATGGCAGAACTTTTACAAACAGTAAAAGATGTAACTAAAAAAGTAGGCTTAAAAGCATATAAAACACAAATTAATACAGGCAAAGAAGCAGGACAAGAAGTTTTCCATCTTCATATCCACGTTTTAGGAAATAAATAATCTAAAATAACTAAAAATTTGAAATGGTATTTTTACATGATAAAATCAAGTTACGTAATTATTTTGCGTAACTTTTTGAATACACAAAAATATTAAGAAAGGGAAGCTCTAAATGAAAAACGGAATAGAAAATGGTTATTATCACGAAATAACACCGGAAGGATACGGAATTGCAATAAAAGCAGGAAATGTCCTATTTTCAGAACAATCACCATTCCAAAAGGTTGAAGTTTTTGAAACAGATTCAAAACTTGGCAGAGTATTAACACTGGATGATTTGATGATGACAACAGAAGGTGATGAATATCATTATCACGAAATGATAACCCATATTCCAATGATGCAGCACCCAAACCCTAAAACAGTCCTTGTAATTGGCGGCGGAGATGGCGGTACAATCAGAGAAGTTATGAAACATAAAACCGTAGAAAAAGCAGTTCTATGTGAAATTGACGGAATGGTTATTGAAGCCTGCAAAAAATATCTGCCAACAATTTCATGCGAATTGGATAACCCAAAAGTAGAAATCCTGGTTGAAGATGCAATCGAATATATCAAAGATAAAAAAGATATGTTTGATATCATCCTAATCGATTCAACAGACCCAATGGGCCCTGGAGAAGGTTTATTTACAGAAGAATTCTATACAAACGTTAAAAATTCAATGAAAAAAGGCGGCATAATGGCTGCTCAATCAGAATCACCTTTCACTAATAAAGAAGAAATTAAAAAGATGTATAACTTGTTGAAAAAAGTATTTCCAAACGTTTCAACATATACATCAAATATTCCAACCTATCCTGGCGGATATTGGGCTTGGGCATTTTGTTCAGTAGATGTAAAACCATTGGAATACTACAACGATGAACGTGCCGCAGAAATTATTCCAACTTGCAAAATCTATAACAAAGAATATCACAATGCACGTTTTGCACTGCCAAATTACTTGAAAGAATTACTATAAAATTAAAGATTGACCCTTGATTTTTGGTGAAAAATATACTATAATAGCATACTGTAACCAGTATTTAAGGGGTAAAATTTATGGCAGAAAAAATTACTATTCGTTCAGACAGAGACACAGATTACAAATTCATGTACAAAGGTGAAGAAGTAGTTCTTGGAGCAGGCAAAATTATTGGTATTGCAGACGGATTAGAACATGTTGTACTTCCTACTTGTGCAATGAAGATTATGAATAACTTAATAGTAATTAAAGATGACGTTAAAAAAGATAAATAAAAACATAATAAAAGCATATTTTGAAGACCGATAAAAATATCGGTCTTTTGTTTATTAATTCTTGTCAACATTTATACCTAAAAGTATAATAATTGCAAAAAGAGGTAAAATATGGGAATACGTGAAGATATAAAAATGTTATTAGCAAAAAAATCAATAACAATGACCGAAGTAGCAAAGAGATTATCGACAAAAGAAAATATTGTAACAGTGCAAAGTTTATCTAAGAAATTATCAAAAGGAACTATCCGTTTTGAAGAAGTTCGAGCGATTTTAGATATAATTGGATTTTCAATAGAATACAAAGAAAAATAATAATAGCAAAAAAAGAGAAAATTATATATTTTCTCTTTTTTAAAATTTATATTTAACTACCAAAATAATTCATCAAACCATCATGGAGTTTTTCATTTTTACAGAGTTTTTTCAATTTAGCAATCGCGCGATTTTCGATTTGGCGAATTCTTTCTCTTGAAACTCCGTATTGAGAACCTATTTCATCGAGAGTTTTCTTCATACCGTTATTATCAAGCCCATAGCGAAGGATTAACACATCTCTTTCTTTTTGGCTTAACTGATTAAGAATTTGTCTTATATCCTGAAGCAGATTTTCGTGAGTAACTTTGCCATCAGGAGTAATAGTTGACTTATCGACAATAAAGTCAGCGATTTTGGAAGAATCTTCGTCATTAGAAGCCGGAGTATCCATGCTGACGGTTGATTGAGCAGATTTTATAATTGCTGTAAGTTTAGACACAGGCAACCCGAGTCTGTATGCAATTTCTTGTTTAGTTGGAGTGTGCCCTAATTCTGTTGTCAAATCGATAGTTGCACGTCTTATTTTGCCTATAGAATCAATCATGTGAATAGGCAATCTAATAATTCTTGCTTTATCAGCAATCGCTCTTGTAATTGACTGTTGAATCCACCAAGTTGCATAGGTTGAAAATTTATAACCCTTTTTATAATCAAAACGACCTGCGGCTTTAATAAGTCCGACATTACCTTCTTGGATTAAATCAAGAAAAGACAAACCTCGTCCGATATATTTTTTAGCAATACTAACAACGAGCCTTAAATTAGCATTTACCAAAACATTTTTAGCAAATTCATCATGTTTTTCTTGTATTTTTTTAGCAAGATCCAATTCTTCTTCAGTTGTTAGCAAAGGAATTTTTCCAATTTGTCTAAGATATATTTTAACGCTGTCATCAGAACTTACGGAAACCAAATTTTCTTGGACGCAAGGTACTTCAACAGATTTAAGAACATCCTCACCGTCTTCGGTTTCTTCTTCGGTTTCAAGTTCTTGAAGTTTTTTAAAATCTATATTCTCATCAGAAATATCATCTGTAAGAATTCCAAATGATTCAAACTCTTCTTTCACAAAATGCTCCTATCATATTACTTATGATATTACCAAACAACATCTATTTGCTCATCTAATTACATTATTTCTTATTTATTAATTTTTGTCTTAATGTTTCAAAGATAATAGCACTGAGAGCATTCGACACATTCAAAGAATTAAAACTATTTTGCATCGGAATTTTTACAACAAAATCAGAAGCTTTTAACAATGATTTTGAAACTCCTGCATGTTCTGCCCCCATGATGATTGCAAAGTTCATATCATTATATTTAACATCATAATAATTATCTTTTGCACTTGCATCGGTTGCAATTATCCACCAGTTGTTATCCTTTAATTTTTGAACTGCGTTAACAAGGCTATTTACTTTTATTATCGGAATATAATTTATAGCACCGGCACTAATCTTTTCAACAGTCGAATTAACCTGAACATTACGTCTGGAAGGAATAATAATTCCATCAACACCTGCACAAACGCATGTTCTTATTATTGCTCCTAAATTATGCGAATCTTCTACACCATCGAGAATAACCAATGATGAATTAAAATGGTTTTTACTTTCTAAAAATTCATCCAAATCCATATACTTTATTGGAGAAATCTGAGCGATTACTCCTTGGTGATTAAATTCGGCATAAGGTTGAAACTTTTCTTTTGCTACGAACTGAAAAACTATACCCCTTTGTTGAGCAAGTTCTTTAATTTTATTAATTTTTATATCAGTATGAATGTTTTTAGAAATAAGAATTTTATTTATTTCTCTATTATTAGCAACAAGCGCCTCAAGAATTGAATTTTTGCCATAAATAATATCAGGTGTTTCCATATTATTTTTAAGCCTCCAACATACGATCAATACATTTTACTGCTTTTTGTGCAATTTCTTCGTCCACTGTAATTTCATTTGTTTCATTTTCTAAAACATTATAAATATCTTCTAAAGAAGTCATTTTCATATTAGGACAAATAAGATTTTCTTTAATAGGAATAAAAATTTTGTCAGGATAATCACGTTTTAATCTGTCAGTAACACCTTGTTCTGTTGCAATAACAAATTCTTTATTATCACTGCATTTAACAAAATTCATAATTCCGGTTGTACTACCGACATAATCAGCCAAATCAGTAACAGTATTATGACATTCAGGATGAGCTAAAACAAGAGCATTCGGATATTTTTTTCTAACATTTTCAATATCTTCAGCATTTATCATAGCATGAGTCGGACAATACCCAGGATAAGTAATAACTTCAACATTACCTAATTGCTTTTCTACCCATTTACCCAAATAAGTATCAGGAAGGAATAAAACCTTTGGAGCATTCATACTCTTAACAATTTTAATAGCATTAGAACTAGTACAACACATATCACACTCGGATTTAACTTCAGCAGTAGAATTAACATAACAAACAGTCGGAATATTAGGATGTTTAGCTTTGAAATCCAATAACTGTTTATAAGTAATCATATCAGCCATTTCACAACCGGCATCAATTTGAGGTAATAAAACTTTTTTATCAGGCGAAAGTATTTTAGCAGTTTGCGCCATAAAGAAAACTCCTGCAAAAATAATAATTTCAGCATCAGTTTTCGCTGCCTGTTGACTTAATGCTAAAGAATCACCAACAAAATCCGCAACTAAATCAATTTCAACGGGTTGGTAGCAATGTGCCAGTATTATTGCGTTTTTTGCCTTTTTTAATTTATTAATACTCTCGACTAGTTTATGCATATTATATGCTTATCCTCCATTTAGTGTAAATTTATGTTAACTTTTTTTCATTTATAGAAAGTATTGTATAATAAAAAAAGATAATAGTAAAAAAGTGAAAAGGTAGATATGTCATTAAACAGTTTATTAGGAATGGGCGGAGGCAGAAAAGATATTTACGTATCTGTATCACCTGCGTGTGGATTGGAAATCTTAGAAATAGATAATTCTGGAGCAATAAGAACATATGCTCAAGCTCCATTAGAGTATAATGATGCTCAAAGAGAAATCGCAAGTTACGATACATTTAAAAACACATTAGCGGAATTATTTCAAAGTAGAAATATAGATCCGACAAAAGTTAATGTTCACTTAAATTTACCAACAGTATGGTTTGGTTTAAAAGAAGGTATCCAATTACTTTTAGACGATAATGCAATTACAAATATTGTTATCGGAGAATTGGAACAATCATATATATTCAAAAGAAAGAACCCTGTTCCATATTGGTTTGATGCACAAGTTTCTACTAATTCTGATTCAAGAAGCGTATTTTATACTGCAGTTCAAGAAGAAGTTATAGAACAAATTAAAGGCATAATAGCAGAGTTAGGAGCTGTATTAGTAAGCGTTGGATGTTCAATGTTTGCAGACTTAAAAGGTTTATATGTAACAGCCCTAGCAAGAGAACAAATGGAAAATGATGGTCATTCTTGGACATTAATGATTGTTAATAACAGTGGTTATCAATTATTAAGTTTACAAGGCAAAAGACTATTAGAATATTACGAAGAACCAATGCCTTTGAAATCATTTGAAGGTGAAGAAGCATATACAGAAATCGAAAACTCTGTACAAATAGCATTGATGAGTTCACCATCAAGTTCACTTGTAATAGTATCTGAAACAAACCAAATATCAGCAGAACTATTAAAAGAACGTTTACAATTCAGCGGTCAAACGATTGCGATTGAAGATAACCAATATCGTAAAGAACCATTGGCAAACTTTGGCTTAAATGTATTACCGGATGATCAAGTAAAAGTATCATTAAGTGCATATGGTTCAGCTGCACCATCAGGAGTAATAAATAATGATGTTAACTTCCTAGGAGCAGCGGAAGGACCTGTAGAAGTAGCAACATTTATGGGAATGACCCCACCTGTAGCTAGTGTATTAGCGCTAATCATCTTGGCTGTTGTTGGAGGTTTATCATATTTTGCAGCAACATCAACAGAAAAAATGGTTGGAAATCTTCAAACAAAAGCTACCGAACTTGACAATCAAATAGCAGCGGTTCAAACAGAAACTGAACAAATGAAAGGTGCTCAGGAAGGTAAAGTTGTTTTTGACTCAGTTGAAGAAATTTCAAAAACATTAAAAAATAACCGAATAAAAATTATGGCATATGCTGCATTAGGAGAGTCAATTCCAAAAGATTTATATTTAACATACTTTATTACAGGAGATAACGGTCTAATTGCAATCAAAGGTTGTGCAGACACTGTAGAAGATGTTTATGTATTTTTCAAAAATCTAAAAGATTCTTTAGTTGATTCGAATTTAAGAGTAAGTAATTTAGGATTAAGATCTGGATCTTTAGATAAAGTTGTAAATGATACAGTATCTCCATTTGACAGTGCACCATACATATTTGAAATTACAAATATGACAGATGCGCAGTTACAAACATATATAAATAAATTAGCACCGGCTAATCCACCGGCAGAAGATGGAGAACAAGCAACTGAAGAAGCTTCAGAGTAAAATACAAAATAACTAGTATAAACGTGTAAATATTAAAGGATATAATATGGACAACAAACAACTTCAACAATTTATATTACCAATATTCTTGCTTGTTATAGCTTTGATACTAGCAGCAATATTTATACCAAAAGTTTTCACAAACCTTGGTAATTATAATTCAATGTCAAATGATATTAAAGCTAAAGAAGAGCAACTAAAACAAAGTCAAGAAGCACTTGATCAAATGAGATCAGCAGAAGCAGCTATAAATAAAAAAGAAAATGACGCTTCCGCAGGCGACAAGCCATTTTATAAACCAATAATGGCAGGATTCGACTCAGAAGCGGCAATAGCAGGTGAATTTTCTGAAATTTTACAATTAGTAAGAGCAAACCAAATTAAAATTCGTTCTATTAAATACGAATATGATAAAGATGTTGCAGATGATGTTTTTGCTCAAAATGCTGCTGACAAATACAATGTTGCACGTTTAAATATTGAAATGATTGCAAATTATACTAATTATGATAATTTCTTAAAAGAATTATATAAACACGAACACTTTTTAGATATTCAACAAATTGAAATAGTACCTTACAAAAAGAACAAGAAAATTTTGTTAATTAACTGTAAAATAAAACTATATGCTAAAAAGTAATTAAACAAATTTTGCAAAATCTATAGCAAAAATTGTATTATTAGAATTAAGACAAACATTACAGAAGTTCGTTTCAAGCGAACTTCTTTTGTTATAATCAGCAAAAGAACTTCCGCATCTGCCACGATAGTCATTAGCCAAAAACGGACAAGTATAGATTCCTGAATTAGTCAAAATTCTTCCATGAAAACAGTCAAGGGTATTAGGAACTTTTTCAAATTGAACAGTTTCGTTAACACTATTTTTATCGTAATAAGGCACAATTTGAATATTAGCAATATCAAGATTAAGATTATATTTTGCAAAAATTTTCGAAAATTCTTGATAAATTTCTTCTTCAGACATTTTATAATAATTTGTAACTGATACGATTGGTGTAAAACCATATTTAACAAGATGTTTTAATGCAAAAATAGCAT
The DNA here is from genome assembly GCA_944324845.1 of Candidatus Gastranaerophilales bacterium. Lineage (GTDB taxonomy): Bacteria > Cyanobacteriota > Vampirovibrionia > Gastranaerophilales > Gastranaerophilaceae > Zag111. The sequence continues at coordinate 112,138 of CALUXX010000004.1, read as the reverse complement.
GCCTGAAAGCTCCACGATATCTAATACTATCATTTTTAGCTTCTTCATAATGATCTAAACTAATTTTAAACCAGATTTCATAAGCAGATTCATCTTCAACTTTTTTCAAAAATCTTGCTTTTTTTTCGTTAATAAAAGAGCCGTTAGTACAAATACAGACATTACAACGAGTAAGACAAAACCTTAATATTGCATTAAAATCAGGATGCGTCATAGGTTCAGCACCGGTCAAGTAAATACATTCAATATTTTCATCCATAGTTTCTTCAATCGCATTTTTAATAACATCCAATTTAATATAATCTTCTACTTTTTTATATTTAGGAAAATCTATATAACAATGTTTACAGTGCATATTACAATTTTTAGCAGTCATTTCTATAAACAAATTTTTTAAACTTTTCATGGTAATAACTTCTGCTTGATAGGTATTTGTTCGCATGTATAAAACTCCTTTCGATATAATCATGTTAAATATTTGAAATTAAAAATAAATTATCCACCATGGCAAAAGAATTTGTTAAAATTTGAAAAATTATGGTACAATCTGAATATGATAAAGATTTTAGATTGCACAACAAGAGATGGCGGTTACGCAAGTAATTGGAATTTTGATGATGAATATATTTTTAATCATATAAAATTTTTGAATGAAAATAATATTTCATACTACGAAATAGGTTATAGAAACTATCACGATACAGAAGATAAAGGTTCATTTTATCGCTGTACTCCTGAATTGTTAAAACCATTTTACCAAGCAAAAGAAAACCTAAAACTTGGCATAATGACAGATACAACAAGATACAATGCCGAAGATTTTCCGGGGCAAGCGGAAGATTATATAGATTTTGTAAGAGTTGCAGTTCATCCTGATAAAATTCCTCAAGCTTTAAATATTGCAGAAAATCTTTATCAAAAAGGTTATATGGTATTTGTACAGTTAATGGACGTTACAAATATAGAAGCTGACGGTTATCTATATCTTTATATGTGGGATAAGAAAAATATTTTAGAAAGTTTATATTTTGCAGACAGTTACAGCAAACTTTTACCATCAGATATTCCGCAATATTATAACAAATTAAAAATCTTAGGTTATAATAAAATAAGTTTTCACGCTCACAACAATAGCGGTCATGCTTATGAAAATACAATCTCTGCAATAAATTTGGGAGCCTATTCAATAGACATTACAAAAAACGGAATAGGACGCAATGGCGGAAACCTTGATTTTGAACTTATAAAAGAAAAATTACTCTAAAAATTTTTTATAAATATTCGCATCAGAATTTCTCAAATCAATTTTCGAAATAAATTCTACACCATAATTTTTTGCAATACGTTCAATTACAGGAGATGCAGAAATTATTACAATTTTTGTATCTTGATAATACTTTGAATAAGTTTTTATCTGCTCAATAAACCATTCGCCTGCTAACTTTGGCAAAAAATCACTTTCCATCTGTAAATCAGTAAAAACAATATTATATGGTTTATCAATATTAGCTTCAATTTTTGCTAAACCTTCTTTAGCACTATATGCAGTATCAATTTCGATATCTTCAAGGTTTAAATATTCAATATTATTTTGATGAAATCGAACCCAACCTGGAACATCATCAACAATTAAAATTTTACTCATAACCATATAATTATATAAAAAACTCACAAAATTTTCTACCTTGTCAGGTAGTGTAATTTTTCTTCCATATAAAAAGAATAAAAATCGGAGGGAAAATAATGCAAAAGTTAAAAATAATAACCATAATAAGTCTTTTATGCCTAAGCCAAATAGCAGTACAAGCCCAAACCCCAAAAGAAGCAATGGATTTTTTTATAAAATATATGGATTGCGCAAACAGCTATGACAAAAATTTACTGGATATGTACTCATCAGATGCCAAAATAATTCGCGAAGTAGTAAAACCAACAGGCGAAGTCGTAGATGTCGTAGTACCAACAAAAAGATTTTTTAAAGAATTGAAACTTGGACAGAAAACTGCTAAACTTAGAAAGTACCGCAACAAGTACAGAAACATAATTGCCCAAGAAGTTCCGGAAGGCATAAAAATAACAGCAGAACGCCAACCTTCAAAAGAAACATACTGGTTAAAAATGTATCAAATAGTAAAAGACACCGATTCCGGTATGAAAATAACAGAAGAAATGATGCAAACCAAAGTTCAAGCATTTTTAGATCAAAAGGATAAAAATTAATCATGGAAAAATTCAGATTTTTAACAGCAGGAGAAAGTCATGGCAAATGCCTAACCGCAATAATAGAAGGCATGCCCTCAGGCGTATCCATTGATATAGATTTTATAAATAACGAACTAAAAAGACGCCAACAAGGCTACGGTCGCGGCGAAAGAATGAAAATCGAAACTGACACAGTAGAAATAACTTCAGGAATACGATTTGGGAAAACAATAGGCTCCCCAATTACTTTAATAGTAAAAAATAGGGATTTTGAATCTTGGGAAAAAATTATGAGCGTCGCACCTGAAGATATAACAGATGATAAAAGCTTTTCAACATATCGTCCAGGACACGCAGATTATGCAGGAAGTATAAAATACGCACAAGAAGATTTGCGTAATATACTAGAACGCTCAAGTGCAAGAAAAACAGCCATAGAAGTAGCAGTAGGAGCTATTGCGAAATTATTATTAAAAGAATTAGAAATAGAAGGCTGCTCACAAGTATTACAAATAGGCTCAGCCTGCTGTCCGGATAATTTCAAAGACGAAGTTGATTCAATGCGCGGAGAAGGTAACACCATCGGCGGTAAATTCGTTGTTACATATAGAGGACTTCCGATAGGCTTAGGCTCACATGTTCACTGGGATAGAGGAATTGACGGAAAATTAGCCCAAGTTGTAATGAGTATTCCCGCAGTAAAAGTAGTTGAAATAGGCACAAATCCACTTGGCTATAAAGGAAGCAATTACCACGATGAACTTATTATAGACAATGGAGAAATTACACATAAAACAAACCATGCCGGCGGAATAGAAGGCGGTATGACAAATGGAGAAGAATTGGTTGTCTATGGAGTAATGAAACCAATACCAACAATGCGCAAACCATTAAAAACAGTGGATTCAAAAACCAAAGAAGAAACCGAAGCACATTTTGAACGCTCAGATGTATGCGCAGTTGAAGCCTGCTCAGTAGTAGCAGAATCAAGAGTTGCGTGGGTTTTGGCAGACGAAATATTGCTAAAATATGGTGCAGATAGTATCGAAGAATTAAAACAAAATTATCACAGAAAATAAATTTGACCTTTCCAATATCATAGAAAAACTAATAACAAAACGTTGTAAAATTTTTCTCTCTCTATTTGTGGAGAGTCAAATTAGTTTTTAATTGCAAACCAAATCTCCGATGCAAGAAGTAATAGGGTAAGGGTTGATTGAATAACCCCCTCTCCGATGGGAGAGGGTTGGGGTGAGGGTCGATTAAATAACTCTCTCCCCAATGAGAGAAGGTTAAAATAATGGTTATCTGTTTTCTATGATATAATCTTGAAATGAATAAATTAAATATTATAGCCAGAAAGTTAAGAAAAAATCAAACACCTCAAGAACAAATTCTATGGAATATTTTGAGAAATAGACAAGTTTTAGGATATAAATTCAGACGTCAATATCCGATAGGAAATTATGTTGTAGATTTTGTTTGTAAAGAAAATAAAATGATTATAGAAATAGATGGAGGACAGCATAATACCCCTGAGGGAATATTAGCAGATGAAAATAGAACAAAATATTTGCAAAGTGTCGGATACAAGATTTTAAGATTTTGGAATAATGAAATAGATAATAATATAGAAGGTGTTTATCAAAAAATTATTGAACAGATAGAAAATATAAAGACTACCCCTCACCCTAGCCCTCTCCCATCGGAGAGGGAATAAAGATATAATAAATTATCCTATTCATAAATTAAAAATATTTTAACACAACACAAGATTTGATTAAAAATCCCCTCACTGATGTAAGAAGGGTTTAAGTGAGGGTCGATTGAATACCCCCTCTCCAGTGGGAGAGGGTTGGGGGTGAAGGTCGATTAAAAACCCCCTCTCCGATGGAAGAGGGCTGGGAGTGAGGGTCAATTGAATAACCCCTCTCCGATGGAAGAGGGCTGGGAGTGAGGGTCAATTGAATACCCCCTCTCCGATGGGAGAGGGTTGGGGTGAGGGTTGATTAAATAACCCCCTCTCCGATGGGAGAGGGCTGAGGTGAGGGGTAATCCCGTTTTCCCTATTCAAAAATTTTAAGCACTTTTCTTTCTATATTCTTCTGTGCCAGGAAAATCAGTTGAACCTGTTCTTAGTTTTGTAATCAAGTATTGCATTTTCGGAATCAATGTTGATAAGAACAATGCAGAAATTGCAAAACCTGTACCCCAGTTAATAGCGTTCATCTTCAAGTTATTGTTAGAAACTTTGCGTAATAATTTTTCACTAATTTCACCTGCATTTGATTTCTTAGCAGTATCAATAACTTTTTGAACATAATCTATTAGTTCTTTTTTATAGTTATCTAATTCATTTTGAGCGACATAAGCATATTTATCCATAAATTTATTACCAAATCTATTCTTAAAGAACTCTTGTAAGAAATCAGGATTATTGATATGACCGCCGTTTAAAATATCTTTAACTTGACCGGCAGTTAAGATTGCTTGACCTCTTAATTCAGGTTGAAGTTTAGACATTCTTTGTGCAATATCTTCATAGTATTTCAAATCTTCAGCAGGAACAAGATTTTTCAATTCTTCCTTAAACGCATCAAGAGAAATAATCTTAATATTTTTACCTGCGAATTTACCTTTTAATGATTCAGGGATATCTTGTTGTTTTCCAAGCATATCTTTAGCAAATTCTTCAACAGAAACCTTATCAGTCTTTTTGCTAACCAAATATTGTTCCATATATTTAGTTGAGAATTCGGCAGAAACAGGATCTAACCTTGTACTATTTCCATTTTGTTCAATTTTGTTTAACCAAGTATTTATATTAACCATATTAAACATATAGAAATAAATTGAACTCAAATCTCTGAACAATATTTCAACTCTTTCATCGTTATTTCTAGCAGAAATAGCTCTACCTGAAGCAGTACCTGCATCAACAGAAAGCAATTTATAATTTCTGTCACTTTCAAATTTATTAGCAATAGATAACAAATTCAAACCAAAAGAAACATTTTTATTTTTATCTTTTTCATCTTTAGTTTGAACAAAATTTTGTATTGAAGGTTTTACAAAGAAAGTTTTATCCGTTTGATTTTGTTGATTTGAATTATTTTGAGCATTTTCGACATCTTGTTTTTTATGATAAGAACGAGTGATAGCCTGATTTATTTTTGGTAAACAGAAACCAATAAAAGCGTTCGCAAGAAGAATACTTGAAATAACTTTAATAAATTTGAATTTAGCCATAGTTTTTTCAAGGACATTAACATCTTTCAAATAGTTACCAAGCGGATTACGCACCTCATCACTTGCAATATCAACAACAATATTAGGAAGTTTAAGAATTTTTTGACCAATTTTTTCAAACACCCAATTCAAACCAGTAACTCCGCCCAGCCAAAAAACAGCACCCGAAAATTCTTCGGTAATTCTTTCTCTGGCTTCGTCAAAACCGCCTCTTTGATAAGCTTGATAAGTTCTTCCACTTTCAACAAATGCTTCCAATGCGATTACAGGCAAAAAACCATCACTTGCCATTTTAGATACAAAGTTTCTTGCCATTGGCATATGCGTATTTGCTATAGGTATTTTTATCGGATTTATAGGTTTAATTGACATGGATTAATTTTCTTTCCCTTCATATAAAACTCCTCAAAAAATTTTTTGCTTATGAATAATAATAAAGTAATATTTTGTTACAAATATTAAATTAATAATTTTATTAATAGCAAATTTCGTCATGTTTGTTTTTGTTATAATTGTAGTGGAGAAATTTATGATTATCGAAAATCGACTAAGCGATACATATAACAGACTTGGAACATTATATAATAACGGTAACAAACAAATAAAACAGGAAATACCACCATTAACTAAAAAACAAAAAGATGTAATTATCTTATCATCTGCAGCCGGTATGGCACCTGTAATAGCAGTTCTTGCTGCCAAAAAAGGTTTCTCACTAAATCCTTTGAAAATATTAAAAACACCAATAAAAGATTGGGCAATTTTTAAATATTCACCAACAGAAAAATCTATAGAATACAACCCTACAGAAATAATTTCAGTTGCTTCCGGATCTATTGTCGGAGGATTTGTTGGTGGAGCAATAGTTGATGATAAATCAAATTTAAAAGCCAAAAGAAGAGAAGTATTAAACCAATTATTGGGCAATGTTATAATCCCTGTAAGTTGCGTAAAAGCAGGAGCAACTTTATACACCAAATATCAAGATAAAATAGAAGGAGCAATGCCTCAAATAAAAAATAAATCAGGTCATTTTGTTTCTATTCTCAATGCAATTTCTAAAAAACTGCCAAATGCAATTGGTACATTTGCATTTTTGGGAACAGGAATATATTTGGGAAATAAAGTTTCTAATTTTATAAACAATCATCTATATCACAAAAAAGTTGAAAGAAATATCAAAGTATCAGATTTTGCGCCTCACGTTGATGATTTATGCTTAGCAGCATCAATGATGAATGAAGGTTCATCATTTGGTTCAATATTAGGAAGAATAATCCCAATAGCGTTACTTGTACCTGGTTATCAAACAGGTATAACACGCCAAAAATAAAGCGTTTAAAAAAGATTTAAATCGGGTATATGTAGAAAAATTGCGAAAAAGAAAGTCTCATCATATGATAAGACTTATAAATATACATTTACCCCACACACATATTAACATATAAAAATTTTTTTGTCAAGTCGTATAGAAACTTAAAAACTTGACTTTTGTATTTATAGAGCAAATTCTAAAAAAGAGAAAAATTTGACATGTTAAAAAAAATTATTATAAACATGCACATATCCTACAAACGTATGATTTTTATCAAAAACATTGATGAAAATTAACAAAAAACCGATGGTATTAATAATATAACATGTAGAGGTAGAAAAATGAGAATAAATACCGGTATTCAATATAATGATAGTGGTTTAACCGCATCAATAAGGGCAATGCACCTTGATAGCGAGATAATAGGTATTAGCAACGAAAACATCGGCGGATTTGATAAAGTCGGATATCAAAGAAAAGAAGCGGTAGTATCATCATTTGCGGAGTATTTAGGAGTACATGCCTTATCAACAACAAGAGATGATGCAGTAGGACGTATAGCAATATCACCAAATCCATTAGATATAGCGCTTGCAAACAAAGGATATTTTCAAACACAAACCCCAAACGGAATAAAACTTTCACGAGATGGACGTTTTCAGATTGACAAAGACGGAACATTAGTAACCTTAGAAAATTCCAAAGTCTTATCAAGTGCAGGAACATCAATAGTTTTCCCATTTATTCCACAAGATTTAAAACAAGTAAAAATTGACAATCGTGGAAAAATTACAATGTTTAACCCGCAAACGCAAAAACAAATGTTAATCGGACAAATAGGTGTAGTTGACAGCAATGGAATGGCAGTATTAGAGCCAAATGTAAAACAAGGCTACAATGAATATTCAAACGTATCACTACAAACCGAATTTATGTCCATTATGCCATATATCAAAAATTTTGATGCTAACAGACAAATGTTTATGCTTCAAAATTCAGTATTAGGTAAAACAATATCACAATTAAGTCAATAATAAATAGAGGTTAAAAATGTATAACTTACAAGGAATAATCCAAAAAGGAACAAACAATGCATTAGTTCAATTTGAAAGATTTGGACAAATAGCCAACAATTTATCCAATTATCAAACAACAGGCTATAAAGATGTTCAATTTGAACAAATAATGAAAGAAGACGGCTATTTAACCGGTGCAGTAAGGACAAATTACACACAAGGATCAATCCGCATAACAAGCAACCCATATGATGTTGCAATAGACGGAGTTGGATATATTCCTGTAGTATCGCCGGAAGGAGATGTTCAATATACAAGAGATGGAGCCTTCAAACAAGGTAAAAACGGATACTTAACAACAAGTGATGGATGGATAGTCGGAGAAGGAATAAAAATACCGTCAAACTGCTACAAATTTGAAATAAAAGAAAACGGAGATGTATATTCATACGATACAAGAGGACCAAAGGCAGAAAAAATCGGCACAATACCACTTGTAAGATTTGATAACCCTGCAGGAATGGAACAAGGTGAAATGAACCGAATGAAACCGACAGCAGAAGCAGGTGAAGCAAGACTTGTTAAAAATCACGACTGCTTTAGGCAAAACAATCTTGAAACCTCAAACGTAAGTATATACAATTCAGCAACAGATCTTTTAAGATTAAATGCCTCAATGCTTGCAAGTATGCAGATGATAAAACTTGCGGATTCAATGTACAACAAAGCAATAAATATTAGAGAAGCATAATAACTAATAACGAAAGGTAAAAAATATGTACACATCTTTAGACAGTATGGGTAAAGTTTCACTAATGATGGACTTAATCGCACAAAGACAAAAAGCATTAGGTTCAAATATTGCTAACGTTGATACGCCAGGATATATAAGACAAGATGTAAATTTTGGACAATATTTAGCGCCAATGAATAGTCCGCTGGAAACAAAATTATCTGAAAAACTTGGCCCATCAGCAATAACCCTTGATGATACAGGAGAACCGGTAAATGTAGGTAATGAAATACTGCAAATGCAAGAAAACTCAATATATTATTCAATGGCAACAAGAAGAATGACAAACATAGTAACTGAAATGAAAACAGTTATAAATGTTGGAAAATAATAAGATAGGCAGGTGATATAAATGGGCATAATGGATACAATAGATATGGGAGCAAAAGCATTGCAAGTGCATGGAAAACGAATAGATATCCATGCAAAAAACATTGCAAACTTAGATACCCCAAATTATGTAAGAAAAATCCCTGTATTAAATGCCGTTGATGATGTTTCATTCCAAGGAGTAATGAATGCAATGAAAGAAGATGTATTCGGAGTTGGAACAATGTCATATCTTCAAGGCGGAGTATCATTTACAGGTGTAATTGAAGATCCGACCTTAGGAGAAAGAATATACAAACCGGGACATCCTGATGCCGATGAAAACGGATATATAAGACAATCAAATGTAAACGCAATGGTTGATATAGCAGATGCACTTATGGCACAAAGAGCTTATGAAGCCAACCTTGCAGTTGTAAACATTTCAAAAACAATGGCTCAAAGAGCTATTGAAATCGGTAAATAATTAAATAATTAAACTTTTGTAGGGCTAAATGGTAGATTATAGAAAAAGGAAACTACGTAAATATCAAAATGATTTTACAATAAAATTCGCTCAAATAATGAGCGAAAAACTTCCTGAATGGAAAAAAATTCAAAACGAAAAACGTTGGAGCTTATGTAGCATTAAATCACTTTTAACATATTTTGGAGTATCTTTATTGGGATACGTTCCCGGAAAAAGAGAATATAATTATGATCTTCAGTTTCATTTCTATGCGTCTATAGTCATTTTTATTATTGCTGTTATTGTAAATATTGATAATACAAATAAAAGGTACCAAAATACTATTAAAAGTACCTTATTTCCGAAATTGGTAAAAGTTTTTGGAGATGAAATATATTATTTGAATGAACACGCAGGGTCATTAATATATGACTTGGGCGAAAAATACATAAAAAAAATGAATCTTGATGATTATCTAACCGAATTAGATACAAGAAATTTTATTATAGATAATGCTGATTTTGAAAATTCGCAATTATATGATCATATAATAACCTCACGAACTGGTGATGATAGATTTTACGGAAAATACAATGATATAAAATTTGTAATAAATGAAACTGATTTTGGTTGGAATTCAAATGATAAACATAACACCTATCACTCTATGTTCAAGGGCGTTGCTATGAAATTTTTCTTAAATAAAGAAATAAAAAACCGAGTTCTAATCACGTCAAAAAGCATTTTTAATAAAATACCGAAAGAATTTGAAAAAGTAAATATTGAATATAATAAATTCAATGAAAAATATGATGTGTATGTAAATGATAACGGAGATACTAGTGGAAGTGGACAAATAGAAGCAAGATATCTTTTGAATACAGCATTTTTAGAAAGATTTATGCAATTACACATAAGTTTTTCAGTACCTAAAATTCAATGTTCAATATATGGAACAAATATGTTAATAATGCTAAGCACCAATAAAGATTTATTTGAAATGAATCATTTATTTGGCAGAATAGATGACACAAATCAATATAAACATTTGTTTGAAGAATTTGCATCAGTATTATTTTTAATAGATATATTGAACTTATCAAGCAAAACAAAATTGTAAAAAAATAAAATTTGTGATAGTATTCGAATATTGAAAAAATGTCGATGTGGCACTCTGCCGCAGGAAAATGATTAAGTATCATTTTCCGAGAGGGTTGACCTTGAGTCAACATCCGGCGCAGCGACACTAAGGTATAAATGAATTGAAAAGTTAATAGTATTTCATGTCGATGTGGCGGAATGGTAGACGTGCACGTTTGAGGGGCGTGTGGAGAAATCCGTGGGGGTTCAAGTCCCCCCATCGACATTATTTTAACCAAAAAAGTTGCGAGTCGACCATTTATGATTAATATACGTAAAAATCCTTTATATCACCTTATTAGTATTGCTACTTATATTTTATTAGCATTAGTCGTATTAACATGTTTTTGTAGCCAGCCAATAATAAATGGTGAAATGTTCGGTGAACTTTTATATATACTGATTTTCTTTTGGTTTAACATATCTTTTTATACTGTTCATATTGTATTGATAATTTATTATGTTATTAGGATGAGCTATTTAAAAGATAAGCAACCCAACATAATTATTGATATTGGGGCATTATTAAGTTTATTAATTTTGCTTACACTGCCTTTATTTGTAGTAGTTTGTCAATTTATGTACAAAAAGTAGTTACTTTCTAACCCTAACAACATTCTCATATTGTAGTATTCTTGTGTTGACTGTTTCATAATATAAACTATGCGTTGATAAATGTTGTTAGGCAAAGTTTTTTGTGGTATAGTTTCATTGTCGCAGGGTTCCAAAATAGTAACCCCTACGACAAATTATATAAATTTAATTAGATATATCTAGGGGTGATTAAATAATAACTTTGAATAATAACTGTATTAAATTCTTACAAATGTATGCTTTTTGGAGTTTGCTTAGTGTTGTAGTGTCATTTATGTTAAGTTATGCTTTTATATTCGTTTACAATGATTGGGGAATGGTAGGTTGGTATGTACCTTTGTTTGTTGCGCTGATTTCAATATTTGTTTTTGCAATACTACTTGCATATTATTTATTTGTTACATATAACAAAAATAGGGTATTAACATTATATTTTTTTGAAAAAGAATATAAAATTTACGAAAATAAATTTATATGTTTATTAGGGAAAATACTACTTGGTTTAATGCTAATTATTTATGTGTTATCATTTTATCCTATTTTAATAACGTTAGTTGCATATTTAATTCTACTCATAATTAATAATATTTTGAATAAAGAAAATACCTAGCGAGTTGGTTAGACACTGTCTAACCCCAAAATAATTTTCATATTATAGTATTCTTGAGTTGACTGTTTCATTACATGGATAAGACTTGAATATATGCTAATTTCTGGTACAAGAATTTTATCGAAAGGTTATATATTCGGGAGTTTATCGACATTTTTTTATAAATACTTGTCATGCTGAATTTATTTCAGCATCTTTCATAATTTGTTTGTTATATCACTTTGAAAAAGACCCTGAAACAAGTTCAGGGGGACAAGCAAATAAAAAAATAATACCCTCACCCTATCCCTCTCCCAAAAGGAGAGGGGATATTGATTGAATTGTTATATTTAAATTTTTATCATATTTCTAAAATGTAAAACTATTTTGATTTTACAATTTTTTGAACCTATTAAGTTAGAAAAAAGAGATTTTATACACAGCTCGGGTTGGGGTGAGGGTGAAAATAAAAAAAGAGTCTTAAAGACTCTTTTTTAACAACATTAAAGCAATTACTTAAATAATCTATGAATTTTTATCTATCAAATCTTTTATTGATTCTTCTAATTCTGTTTGACTATTTTTTAATTCATCTTTTGATTGTCTTTTAGCTTCAAGCTTTTCTAATTTTTCTTGTGCTGCTTTTGCTTTTTTATCTAAAACTTCCTGAATTCCTTTATCAGCATTTTCTATATGAGAATCTAACAAACCTGAAGGTTTATTCAAACCTTCGCGGTATGGTGATATTGCACTTTTTAGATTATTTGTTGCAGCTGCTAGACTATTTTTTAGATCATATTCATTTCCCCAACCGTGTATAACAACTTTATCATCAGAAGTGCCGAAGAAAAGTTTTTTCAATTTACTCTTTGCAATATTATCATAGAATATATTAACAGAAGCTTGTACACTATCTATACCTTGTTTTATAGCATAAAAAACAACTTTCACATCATATTTATTACAAAATTCCATAGCTTTAGGATTTTTTTTGAAGGTATCTACTAATTCTTTTCCAAATTCAGGGTATTTTTTATATAAACCTTCACAGCTAACTTTTTTAATACCTGTAAATGTTTGATTAGTTCTATTACCTTGAACATAATTATTATTCATCACTTGCATAATATTCTCCTTTTATATCAATAACTAGTTCTAAAACCTAAAAAAAATAAAATTTGCTAGTATTAAAAAAAGACCGAAAAAATCGGTCTTTTTTATAATATAGTATAGAAATTTAAAAATTAATCTATTTCAACAACCCAACCTTCAGGAGCTTTTATTCTACCGGATTGAATACCTGTTAAAGTGTCATACAATTTCTTTGACACAGGACCCATTTCGTTCATACCTGAAGGAAGACAAATTTCCTTACCATGATCAACAATTTTGCCTACAGGAGAAATAACAGCAGCAGTACCGCACAAGCCGCATTCTGCAAAATCTTTCAATTCAGAAAGATAAACTTCTCTTTCTTCTGTTTCAAGGTGTAAGTATTCTTTTGCCACATACATCAAAGATCTTCTTGTTATTGAAGGTAATATTGATGAAGATTTTGGTGTAACAACTTTATTATCTTTAGTTACAAAGAAGAAATTAGCACCACCGGTTTCTTCAACTTTAGTTCTTGTCAAAGCATCAGGATATAAGTTTTCATCGTAACCTTCATTATGAGCAGTAACAATGGCATGCAAACTCATCGCATAATTTAATCCGGCTTTAACATGACCTGTACCTCTTGGAGCAGCTCTATCGAAATCACTTACTTTTAGTGTAATAGGCTTAGCACCACCCTTAAAGTAAGGACCAACAGGAGATGCAAATATTCTAAATTGGTATTCGCTAGCGGGTTTAACACCCATTACAGGAGCACTACCAAACATATATGGTCTTAAATATAAAGATGCACCTGTTCCATAAGGAGGAACAAATTTTAAATTAGCTTTAACAACTTCCTTAACTGCTTCTACAAACCTTTCTTTTGGAAATGGTGGCATTTCAAGTCTTTGAGCTGTTTCATACATTCTTTCAGCATTCAAATCAGGTCTAAACACAACAACTTTGCCATCAACTGTTGTATATGCTTTCATACCTTCAAAACAAGTTTGGGCATATTGTAAAACTCCTGCACATTCATTCAACACAATATTTTCATCACTTGTTAAACAACCTTCATCCCAAGTTCCATTTTTGAAATTTGAAACATATCTTTTATCAGTCTTATAATAACCAAACCCCAAATTTGACCAATCTACATTTGCTTTTTCCATAGTTTCCATATCAGCACTCCTTATTTAATCATCTCTTTGTTCTTATTATATAACAAACTATTTTTGTTCCAACCATTCTAACATTGGTCTTATATCGCCATAATCCAAATTATAAGTTTGAGCAAGTTTACTACCTAAAATTCTGTCTATTCTAAGATTTATATTAACAACATCATTAATCGTTAAAGTATGTGATTTTTCATCATAAAATTCTGAATAATTTAACCCGCTATGCACGCACTCAGGAAGTTTGACATAATCTTTTACATCATCATAATACCCAATTCCAAAAGCTCTGCAAACAAGTCCTCTATATTTATAAACACAACATTCATTACCAATTAAAAACGGACATCTATGTTCAAACCTTTCACCTTTAAATTCTTTTTTTTGTTTTACTAAATCCTTTATATTTTTTTGAACAATAATTTTTTTATTAGCCGGTAAACTTATAAAACCTTTAGTCAAATAAGAAAATTCTAAATGAGAAAAAGGATAATCTCCAGTTTCACAACACAAAGAACATCCTTTTTTACATTTTACATACCTTGCCTGCTTTTTGAATAAATCATCCATTATCGCATCAAAGTCATCCAAAAACTTTTCATATCTAGATAGCATTACCAACCCTTTATCATAGTATAACGTCTGCCTGATTTAATAACTTCGAAATCAAGTTTTCCTTCAAGATCAGGAAGTCGTCTATTTAAAATTATAACTACATTATTTTTAGTTTTTAAATCAGTAGCAATAGCATTCAAATCAAGTTCTTCAGGATTGTAATCAACTTTTTCATCATTATAAAACAGTAATGAATACTTTCTGCTCATACCGTTACCTGAAATAGTATAATCATGTTTTTTAGCATACTTAGCAAATTCAACCAAATCTTTTTGTCCAAACTTATAATCAATTTCAAAAAATTCTTCAGTAGAAAAAGCTGAAACTACAGTCATTAAAGCAACATTTATAATAAATATACCAAGATATTTTTTATACTTAACACATAATAAAGATCCTGTACCGTAAACAATCAAACAAATTAAACTAAACCATCTTGTTTCTGCAATATCATGATTTAATTGAGCCGGCAAATATAACGGCGTAAACATAGCAAGAACACCTGCAACAATACAAATCCAAGAAACGATTTTTACAGATATATTAATAGGTTTTTCATGTTTTTTCTTATCTACATAATCCAACCACATTAACCCTGTAACTATAGCTAAAGGATAATATATAGGCAAAATATAAGTAGCAAGCTTTGTAGAAGAAGCGGAATAGAAAAACATAATCCAAATAATAGTAACCCAGCAAAGAGCAAGAGCTTTATGAACATTATCCAATTCATCAAAATTAAAATTTTTAACCTTATCAAAATAATGATGCTTAGACCAATTAATAATTTTTTCTACACCAACAGCAATAAAAGAAAATACCCAAGGAATAAAACCCCATAATAAAACAAGGAAATAATAATAGAAAGGTTGTTTTCTACCAATTTCATTATTTGCAGTATTTAAAAATCTATGCAAATGGTGTTTTACAATATATTCATTGAAGAATAACGGATTATATTTATGAAGCATAATTATATGCCAAGGCAAAACAATAATTGAAAAAATTAACATCCCCGGAATAATAAATATAGGTTTAAAAATTTCCTTAAATTTTTTCGCCATAATAGATGTGAAAAATACAGTACCAAAAGGAATAGCAACCCCAGGAATACCTTTAGCCATAACAGCTAAACCAGAAAATAAATAAAAAGCCCACCAATAATATTTTTTATGTTTTTCGTGACAAAAAAATACTTGAAAATAAGTAATCAACGCAAGTCCGATATAAAAAGTAAGGACAATATCTAAAATTGCATATTTAGCAAGAACTATAAACTCTAAAGATGTAGCAATAATAATGGAAGTAAAAATACCAAATCTTTTATTGACCCGTTTTCTAGAAGTTGCATAAACAAATAACGAAAATAAAAATCCTAACAAAGCAACAGGAAATCTTGCAGTCCATTCATTAATTTTACCAAAAATAGCAAAAGACAAACACTCTTGCCAAAAATATAAAGGAGGTTTTTCAAAAAAATACTGCCCGTTTAAATACAATGTAAGAAAGTCTTTAGAATTAAACATATCTCTAGCCATTGCGACATAACGGGTTTCATCAACATCCATCAATAAATAAGTTCCTATTCCGTGAAAAAATATAAAATAAAATAGAATAGAAAGTCCTATCACTGTATATAATTCCGGATGTTTATTATAAATTTCTATAATTTTTTTTATAACAATATCAAATTTTAACTTTAAATTCTCCATAACCTTGTCCCAATAAATAACTATTCCATTTTTGATTATAATATAAAATACAAATTTTAATAGTATATATTTCTATGTATAAAGATTAACCGCAAAAATAGCCCAATCAGCTAGTATAAAATTATGTAGAAAACTTCTATTTTTTATGTAGAAAACTTTTGATTTTCTACAATAAAATTTCAAATCATTTAATCTTTTATATTTTTCTACAATTTATCTAAAATATTAAAAAGTTTTCTACAAAGTTATTAATCTATCCAAACCAATCATATCAGTATATTCAAGACTTTTCTACAAATATTAAAGGCTTATTAACATGATTATATTTTATTATTAATATATATATATTTATTTATTATTAATAATATTATTTCTAAAAGTGTTCAAAATTTTCTACACAAACAAAAGTCTATCTTAAAATTAAACTTTGTTCTTTATTTAATAAATTACAATATTCATTTTGAACAAACTCTCTAAATTTAAAAATCGAGCGTTTAACTTTTTCAGTTTGAACACAATAAGCAATTCTAAAATGTCCACAGCAACCAAAACTATCACCTGGAACTAAAAACAAATCATATTTTGTTGCTTTTTGACAAAATATATTAGCATCATCTTCCAATGATTGAGGAAACAAATAAAATGTACCGTTTGGTTTTACACACTTAAATCCTAATTTTATTAATTCATCATATAAAATATTCATATTATTTTCATAAACTGATAATTGAGCAGTTTTATCCAATATAGGTACTATTGCTCTTTGAATAATTGAAGCAGGTGCATTTTGTCCCAAACCTCTTGATATTTGTACACACATTGAAACCATAATATCAGCATCTTTGCATTCTGGATTTATTGCAATATAACCAATTCTTTCTCCAGGTATTGATAAAGATTTTGAAAAAGAATAACAAGTTAATGTGTTTTTATAATATTTTGCAATATATGGTATTTTTATATTATCAAAAGAAATTTCTCTGTACGGTTCATCTGAAATAATAAAAATATCATGATTAAATTCTTTTTGTTTATTTTCTAACAATTTAGCAAGTTTTATAATAGTTTCTTCACTGTAAGCTATACCTGTCGGATTGTTTGGTGAATTAACTATAATAGCTGTTACTTCAGGAGTAAGAAGTTGTTCAAGTTTTTCAAAATTTATTTGAAAAGTTTTAATATCTGGTTCTACAACTTTTAATTTACATCCAGCAAGTTTAACATACGGAGTATATTCAGGAAAAAATGGAGCAAAAACAATAACTTCATCATCTTGCTTAGTAACACATCTAAGTGAATGCGCAATCGCACTGGTTGCTCCGGCTGTCATAAATATATGCTCAGATTTATAATCAATTCCAAATCTTGAATTCAAAGATTTAGCTATAGCTTCACGAACTTCTACAATTCCGGCATTAGGACTGTATTCATGTATATGTTTAGAATCCTCGGATGTTAGTAATCTAATGATTTCATTATTAAATTCTTCAGGTACAGGAACAGACGGATTACCTAAACTATAATCAAAAACATTTTCATATCCTATTTGTTCAGCTCTGTCTAGTGCATTTTTATACATTTTTCTGATAACAGAACTTTGATTTATCATTAATCTATAATCAATAACTTCCATAATATCCCTCTTTTAATAATAAATATATTGCAAATTTTTTATTAAAACTAATATGTTAAGTAATGTATATTTCTTGCAAATACAGTAATAAAGTAGCTTTGTAACATTTCTTCATGAATTGATAAATTTTATTTGCCACATAACAGGATATGTAATAGAATAATGTTGGGAATGTTTTTTTAAAAGGGATAGAAAAATAATGATTAAAGACAGATTAAATGAGAGGACTTTAACACCACAAGAAGTTAGAACAATATTAAAAGCAGATAACAAAGAGATTGTTGATTTGTGCAAAAGAGCTGCAATAAGACCAAGAAAGAATGCAAAAGGTCATACATATTTTTCTTATGATGAAGTAAAGAACTTAAGAAAAATACAAGCACAAATAAAAAACAGTGTAGCACCAGTAAGTGCAAAAGTGCCTGCAGCAGTAAGTGCGAATGCAATGACAACAACTAATCCTGCGGCAGTAAGAAACATTTTATCATCATTGCAAGAGTTAGAAACAAAACTAAGCAACAGAATAGCGAAAGTTATTGATGAAAAACTTGAAGGAATGGATGATGTAGTAGTTGAGTTAATCCGTTGTAAAACAGATAATGAAACATTAAAGCAAAAAATTGTAGACTTGAACAAAGAAGTATATCAGTTAAAAAATGAATTAAATAGTTATAAACCTGTAGCATTAGGATTTTATAAGAAAAAAGAAGTATATGTTTGGGAATAAGGGGAAATAAATGGTAGCAAAGGAATCACCGGAAACAAATATAAGTGAAGAAAGGAACAAAGCGCTAAAATTAGCGATAGAAAAAATCGAGAAAGATTTTGGCAAAGGTTCTATAATGCGACTTGGTGATAAGACTACCGTAAATGTAGATGCTATCCCTACAGGTGCATTATCATTAGATGTAGCACTTGGCATTGGTGGAATTCCTCGCGGACGTATAATAGAAGTATATGGTCCGGAAAGTTCAGGAAAAACAACCCTGGCACAGCATATAGTAGCAGAATGTCAGAAAAAAGGCGGAATAGCTGCATATGTTGATGCTGAACATGCATTAGACCCCGAATATGCAAGAAATTTAGGTGTTAATATTGATGATTTATTAATTTCACAACCTGATACAGGAGAACAAGCATTAGACATAACAGAAGAACTTGTTCGTTCAGGGGCTGTAGATATAGTAGTAGTTGACTCAGTAGCAGCGCTTGTACCGAAAGCTGAAATTGAAGGTTCAATGGAAGATCAACAAATGGGCTTACAAGCACGTTTAATGTCAAAAGCATTGAGAAAACTAACCGGTATTATTGGTAAAACAAATACTACAGTAATCTTTATCAACCAATTACGTATGAAAATTGGAGTTATGTATGGTAATCCTGAAACAACAACAGGTGGTAATGCATTAAAATATTACGCATCTGTAAGAATGGAAATAAGACGTACAGAATCTTTAAAAGGTGATGAAGGTGAAATTGGTAACCATGTAAGAGTGAGAGTCTTAAAGAATAAAGTTGCCCCACCATTTAGAACTGCAGAATTTGATATTATATTTGGTAAAGGTATTTCAAAGATAGGAAATATCTTGGATGTAGCAGTTAATTTGAATATTATTAAAAAAGCTGGAGCTTGGTTTAGTTATAATGATGAAAAACTAGGTCAAGGAAGAGAGAAAGCAAAAGAATTTTTAGAACAAAACCCTGAAGTATTAGCAGAGGTTGAAACTTTAGTAAGAGAAAAACTTGCAGAATCATAATTAATTGTATATAGTGTAGCTTTCTGTAAATAAAATGATTACATTTTGTAACATATTTGTAATATATGTAGCAAAATAATTTTTGTCTGTTGTTATAATGTAAACAAATTAAATTAGGAGGCATTTATGCAAGTAAATTCAGTAAAAAGTTATGATGTAGCAACAAACAGAAATTTAAATACAAATTCTGTAGCAAAACAAAATCCGCAACAAGTTGCATTTTCAGGTAACGATGACAAAATTAGTGATGGCGGAAAAGCTATGAGAAACTTAATTTATGGCTTGATGTTATTAGGAGCAACAGCTGGTGGCTCTTCAGCATTAACAAGTTGTGATGACGGTTATGCAGAAGCATATGCAAAAGCAGAAGTTATTATAACAGGAAATCCATCATTAGATTCTTTAATTTGTCATTGTCATTGTCATCATGACACTATTATAAAATGGTATCAATCATATCAAAGACCAATCCCACTAGATTCATTATATAAAAATATGCAAAATTGGGAAATTGAAGGATCAACAGGCGATAAAGATGATCCAAAAGCAAAACGTAACATTGTTCACTATGAAGGAACACGTGAATGGGAATATGGTACAAAAGAATCAGGTGATATGAATATTTTAGAATCATCTAAAAATATTTTGATTTATGATACCGAATTAAAAGATTGGGAAGGTAATCACCAATCATACGGAAAGAGAATTTTCAGAATACCAACAGGAACATTCTATCTAACTAAAAAAGATGGTGAAGTTCTTAAAAATCCAAAAGGATTCTTTGTAGAAGAATATGAAAATCCATATGATGAAAAAGGTGGTTCAGTACTTGATTGCAATTTAAAATCAAGAGCATTTGTTACAACAGCTGGTGATACCTTAAATGTTTCTCCAGTGAGTGATGGTAACAACTTTGTAGAAACAGGAAAAGTTGCAAAAGGTTACTTAGGACCAAATTCTATTGTTCTTCAAAACTTGATTGGTCAATATGAAACAGAAGATCATTATGTAGATTTCAAAGTAGATGCAATTAATGATGAAGAATTAAGATGTAGATATGTAAAAGAAATGGATGATCAAGCAGCTGGAATATAATATGGCAAAACATATATAAACTCGAGAAAAGAGACCTCTTAATAGAGGTCTTTTTTTACTCCAAAATATGTTCTAAAGCTTTTTCAAAAATAATTTTAACGTGATGATCATTTAAAGAGTAATAAACATTTTTTCCTTTTTTTTCAGAAATAACAAGTTTTGCCTCTTTTAATTCTTTTAATTGGTGAGAAACAGCAGATTTAGTCATATCAAGTAAATAAGCCAAATCACCAACACACATTGAACTATTATCAATAGCCCATAATAACCTAATTCTGGTTTTATCACCCATGATTTTAAACAATTCTGATAAACCATCCAAAACATTATCTTCAGGCATTAATGGTTTAATTTTTTCAACAAGCTCTTTATTAAGAACTTCGCAATCACATTTTTTTACAGCCATAAATTTCCCCTTCATAAGAATTATACAATAATTGAATAACAATTCAACTATTATGTAGAAATGTAAAATTTTGCGCCAAAAATAAATTAAACAGTTGACAGTTGAATAGTTACTCAATTATAATATAATTGAATAGATATTCAATTAAGAGGATATAATATGTGCGAACATCATCACAAAGAAGTAAAAGAGAATAAAAAGTTTTTAGTATTAAAATTTTTAGTAATTATATTTTTATTTATTTTAGGGTTTAAATTCCCTATTTCGTTTATATTTGCTTATATATTGGCAGGGTATGATGTTCTTTATAAGATGGTAAAAAATATTATATCAGGCAAGATTTTTGATGAATGTTTTTTAATGTCAATAGCAACGATTGGAGCTATTTGTATTGGAGAATATCCTGAAGCTGTAATGGTTATGTTACTTTATCAAATAGGTGAATATTTTCAAGATAGAGCGGTGGACAAATCAAGGCAAGAAATTACCAAATTAATGGACATAAGACCTGATTATGCCAATTTAGTAAAAAATGATGAAATAGAAAAAGTATCACCTCAAGAAGTTAAAATTGGAGATATTATATTAGTAAAAACTGGAGAAAAAATACCAATAGACGGTATTGTTATTGAAGGTCATGCCTCTGTAGATACTTCATCATTGACAGGAGAATCTATTCCTCGAAATGTAGTTGTAAATGATAGTGTTTACAGTGGTTGTATAAATTTAGACGGAATATTAAAATTAAGAGTAGTAAAAACATTTGAAGAATCTGCGGTATCAAAGATTTTAGAACTTGTAGAGCATGCTTCTTCAAAAAAAGCTGTAACAGAAAATTTTATAACAAGATTTGCAGGAATTTATACACCTTTTGTAGTTGTTTTGGCTGTTATTATCGCAGTTGTTCCGCAGTTTTTTATAGCTGGGAATTGGATTGAAAGAGCATTAACATTTTTAGTAATTTCTTGTCCTTGTGCATTTGTAATATCAGTACCATTAACATTTTTTGCAGGAATTGGAGCAAGTTCAAAGGCCGGAATTTTAGTTAAGGGAAGTTCTTATTTAGAGAAATTGGCACATGTAAAAACTGCAGTTTTTGATAAAACAGGAACATTGACTAATGGGAAATTTCAAGTTATAGAGGTAAATTCAGATAATCCTGAGTTACTAAAATATGCAGCAATAGCAGAATCAGGTTCAAATCATCCGATAGCAAAAGCTATTAGAAATGCTTATGGAAAAGAAACTGAAATTGTTGATGTTACAGAAGTTTCAGGTCATGGTGTTAAGGCAATTATTGATGGAGTGGAAATTCTTGTTGGTAATGCAAAATTTGTTAATACAGATGAAATTAAATCTAATTTGGGAGCAGTTGTTTATGTTTCTGTTGATGGAAAATATAGCGGAAACATTATTATTGCAGATACATTGAAAAAAGAATCATCTTATACAATTCAAGAGTTAAATAAGAATAATATAAAAACAGTTATGTTAACCGGTGATTCTGAAAAAAATACTGAGCGTATTAAAAATGAATTAGGAATAAGTAGTGTATATTCAGAATTATTGCCGGATGAAAAAGTTCAAAAACTTGAAGAAATTATGGAGCAAACCAAAGGTATTACAATATTTACCGGTGATGGAATAAATGATGCACCTGTTTTAATGCGTGCTGATGTTGGAATTGCAATGGGAGGATTAGGTTCTGATGCTGCAATAGAAGCCGCTGATGCTGTTATTATGGATGATAATCCTTCTAAAATTATTGATGTTATGAATATTAGTAAAAAAACAATGAGCATTGTTTATCAGAACATAATTTTTGCAATAGGTATAAAAGTTTTATTTCTAATACTTGGGGTATTAGGTTTAATGACAATGTGGGGTGCTGTTTTTGCTGATGTTGGTGTAACTTTAATTACTGTGGTTAACGCATTAAGAATTTTGAAAATTAAATAATAATATTTACCTAAATTCTTTTAAAAATTAAGGATGTATTTATTCCTCCAAAAGCAAAATTATTGCTCATTATATAATCTGTTTGAATTTTTCTTGGTTCATTAACAATATAATCAAGATTTGCACAACGACTATCAAGGTTTTTCAAATTTAATGTCGGGCAGAACCAATCATCATTCATCATCATTATACTTAAGATAGATTCGATAGCACCACAAGCTCCAAGTGTATGTCCTGTATAACTTTTGATTGTACTTATAGGACATTTATTTTTGAATATTTTATATGTTGCATTGGATTCTGCGATATCACCGTTTATCGTACCTGTGCCGTGAGCATTTATGTAGCCTATATTTTCAGGTGAAAGGTTTGCACTTTCTAATGCTTGGGTCATTACGTCAGTCATTGTTTCTTCATTTGGATTTGTAATATGTGTTCCGTCAGAATTTGTTGAAAATCCTACGATTTCTGCGTAAATTTTTGCACCTCTGTTTTTAGCGTGTTCATATTCTTCCAATATAAGTGTTCCGGCACCTTCTCCAATTACAAGTCCATCTCTATCTTTATCAAAAGGTGAAGGTGTAAGGTTTGGGGTTTCATTTTTTACACTGGTTGCAAATAATGTATCAAAAACTCCTATATTGCTTGGGCTATATTCTTCAGAACCTCCTGAAATCATTATTGTTTGAATTCCTGATTTTATAGCTTCATAAGCATATCCTATCCCCATAGAACCTGATGTACAAGCTGTGCAAGTTGGTATAATTCTTCCGTGGGTTTTGAAATATAATGATATATTAACAGCTCCTGTATGTGACATCATGCGAACATAAGATCCTGAATTAAGGTTTTTTACTTCGTGATTAACACACATTGAATAAAAATCCATTAATGCATCAATAGAACCACTGCAAGAACCATAACTTACACCTGTTTTTCCGCTTGAAATAATAGGATTATCTATCAAATTGGCATCTTCAAGAGCTTGTTTTGCACTGGCAACAGACATAATTGCTACATTACCCATTGAACGTGTAATTTTTCTTGTAAAGTCTGTTGGTGTGACAAAATCTTTAACTCTTGTGCTTAGTCTTGTATGTAATCCTTTGTATTTTTCAAGTGTATTGTCATATTGAACACAATTTTCAAGTTTATGTAAACGATTATAAGCACTGTCTAGTGTTGAACCCAAAGGACTTGCCAGTGCCATACCTGTTATGACAACTCTTTTTGTCATAAATACATTCCTCCATTAACAGAAATGACTTGTCCTGTAATATAAGAAGCATCTTCACTTAAAAGATAATTAATTGCACTTGCAACTTCTTTTACAGAACCTTTTCTTTTCATAGGAACCATTTCTTTTATCATTTCCATTGGTAAATCAGCTGTCATATCAGATTCAATAACACCGGGTGCTACACAATTTACTGTAATATTTCTTTTTGCTGTTTCTCTGCTCAATGCTTTTACGGCACCGATAATTCCAGCTTTTGAAGCACTGTAATTAACTTGACCTCTGTTTCCTGTTAATCCTGAAACTGAGGTTAACGCAACTATTCTTCCTTTTTTATTTTGAATCATCGGTAATATAATCGGACGTAATGTATTATAAAATCCGTTTAAATTTGTATTTATAACATTATCCCATTCAATATCTTCCATAGCAGGAAACGGGTTATCTGCTGTTATTCCTGCGTTGACAACTACTCCATAATAAATTCCGTTTGCTTCTATATCATCTAATAATACTTTTTTTGTTTGCTCTCTATTTGATACATCAAATTGTAAAATACGTACTTTTCTACCGATATTTTCAATTTCTTTTTTTACATCTAATAGTTTTTCAATATTTTTGTTACAGTGTAAAACAATATCATATCCGTTGTTTGCAAGATATAATACTGTACCTTTTCCAATACCCCTGCTTGCCCCTGTAACTAAAACTGTTTTATCCATTCAATAATTCCTTTATTTTGTTGTCATCGTTTTGATAAACATTTATTGTTGCACTTGCAATCTCTTCTTCTTGTTCATTATAAATAAAACAATCAAAAGAGTAAATCTCGGCAACAAAAACCTCTTTTACCAGTATATAATAAGTTTTTCCAAGTTCAAACTTTTCTATTGCGTTATTATATAATCTTGTTCCAAGTAAAAAACCCACTTGCGGTTCTTGTCTGTGACTTTTTAAATGAGCATAGCATCCGATTGTCTGTGCCATGTATTCTATACCAAGAATAGAATCTATGCCATTTATACCGTTATCATAAAAAAGACAATCTTTTCTTATTGTAACGCAACTTTTTAACCATTTTTCTTCAAGAGAATACTCAACAACATCATCAATTAATATCATTGGTTGTTTGTGCGGTAAAATTTTTTTTAAATATTCTTTATTGTCCATCTTTATTCCTTAAAATTAATATCGCATTTGTTCCGCCAAATCCAAATGAATTACACATACAAATATTGCATTTGTTGTACTCTTTGTTTTTAACAACAAGATTTACTTTAGGTAGTGAATCGTCATATTCGCCATCAAAAACTTGCGGATATAATCTAGTGTCAGAACTTTCTAATAACTTGCAGCATAGAGCTGTTTCAACTCCGGCTGATGCTCCAAGACAATGACCTGTTATAGGTTTTGTCGAACTTATTGGAACTTTTTGACCAAAAACTTTATATATCGCATTTGCTTCCATTTTATCATTTGCAATAGTTCCCGTTCCGTGAGTATTTATATAATCTATTTTATCAGGTGTAATATTAGCTTCTTTTAGTGCTTGTTCGATTGCTTTAATTGATTCTTTTGCTTCAGGATCCGGAGTTGTAGAGTGATAAATATCCGAACTTTCTCCAAGTCCTGATATTTCAATTCCTTCATTGGCATATTTTTCAACTATAAATATTGCACAACCTTCTCCAATATTCATACCTTCTCTGTTTTTGCTAAAAGGTATTGATGGTTTATTTGAAAGAACTTCAAGTGAATTAAATCCAAATAAAGGCATTTTAGAAAGTGGATCAACACTTACAACAAGAATAGCATCGGAAATATTATTCTTTAACAAATCTCGTGCTATACAAAAAGCTTTAATTCCTGATGAACAAGCTGTTGAAACAGTTGTGTAATACCCTTTTAAACCCAAATAATTTTGTAAAAATCTTGCAGAATTACCAAGTTCATAATGCTTTGTATTGCGAGATTTTTCAAATTCTTCAATTCCTGAATTGGTTGTTGCAACAACTATTCCTATTTTATCTTTTGAATAATCATTTTTAAGTTTAAGTATTTTATCATCAAGTAATTCAAGAACTTTTAAGATTAAGCGATTAGAGCGAAGATTAAATTCTTCTTCTTTAATCTTGGGAAGTTGAGCATTAATTTTTCCAACTCGCACTTTTTTATTTTTAATATAATTTTCTGATACTTCAAAACAACTATTATCCCCATTGATAGCTTTTTGGTAAATATCATCAATGTTATTTCCTACATTACATATAGCGTTGTATCCTGTTATTACAATAGTCATTTGCTCTCCGTTTTTATAATATAATATTAGCATGAAAGAGAATTTTATAGAATTTTATGTAAATAAGTTTAGCTACTTAAAAACACTGGAAGATATTGATATTAGTTTTATTTCTCCTATTTTAAGAAGACGGATGAGTAAATTTGATAAAGGTATTTTGACTGTTTTAAACAGAGTTTTATCTGACGATATTGAAAATATTGTTTTTTCTTCTCAATATGGTGAAGTTGAAAGATTACTAAAATTAATCGGGCAATATAGTGAAGATAATGAAGTTTCTCCAAATGTATTTTCAGGTTCTGTGCATAATTTTTCTTTAGGGTTTTATTTGTTGAATGTACAAAAGACAATTCCATATAACGCTTTATCAGCTTGTGAAAAATCACTATCTACAGGTTTTTTGAGTTCTGTTATTGCAAATTATGATAACAATTTATTTTGTTATGGTGATATTAGTGAAGATAATTTTGTATCAATGGCAATAAATTTAAGCAAAACTTGTAAAAAAGATTCTTCTAAATATATTTTAAGACCAAGTATCAATGAGAATTTGTCTGATAATTTCGAATATTATATTGAGCTTTTTACAGGTAATAAGAAAAGTATAAAAACCCCATTATTTACAATAGAAAAAGAGGCTGATAATGATTAAGATTAAAAAACTAATAAGATCTGTCATTATTATTATTGGATTTAGTATTTTTGGTTTTGGAGCAATAATCTTACAAAATATTATATTGCCTTTAGTGAAGGTAACTTTAAAAAAGGATGATGTAATCAAGCTTAAATTTAATGAAATATTGCAAAAATCCTGGCAATTTTTTATAGGACTTTTGAAATTCTTTGGAATAATACGAATTGATTCGAAAGATATTGAAAAACTTAAAAACATTAAAAATTCCATCATAATATCAACCCACCCAAGTTATATAGATGTATTGATATTGATTTCGATAATACCTCATTCGACTTGTTTTGTGGCAGAAAGGCTTATGAATAATATATTTTTTAATAAAATAGTCAAGTTATTATTTATAAGTGAAGGTCAGCCTGTTGAACAATGGTCACAAGAAGCTGTTGAAATGCTTGATAACGGATTTAATTTAATAATATTTCCGATGGGGATAAGGCATAGAAAAAATGAACATCCTAAAATTAGGCGTGGAACTGCATTATTAGCACAAAAAACGAAAAAAAATATTATAATGATTAATATGGAAACGAATTTTGATTTTTTACAAATTCATCAACCATTTTATGAAGCAGGTTCAGAAACTGTTGTATATAATGTAAAATATCTTGGTGAAATTGATACAGAAGAGTTTTTAAATAAATATTCTGATGAAGTCACTTTCAAAACCGAATTAACAAAATATATTGCGAAAACTTTATATTAGAGTGAAAATGAAATAATTTATGGTAAAATGGAGGTATTATGTTAGAGGATAAAATTAAACAGTTAATTATAGATTCTTTGGAATTGGAAGATATAACAATAGAAGATATTGCAGATGATGAGCCTTTATTTAATGAAGGTTTAGGGCTAGATTCAATCGATGCATTAGAACTTGGAATGGCATTGAAAAAGGAATTTAACTTAAAATTGGATAAAGATAAGGAAGATACAAAGAATCATTTCTATTCAGTTAAAACTATTGCTGATTTCATAAGGACTCAACAAAATGGATAAAAAATATTCAAAAGAAGATATTTTCAATAAATTATGTTCAATACTGGAAGAAGAGTTTGAAATAGATAAATCATTACTTTCAGGTAGTGCTAATTTGTTTACGGATTTAGATTTAGATAGTGTTGATGCTGTTGATTTAGCGGTAAGATTGCAACAGTTTACAGACAAGCGAATTTCTCCTGAAGAATTTAAGCAAATAAGAACACTTGATGATGTTGTTGAATCTATATACAGCCTTTTATAAATTTTGCAGGTGATTTATGAAGAAATTAAAACCGGTTTTACCGATTATAATAACCTTGTGTATTGTATTGATTTTTTCTATAAAAAGGTTTGTATTTTTGAAATTCTACCCTCCGATTTGTAATTTTTGTATTTTTATGACATTTTTTACATCACTTTTTATGAAAGAAACCATTATACAAAAATTTGCACAAATGTCAGGTGATAAATTGGAAGGTGGTGCAAGAATTTATACCAGAAATATTACATATATTTGGGCTGCTTTTACATTCATCAATTTTTTAATTTCAGTATGGACAATATTTCTGCCCGAAAAGTATTGGATAATGTATAATGGCTGTATTTCATACATTTTGGTAGGTTTGTTGTTTGGGGTAGAATATACTGTAAGAATTATACTCAGAAAAAGGAAACTTATTTAATGTTAAGTATTTTCTATACAAATAAATATGATAATAAGGTTGCTGTGATTACTCAGCACAATTCATATACTTATTCAGATATCAAAAAACAAGTTGCTTGGCAAATTGAAAATATAAAAAACAAAAAAGATAATGTTGTTATTTTATCAGGTGATAATTATAAATTTATTATCAATTTCTTTGCTGCATTATTTTGTAATAAAAATATTTATTTACTTACGGATAAAACAAGATTAAATACTTTAAAGATGGATTTTGACCTTTTGGATGAAGTTTGTGGTGAAAGTTTAGATAATTATGAATTTCCACAGGTAAATCAAACAGCTCCATTAATAAATTTTTATACATCAGGTTCATCTTTTGAACCAAAGAATATCAAAAAATCACTTTACAACTTAGTACAAGAAGCTGAAATTTTAGGCGAAGAATGTAATATAAAAGATGATGATTATACAGTTCTTTTAACAACGTCAATGTGTCATTTATACGGACTTGTTTTTTCGTTAATTTATCCTTTTTATAGCGGTTATAAGATTGATATTAGAGCAATTTCTTCTCCTGAAGATATTGATGGTGATAAAACAATATTAATATCGACACCAACCTTTTTAAATTCAATACAAAAATACAATGTATCTTTTAAAACACCACCTAAATATATTTTTTCAGCAGGTTCAAAACTGGGAGAAGATATTTTCAAATCCTTAGAAAAAGAATCCAATATAATAGATATCTATGGTAGTACAGAAACAGGTACTGTCGGACAAAAAACGCATTACAATTCTTTGTTTAAAATATTCGGACAGGTTCAGATTATACCTTATGAAGATTATGCGGAAGTCATTTCAGAAGGAATTTACGGTTCTAAAACTATAGTTAACGATAAAATTGAAGTTAAGGACGGTTTGTTTGAAGTTAAACATAGAACTGACAGGCTTTTTAAAGTTTATGAAAAGAGAATTTCATCAGATGAATTAGAAAGAGATTTGAAAAAAAGCGAATTAGTCAGTGACTGTTATATTATGAAACATAAGGAAAAACCTGTATGTTTATGTGCATTGTCACAAGAAGGTCAAAAATATCTTCTAAAATATGGTGTACCTTCTTTGAGTGCAGAGTTGAAACAGTTTTTAAGACAATATTCGGAAATAGTTCCTCAAAGATGGAAGTTTATTGATTCTATCCCAATGACATTTACGGGTAAGATAAATAAAAAATTGATTGAACATTTTTTCAATTTAAAACTTTCACTTCCAATTATTTTAGATAGAATTATCCAAGGGGATAGTATTGAATATAAGATATTTTTCTATAATCAATGTAATTTCTTTAAAGGTCATTTCCCGCAATTTAAGCTATTGCCGGGAGTTGTTCAATTATATTATGCAAAAGAATTTGCAAATGTTCATTTTAACTTAACACTTGGTGAAGGGCAATGGAAAAAAATTAAATTTTCTAATATTATAGAACCGGACAGTATTGTTCACTTAAAACTTGAAAAAAGTGAAAAACATATATCATATGAATATTATTCGGATACAAAAAAATACGCATCAGGCATGTTTATATGTGACAATGTATTTAAGGAGTTAAAATGAGTTTATATCAATCCGTTTATGAAGTAAAAGTGCCATTCGAAGATTTAGATCCAATGAATATTGTTTGGCATGGAAATTATATGCGATATTTGGAGCAGGCTCGCTGTCATTTATTATCAGAATTAAACTATACATATATGGATATGAAAGCAGATGGTTATGCTTATCCTATAGCGAAAATGAATGTTAAATATATTAAACCTGCGACATTTGAAGACGAATTGTCGGTAAAAGTTGATGTAATATCAATAGAACCTTCTTTGGATATGAAATATATAATTTATAACAAAAAGACTAATGAAAAAATATTTGAAGCATCGACAATGCAAATTGCGATTAATATGGACACAAAAGAAAGTATCTATACTCCGCCAAAAGGGTTAAAAGATGCAATTTTAGGGGTAAGTAATGAAAAGGTATAATTTTTGGAAAATTATCAGCATATTTATAATATCAATATATTGTTTTATAACACCTGTATTTGCAGATGTTTATGATTATCCTGTGAGTTTGCGCAACATTGCAGATCAAATTCCTGAAATGCAAAGTATAAAATGTAAATTCAAACAAGAAAAAACTATGCCAAATATTTCTAAACCGCTAATTTCAAGCGGAGATTTTGAGTTTGTAAAAAACAAAGGTGTTTATTTTAATACAACATATCCGATAAAATCTTCAGTTGATTATACAAACAAAAATTATAAACAAGTAAATGATATTGTTAATGCTATTTCCGCTAAACGATATGAAAAATTAGAAAAAGAATTTAATTTCTATTTTACGGGTAAATCGACTAATTGGACTTTAGGACTAAAGCCTAAACAAAATTCACCCGCAAAAAATTACATAGCATCAATTACAATAAGCGGAAGTAATTATATAAGCCAAATAAATATCAATCAAACAAATGGAAATAAAACGGCAATATGGTTCATAAAATAAAAATTTTGAAATTCATAATATTATTTGTTTTAATGCTGGGAATGGTTATTTTTTCTTTTACGGCAAAAGGAAAAGTTGAAACAAATTTGATAAAAACCATTTTGCCATCATCAATAATCAATTCAACAAATATTGTTCCTATGGCAGACAAATCTTCTTCAATTATTAAAGTTGTATTTGAAGCTGATAATGTTGAAAATCTTGATAATACAAAAAGTGAATTTCTATCATCTATTGATAAGAATGTTTTTGATGTAACCAATCCTGATGTTTCCAAATTATTAGACAAATATTTATCAAATCCTTCAAATTTTTTATCTGATAATAACCGACAATTATTAAAAGCGAAAAAATTTGATGAAATATATACCAAAAGCCTTGAAAATCTTTATAATCCGACAGGAATTCAATTAACTCCAATAGACCAAGATCCTTATTTACTTTTAGATGATTTTATACTTTCACATAAGAAAGTTTCTGAGGGTAACAGTTATTTTGATGGTAAATACTATGACTTTTTAAATATAAAACTGAAGGATAAACAGGGTTTATCTCCTGATTTAAGTAATAAGAAAATTGCAGAAATTGTAAACTTACAAAAGATATTTTCAAACAAAAATTCACAAATATATCTGGCAGGAACACCTATTCATTCATATTATACAAGTAGAAAGTCTATGGTTAGCATAAATATTATCTGTCTTTTATCAACACTTTTAATAATATTTTTGACCTATTTCTATTTTAAAAGTGTCAAAATGCTTATTCCAATAGCATTAAGCATAATCTTTGGAATGTTATCGGGTTTTTGTGTATCAAGGTTGTGGTTTGATAATTTTCAAATTGTGACAATGGTTTTTTCAACAACTCTTATTGGCATAGGAATAGATTACTCCTATCATTATTGTTTTGCTAAAAATAAAGATAAGCAGTTTGTAAAAAATCTTTTTATGAGTTTAATAACAACAATAATTCCGTTTATTTTGCTGTATCTTACAAATATTGAATTGCTAAAACAAATTTCTGTATATACGGTATTTAGTTTGTGTGCAATATATTTATTTATTTTAGTTTTTTACCCGTGTTTTGAACTTAAAAAACCTCAAAAATCGTTAAATTTTCAACCAAAAGTTTATAAAATTGCATTTTTGATATTAGTGATAGCAGGTCTTGTTGGATTGTATAAAGTTCATTTTAACAATTCATTAACAGCTCTTTATACACCTTCAAAATCCTTGTTGAAATCTGAAAAACTCTATAACAAAGTTGCCGGAAATACTTCTGATAATTCTCAATTCATAACAGTTACAGGGGAAAGTATTGAGGAAGTATTAAAAAATGAAGAGCATGTAACTGATGAATTGTATAAAAATAATATTGAATACGTATCCTTATCCAAATTTGTGCCATCTAAAGTAAGACAGAAAGAAAATTTTGACTTGGTGAAAGATTTATATAGAAAGAATTTAGATGCTTATCCTGATATTTTGTCAAATTCTCAAAAATCAAAATTGAAAAATCAAACTTTTCGATTTGTAGATTTTGATTTAGGAGAATATCCTTATTTATCAGAATTTCTTTTGCCTAACAAAACTTCTTTTGTAGTTGCTTATACAGATAAAGATTTAAGATTTTTACCTAAAAATATTCAAATAGTTAATATAAAACAAGATGTCGAAAAATATATGAAAAGTTATAGTAAGACACTTTTGAAAATTTTTCCTATTGTCATAATTTTATTAACGCTTATATTTATAGGGATATATAAATTTAAAAAAGGCATAAAACTATTACTCCCGCCACTTTTTGGAACATTTATGTCGCTTGGACTTACTTGCTTATTTGGAATTGAATTGAATTTGTTTAGTGTAATTGCCTTATTTATGATTTTAGGATTTACAATAGATTATTCTATATTTAGAGCAAATAGTGAAAAACAGACAGAAGATGCAATATTTGTATCATGTTTAACAACAACAGTTTCGTTTTTACTGCTATCTTTTTCAGGGTTTAAACTTTTAAGCTCAATCTCACTTGTTCTATTTTGGGGAATTTTAACATCATATATAAGCGGGTATATTTTATTTTTAAGCAAACAAGACAAATCTATGGTACAATCAACTTATGAAGAAATTTAAAAGAAAAAACAAAAACAACTCTATTATAACAGCACTAACAGATGCGCAGAAATTAGTATTTGCTCCAATGGCATTTCAGGCTCTTGCTGCAATGCTTGAATTTGGGATTTTAGAATTTATAGATAAATCTTCTGCAACAGAATCTGAAATTATTGAAAAACTAAATCTTGATGAATATACAGTCAGAACTCTTTTAAAAGTTGGTTTACTTAACAATTTGGTAGTAAAAGAAGATAATTTATATTCATTAACTCAAATGGGCAAAGTTTTTCTTTATGATGAAATGACACGAATTAATTTCAATTATGTAAAAGATGTATGCTATTTGGGAGCAAGTGAATTAACAAATTCATTCAAATCTAAGCAACCGAAAGGTTTGCATAAATTTGTAGGCGATTATCCTACAATTTATCCTGCAATAACAAAATTGCCTAAAAATATGAGGCAGCATTGGTACGAATTTGATCATTTTTATTCGGATAATTGTTTTGAAGAAGTTTATCAAATTATTACTCAAAAATATAATTCAATCTATGATATTGGCGGCAATACAGGAAAATTTGAGAAATTATGTCTTAAACATAATGAAAACATTGATATAACAATGTTTGATTTGGATGAAAACATTCAAAAAATAAAAGATGATGAAGAATTAAAACAATGCAAATTCTGTTCAATCAATGTTCTTGATGAAAATCCTGAATATCCTAAAATGCAAAATAGCGCAATCTTTTTAAGTCAATTTTTAGATTGTTTTTCTAAAAAAGATATTAAAAAGATTTTAGTTGATATACAAAACAATATGGATGAAAATTCTGCGATATATATTCTTGAACCATATACTGATAAACAAGCATTTGCAGCAGCTGAATATTCATTGTGTCATTCATCACTTTATTTTACTTGCATGGCAAATGGAGTTAGCAAGTTCTATACTTTTGATGAAATGAAAGATATTATTGAAGATTCAGGATTATATATCTTTGAATGTACAAATGATATTGGTTCATTTAATTACACCCTTTTGGAGTGCAGAAAAAATGCAGTGGTTTCAGATTAAAGAGCAGTCTGCCGGCACTAAAAGGTTACTTTTGTCTTGGTATTTATATAAAATATTTGGCAAAAATGTTTTATATTTAATCGCATTTTTTGTATCTTTTTTTACTTTTGTTTTTGCTCCAAAAGTTAGAAATTATTCTAAAAAGTATTTTGAAATTATAAAACCTTATACTAATCTTAAACCTTCACCGGTAAATCAATTCAAGCATATATATTCATATGCAATAAGTCTTGTTGATAAAATGTTGGTTTATAGTGGTGATTTTGATTCTAAGGATGTTGTTTTTGCTGATAAGGATATAGAAACAAAGTTGTTTGAAGATATTAAAAAGCAAAAAGGTGTGTTTTTTATATGCTGTCATGTAGGTAATATTGAAATTATGCACTCATTGTTGGCTGATAACAACTCTGAGTTTAATATCAATATCTTTTTGAGTAATAAGCAAAGCCAGATTTTTAATAGTTTTTTAAACAGTATAAAGCGCGAATTTCCCGTAAAATTGTTTTTTATAGAAGATGTCGGACTAAATACGGCGATAGAATTAAAAGAAAATCTTGATAATGGAGATGTTGTTTTTATTGCAGGTGATAGACTTGCTGAAAATAATGATATTAAAAGTATTGAAACCGAAATGTTTTCTCACAAAATTCTTTTACCTGAAGGAACGTTTAGATTTGCAAAATTGATGGAAGTTCCTGTATATTTTATTTCAGCGGTGAAAATTGGTAATAAATATCAAATATACGCTGAAAAACAAGATATTTTATCAGAAAAAGAACTTGTAAATGCTTATACAAAATACTTAGAAAAAATAATTTTAGTTAATCCGTTTCAATTCTATAATTTTTATGATTTTTTTATAAATCAATGTCAATAGTAAAGTTATCTAAACCGATTTCTTGCAAAAGTGCGATATAAGAGTTGTAATAAGCTCTTACCGCTTCTAAATATTCATTAAGCAATTCTTGATGAGAATGCTCAACAATAATTAAATTAGCTAAAGAAGTTTTGCCTTTTTTATATCTTTGTTTAGATAAGTTAAGAATTTTATTGGATTCTTCAACAATTTCTTTGTAGTGACCAACATTTTCTTGAGCCATTATAAATTTGTCATAATTTGTATGGATAACATTTTTAGTAATATTTGTAATTGAATTGTATTCTAATTGCGCTTTGTCATATTCCAATTTAGCATTCTTAATTTCCGGAGTATAACGATATAATGCAGGAATATCAAATCCTGCACCAACATAAGCACCGGAAGTTCCATCATGAGCAAACGCATAACCGCCTGATAAATACAAATCAGGAATTCTTTGTCTTGTTATAACTTCCAAATCTTGTTTTGCTTTTGTAATTTTGTCTTCAGACATTTTAATATCATATCTGTTTTTTAAAGCAATAGCTTCAAGCTCTTCATAATTTGGCAAATTTAATTGAGTATAAAATTCTTGTCCAAAAACCGAATAATCTTTCACATCATACAAAGTCGGATTATTAGAAAGATTTAAAACTCTGTTGAAATTATATTGAGCAGATCTAATATCCATTTTTACACGGTTAATATTAACATCTTGTTTTTTTAATTTCATA
This sequence comes from Candidatus Gastranaerophilales bacterium, assembly GCA_944324845.1. Lineage (GTDB taxonomy): Bacteria > Cyanobacteriota > Vampirovibrionia > Gastranaerophilales > Gastranaerophilaceae > Zag111. The sequence goes on along the minus strand of CALUXX010000004.1, from coordinate 75,787 downwards.
TCAGCCTGTAAAACTTCAATTTCATAATTAGGTGAATCTTTTGGTTTGTTTTTTGCAATATTTAATAAATCTTCTAATAATTCACGTCTATCTTGCATGATTTTTAATTCAGATTTTGCAACCAATAAATTGAAATAAGATGTTCTAACTCTTAGTTTTAATTTAAATTCATAATCTTTAATTTTGTTTTCAGTATAAGATAAATCAGTTAAAGCGGCTTTTTTTCTAGCTCCGCGTTTAGAAATTTCAATCGGTAACATCAAACCGACTTGGCTGGAATTTCCTTTCCCGATAGGTCCCATTAACAAATTAGATTGAACTTGAGGGTTTTTAAGAGCATTGGCTTTTTTGATGTTATTTTGCGAAATCCCAAGATTTTTTCTTTGTTCTTGCAATTCGATATTTCCATCTAAAGCCATATTAATAGCTTCTTCAAGTGAAATCTTATATCTATCTGTATCAGAATGTGCCAACTGACTTGAATCAATGGCAATCACGGGCAAATATATACTGCTGAGTAAGCAAATAGTAATTATTAACTTTTTCATACAATAATATTTTATAATAAAAAAAATATTTCACAAATAGTAGTAAAAATTTAACACTTATTTAAATCTAATAAAGTTACACTGGCGACATTTTCATAAAATTCATTAATAGGAATTTTTTCTTCTTTAGCGCTATTGTGAGGATTTATTAGTGTTATAAAGTCTTTATCGACACTTTTTATTGTATATGCGTGGTGAATATATAATCCGTTTTTTGCTTCTTTGAAATTACAAGTCATTGCATATTGGTCTGGAGTTTTTAATTTTTTATCAATAGTTTCTTTAATTTGTTTTGAACAACCATCTTTATTGTTAAAGATAGTTTGAGAACGTTTACCGGTAATTAAAAACATTATATCAGATGAAAAGCCTCCGGCCAAAGGATCTTTCAGATTTCCTGAAGAATGCTTTCCTGTAATTACATTAGGTCCTGGATTTTTTGCTGCTTCATTGTTTGTTATTAGCATTTTTTTATAATACTCAGTAGCAATTTCGATTGCCAACATATCATCATCACCTTTTACATAATAATTGCTTTGTTTAGCTCCTTCAAATACTATTTGAGGAATATTTATTGTTGTGTTAGTTCCTCTAAAATGAATTGTTATATTATCGCTGTTATGGTGTATAATAGCCTTTTTAATATATTCTTTGCCGACTGTTGTGCTTGAAAGTGCATTAATTCCCGTAAGTAACCAACAATCATTTTTTACTTGTGTTGTTGCATCAATTTTCCTATCTATAGAAATAGGTTTATCTAAATAGTCAGTGATATATTTTATTCCATCGATAGAGTCAAAATCCACTGTATAAAATTTAGGCATAAAATCCTGAAATTTTTCTTGAGATGTTTTGAAATTGAAAATCGGTATTTTTTTTGTAGATTTTTGTTGACTAATTTGAGTATTAGCTGAAACTGCCGTTTTGCCGACCTGATTTGTCGAATTTGTGTAAACTGAAAACATATATCCCCTTACAATCTCGCTTATACTAATAAAAACATTTTGAGATAAATAATTGACATTATTTATACAAATATTTACTAATGTTTATGTTTAATATTAAAGGGATAAAACGCAATTTTGATTTGGGCAATGTTTTTATATATAATAGGTAGTATTTTCAAGGTAGTAAAATGATAACGCAAAATTTGTCATATAGTAGTTATATAGGTAATGTTCCTTTAAATTATACAAAAAAATCTAAGCAATGCAGTGAACCCCAATCTATCAATACCAATAAAAAGAAAACTGTACAAAAAGCTCTTGCATATTCTGCCGCCGTACCATTAGTAGCACTGGGTATTTTGGCTTTTAAAGGGAAATTAAGCGGGATAAAAAAATTGCTGTGTAAAAATACTAATGTCAACAAAAATTGTCAGGCAATCTTAAATGATAATATTTCAATACAGCAGGCAAAAAACATTTGTTCAAAAGAAGAATATTGCTCAACTTTGGAAAAACTTCTTGGATTTGAAAAAAGATATATTTCAAGCGGTGGAATAATACAAAACACAAAAGAAGGAAATGTATTTTATCGTTATGATTCTCAAGCCTATAGAAATGTCCCGGAAGAGTTAAAAGGTTTGCTTCCATATTGTGGGGAAGCAGATATAAGTGCTGATATAAATATGTTTTTGAAATATAACCAAAATGGTAAACTTGGTACTGTAAAAGAAGGCACTTTGGTATATAGTAAAGAGTTTTTGAATGGTAATAAAGAGTTATTGCACCTTGATTCTGATTCTGCAAATGATTTTGTAAAGTGTTTGGATTATTCCTTGGAACAGCTAGATAAAAGATATGGAACCTACAACGGCTTTATATATAGAGGCGGTTTATTTGACGGAAATGCCAGACAATTCTATTCAACAAGTTCTCAACTTAATCCTGTGCAAGTACGATGTCAAAGAGGAAATGATTATCAGTTTCACTTAATAAAAACAACTAACGGACATAAGATAAAAGATTTTCAGGCTGAATTTAATCCGAATAACAAATTATTTTCGATGGAATCCGAAATTTTATTGCCGAGAAACACAAAATATACGGAAGTCACAAATAGCGGCAAATATGAAGCTGAAAGACGAGCAATGGCAGAAAAACTATATGAAATGGCTTTTAAAGATACCGAAGTGACGCTAGAAGATATAATATCAAAAATCCATGTTTGGGAATAAGGTTTTAATTTCTCTTTTTATAGAAAAAATATAATAATAACATTTGTATAATGATAAGTGTTACCCAATCACTAAAATGAAGACAAAATCGTATAAATTTTGTTATAGAATTATACCCTATGTAATCAGTTAAAGTACAATACGCATTAAATGCAACATTATTCAATATTATAATGAAAATAGTAAGAAAAACTCCCAAAATAATACTTAGTATTATTTTATAAAAATTTTTCAGTTTTAAAATTCTGTAAAATGTAAATGTCGTGATAATTATCGCGCAATAATAAAACATATTTTAATTATACACATAATTTACTATAACTCAAATTCAATCGATATTTGAGCGGTTAACATTATAATAAAGAAATACCATTAAAAGGTTCGTAGTGCTCAAAAAACAGGAAAATTAAATCCATACTTTACAATTGTGAAATGTAGATATAAACTGAAATAAATTAGGAGAAATTGGATCTGTGAAGAAATTCGATTTTTATTTATACTTAAATCTTTTCAATATTCTATTAGTTATGTTTATGTTTGGAATTTTTCTAGTTTTTTTTATAATTTGTTATATATCACAAAACTGGATACTTCCAATTTGCTTTATTTTACTATACTTACTTGCAAAACTATTTATTCTATACCTATTATTTGTTACATTGGTAAAAGTTTCACCTAATTTAGAATTGATTAGAGTGGCAGATGAATTAAAAACAAGCCCCATTCTTAGAATGCATTCATTGTTATTGGCGTTTGGTTATGATGCACTTATAATGTTATGTTTTGCATTGCATGATATTATAGAATATCGTTTTGAATGGGCATCTCTTCTTGCGTATGAGATACTAACATTAGGTGGTGTATGGATGTTTTACGTGGCATTATTTACTATCTGGAAATTTCAAGGCAAATTAAAACCATAAACATAATAGGAAAAAGTATTTAAGAATATGTAAGTTCTTTATTAGTGTACATTAGTTTGTAATATCCTTTTTCTCGGGAAAACGAAAGTCTAACAAATATCCAATTAGGCTAAAATATAAAGTAGATTTGCTTTTCAAAAAATTCTTTTATTTCGAGAAAAAGAATTTTTGTCTTATAAAGAGACCTATATAGGTCTCTTTTTTACGTCTTTAAATAGATTGAAAGTAACAAAGAGTTTGAAAACAGTGTGTTACTTTACACCAAAATCAAACGATCTATAAATTAAAATCAAGCCATGTGATTTTTTATATTATGTTCAGCTGGAAACTTTAAATCCATGGACATAAGAATGTTCTTCTTTTGTTAGTAATACTAAGTTATCAACTGTATTATAATAACCATCGTTTGTTATATGGTGTACTTGATAGCCATCTCCGTCTTTTTTCCCAAGAAAGGTGTATGCAACAAATTTATAAATATAATCTTTTCTCAACTTTTCATTTGCTAGTGTAACATATTGTGTTTTTTCATCTTTTTGTTTTTGTATTACTCCTTCATATTTTATTCTGCCAAGATTACTCACTGTATATTTATTGTTTAGTGGAAATTCTTTCCAAATTTCACCTTTTAAATTATGTTTTACATATTTAAAAGAAGGAGAAATACTTTTTCTTGTTTCTAGATCATTAAATAGTGGGGCGTAATTGTTTAATCTACATTTTAGGTCATCAAGCCACGCATAATAATTTTTTTTATATGTTTTTAAATAGGCATCTTTTTCCTCTTTTGTCATTATTGTAGAATTGTTTATTTGTTCTTGTATAAATTCTAATGTATGCATTCTATCCATAATTTACTCCTTTATGTTTTTTACCATAGCTAAAATTGTTTGATTATATTCATCTTTTAATTTTCGAGGTGCAATTATTTTTACACTATCTCGCCATTTTAAAAGTTCTGTAATGATTTCATATTCTCCGCATGCTTTAAATTTTAAAGTATATGTTCCATCATTATTTAATTTGCCAGTTTGTGTTGGATGGAAATAATATTCCTGAACATCTGGTGTTGCTTCTTTTTTGAATAAAAGTTCAACTTCAAAGATTTCATTTTGATAAATTCCAAAAGATTTATTTGTATAATCTTGAATATTAAATTTTTCATCTTTATCAAAATAATCATTAGTCAGTTTAATTTCTTTTAATTTAGATATTCTGTATAACCAAATTTTATCAGCCCAGTTATTATGAGCAGCTAGGTATAATTTATCTGAGTATATTATTCCATAAGGATTTAAAAGAACATTTTTATCAAAGTATTTAGCTTTAATTTTTTTTTGACTCAAGATTCCTTCATTAATTATTTGTAGAATATCCAATGAAATGTCTTCTCTAAAGCCTTGTCTTACGCTATATGCTTGATTATACAATAGCTCTTGTATGTCAACATTCGAAATTTTATCAGGTGTTAAGGCTTTTATTTTTTCTATAATTTCTTGAATTTCTTTTTGCTTGTTTGGATTTTTAATTAAATTTTTGCACATTTCTAAATTTGCAAAATCAGAAGACGAAAAATTTATAAGCCAATTCATCGTTCCTTTTTTAAATCTCCACCTTTTTTTATTGTCATGAAAATTTTCTACTTCTTCAATTTTATTTGGGAATTTTTCAGTTAAGACTGCTTTCATTCTTTCTGCCGAGCGTCTGCAACAATTAAATTTATCTGCTATTTCATCAATTGTTAATCCACAATAACTGTTTTGCATAAGTATAGCTAGTTCTATTATTTCATTTGCTTTATTTAGTCTAGACATTTCAACCTCCGAGTTTTAAGTTTTACTATATTATACATAATAAAACTCAAATACGACAAAAAGAGTCGTAGTTATTTGTAAATCGATAAGTATTTTAGTAGAAACCTATCCGACTTATTTTGTCGTAAAAGTTACTTAAAATAAAATTAAAAGATTTAAACGGTGATAATTACATATAAATTTACGAAGAATAGGAGAATATTATGACAGAACAAATTATTGAAAATGCAAAGCTGGAAGCTCAAAAAATTATTGAAGACGCTAAAAAAGAAGCAAATAGAATATTATCAGAATCTGCACTTTTAAAGGCCATAGAAAAAGAAGCACTAAAAATTAAAGAAAAAACTTTTAATGAGATTAAATTGGCAAAATTAGAAATTCAACCAATAGAATCTATATTTAAATATGAAAGCTGTAAACATTTATTAGAAAATTTATGGAAGGTCCAAAATTTTGATACAAAACAATTTGCTCTTTTTCATAGTGAAAATAAGCAGCTAACAGATTTTAAATATTCAATGATTGAAAGATTTGAGGGAGTTGCAAATAATCATTTTTTAATCGGAGTTTTAGATGATTATGGAGTTAATGGACAATTTGGAATTTTGAATGATAAAGGTGAGGAAGTGCTTCCTATGATTTATGATTCAACTGATAGTGTGCTAGAACAATACAAAAAATTAGTCTAGCATATTAAACATTTGTTTTAATTTTTGGCGAGATAATGTTTACACTATCTCGCCATTTTAGTAATTCTGTTATAAATATTGCCCATTAATATAATACGACCTATTGTCTTGGAATGGAATGGTGATCACAAGCATTTATCCAAATTAAATTTTTAACTCGACTATCTCTTGGATCATTGTTGATATGATGTATTTGTACTCTTAAATTTTTTGGTACGGTACATTTTTGACATTTTTCATTTTGACAAGTTTTATTTTGACATTTTTCTTTTATATGTTCACAACTTAACCAAGTTTTAGCAACAATCTGATAAATTTTTTCATAGGTAAAACTTTCAATTAATTCCATATCTTCAGAATTTATTTTTCCATTAACTCTGATTCTTCCATAATTGCTAACCTCTATAGTATTAATATTTCTATATTTTTCCCACCAATGTGTCTTCTCTTCGTTTGTATAATCCCCATATATTCTCCATTTTTCATCCTTCCATAAATCTGGAGCTGTTTTTAATGAATCGATTTCTTCATCTGGAACTTTAATCTTATCTCTTTGATCAATAACAATTTTTTTTAAATCCTCAATATCGTATGTTGATTCCCCAATATCAACACGATCCGTTTCGTCATGAATTTCTAAAATCTTTTTTTCTATTTTCATATATACCTCCATTTTTATATTTATCACAAAAACCACAATGTCAGAATTTATTTAGCGTTAATATACCCAGCTCTTTTAATTTATTGCTTATTTCCTGAAATAAAACATCTGATATAGTATAAGAAAATTCAAATACTTCAGCTCTTTCTTTTGAAAATTCTTTATAAAAGCTTTTAGCCATTTGATAAATTTTTATAAATTTATCAGAAATTTGCAAAGAATACCTATCAACATCTTCTCCATTCCAAATATTATCTCCTACTAAATTTCCATTTGCTGAAATTCTTAAATAACGAGTTCTATCATCGTTTGTTAATAACAAAACTTTTTCATTATCTTTACTCATTAAATCTTCAACTAAACTTGTTTTTTTTACAAAATATGCGTGGATTTTTGGATTGTAGTTTATCATAATATTGTCTTTCTTATTCTTATACAATTCTAATTTATGCCTCTGGCAAAATAAGTCGTAATAAATTTATTAACAAGTTCGACTGAAAAACAAAATTAATGGTTCGACACCTTGTGATCCGGATGTGGAAAGTAAACATTTGCAATATTGTCATAAATTGGCTTGGGGTAGTCGAAAACTACCTTGTAAGAAAATTCTCAACTGAAAATAAAGAAACTATGTAAACTTATTTGGAAAAACGAAAGTCTAACAAATATCCAATTAGGCTAAAATATACACTACAAAAGCTTTTACAAAAGGACTCTTTTTGTTTGCCAAAAGAGAATTTGCGATCCCTTAACCCAAAATTCTCTAAATTCTCTATTTTTAAATTCTCTTAATTTTGTCATATCGCACGCTGTGCGCACATTTACACTATATTAAATGGCGCTAACCCTTGCTATAACTAGTAAAATTGGAGACGAGGGGAGTCGAACCCCTGTCCAAAATGGATCAAAACAGATTTCTACGAGTGTAGGTACTTATCAGCTCAACTGATTCCGGGAAGTATCAAAACCGTTAAACCAGTCCTAGGTTTTATTTAAAGGAAACTCTAAACCTTCGATAGTTGTCTTGATGTTGTTACTATCATTGCAACACTGCGTCTTGCATCATTGACCCATAAAACCGGCAAGCTGGGCTTTATGAGTAGCTATTTACAAACTAAGCAGCCAAAGCATATGCTCTTCTTGGTGCAAAGTTGCCTTCAATTACGTTAGCATTTAATTTGTTTTGCTCGTTGATAACCGAGAACAGCGCTCGGACCCGCAACCTATTTTCACCAAACATCCTGTCAAATCCAAAACGTCCCCATGAATATATTTTTTTATTAATGTACAATCTTCAATTATTATAAATACTTATTTTACGTTTTTCAAGTGGCAAATTCCAATATTATTAAAAAAGTGATGATTGAAAATCGCTCTTTTTATATTAAAAATTTCATTCTTGCGGTTCAATTTCTTTTGGTCCTGCAATAGCATCTTTAACTTTATTAGCAAGCCATACACTTGTGCCAATCAATATAGTTCCGCCAATATAGGAAATTGCACCCCAACGGTTTGCTTTTATGACTTTTTTAAAGTTTTCAGGGGATAGAAGTTGTTTAGCAAGTGCGTTTCCTTTTTTAGTTGCTACAAGTTCTTCGATTACTATCGGTACTATTGATAACGCAGCTAATTTACCTGCATTTTCTTTTATAAAGGTTGTTGTTTTATCAAAGAATCCTTTTGGTTTTTCGCACGGTGCTTTTTTACGTTTGAATAATGATATTGCAAGAATTAGTGATGGTATTCCAAATAATAATTGAGGGCGCATTTTTTGAATGGTTTTCAATATTTTACTATTATTAAAATTCATAGCGTGACCAACTTCATGGAATCCTGCAATGCCAAGTTTGTCAGTATTAATTACGATTTGCTTATTAATTGGTTGAAAAAATGCATTTTCGCCTCTACTTGCCATTCCGACAACATCTATTTTAGGTTTTAAAAAACTCAATATTTTTTCTTTCAATGTTTTAGCAGTTGTTGTAGGTATTGCTTGATCTTTTAGATCCAGAATTTTTAGTTTATCTTTTAATCCACTATTTTCTACTGCTTGATATAATGCAGGGCGGATTTCGTTAGGGTTTGTTGTTTGAGCAATTTTTCTCATTTGCTTGCTTGACCAAAGACCAATAGGTGTTAAACCTGCTTGCATTGTATTTGCAACTATTGAACCTGCTGCGATACCGCCAATAGTTGCACCGATTGAAGGTTTTTGATAATACCTTCCGTCATTTGTTTGGATTGTTGAGCCCATAAAATAATTCTACTTTCTATATGTTTACTACCTATGTTTATATAAAATGAATTTTTTTGTGGTTTTTGCTAGTTAAAACTTAAAATATTAATTTATGTAAAACAAAGATAATGTCTAAAAACCTTATTACAAGTATAGTATTTCGCTGTTGTAACATTTACAAATTTTTACTTTTAAAATTATTTATAGAGTTTTATAATAAATTTTGGAGAATATTTTTGGGAGAAATTTTATATAAATGAGCGGATATAGTTTTGAATTAATAACAGGCCCGATGAGTTGCGGAAAGACTGAGGAGTTATTGCGCAGGGTTAGACGTTGTATTATTGCAAAGAAAAAGGTTGTTGTTATTTCCCCTGATGTTGATACACGCTCTAAAGGCGATTATATTGAATCTCGCAACGGATTGTGGCTTGATGCTGTTAAGGTTAAACATTCGCTTCAGATATTGAATTTTGTAAAAGACGCTGAAGTTGTTGCGCTGGATGAATTACAATTTTTTGATTCAAATATTGTAAAAGTTATCTCACAATTAATGAGTGAAGGTAAAAAAGTTATAGGAACTGGATTAGATTTAGATTTCAAAGCTGAACCATTTGGTTCAATGCCGGAATTAATGTGTATAGCAACGACAGTAGATAAACTTCATGCTGTTTGTATGAAGTGTGGTTGTGAGCATGCAACAAGAACACAAAGGCTAATAGATGGAAAACCGGCGGATAAAAGTTCACCTCTAATAATGATAGGCGGGGATGAAACTTATGAAGCCAGATGTATTAAATGCTACGAGTTACCTGACAGAAATGCCAAAAAGAAAACTTTAGGTTTAAAGCTTTTGCAATTTAGTAAAGATTAGAGTATAGGGTAATTTTTTTATAAAAAGAATAATTATATTTCACATTTTTTTTAATATGTGTTAATATATATTTATGATAATCCCATATGTATTTTGATGGAAACTTTTTAGGTATTATTTTCGTCTAGAGATACAGGATGTGATTATTGGAGGTGTAAAATAAGAATGAGAAAAATTATGAAAAGAAGTGCGATATTTTTAGCTATATTTATCTTTCTATTTGGCTGGATAATAAGATCAAATGTACAAGCATCAACTCCGTTAGAGTTGTATGACAATGTATGGAAACTTATCAATACAAAATATGTAGATCCTACCAATAATGAACAAGATTGGAGCAAATGGCGTCACAAATACGACAATGTAATCAGAACAGATGAGGATGCTTATGTAGCAATCGAAACAATGGTTGCAAGTTTGAATGATCCATATACAAAATTCTTGGATCCAAAAGAATTTTCAGATGAAACAGGTTCAATCAAGGGTTCACTAAAAGGAATAGGTATTCAAATCGGAGTAAAAGACGGGAAATTAATGGTAATAGCCCCAATTGAAGATACTCCTGCAGAAAAAGCTGGATTATTAGCCGATGATGAAATTCTTGCGATTGACGGAAAAAGTACAAAAGGTATAACTGTTGATAAGGCAGCTGATCAAATAAGAGGTGAAGAAGGAACACAAGTTCGTTTATTGATTAAACGTAAAGATACTGCACCGAAAGAATATACTATAACAAGAGCTGAAATTGAAATTAAATCAGTTTCACAAAAAGTTCCTGAAAATGTAGTAATGCCAAAAGATATTTGCTATATCAGATTAAGCTCATTTATCAGCAGAAATGCAGCAAGAGAAGTTTCTGAAATTGTAGAAAATTCACCATATCATAAGGCATTCATAATAGACTTACGTTCTAATCCGGGAGGATTATTAAGTAATGCGATATACATTTCAGATATGTTTTTAAACGGTGGAGCTATAGTTAGTACCGTTGACAGAGATGGCTATAAAGAAACCCAAAAAGCAACACATGGCGTGTTAACAACAAAACCGTTGGTTGTTTTAGTAGATAAAGGTTCAGCTTCAGCAAGTGAAATTTTCTCAGGAGCAATGAAGGATAACAAAAGAGCCGTTATTGTTGGAACTCAGTCATTTGGAAAAGGTCTTGTTCAAGAAATTAACAAACTTCCAAACAACTCAGGTATCAATATTACTATCCAAAAATATCTGACACCAAATGGCACTGATATTCACAAAAAAGGTATAACACCTGATGTGTTGGTTGAATTTACTGAAGATGATTTGAAAAATAAAAATGATGTTCAGTTGAAAAAAGCAATCGAAATTGCAAGAGAACTTTCAAATGGTACATATATGTTAACCAACAATAAATATTACTAAATCAAATAATAAAATTAAAATATAAAAAAGACGCTTATAGTGAGCGTCTTTTTTATTGAAAACTATGAAATTTTGAAAAATAATCTGTTTATTATACAATTATTATATGAATTTAGATAGCCGAATTGATAGTATCTTAGCACCAATAGCAAATAAGATTTCAGGATTAATATTTTCACACGTGACAATTCACGGTGTTCGTGTGGAATTTTTAATTATCCTATTGATGGTTGCTGCTTTATATTTTACATTTAGAACAAGATTTATCGGCTTTTGGGGATTTAAGCACGCAATAAATCTAATTACTAAAAAATATAAACATGATGATACTATTGTTCGCAAAAAACAGGGAGAAGTTTCATCATTTCAAGCTTTAACCGCGACAATATCAGCTTCAGCAGGCATGGGAAATGTTGTTGGTTCTGCTTTAGCAGTTTCTGTTGGTGGACCTGGGGTTATTTTTTGGATGATTGTTGCGGGTATTTTTTCAATGGCTTTGAAATTTGCTGAAGTTCTACTTGGTATAAAATTCAGACAAATTAACAAAGACGGAACATCGTCAGGTGGTCCGATGTATTATATAATAAACGGATTACGAGCACCTTGGATAAAACCATTTGCACCTTATTTATCTAAAATTTATGCAATATGTTGTGTTTTTGCAATGATTGGGGGATGGAATTTATTCCAAATAAACGCAATTACTACTCAGATTGTGAATGTTACAGGATTGTTTTCTTCTCAACGTTGGGTTTTTGGTTTAATTGTTGCTGTAATTACTTATATAACTGTTATTGGTGGAATTAAATCAATTGGAAAATTCACATCAAAAGTTACTCCTGTAATGTGTACATTGTATGTATTCTCAGCATTTATAATTTGTTTGTTAAATATTCATCATATACCTCAAACTATTGTATTAATTGTAAAAGAAGCATTTAAACCAACATCAGTTGCGGGTGGAATGTTTGCTTGTATGTTGTGGGGATTTAGAAGAGCAATGTTTGCAAATGAAGCAGGTCTTGGAACTGCTCCGATAGCTTTTTCAGCGGTTAAAACAAGCAAACCTGTAGCTCAAGCGTTTATTGCAATGCTTCAACCGTTTGTAGATACTGTTATTGTAGGTTCTGCTACGGCATTTATAATTGTTGTAACGGGAGCATATTTAAATACTAACGGACTTGTCGGAATTGAATTAACTTCAAAAGCATTTGCAACAGTTTGTCCGATATTTCCAATATTGTTAACTTTTATGGCAAGTTGTTTTGTATTATCAACAATGTTATGCGGTTCATATTACGGTACAAAAAGTTGGACATTTTTGTTTGGGGAATCTAAATATACTACAAGAACTTTCCAAATAATTTATTGTTTATTTATAATAATTGGTTCTGCAATGAACTTAAAAAGTGTAGTAAATCTTTCGGATGCGTTTACATTATTTCTTGCAGTACCAAATTTGATTGCAGTATTTTTATTATCTGATATAATAATGAAAGAATTGAAACGATATTGTAAAAAATATAATGTAGGATTTTTCAAACAAGAAAAAGAATAAATTGATTAGTAAGGAGAGAGTTGATAAATGATTAAAAAGGGATGTTTGGATATAGTTCAAGCAAAGTGTGAAAATTGTAAGGATTGTGTGTTAGGAAATACTCGTAAGAATGTAGTTTTTTCTGATGGAAATCCTGAAACTGCAAAAATTGTATTGATAGGTGAAGCTCCTGGCGAAACAGAAGATGAAACAGGTACACCATTTGTTGGCAGAGCAGGCAAATTATTAAACCAATTTTTAGAAGAAGCAGGAATTTCACGTCAGGATGATTTATATATAATCAATACAGTAAAATGTCGTCCTCCTGAAAACAGAGTTCCAACCGATGTTGAAAAAGCAATGTGTGAAAAATATTTGACAGCACAAATTGATATAATGAATCCAAAAGCAATTATTTTTTGCGGCGCAACATCATTAAGATCATTTTGGTCAGACAAAAAAGTTCAAATTTCCAAGGTTAGAGGAAAATGGTTCAATGTAACTATAAATGGTAAAGAATATAGATCAATGGCAATATTCCATCCGTCCTATCTATTGAGAAATCATTCAATGGAAGAAGGCTCTCCAAGAAGATTGATGCAGCAAGATTTGGCTGTTATTAAATCAGAAGTTCTTGGCGATGACAAGGTGTGTCCCTCCAGTAACCCTTTCGATAAGGAATTGGCTATGGTCTAGTCAAAAAATAAAATTTATTTCATATTCAAGAACAAAAGATACGGTAAAATAATTACCGTATTTTTTTACGTAGAATTAATATACATTTTTTGAACTATTGCACTTTATCATAATGTGTAGTTTAATAAATATGCACAGGTTAGTCAGGAATAGTTGTTATGTTGGAAATTACTAAAACTCAGGATGACGGAAAGTTACAAGTGTTAAATTTGAATGAAGCGGTTTCCGGTTCTTGGTTTAACCTGATTAATCCTACACGAGAAGAAATTCAAAAAGTTTCATTAGTTTTAGGATTAGATGAAAGTTTTTTAAATAACTCACTGGACGCGGATGAGTTATCACGTATGGATTTTGAGGATGGTAATCTTTTAATAATTACTAACGTACCTGTGATGGATGATGAAGGTAATTTTGATACATTGCCTTTAGGTTTAATTTTTACCCCGGAAAGTGTTATTACTGTTTGTTCGCACGAAAATAAAATTATAAATTCATTTAACGCAGAAACAACAAAGTTTTTTGACACCAGAAACAAAGCAAACTTTATGTTGAATATCTTGTTTAGAGCTGCAAAATTTTATTTAAGATATTTGAACATAATCAATAAACAAACAGAAAACATTGAAAATTCATTGAAAAAAACTACTCATAATAAAGCTTTATTCCAGTTAATGGAAATTCAGAAGTCTTTAGTATATTTCACAACAGCACTAAAAGATAATCAACTTGTGTTGCAGAAACTGTTAAGGATGGTTCATACAGAATCATTACAAAGAATTTTGAAATTCACTGAAGATGATATCGATATGTTAGAAGATGTAATTATTGAAAATAAACAGGCTGCCGAGATGGTTGAAATGCACAGAACAATTTTGGAAAGTATGATGGATTGTATGGCATCAATCATTAACAATAACCTTAACTTGGTGATGAAATTTTTGGCAGCGATTACGATTATTATGTCTATTCCAACAATGATAGGTAGTTTTTGGGGAATGAATGTTCCAATTCCGTTTGGCCAAAATCATTTTGGATTTTTGATTGTAATAACAATATCTGTTGTTGCAACTTGTATAGTTGCGGTATTCTTTAACAGAAAAGGTATGATGTAGTTTATGGTAGGAGCAATTCTTGCATTAGTTGTGAGAATTTTATCTAATCCTTTTGCAAATTCTATACAGAAGGTTTTGGCGGAAAAATATTCGGCTATTTTGATAAATGTATATTCTTATGCATTTTTAAGTTTATTTTGCATTTATCCTGCTGCAAGGCTTTATTCTTGGAGTGGATATGGATGTGAATATTGGGGGTATGTATGTTTGGCAGGAATTTTATGTACCTTGGGTTCGGTGTGTTTGATTAAAGCGTTGCAATATGGCGAAATGTCTATGTTAGGACCTATAAACTCTTATAAATGCGTTGTCGGACTGGTGTTAGCGGTGATTTTGTTAGGCGAAATCCCTACTGGTGTTGAGTTGTGGGGTGTTTTGCTGATAATTTTAGGAAGCTGGTATATTTTTGATACTGTCGATGGTGGGTTCAAACCCTCTATTCTATTGAGAAAGGACGTTATTTTAAGATTTGCGGCATTATTTTGTACAGGATGTGAAGCAGTCATATTAAAAAAGATTATTTTGATGTCTTCGGTGATGGAATCCTTTATATTATGGTGTTTTTCGGGATTAGTATTTTCGATTATTTTATTATTGGGATTTAGAATAAGGTTTGAGCGATTATGGGGGAAAAATTTATTATACACATTTTTAATTGCAGTGGGATTAGGCTTGATGCAATTATCGACCAATATTGTTTTTGAAAGGATAGATGTTGGGTTATCATTGGCATTATTTCAACTTTCCAGCATTGTATCTGTAATATTGGGGTGGAAATTCTTTTGTGAGCGTCATATAAAAAAGAAAATTATAGGTGCATTAATTATGATTATTGGAAGTTGTTTTATTTTGATTAGATGATTGTTCTGTCAAATAATCGTCAAATTTTTTGATATGAACTTTGTATCCGCAGCCATCGTGAAGTTTTGCGGGGTAAAAAATTCTTTTCACAGGATAGTTTCTGCACATTCTTGGACGGTGTTTGTAATCTGAGCATAAACCTTCGGGGGTAACAAGTTTGCAAGCGAATATGAAATTTCCTTCTTCATCTTTACCTTTAATATAAAATCTTTTGTATGTTGGAAAGAGTTTTTGCATAAATTTAAACTCTTCTTCTGTATATGTATCAACGCTATACATATAATTGCAGCATTTGCCGCATTTTTTACATTCTCCTGTAATCTCATAGGACATTTTTTCAGGAACAAAATATGATAAGATTTCGTATATTATTGATTTGAATAGGTTTACCATAATTTTAATCTATTACAAAAATACATAAAATGGACTGATATATTTATATTATAATCAAATTTTGTGTATAATGGAATTATGAAACTAAATATCAATATCCGTGTATATGCTTGGGCAGAGTTTATAATATGGCTTTTAGTTGCTGCAATATGTATTTTGGGGATAAGGTATCATCACCAGCAATCGCAAAAGCAGTTTAAGCATTATCGAATTTTTATGAGTGATGCCGATGGGCTTATTGTAGGTTCGCCTGTGAAGTTTTTGGGCATTCAAATCGGTGATATTAGACAAATAAAGATTATTTCTTCAGAAGTATATGTAGAGTTTGTGGTAACAAGAAAAGATTTGGTTTTGCCTGTCGGTTCTATTGCAACTGTTGAATTTTCGGGTTTAGGCGGTTCAAAGGCATTAGAAATTTACCCGCCAACTGATAAGTATCCGACAGATAAAATTATTGCAGTCAAAGAACCAACAAGATTAAACAAGGTTATGGGCTTATTTAATGAGATATTCAGGGATTTAGATTCTATTTTTACGACAGTGGGATATGCTTCAAACCAATTTGTTCGAGAAGCTCAGGGTAGTTCTGCTCCTCGCAATGTTGTTATTCCTGTTTCTCCTGAACAAAACTTGACAAATATTGACAAAACTGTTGATATGATAATGGATATTAAAGGTAATTTTATGAAGAATTTTGATAACGAAGGGAAGCCAAAAGATGAACATGAGCAAAGTGAGGATAATAAATAATCCTGTAGTATTATTAAATTTATGCACAATGCGAGATAAGAATACTGATAGTCAAGGCGTTCGTATTGCAACAAGAAAAATTACAAGATGTCTTTTATATGAAGCGGCAAAGAATTTGCCTCTTGTAGAAAAAGAAGTTACCACACCATTAACAACCTTCAAAGCTAAAACAGTTGATCCGAATATCAATTTAATTATTTCTCCAATATTAAGAGCAGGATTAATATTTACAGATGAAGCGATTGATATTCTTCCACAAGCAACCATTCGTCATATCGGAATGTACCGTGATGAAAAAACTTTAAAACCTGTATGGTATTACAACAAAGTTCCGATGAATGCTGATAATCCTGAGAATTTTTATATTTATATCACAGATCCAATGCTTGCAACGGGTAATTCTTTGCTTGCCGCAATAGAATTATATGCAAGTAAAGGAATTCCTGTAAAGAATATCAAATGTATTTGCATAATTGCAGCACCTGAAGGAATTGAAAATATTCAAAAACATTATCCTGATATTGAAATAATAACGGCAGCAGTAGATGATCATTTGAACGAAAAGGGTTATATTGTTCCTGGTATGGGCGATGCAGGTGATAGAATTTTTAATACTTAATTCTTTGTTTTATTAAGGGATGTTACAAAAGCTTATTTAAAATTAAAGATTTATATTCCAGATACCGTTTAGCAATTTGTGTGTAATTGAATAAGGAGAAAAGACTTATGCCAGGACCAATTGTTGGACGTGTGTCTAATAAAGTATCTGATGCTCAAACGAAAACTAATGGAAGACCAGTAAAAATAGAAGTTAAACAAGGTGATACAGTCTATTCGCTTGCAAAAAAATTCGGGATGAAACCTGAAGAATTTAAAAAATGGGTAGGCTTAAAAACTAATAATTTAAAACCCGGTTTATCAATAAATCTTCCAAATGATACAGTTCCTGAAGGTAAAGGCATATTTGCATTAGCCAAGAAATACAATATGTCTTTAGAAGAATTTGGGAAATTAAACAATCTTCCAAAACCTTATAAAGACTATACCGCTAAAAAGGGCGAGAGATTTTATGTAAAAAATAAATCGAAATCTGAAGCCCCAAAACAAAATGCGGATAAGACAATTGAAGAACAGAAAAAGTCCAAAGTAAAAGATAAACAAAAACAAGTTACCCCAACTCCACCAAAAGGCGAAGAAAAACAAAAATCTTCAGCAGGTTATACCCCTGAAGAATTAGCAACTAAGATTTATGATGGCTCTAAAAAGATTGCAGCAGTTGGAAAACCTGATTTTGATGCGTTAATCAATGAAATCAATCCAAATAATGTAGAAAAAGTTTTGAAAGCCTATACTGACGAAGAAAGCTTAATCAATACAATAACAAGTGAAATAATGAGTGGTAAAAAAGCAAGAGAAGATGCGGTAATGCATGTATATGATGCTTTAGCAAAAGCCAAAAACACTCCAGCTTCAAAAAGAGAAGAATTTTATAACGAACTTCATGAACAGTTATATGATTCTTGGGGTATGGCCAGCACTAAAAAACTTGATACAATGATTCATGAAATGCTTGATTCAAAATCAAATGGGTCTTCTTCAATAAATTCACAAAACTATGAAGGCACAGCAGAAGAAAGAGCAAGAAAAGTTAAGCTTTATAATGGAAAAGTTTTCACTGCCGGAGAACTTCGTACTGGCGCGATTGCAGGAGCGAAGAAAGACGAAGGTTTTTCTAAGGTTGAAAAACCATACATAGTAAGACCATTGCCAAATGTTAACGACAAGGGGCACATAGAAGCCGCAAGTGAAATTCATCAACCGACTAATACAAATCCTGATGCCCCATTAAAAGGTAAGGTTGTAATAGTAAACGCAGGTCATGGCGGATATAATCCATCGAACGGTTATTTTGATGCAGGAACAGTTCTTTCGGTTAAGAATGCAGAAGGCAAAGAAATGCCGATTGAAGAATGGAGAGTTGCCGGTTCTTATTCAGATGAATTAACCCAAAAACTACAGGCTAAAGGAGCAACAGTTGTAGTTGTTTCAGGTCCTGTCAAAAAAGGTACAGGCGGAATGTTTGAAACAAAATATCTTGAAAACCTATTAAAAGGCAATAGAGGTTCAGAAGAAATAAAAGAATTATTTAAAAATACAGACAAATCAGATATGGCATTTATTTCAATTCACGTAGAATCAGTGAAAAATGATCCATCTGAAAAAGCATGTACTGTAAGAGCTAATCGAGATCCTGGAGATCAAACTCTAGCACAAAAAGTTCAACAACATGTTGGCCGTAATATTTACGGATTAAAACCTGATGTAGAAACAAATAATTATTATGTAACGCGAGCTATGGGACCTGAAATTCCAGCGGTTCTTGTTGAACTTGGTAATATTGCGAATAAAGATGTTGCTGCAAGTTTACTATCTTCAAATGACCGTGATAAATATACAACAGCACTTGCAGATGCTTTAGAAGAAACACTTTTGAAAAAATAAAAAGGTTGAAAATATATGGATTGGCTTACAAGCTTATATAATTATATAAAGGTTAATATTTTGGGCGTTCAGTCTGGAAGCAGTTTGAAAGCTGCTACTGCTTCCGGTAAACAACCATTGTTCAATAATCCAAAAACAGAGGTTAAACCGAATGAGATACAAATGATGCCGGAGATATCAGACGAGCAAATACAAACAAATAATACTCGTTCAAAATATATTACAACAGTTAAAAATCCTAATCATAAAGTAAAAAGGAATGAAAATCCTGAAACTATTGCTAAAAAATACGGAGTAACAACACGAGCGCTTTTGGCGGCAAATAATCTTAATGAAGCAACAGCCCAAAGCCTTAGTATAGGACAAGTATTAAAAATTCCTACATCACGCAAGGTTAAAAATGTTAATAATCTATCTGATATAGCCAACGCAATGGGAGTGAGTGTCGATTTTATAAAGAAATTGAAAAAAGCGGAAGATAGTGCGCATCTTCCTGAAAATTCATTTCATAATACTCCGTACCTAGATGATAATGGTGTCAAAACAATAGGTATTGGGCATAAATTTTTGCCTGGAGATAAAGCAAAATTAACCAATGCAGAAGTTTGTACATTATGTGCTCAAGATTTATTAAAAGCCGAAGAACATTTAGTATTATTGCTGGGTGGTCAGAAGTATTATGATAGAATTCCTCAATCCTTGAAAGAGAGTGTATTGGATTTAACTTTTAATAAAGGTGTTATAGATGATGAAAGTTTCAAAGGTTTAATATACTGTCTTAAAAATGGCAAATGGGAAGCTGCAATAAATAAGCTGACTTATAACAAATCAATAAAAACCAAAAAAGAAATGAGTGGTTTAAGCAAAAGAAGATTATTTGATATTTCTCTTGCAACAAAAATGTATGGCAAAAATATTCCGCAATCAAACATAAATACTGCACAACATGTTTATAATCGTGGAGTTGAACTTTTAAGACAAGAATGTAAGGCAAAAAACTTAAATTTTGCAAATCAACTTGCCGGTTATAATAAAGATGTTCAGAGTTATTTCGGAAACAGACTGAAATTAAAACTTATAACAAAGTAATAACTTCTCCGATTTTATCTCCATGAATTGTTTTGATATCGTGGGAAACATCTATTTTTGCCCAATTCAAATTGTTTATTAAGTCGATAGTAACGATTTCTCTAGCTTGCATATTTGAATCGCAAATTTTAACAATAAAACCTTCTTCAAGTTCTGTATTTATAACAATACAAAGACCTTCCGCACCAACTTTTGCAATCAGGTTTTTAGAGTTAGCGATAATTTTTGTATCGGTTCTGTTTTCACCGCCAATTTCGTATGCGTGATTTAGGAAAGCTTTTTTAATTTTTTCATATTTGGGGTTAGAGAATAAATTCAAATAACCTTTTACCATATTTTCAAGCGGCATTGAATATATTGGAACTCCGCAACCGTCTTTTGTTTCAGGGTAATTTGTTTTAATTTCGCAAAGTTCATATATTTTTCGCTTAATTTCTTTTTGCAGCGGATGATTTATGCTTTCATAATTATCCATATCCCAGTCGTTTATTTTACACAATCCAAGCATCATAGCATGTTTGCCTGAGCAGTTGTTATGAATTGCACTTGGTGGGGTATTTGTTTTTAGTAATTCATCTTGAGCAGATTTTGATATTGGTTCATGAACTCCGCATTTTAATTTTTTACTACTGATACCTAATTTGTTTAATAAATTTTGAACAAGATTAATATGAACATTTTCCCCGGCATGAGATGCTGAACATATTGCAATTTCTTCTTCTGTCATATCAAATTTTGTATCTAATTCATAATCTATTAATAATGCAGCTTGCAAAGGTTTTGCACATGATCTCATATAAAACGGATAATGTTTATCGTCACCGATTTTTTCAATTACGTGATATTTGTCGCATCTTACGACATATCCGAAATGTTCTCTTTCTATTAAGCCATCTCTGTTAAAAACAACGAGTTTAGCGGGTTCAGTATTTTTATTCATCATTTGATTTCACCAATAATAATAGTTGATTTAACTGTTTTTTTAGTTTTTTATTCTCCAGTTGTAAATCTTCTATTTCCTTTTTGTATTTGTCTTCTTTTTTTGAGTATTGTTGAATACTTTCAGGTATTTCATTGTAATCTGCAATAAATCGTTTTTTGGAATCTTCTTTGAAGTTGAATAAATTTTCCATATATGATTTGTCTACAAAACCCATATCAGTAAGAATTTGTCCAAATTTTCGATTAGATTTTGCTTGATTATCAACATTGATTGATTCTGATAACTGTTCATTTGTAATAATATTATTATCTTTCAAAAATTCACCGGTTCTGGTTTTTCCGGCAATGAAATTTGCAAGACTTATAATTGAAGGATTTTGAGGTTTTTCTATGTAATTTGAATTTATACATAATAATAGATATGAAGAAATTTCTTCCAATGTTAAATAAGTATCCATAGAAATTTCGCCAATGCTATAATCTTTTTCTATCAGGTCTAAAATATTATAAATATTTCTATCAAACCCATCTTTTTTTGCAGTTAACTCACAACCGCCTTTGTATGTTAAGACAGGTCTGTATGTGGTGTAAGTATATATTGTATCATTGGTGTTTTGGTTTGAAATTTCTTTAGATAAGATATCTTTTATCCAACTTGGAAATTTTGATATTTTCCCCAAATACTGATTAAAGTTCCTGCGATTCACTTTTTTATTCCTCAAATAATAGGCATATTACCATTAATTACAATTTTCTTCAAGTAATCTAGTTATTAAGTTGGTTGATTAATTTTTTTAACGACTATAAAATAATGTTATATAATATAAGAAATGGAGAGAAGTAAATGGAAAAAGATAGAAGTCAATTAACAAAAACCATTATTATATCAGTAATTCTTTTAATTGCAGTGGTAGTGACTATTGATTTAGCATATATTTATTATCAAGCGAATTTTAATCAATATGCACTGCCAAGTTTCTGTTCAGTAAACGAACTGGTTGATTGTGATGGTGTTGCGCGAACAACAGAATCACAATTTTTTGGTGTTCCATTAGCATATTGGGGATTATTTTTATATTCATTTATAACTATGTTATTGAGTGTAGATGTATTGAAAAAAATTCCGTTTTTAAAATTTTTAGAAGTATTTAAAAACAAATTTCACTATATAGCATCATTAGGATTAATTTCATTCACAATATCAATGATTTTATTGTGCGTAAGTTTATTTGGAATTCACAAAATATGTGTAATGTGTGCTATTACATACTGTTTAAATTTACTAATCGGATTAGTAGCTGTAAGAGGAATAGAAGGCGGTTTTATAGGTGCAATAAAACAAAGTTGGCTTGATTTTGTAGATGCCTTAAAACCAATACCATACAGAGTTGCATTTATTGTTGTAATGTTATGTGCAGCAGGATTTTTAAGTTGGACATATACGACAGCAATATTTTCACCACCATTAAAATCAAATAGAGCATTTGGTGAATTTTTGGATGCAAAAACAAATAAATATGCCGTTAAAGGTAATATATTAGGATCCAAGGCTGAAGATGCAATGGTAATTAAGGTATATTCAGATTATATGTGCCCAATGTGTAATGTATTTAATATGATGATACACAAAATAGTTACCGAATTTGATAATGTTAGAATAGAGCATCACAGTCTTCCGCTGGATCAAAAATGTAATCCATATTTACGTCAGCCATTCCATTATGGTTCTTGTGATATGGCAAGATATGCAGAAGCTGCATACAGACAAGGCAAATTCTGGGAAGTAAATTCATTATTTTTCGAAAAGAAACCTGAATCTGAAGGAGAAATCATAAAACTATTAGAAAATTCAGGATTTGGATTAGATATGGAGCAACTAAAAAAAGATGCAGTTGATCCAAAAATCATGAAACAAATTCAAGATGATATCAAAGTAGCAGTAGAAAAAGACCAAATGGGAACTCCTGCTATGATAATAAATGGAAAATTTGAAATGGGTATTCCAAGAGGCGGATATCCGGCGTTAAAACAAATGGTAAAAGAAAATGGTGGAAAGCCAAAACACAAATTGTTCTAAAATATTATTACACGCATGTTGCGCAATATGTTCAGGATATCCCATAGAATTATTACAGAATATGGGATATTCTGTTATTGTATATTTTTATAATCCCAATATCTACCCTCAAGAAGAATATCAAAGAAGATTAGAAGCTCAAAAAATTTTATGTAAACATTTAGGCGCAGAATTGATAATTGGCGAATATAATCCTGATGAATATTATGATTATGTAAAAGGATTAGAAACAGAGCCGGAAAAAGGTTTGCGTTGTGACAAATGTTTTGAACTAAGGCTTAATAATGCAGCATTGAAAGCAAAAGAATTAGGAATAGAAGAATTTACAACTTCCATCGTTATCAGTCCTCACAAAAACTATGAAAAATTGACCCAAATAGGTGCCGAAGTTGCGCAAAAAAATAATATTAAATACATACCGATTAATTTCAGAAAACAAGACGGATTTTTGAAAACTAACAGAATAGCAAAAGAGTTGAATTTATATCGACAAAAATATTGTGGCTGTAAATATGCTCAAACAAATTTATAAAAATATCCTCCGTTTGTACTATGTATGAATATAAAAATTATCATATAATAGCGTAGAGGAGAAGATAGTTTACTAATAAGAATACGAAGAGGATAACATAATGAAAAAGCATTTAGGATTATTATTGGCAGTTATGATGGTAATGAACGTAGCAGGTTCTGTATCATTTGCGGCAAGCCCATTGGAAAAGTACAATCTATATGATGATGTAATGGGTGGTGGCGGCTCACAAAACCAAGAGCGTGAGCGTGTAACTCAAGATTTTTATAATAATTCAATGCGTCCTGGAAGTGATGCTGCAACTTTAAATGCAGCAGCTGCAGAAGAAGAAAAACAAGCTGAAGCAGCAGAAGTAAAACGTCAAGAGCGCGCACAAAATATTGAAAAAGTTCTTGAATCCGTAAACACAGGGGAAATGGTTGGACCAAGAAACAAAGCTCTACGTGAATCTTCTCGCAATGTATATAGTGATTTATCAAAACCTGAACCTTGGGCTTCAGAAAAATCATACTATGAAAGACCTTCTTTAGAAGGAATAAAAGAAAGCTATCGTAAAAGCAATTTTGCAGGTGCCCTACAAGAATGTATTTCATTAGTTAACCACAAAGGTTTTGAAACACTAACAAATGAACAAAAAACTATTGCATACTACTATTTAGCAATGAGTTATACAAAATGCGGACAAAAAGATAACGCAATACGAGCATACGAAAAAGTTATTTCATTAAATGATTGTCCAATGATTGTAAAATATGCAACAAATGGACGTAATTGTGTAATGCTATCAGGAGGTGCTCCTGAAACAACTAACAAAAAAATTATGCCGGAATATAATCAAATGGAAGCTGGATCAGCATGCTATCAGGATGTTAATGTTCCGGAACTTGTATATCCAAATGCTAATCTAGGTTCTGAATTGAGCCCTGAAGATTTAATTCCTATTGATCCGCAAACATTGATTGATAGAAATATGAGAAATCAATATAAGAAATTATATCCTGCAAGTGACAAAAAAGAAGGAGATAAAACACAAACAGAAGAAAAACCATTGAATCTTCCATTCGGAAAACAAGATGCTGCACTTGATGAATTTATCAATGCACCATACGGAAATGGTTTATCTCCTGAATTTAACAAAGAATATAAAGAAATTCAGTTAAGAACAATTCAAAAGAAAATGAATGCAGGTTCAAAACTTCAAGAAAATCAAGCTCCAGCGCCAGCAAAAGAAGAAGCTGAAAATCCTGATAAAAAATCAGATTTAGGCACAATCAAACTTGCCTATGAACCATCATCAGAATTTGAAAAAATTCAAAATGACCCTGAATATATTCAACAACAAAGAGAATATGAGCAAATAACTCAAATGTTAGGAACAAATTCTAATCAAAAAGATGATATGGCAGATTTGCTTCCATACATGACAGAACAAGGTGATAAAAAATTATCTCCTGAAGTTATTCAAACTTTGATGATGCAATCAATGATGAATGATTTGACTCTATAGTACAAAACTTAAAGAGGATTGCAGCTTTTTATGGATTATAAAAATGAGTACGAAAGAGTTAAAACTGATTTTTTGTCCGGCAGAATAAAAGGTTGCGCTACTTACTTTGAAAATCATAACTACTACCTTGAAGCAGGTTATTGCTATTTGGTATTAGACAAATTAGATAAAGCAGAAAAGTCCTTCAAACGTGTAAAAGATTACGATAATCGTGCATGTTGGGGACTTTTTCTATTGAGTCTTATAAATGGTACGATAACAATTTCCCCAACCTATTTCCAATTAAGAAATTTTTTGGAAATAGATTTGAATATCCTTTTGCTTTATTGTAAAGGTGATTATATCGAAAAAATCGTAAAATACGCAGATTTTATGTCCTATTACAATCCGGAATGCTACAAATTTATAGGCAGAGTGTTCTGGGCAAATGGTTTTATTCCCGCAGCAAAATTGTTCCTTAGAAAAGCTAAAGATAAATTCTATCAAGACCCCGAACTTCATTATCTATTAGCATATATCGCCTACTATGAAGACAAAGACCTTGAACAATGTCAAAAATCACTGTCTGCTTGTCTAAATCTTATTCCTGAATACGCTCCTGCTAATAAATTACAAAAACTCATAAATAATAAAGTACAAAACTAATCTAACAATCCTATCTCGTCAGCAATTTCTCTGAATTCTTCCTTTGTATGCGCGATGTATTCTTGCAATATTACCCCCAAGTTCCAAAGTTCTGTTATCGAATTTTTATAAGTTTCTTGCTCTAAACAACAACAATATACCGAAATCCCGTCTTCTATAATCCCTAATCGCATAGCGTGCTGTGTCATTTTTTCTTTAAGTTCCTCAGTCGAAATTTCTGATTTATTTTTCATATATTTCTCCGTGTTACATAGTATTCTTTTTAATTAAACAAGTATAGTTGTTTATATGAGAAGTGTACTTCATTGAATCAACTATGTCAATAGCGTAGAATGCTTGTTATGAACGATAGAAAAGTTGTTAAAATAACAAGTTTAATAGGTACAACAATAAAACTTGAAAGAGTTAAAAGAGGTTGGTCTCAAGAAAATTTGGCATTAGAATCAAATTTAAGCCAGAATTCTATTGGAGCTATAGAGCGCGGAACGAGTGTTCCGAGTGTAGAAACGGTAGAAAAGATTGCATCAGCATTTGGGATGACATTTTTTGAGTTTATAGATTTAGTCAAGTTATATAACAAATAGATAGAATATAAACATTTGTTACAAAAATAGGACAAATTGAAATTTCGCCATAAATAAAACCTTTATATAGATAGTAAGAAGATCTTATAAGGAGAGTATATTATGGGTGATAATGTAGAAGAAATCAAATCTATAGACGAATTAAGAAAAGCACAAGCGGCATCACAGATGCAAGGCGGGAGCGTACCGAATTATAATCAATGGGCGGAGATTTTAGAGAATTTGCAAACAGCAGGAATTGAATCAACCGGCAGTTATGAAGGTGATGTCAGACTGCAATCGCAGATTATAGACAAGATAGAAAACTATATTCAAGAGGTTCAAGAAACGCAGCGTCAACAGGAGTTGAAGGCTGAAAATGGTGAGAATACAAAACTTGATGAAAAAACTTCACAAGACAAAGACCAAGTCATAAAAGCGAATGTTGCCAATGCGACAAGTTCAATGATTATGGCTGATTATATGAAGTATTATCATTTATTTTAGTTATTTTTTGTCGTTATTTTTCAACTTAAAAAATCTAGCAACAAAGACTGCACGACCAACGAACCTATCACGTTTTAGGGTTCCCCAATAGCGGCTGTCGAATGAATTTCCACGATTATCACCCATCATAAAATAACTGTCTTTAGGAACGATAATCGGACCGCATTTAGCAACGGCTGTATTCATTAGCATAAATTCATTAGCTTCATCCGATTTCACACAAGGTGTATATTCGTAAGGGCTTTTGATGTATGATTCTTCAAGTTTTTCATCGTTTATATAAACGTAAGCAGCGCCATCATCATCAAATTTCACTTCTACTTTGTCGCCCGGAAGTCCTATAACTCTTTTTATGTAAGCCACATCTTTGCAGAAAATTCCTGTAAGTCTTGATAATAGAGGAATTGGGCTATTAGATAATTGAGTTGACGGTGGATAAAATACCATAATATCGCCGCGTTTTGGACCTTTAAAGAAGCGTGAATAACGTTCAACGATAATTCTATCACCTTCTACAAGTGTTGGGTTCATAGAGCCTGATGGAATCCAACGAATTTCGCAAACAAAAAATCTTATAACAATGACCATTATCAAAACGAATAAAACGGTTTCTATGGTGTCACAGAGTGCGCTTTTTTTATATTCAGCGTATTTTGGTTCAAAATCATCTAAGAACGATTGTATTTTAGCGGGTAATTTTGATTTAAAAGCGAGCCACATTGCTGCTTTCTTCTCATTTATATTTGCCTTAAAATTTTCCCACATCCCTTTTATATCAGACATTGCACAATAACTCCAAAAACTCTTCTAGTGCTAACTTATATTTATTATCAGGCAGCAGTTTTATTTCATTACCTGCCTGTTCTATATAATTATTTAACAAACCTTTTGTTTTTTCAATACCGGAGGTATAATTATCCTCTTTGTTACCTAAGATTACGGGTGCATTATATATTCCGTTTTCGATATCGTTGTTATTTGGTTTAGATTTATCAGTATTTAGCATGTTTAAGATATCATCACGAATTTGGAAGGCTATACCTGTATTTAGTGCAAAATTGCTGAGATTTTCCATATTGTATTTAGAAGTTTCATCGAGCATTGCGACTGATAGAAGTGACAATTCAAAAAGGTAAGCGGTTTTATTTTTAGTTTTTTCTATATAATCATCGAGGGTACCTATTTTGAAACGTGAAAAATTTTGGTTAACTTCACCGATGCACATTTTTTTTATGGTATCGGAGCATTTTTCAATCACTGGAATATTACCTATTTTGCACAGTTTGCCAAGTGCCAGAGATAGTAAATAATCGCCTGTAATTACGCCTAATTTATTTCCGAATTGATAAGAAACGGTTTTGTTGCCTCGTCTTAGGGTACTTTCATCAATAATATCATCATGAATTAGCGAAGCATTATGGACTATTTCTATAATTGAGAGCATGTCTAATTGTTTTTGAGATAAGTTTTTGTTTAGTGCTTTGAAATACAAAACGGGTAAGACTTCTCTAATTCTTTTTGATGGTGCGAGCAAGAAATCTTTTAGAAACGAATTTAGCGGTTCTTGAAGGTTAATATCTTCAATCATTTTTTGTTCGATTATGTTGATTTCAGATATTGCCAGTTGTTTTATATTTTTGTATTGTTCATTAAAACTCATTTTATTTAACCTTTTGCAGTTTTAAATAGTTTACCTTATCCCAGCTCAAATCTATATACTTGATACGGCTATCTACGTTAGAAATTTGAGGCAGGATAGTATAAATTCGTTTTATTCTTTCATATACTGTACTATCTAATACTCCAAGACGAATATTGATTGTATGAATTTTAACGAAAACATCATTAGATTTTCTGATATCAATATATTCAACTTTTTCATTTGAATAAGTTTCAACAGCTTTCACGACACGTTCAATTTCTTGAATTTTTTTCACTGTAATATTTTTCTGTAAATCTTTTGGTGTTGTAATTATTTTCAAGATATTTTGATCAGGAATATTCATATATCTCTTGTTTGTTACAAGAACACCATCGGAGGTGAAAAATGCTACGGGTGGTTTTTTGAAATCTGTTTTTATTATTGCAATAGGAACTCTTTCTCTAATAATAATTTGTAATCTGGCAGGAAAACCATAACGTCTGACGTAGGCTTTTTTAATAACCGGTATTTTGTAAAGTTTTTTCATTATTGGTTTTGTTTTTACTAAAAATATCGGACGTTTTGGGATTTTTAAATCTCTTATAGAATCATAGATTACATAATCAGGAATAATTTTGTTATTAATTATTTCGATATGATTTTCAGGATGATTAAATGCATCACTAGGAAAATACCATTGAGGCATTTTTATTATGAAATATGATAATACAATAAGTACAACGACAACGACAAATCTTAGGAAAGATTTTAATTGTGAAAGTTTTTTACGCTTTTTTCTTATTTTTCTTTCCCGTTTTTTATAACGCACAGAATGTTTTACCGAAGTAAAATCATCCTGTGTATCGTCATATTTAGGTTTATTAATGTCGTTATATTCTGTCATTATTTGTTTAATCCGGCTCCGTTCATAATAATTTGGACTAAATCATCATAACTTATTCCCATAACTTTTGATTGTGCCGGCAAATCACTTGTAGCAGTCATTCCCGGTGAAGTATTGATTTCAATAACATAAGGAATACCATCTTTGCTTATCATAAAATCAACTCTTGAAACACCTCTACAGCCTGCTGCTTCGTGAGCTTTTACGGCAATTTCTTTTGTTTTTTGTGTTAATTCAGGACTTAATTCAGCCGGCAAAACAAATTCTGACATTCCCGGTGTGTATTTTGATTCATAATCATACCATTCATTTTTAGGTCTGATTTCAAGAATTTCTGTTGCAAAATTTTTGCCGTCTTTTTCAAGAACTCCTACAGTTACAAATGCTCCTTCTATAAATTCTTCAATCAAAACATCATCATTATATTTTATTGCTTCTTCGTATGCTTTTTCAAGTTCGTCAGGAGTGTTAACTTTTGTCATTCCAAAACTTGAACCTTCTGATACAGGTTTAGTAAATACAGGATATGTTAAACCTTTTACCATTTCTTTTACATTTTGACCTTTTCTTACGAAAACTGATTTTGCAAGCGGAATATCTGAATTAACGGCTAAAATTCTTTTTGTGTATTCCTTGTTCATGCAAATTGCAGATGACATAACTCCGCATCCTGTATATGGAATTTTTAAAATTTCCAAAAGTCCTTGGATACAGCCATCTTCTCCGTATTTTCCGTGTAGTGCGTTGTAGGCGTAGTCAAATTTTCCGTCTTTTAATTTTTG
Source organism: Candidatus Gastranaerophilales bacterium (assembly GCA_944324845.1). Classification (GTDB taxonomy): domain Bacteria; phylum Cyanobacteriota; class Vampirovibrionia; order Gastranaerophilales; family Gastranaerophilaceae; genus Zag111. The sequence goes on along the minus strand of CALUXX010000004.1, from coordinate 45,424 downwards.
TGCAATATTTTCATCAACTTCTACAAGTTCAGAATTTTTATAACCTAATCTTTGTAATGCTTCATAACATCCTTTACCTGAACGTCTTGAAACTTCTGCTTCTGATGACATTCCTCCGCATAATACTGCGATTTTTGAATTTTTATCTATTTTACTTTGTATAGTATTTTGCATAATTCATTTTCCTTTTCATTTTTTCCGCCTAAAAAGATTATTTCAGGTTCCAGTTCAATCTCGTATTTGTCTTTAACTTTTGTATGTAGATTATACATTAACGTCAAAACATCAAGCGATGTGCCGTTGTTGCTATTTACAATAAAGTTCGCATGATTTTCCCAAACTTTTGCCCCCCCGCAAGTCATTGATTTTGCACCTATTGAATCAAGTAATCTTCCTGCTGAATCCCCTTGTGGGTTTTTGAAGATACTTCCGCAATTTGGAAGTGCTAAAGATGGTTGATGTGCTTTTCTAAATTGTAAATTGTTTTCCATTTGTTGTTTTATTTCAGCTTGATTTTTAGACAGTAATTTAAATTCAGCTTGTAAAACAATCAAATTGTCTTTCTTGCATCTTGAATGACGGTATGAAAAATCCATTTCATCTTTTGAATATTTTACTATTCCTTTTTCTTTTGAATAGCAAAGTACAGAAGTTAAACTGTCACTAATTGCTTGAGAATTAGCAGAAGCATTCATAAAAACTTCGCCGCCAACCGAACCCGGAAATCCTATCATAAATTCAAGTCCTGATAAACTTTGTTCACAAACAATTTGTGCTAATTTAGGACCTTTTACTCCTGCATCAGCAATAACAGTATTACCTTCAATTTCTATTTTGTCCATGTGAGTTGTTATTATAACAACTCCATCATATCCGTCAGATGAAATCAATGTGTTTGAAAGGTTCCCGAAAACTTTGGCATTAGGATATGTGTTTAAGATATTTTCAAAATCTTCAACATTTTCAGGGAAAAAAACTTCTTTAATTTTTCCTCCGATTTTAAAAGAAGTTAATTTCCTAATATCAAAGTTTTTTTCAGAAACAACGTTCATTTTCTATACCTTTGCTTCGCTTAAATTTAGTAATTCTTTTCCTAAATTTGTAATAGAGCCTGCTCCAAGTCCAATTACTACATCACCTGATTTTAATGTTGGTAATAATTGTTTAGCAACCTCGTGCATATCGCCTGATAAATTTTCACAAGGAATATCAAGTTTTTCTTTTAATTCGTTTGTAAATGCAACGGAATTAACACCTTCAATAGGTTCTTCACTTGCAGCATATACATCTGTCACAACAATTCTGTCAACATCAGAAAATGCTGTCATAAATTCATTCCAAAGATTTTGTAATCTTGTGTATCTGTGTGGTTGAAATACTGCAATAACATTTCTGTCTTTGAATGATTTTGAAGCAGATAATGTTGCTTTAATTTCTGTTGGGTGATGTGCATAATCATCATAGATTGTAATACCTTCAAATTCACCAACTTTTTGAAATCTTCTGCCCATACCGATAAATGTTGCAAAATGCGGATTAACAAGTTCCATTTCAATTCCTGCTTGGTGTAAACTTGCCCATACTGCAAGAGAATTATAAACATTATGGACACCTTTTAGGCAGATTTTTAAATTCGTTTGTAATTCGCCTTTGTAATAAATATCAAAACTTGTATAATCTTCGGCATAATTTATATTTTTTGCGCAATAATCAGTGTTACCGCCGATTGAATATGTTATAAATTTAGCATTGTTTGTAAGTTCGTGTTCAGTGAAATATTTAACAAGTCTTTTTACACCGTCATTATCTGTATTGGCAAGAATTATGCCATTTTGACGAATGTTTGATATAAATTTTTCAAATGTTTCTAATATTGAATCTAAACCATTTTTATAAAAATCAAGATGGTCAGGTTCAAGATTATTAACTACAACAAGATTTGCTGAATATTTAACAATAGTTCCGTCACTTTCATCAAGTTCTGCAATAAAATATTTTTCATTAGTTGCATTAGCGTTAGAATCAAGTTCAGGAATTATGCCGCCGACAACGTAAGAAGGTTTTAAACCTGCTTTATCTAATACATAAGAAGCTAAACCGCTTGTAGTGGTTTTTCCGTGTGTGCCTGAAAATCCGATAAAATATTTTTCATTTTGTGCAATTTCAACCAATAAATCTGATCTGTGCCAAATTGGTAATCCAAGTTCTTTTGCTCTTTGAAGTTCCGGATTGTTTTCTTTAATTGCTGTGCTAACAACAACTACGCAATCATCAGGAACATTTTTGGCATCGTGTCCTATAGAAACTTTTGCCCCTAATTTTCTTACTTTTTGAACATATTTACTGTCACTAATATCTGAGCCTGAAACTTCAAAACCCTTTTGTAATAAGAATTTAGCAAGTCCGCTCATCCCTACGCCACCTATGGCAATAAAATGGTATTTCTTTTTCAATTCTTTATCCCTACTATTTATATTATTCTCTACTTCTTTTTACAATTATATTACTAAAATAGAATTTCTGTTCGAATATTATATTTTTTTAACATAATTCTGTTTACAATAAATTGCTTTAGCAGTATTTTTCTATATAATTGGAATATGATTTATTTTTTCTATGGGGATGAGGAATTTAATATTTCAAATGAAGTCAAGAAGTTTAAAGAACAACTTGATCAAAATTTTATTGAAATGAGTTATAAATATTATAATAATCTTAAATTTCCTGATTTTGTAGCGGTTTTAAAAACTCAACCTATGATGTTTGGGAAAATGCTCATAGAAATTAATTGTTTAAATTATTTATGCGGCAAATCTGAAGATAAATCATTTGATGATAAGCAGCTTTCTCAAATTGCAGAAGCATTGGATAGTTGCGGGGAAAATCTTGATATAATTTTAACTGCGGTTATTCCTGAGGATAGTCAGAAAAAAATAGATAAACGCAGAAAAATATTTAAACTTTTTTCAAAATATAATGCCAAAGAATTTTTAAAAATTCCGTCATATAAAACCGCCGAACTTAAAACTTGGATAAAGCAAAGAGCAAAATCAAAAGATATTAAAATTTCAGATGATGTTGCAGCAACTATTTTACTTCAAGTGGGTTCAAATTTACGTTTGCTTGATTCGGAGCTTGAAAAACTGAAAATTTATGCAGGGCAAAATCCTATTACAAAGGAAATGGTAAAAGAAATTTGTGTAATAAATGAAGATATTTTTACTTTTGCAGATTATCTGATTGCTGAGAATAAAGTTAAAGCACTTGAAGAATATCACAAACTTTTATCTAAAAAACACCCTCTTGAAATATTATCAGTATTGCAAACACTCATTCATGGCAAAATTCAAATTAAGGTTAATTCGGTTAAATATTCTCCTGATGAGATTGCAAAAATTTTGAATATGCACCCTTATCGTGCAAAATTAGAAGTTCAAAAGGTTAAAAATATTTCGTTAAAAAATCTTGTAAGATTAAAAGAAAATATTACCGAAGCAGAATATAAAATAAAAACAGGACAATCATCATTGGATGTGGATAGAGAGGTTGAGTATGCAATATTACGATAGTTCTGTTGTGCAAAAAGTTCCAAAGTTGATAGATTACTTTCAAAAAGGAATAACTGATGAAAGTAAAAATATCAGTCACTGTTTATTATTGTGGGGACCGGATATAAAATTGCAGTGCGAATTGGCTCTTGAAATTGCAAGACTTTTGAATTGCAAAGAAGATAAAAGTCTTGATTGTAATTGTTTAAACTGTAAATGGATAAGAGAACAAACTCATCCTGCGATAAAAATTTATACAAGATTAGATTTTAAAGAGGCTGATACAAATTCTTCTGATGATGAAGATTCTTCAAAAGGCAAAAGAAATATAAATATTAACCAAGCAAAATCTATTATCAATGAATTATCAATTTCAAGTGATTATCATAGAGTTTATATATTTTGCGATAGGGACGAAGATGGAAATTTACTTCCTCTTAATAAAATAAATTTCCCTGAAGCCACTTCTAACGCATTATTAAAAACCTTTGAAGAACCACCTCAAAATACAACATTCATTTTTTTAACAAAAGATAAAACCGATGTTATTTCTACCATAGTATCAAGAGCACAATCATTTTTTGTTCCTTCTGTTATTTCAAATAACGGGGATTATTCACTTGTAGAAAATCTTATTACAAATTATTGGATGATTGATAAGAATAAAGTTCTTGATATTGAAAATGAATTGCTCATAGTAATGACAGATAATGAACCTAAAGAAGTTTTTAATCAAATTCAGAATTATATGTTTGATGTTCTTGTTGCCAATTTTAATAATAAACATTTGTACTATAGGGTTTTGGAAGATTTACGATATGTAGAAGAGGCTATGCAGCAAGTTACTTTATCAAAAATGAATCTTCAAACTGTTGTAGAAAATTTGTGTTTTAAATTGTTTTTAAAATAATATTTTTCTTGGAGTGAAAGTTTTTTAGGGGATTAACATTCTGTAACAAAGGTTATTCGAGATATTAAATGTGTTATAATTAAATAAATTATAAGGGGAGAAAATTATGAATTATATGGAAATTATAAGAGAGATATCAATAGTTGCGATACTTGCATATTTAATTGGTTCAATTCCGACAGGGTATATTATTGTTAAATTATTTACCGGACAAGATATCAGAACAGTAGGTTCAGGTTCGACCGGAGCTACAAATGTAAAAAGAGTTATGGGCAAAGTATGGTTCTTTGTTGTAATGTTATTGGATGCGCTAAAGGGTGCTGTTCCTGTGTTGTTGGCGATATTCTTTGCTAAATATTTGACACATGATTATATAATTCCGCCTGTAATCTATAATAACGGAATTTTACCGGTTGTTGCTGCAGTTTGTGTTATTTTAGGACACAGCAAATCTGTATATTTGGAATTTACCGGAGGTAAATCTGTAGCTTCAGGAGTTGGAACTTTGTTTGCGCTAAATTGGATAGTTGGTTTAAGCGTTGCTGTAATATGGAGTTTAGTAACTTGGTTTTCTAAATATGTTTCAGTTGGTTCAATTATTGCGCTTGCTGTTGCTCCGATTATTATGTGGTTATTAAAAACCCCTTCAGCGTATATTATTTATACAGTGATAGCAGCAATTTATGTAATTTTTCTACATAGAGAAAATATTAAAAGATTAATCGCAGGAAATGAAAATAAGGTTAGATAAAACTTGACAATGGATAGATTAGAATTTGTAAATGCAAAACGTGTAGTTGTAAAACTTGGAACAAATGTATTAAGAAATGATGAAGGATATGTATCACTGCCGAGAATATATTCATTTATAGAAAATATGGCATCGTTAGTAATGGCAGGAAAAGAAGTTATTTTGATAACTTCAGGTGCTGTTGGTCTTGGTAAAAAACGATTAAACCTTCAAGACACTCAAGGGACTGCACTTAAACAGGCATGTGCAGCTATTGGTCAAGGTAAATTAATGGCAATATATGAAGGTGGTTTTGAAGCATACGGGTTAGTCGCAGCACAAATTCTATTAACCGAAGATGATTTTTCAGTAAGAGAAAGATATTTAAGTTTAAGAACAACATTAAATAAATTACTTGAACTTGGAGCAATACCTGTAATTAATCAAAATGATACTGTTTCAACAAGGAATGTAGTTTTAAGAGATGGTATAGAAGATATGCAAGTATGTTTTTCTGATAACGATAAGTTGTCAGCTCTTGTTGCAAGTGAACTGGATGCAGATTTATTAATAATTTTATCAGATATTGCAGGCTTGTATGATGACAATCCTAAAACTAATAAAGATGCAAAACTTATAAAATGTGTAGAAAAAGTTGACGATAGCATCTTAGCACTTGCCTCAGGTATTTCCAGTGGCGGCAGAGGCGGTATGGAAACCAAATTGAAAGCTGCACGTCAGGTAACAAGATTTGGTGGAAAAGTTCTGATTGCAAACGGTAAAGAACCTTATGTTATCAGAAGAATTTTTGAAGGTGAAGATTTAGGAACAATGTTTTTACCTGAAAATCGCAGTATGTCTGATAAACGCAGATGGATTGGCTATGCAACAAATATTATTGGGAAAATTGTTGTTAATAATGGAGCTAAAAAAGCGTTATTGGCTGAAAAAAGTCTTTTACCGATTGGTGTAATAGATGTAATAAATACTTTCCAAAAAGGTGATGTTATTTCAATTTTGGATGAAGATAAAAATGAATTTGCCAGAGGAATTGTTAATTATGATTCAAACTCTTGTCAAAAAGTTATAGGACATCATTCAGATAATATTGCAGAAATTTTAGGGTTTAAAAATTATGATGCAATTATAACAAGGGATAATATAACCCTGCTTTAGATTTGGAGAAAAATTATTATGGAAGATTTTATAGAAATTGCAAAAAACGCTAAACAAGCCTCTTTGGAGATTGCTGATTTAAGTTCTGAGATTAAAAATTCTGCACTAAATTCTATTGCAGATATGATAGAAGAAAATAAGCAAGAGATTTTTGAAAGTAATAAAAAAGACTTAGAAGAAGCAGAAACAATGCTTTCCAATGGTGAAATATCAAAATCTGTATTTAACAGATTAAAACTTGATGAAAACAAAATGCGTGATATGATTCAAGGGATACGTGATATTTCAAAATTGGAAGATCCTGTTGGGAAAATTTTATTAAAACGTCAACTTGACGAAGATTTAGTTTTGCAAAAAGTATCTTGTCCGATAGGAGTTTTGGGAATAATTTTTGAAGCAAGACCAGATGTAATTTCACAGATTTCATCACTTGCAATAAAATCCTCAAACTCTGTAATTTTAAAAGGTGGAAAAGAATCAAAAAATACCAATAAAAAAATTCTTGAAATAATAAACAATGCCCTTGATAAGGTTCAAGGATTTCCGAAAAACGTTATACAACAAGTGTTTAATCGAGAAGATGTTGCACAAATGTTGAAGTGTGACCAATATATAAATTTAATTATTCCTCGCGGGGGAAATAATTTAGTAAAATATATCAAAGCAAATACATCAATTCCGGTATTAGGTCATGCAAGCGGAATTTGTCATATATTTGTAGATGAAAGTGCAGATATAAATATGGCATCAAGTGTTGTTGTGGATGCTAAAACTCAATATCCAAGTGCTTGTAATGCTGTTGAAACTTTGTTAATTCATAAAGACTTTGCAAAAAAAGATGAATTATTAGCCTCATTGCAATTAAATGAAATTCAACTAATACCAAATCCTCAAAGTTGGTCAACTGAATATGGTGAAAAAACTTTATCATATAAATTTGTAAATTCTGTGGATGAAGCGATAGAACATATAAACACTTATGGTTCAGGGCATACAGATAGTATTATTACAAAAAATATTGAAAATGCTGAAAAATTTATGAATAAAGTAGATTCCGCAGGAGTATATTTCAATGCTTCAACTCGTTTTGCAGATGGATTTAGATACGGTTTTGGTGCGGAAGTCGGAATTTCAACGAATAAAACTCACGCTCGAGGACCTGTTGGATTAGAAGGTTTGACTATATATAAATATAAATTGATTGGTAACGGACAAATTGTTGATGATTATGCAAAAGGAAGAAAAACTTTTCATCACAAAGACTTAAACTAAATGAGGTATCTTATGAAAATTGGTGTAGTCGGTCTTGGATTAATTGGCGGTTCAATTTTTAAAGATTTAATCAAATTAAATTATGAAGTTGTTGGAGTTTCCAATTCTCAAAGTGGTGAAAATATTTACCAAGATTATTCTGTATTAAAAGATTGTGAACTTGTTTTTGTATGTTCTGCAATGAATAAAACATTGGCTATTCTTGATGAATTAGAAAATATTTTACCTTCAACTGCTGTTGTTAGTGATGTTTGTTCGCTAAAAGAATTTGTTACAAAGAAAAAAAGACCTTATAAATTTGTTCCGTCCCATCCAATGGCAGGAACTGAACATAAAGGTTTTGAAAATTCTTTTGATGGTTTGTTTAAGGGAGCCAAGTGGGTAATTACACCGGTATTTGGAGAAAGCGAACTTTTAATAAATATTATAAAACAATTAGGTGCAGAACCTATTATAACAACTCCTCAAAAACATGATGAAGCAGCAGCATTAATTTCTCATATGCCAATGTTAATTGCACAAGCAATATTTAAAACAGCTCAGGATAATGAATTAGCAATAAAAATGGCATCCTCAGGTTTTCGTGATATGACAAGACTTGCGATGTCCAATCCTGAAATGGCGAATGATATGATTCTGATGAATTCTGATAATATTCAAACAAGTATTTTAAAATTATATAAATCAATTGGCGATTTGACTAAATCTAAATATCTTGAACAGATAAATGAAATTAAATCAAAACGCCAATCGATGAATTTATAATGGGGTCGTTTGTATATTATTATTTAACTAAATTTTTAACATAAGTATATGCTTGATTTACAAGACCTTTAGCTTTTGTAAGAGTAGGTTTTGCTAATTCAACACCCTTAGTTAGAACTTCTTTACCTTTATTTAGTAAACCTTGTCCTTTTGTCATAGCAGTTTTTAAATAAGGTTTTAGGGTTTCAATAGCTTTTGTTCCCAAGGTTTTAAGTTTGCCTCTGAAAATAAATGCTAAGCCAAGAGCAAGTGCAGCGCCTAATACAGTACCAAGAGTTTTACCGGCTTTGTTTGCTTTTTCTCTTTGTTTCGGATCATAAATGCCAGGTTTCCAAGTTGTTAATTCACCTGTTTTGGGATCTATAAATACTTTATCGTGACGAGGATCAATTTTACCTTTTTCTTTTAAAGCTTCCATAATAGCTTGTTGTTGTTTAATTTTTGCTTCTACGAGTTTAGCGATTTGTTCACGTTGTTCGGGAGTAGTTGTTGGAGCAAAATCGATAAAGATTGGTTGTTTTTTATATTTTTGAGCTTTATTTGGATCATAATAAACCGGATTACCATTTGAATCTACACCAATACCATGAGGACGAATTGTGTTGAAATTTAAACCTTGAATTGACATAATAACTTTTCCTTTCTACCACTTTGAAATATAACCTACATAGTTATAAAGTATTTTTTTTAGAAAAATTTGCAGATAATTTAAAAATTTTTATTACTGATAAAATAAAAAACAAGCACTTCAAGGATTTGAAGTGCTTTACAAATTGTAATATATGTAAATTTTCTTTTATTCCATACAAGACATAGTTACTGTTTTTTCTAAGTGTAGAGTATCGATTAGATTATTTAATCTTGTGAATACTTCTTTGAATTGAGGAATAGATAAACTTTGTTTACCATCACTCAGCGCACATGCAGGATTGTGGTGAACTTCAACCATAATACCATCAGCCCCGACAACAAGTCCTGCTTTAGCCATCGGTTCGATTAAGTATCTTTGTCCTGTACCGTGGCTTGGGTCAACAATGATTGGTAAGTGCGAATATTTTTTTATTACAGGAACTGCTGAAATATCAAGTAAATTACGAGTGAAAGCATTATCAAAACTTCTTACTCCTCGTTCACAAAGTATAACTTTTTCATTACCGTTATACATAATGTGTTCTGCGGCAAGTAAAAATTCTCTAATTGTACTTGACGGACCACGTTTCAAAATGATAGGTTTATTACATTTTCCAACAGCTTTTAACAATTTAAAATTCTGCATATTTCTTGCACCGATTTGAATAACATCTGCATAATGGCAAACTAAATCCAAATCAGCAGAATCCATAAGTTCTGTTACTACAAGCAATCCTGTTTCTTCTTTTGCTTTTGCAAGATATTGTAATGCCTTTTCTCCCAGCCCATCAAAATCATATGGTGATGTTCTTGGCTTAAATGCACCGCCGCGTAAGAATTGACATCCCATTTCTTTAGCAGCAACAGCAACTTTTAAAAGTCCTTCATAATCATCTTCAACAGAGCAAGGTCCAACCATTGCAACAGGTCTGTTGGCTCCGCCTATTTTAACTCCGTTTTCAAATTCAATGACTGTATCTTCTGATTGTCTGTCACGAGATGCCAACCTAAAAGGTTCACGAATAAATTTAATTTGTTTAACGCCATCCAAAGCTTCAATTCTACCCGGAGAAAGTGTTGTTTTATCTCCAAGTGCATCAATAACAGTATGAACATCTCCTTGGTGAACTATTACTCTAAATCCGTGTTCTTCCAGTAAATCAGTTACTGCTTTAATATTATCAGCAGTAGCATCACGTTCCATAATTATAATCATAAATTCTACCTCATTAAATTAACAAATATTAACTAAATTATAGGAAATAAAATAAAATTAATCAATTAAGATTTCTGAAATGTTTTTATCTCTATATAGGGGATAAAAGAAAGTAAAAGGGGAAATCAAAAATGTGGCAGAAAGATTTACTAAATTTCGGGATAAAAGCTGTCAAAAAAGCAGTAAAGCCAATGGCACCGATGATAGGACGTACAATAAAACGAGTAGGTAACGGACAGCCAAGAGTGATTGTTAAAGGTTTTGGAGGTACTAATTTAGGAACTCATACTCCTGGCAAATCCGGACAACTAATGAATTCACCATTTTTAAGACCTGTAGTAATGGGATTTGCCGGTCAACCTGGTAAGGTATATCTAAAACCTATAACAGCATCGCTTGATAAAGCGCGATTAATATTTTTCCCTAATTTTAGAACTCCTATGATGACTCGTCATGTGGTATATGATGTTCGGACAACAAGACGGGTTGTTCCGGGGTTTAATGTAAATGATTTAGTTAAATCAAAATTTGTAACAAGTGGAACAAAAATGCCAACTCCGAACACTCCACTAAAACCGCCTGAAGTTGCGACAGAAAGAGTTGTAGTTCAAGGTTTTGGCGGAAATTCGGCAAATAAAATTTATAAACCGATAGAACAAAATAAAAATACTCCAAGAACCGTTGTAAAAGGATTTTTAGGCTAAATTGAATAATATAAATAAAAAAAGGATTGAATTATACAATTCAATCCTTTTTAAAAACTTTGTTCAGTTTTGTAAATTAAACTAATTTAACAGTAACTGATTTTGGTTTTTGAGTGTAAGAAATTTTGTCTTCTCTTGATAACCAGCCAAGACCCATATAAGTGAAATTATCATCCAAATCCATATCTTTTCTTAGTTTGTTGATAGTTACTTCACCCTTGTCTGATAGGTAATTGTAAATTTTACCTGCTGATTCAATAATTTGAGTTTGCATTTCTTTTTGTTCTTTTTTGCTAGATGTGAACATGTTCATTTCCTCCTTTTTCTACAAAATTATAATACTACTATTTTATAATTAATGGAATATATTTTTAGGTTAATTCCCAAAATCCACTTGGGTACTGTGTTTTAGGACTTAACATTTCTAAACTTTCTTATATTATATAAAAAAATTTGAAAAAAAATTCATCAATATAGAGTATTTTTTTTGATTTTTTTTGTAATTTTTAGTTTTTTTGTATGTTTTTTGCAAAATTTTGGAAAATTTTTCCGATAATTTTTCAATAATTTTTTTGTGAAAAGCTCATTTTATAAGATATCTAACCGGATATCCTAATTATAATTATACAAAAATTTTCATTTCGGCAAATTTGTTCAAATTTTTATTTCTTAATGACAAAACTATCAGAATTTGATAGTAATTCTTTTTTTATTTCCTTGATTTTACTGATAATTTGGGGCTTTTCCAAATAAATTCCTGAAAAAATTATTTTTCTTGAGTTATCTTTTGTTATAAAAACCAGTTGATAATCTTTATAACCTTTTGCATAGAGATTACCTTTTACTTTTTGTCTTATATAGCTAACTTTTTGAATATCCGAATATTTAACGATATTTTTGCTTGATTTGCCGCCGAATAAGTTAATTTTTTCGACATGGCAGTTGTTGAGTTTTTTTGAACAATATAATGTTTCACTTTTATAATTTGTTAAACCGCCGATTAAAATAACGATTATAATAAAAATGATTACTGCTAAAATTTTAAACATTTTCATAATTTTGTTCAAACCTCAATAATATTTTATCACTATTTTATAAATTGAGATATAATTATTTAAGAGGATTTATTATGATTAGATTATTGATTTTTGATTTAGACGGAACTCTTTTAAACACATTGGAAGATTTAACGGATAGTACAAATTATGCTTTGAAAAAATTTAATTTTCCCCAAAGAACAATAAACGAAGTTAGGAATTTTGTAGGTAATGGAGTTGCAAAATTGATTGAACGAGCAATTCCAAATGGTAGAGAAAATGAAAATTTTGAAGATTGTCTTGAAGTTTTCAAACAAAATTATGCTGAAAATATGAATAATAAGACATCTCCTTATGAAGGAATAATGGATCTTTTAAAAGAATTAAAATCTAAAAATTATAAAATTGCTGTTGTATCGAACAAATTTGATCTTGCTGTAAAAGGTTTATGTGCAAGATATTTTGCTGATTTAGTAGATATTGCAATAGGTGAAAATGAAAAAGCAGGAATAAAGAAAAAACCTGCACCTGATACGGTTAATCAAGTTTTGAAAAATTTTAATATTTCAAACGAAGAAGCAATTTATATTGGGGATTCTGAAGTTGATATTATGACTGCAAAAAATTCCAATATGGATTGTATCAGTGTCACATGGGGATTTAAAGATAAAGAATTTTTAATAGCAAATGATGCAAAAATAATTGTAAATTCCCCTGATGAAATAATTTCAATACTGGAACATTCGGCTAGGTAAATAATATAATTTCCCCATTTAATTTTTGGATTATATTTTACAAAAAATGGGGGAAATAATGACAACACAAATAAAAGAAATTCACGCCCGTCCGATACTTGATTCTCGTGGAAATCCGACACTTGAAGTTGAGGTTAAATTATTTTCAGGCATAAGCGGAATTGCGTCAGTTCCATCCGGAGCATCACGTGGAAAATATGAAGCGATAGAACTTCGAGATAATGAGCAGGAATATAATGGCAGAGGTGTTCAAACTGCAATAAATAATGTTAATCAAATTATTGCACCTGTTTTGGTTAATAAGAATATTTTAAATCAATATTTAATAGACAGAACATTAATAAAAATGGACGGAACACCAAATAAAAGTCGTCTTGGAGCTAATGCAATATTAGGAGTATCAATGGCATGCGCAAGAGCGGGTGCAAATTATTATGGAATTCCGTTATTTATGTATTTAGGCGGATTGAATGCTTGTACTATGCCTGTTCCGATGATAAATATTTTAAACGGTGGAGTTCATGCTGGCAATAATCTTGCAATGCAGGAATTTATGATAGCACCGGTAGGTGCGAAAAGTTTTTCTGAAGCATTAAAAATGGGTGCTGAAGTTTTTTATTCCTTAAAAACTTTACTAATAAAAAACGGCTTATCAACAGGTGTTGGGGATGAGGGTGGTTTTGCGCCTAATTTAACCAAAAATTCTGAAGCTATAGAATTAATTATAGAAGCCATAAAAGATGCTAAATACACAACAAATGATATCAAAATATGTTTAGATGTTGCGGCAAGTGAATTTTATAATAACGGCCGTTATTTTATAAATGATTTTGCTTATACAAGTGAAGAATTTGTTAATATCTTAGAAGGTTTAGTGAATAAATATCCTATAATATCCATAGAAGATGGAATGAGCCAAGATGATTGGGATGGTTGGAAACTTCTTACTCAAAAAATTGGCAATCGATGTCAACTTGTTGGGGATGATTTATTTGTGACAAATATTTTTAGAATACGAACAGGTGTTGAAAAAAGTTCTGCTAATTCTGTATTGATAAAATTGAATCAAATCGGAACAGTATCAGAAACTTTAGAAGCTATAAATTATGCAAAAAGTAAAAATTATACAACAATCATTTCTCATCGTTCAGGTGAAACAGAAGATACTTTTATTGCGGATCTTGCAGTTGCGGTTAATAGCGGTTTGATAAAAACAGGTTCACTTGCTCGTAGTGAAAGGGTTGCAAAATATAACAGGTTATTGAAAATAGAAGAACTTTTAGGAATTAAATCTTCATATCTTGGTGTTGCAGCTTTTAATCCAAAGTAATTTATAAATGAAAAAGTGACAGTTTTATATTACTGCCACTTTTTTTGAATATTTGAAAGATCTAAAAATTTAGATATTATTTTTTTGTTCGAAATTTTTTCTGATATTCTTTTTAACTTTTTCTAAATTTTTAATTTTCTTTTCTTCTTGTTTAATTTTCTTTTTAGCATTTTTTCTTTCAGCTTTAGTTACTTCATATTGGCTGTCGATTTTTGCATATTCAGTTCTATATTCAAGTAATTTGTTACGAACTTCAACTTGGGCATTATCAATTTGTAATATTGCATTTTGCATTTTTGTTCCGCCTGTTACTTGGCTTGGATCTAACATTACATTACCTTTTGTATCAGTTATGATAGTTGTTTTTGTTGTTGGAGTTACTGTTGTACTATCGCTAAAGTTTAGCGGTGTAAATTGAGTTGTTTCAGCTAATGCAACATTGCTTACAAAAACTAATCCTAATGCAACTGTGCATAGTTTAGATAATCTTTTCATATATTTCCCTCCCAATATGTGTTGTAAACCTTTTTAATATTTTAATATATTCCGTTCAAAATATAAAGAAATTTACATAATTTAATATGCAAATTTCTTTTCTTTATGTGATATGATTTTTAATATAGGACTGGGAAGAATGAAAAAAGAATGGATTATAGAAAATAATAATTGTAATGAAAAATCTTTAATAAAAAGATTATTATATACACGCGGAATAAAGACAGAAGAAGAAATTCAGGAATTTTTAAACCCATTAGAGATGAAATTAACTTCTCCATATGTATTTACAGGCATGGAAAAAACAGTTAACAGAATCTCTGATGCGATAGCGAAAAACGAAGTTATTGTAATATATGGTGATTTTGATGCTGATGGAGTTACATCAACATCTGTTTTATACAAAACATTAAAATATCTTGGCGCAAATGTATTTTATTTTATTCCTGATAGAGAAAATGAAGGTCATGGTTTTGATAATAAAGCATTAATAAAATTAATGACAACAACAAAACCAAAGGTAATAATTTCTGTGGACTGTGGAATTTCTGATGTTGATTCTGTAAAATTCATAAACAGTTTTAAAATTATTGATGTTATAATAACCGATCACCACGAAGCACCGGAAGTTTTGCCTGAGGCTTATGCAATAATAAATCCTAAAGCTCCTGATGCATTGGATTCATCTTTGAGTGCAAAACAAATTGAAAATTTAACATATCTTGCAGGTTGCGGAGTTGCTTTCAAAGTTGCGCAAGCACTTCTTATGAAATATGAAAAACCTGAATTTATATATGAAATTTTACCTTTTGTAGCGGTTGGAACAGTAGCTGATGTAGTGCCGTTATTGGGTGAAAACAGATATTTTGTAACAAAGGGTTTAGAGTTAATTTCAAGAGGAAAGCATGAAGGTTTGAAATTACTTTTGGAAAGTGCAGGGTATGATATAACTAAAGGTGTAACTTCAGAACATATTGCATTTGGAATTGCACCGAGAATAAACGCTTCAGGCAGATTGGATACTGTTGATGCGGCATTAAAAGTTTTAATTTCCGAAAACCCTCAAGAAGTTATTATGTCTGTTGCAGCGTTAAATGATTTCAATAAAATCAGACAAACACTATGTCAAGATACATTCTTACAAGCAGATGAAATGGTTCAAAAAGAAGGCAACAGAAATCCTGCAATCGTTTTGTATAGTGAAGATTGGCATATTGGAATTATTGGAATTGTAGCATCAAAACTTGTTGAAAAATATTATAAACCTGTATTTTTAATGAGTTATGTAAAAGAAAAAGATCAGTTCAGATGTTCGGCAAGAAGTATCGAAGGTGTTCCATTATATGATGTTTTAGCGTCTAATGCAGAATTGTTTGATAATTTTGGCGGACATAAACTTGCTGCAGGGCTTGGGTTTACGGGTGAAAAAGTTTCTTTTGAAACTGTTAAAAAAGCACTTAATGACACTGTTAGAGAATATACATCAACCAAAGAATTAAAACCTTTTGTAAATATTGATTTAATGGTTGAGCCAAAAGATGTAACAGTAGAATTAGTAGAAGAAATTTCTCAACTTGAACCTTTTGGAGCGTCAAATAGAAGTCCGATTTTTGCAATGAATAATTTAAAAGTTACTCAAAAAAGACTTATGGGTTCAGATAATTCGCATTTGAGATTGAATATTTCATCCGGCAGTAATGAATTTACTGCAATATGGTGGAAGCGAGGAGATATTTGCTTGAAATCAGGTGATAATTTAGATATCGCATTTCATCCTCAAATTAATGAATATAATGGGAATGTTTCTGTTCAATTAATTGTCGATGATATTCATTCAGAAATTTTAGATGTGAATGAACCTGTTAATACTTGTTCTTATAAAATTAATGATTGTCGAACAAAAACAGGAATTTTGGCTAATGTAAATGATTATATAAAAACTTCGGGTAAAAAAATAAAAATTTTTGCAGAAAGTAAACCGATTAAAGACAGCTTAAAATCTTTTGCTGCAATTTTTGAAAATATCTTTACACGTCAAGATATTCCGGAATGTGAAGATTTAATCTTTTTTGATTATCCTGCAGATAGACAAACTCTTAATATGATTTTGGATAAAACTCATGCTAAAAGACTTCACTTTATGAGTTATGAGCAAAAAATATATGATGAACAAGAATTTTTTAATATATTTTCAAAAATGTTAAAGTATGCTTGTCATAATAACAATGGGAAAGTTGAGCTTATAAGATGTGCAAGTTTTTTGGGTAAATCAATAGAAGTTATAGAAATGATTTTGAATTTGTATTCAGAACTTGGTTTTATAAATATTATTGATAAAAATACTTTATCTTACACAATAGAAATGATTGGAATTGATGATATTTCAAAGATTTGGAATAGTCCGAATTATGCAAATATTTATGACAAGATGATAGAATGTGAAGAATTTCAAAAAACTTTATTAGAAGATGAATTAAAAGAAGTTTTGCAAGTTTAAACTCATAAAAAGATAAAGATAGGCCAGTACCGAAGTGATACTGGCGTTTAGTAAGTAAAAATATGATTAAGATTTTATTTAATATGTTATAGTTGAGTTCCTGTAACTTTATATAGCTCAATGTAATTTACCAAGCAGTTAACTTTATCATTAACAACTTTTTGATCTGTATAAAGTACATTTTCTTTAACTTGAACTAAATCTAATTTAGAAATAGTTCCTTCATTGTATTTATTAGTGCTGTAACCAAAATCTTCTTTTTCAAGAATTGATTGTTTTTTAGTGTCAGCATATTTTTCTTCGTCAAGTTTTATAGAAACCAACGCATCATTAACTTCTTGAATTGCAGTTAAATTAGTTTGGTAATAATTATTTAAAACTCTTTCATAAACATCTTTTTTCATTCTTAAATTAGCAAGTCTTCTACCGCCTGTAAATATCGGTAAATTTAACCCTCCGCCAATCATAGCTAAAGCATTTTTAGTGGACCATATACTTCCAAAATCGTTTGCTAAGAATAATGCTATAGCACTGATGTTTATGCTTGGAAGAAATTCTTTTCTTGCGACTTTAACATCAATCCCTGATTTTTCAACCATTTTTTCTGCCTTAATGTAATCAGGTCTTTGCATAATCACCTCAGAAGAAATTTCTGACGGTATAGCTCCTGAAAAATTCAAACTATCATAACTTGCTCTTTGAAGTTTTTCAGAGTTGTTAGGATTTTCTCCTATAAGAACAGCTAATTGGTTTAATAATTTTGTTCTATTCTTTTTGTATTCAATTAAGTCTGTATTTCCGGCAATATAAGATTTGTTTGCTTTTACCGTGTCAGCAGTAGAAGTTAATCCTTCTTTATTTCTTGCTAACATTAATTCATATATTAACTTTCTATCTTGAACTATTTGTTCTTGTAATTCTATCATTTTATCAAGTTTTACGATGTTCAAATAAGTAGTTCCAACTGCTGAAGCAATAGAAATGTAAGCCGCTCTTTCATCTTGCAGTGAACCTTCATATTGTTTTTTAGATGCATCAGTTTTGTTGTGATTTTTACCAAACAAATCAAGTTCGTAATTAGCAATAGCAGGAGTTGCAAAGCCCCAATCAGAACCTGTCTCAAATGGTAACTTGCTATATCCTGCACCAAAACCAACATTTGCAGTCGGCAATTCACTTGCAAATTGAATTTTTACAGCTTGATAATATTCGTCAACGGCAATAGTTGCCATTTTAAGTGTGTAGTTATTTTTAATAGCTTTATCAATGTATCCTGTTAGAATGCTGTCATTAAAGTTTGACCACCAGTCATAATTAATATAACTATATTTAAATTCGTCACTTTTTTCTCTCTGTTTATGAATTTTAGAAATAGAAACTTTTTTCACTTCACTTTTTTTATTTTTTATTGCAAAGCATGCAACAGGAGATAAAGTATTAATTATAAAACTGGCTAACAGCAGTGTAATAATCTTCTTTTTCAATTTTATACCTCTTCAAAATAATACTTGCAATTTATCTGATAGTATGATAGCATAATATTGTTGCAAATGCAACATATTATTTTTACAACATATAGAAATATCTAGACGAAGGTTATGGAAAAAGCGAAACATTATATAGACTCTATATTTTATCAATTTGAGCAAACGGCGAAATATTGCAGATGTTTATCGGTGCAATTGTTTCAGAAAATGGATTTAGGAATAACATTTGACGAATTTATAACGCTTGATACAATAGATGCTAATGAATGTATTTGTCAGCGAGAACTTGCTAAATTAATATTAAAAGACAGAGCAAGTACAGGCAGATTACTTAGTTCTTTGGAAGAAAAAGGATATGTTGAGCGTTTTGTAGATACAAAGAATAACAGATTAGTTCGAAAAATGAAATTATCAGATAAAGGTCGAGAACTTTTAGTTGAGGTAACGCACAAGTTGAAGGTATATATAGATAAACTTCCAAAGATATTATCAGAGGAAGATAAAGCGGCATTAATAGAATCAATAATAAGTTTTAGACACAATATAGAAAAAGAAGTACAAATGAATATATAAGAGGTTATAAAAATATGGAAGAGAATATTAAAGAACAAGAAAAGACAGAAGAAACAGCAGAAAAACCTCATAGAAAGGGTTTAAAAAGAACAATAGCAGGTGTAATAATTGCTATTTTATTGGTAGGTGCAGGTTTTTATATTGTAAATGAAATGCAATATCAATCAACAGATGATGCTTATGTAGAAACAACGACAGTAAATGTATCACCACGAGTATCAGGACAGATTGAGGAAGTTTATATAACAGATAACCAACATGTAAAAGCAGGAGATTTAGTTGCAGTAATAGATGATGCTGATTACAAGGTTAAATTAGAACAAGCGGAATCAGCGTATGAAAAGATTAAATTAGATCAAGCGAATGCTAAGGCAAATTTAGTAGCATCAGAATCAGCTATTGAATTAGCGAAAAAAGATTTAGATCGTTATAGAAATTTATATGAACAAGGAGCGGTTTCAAAGCAGACATTTGATGCAGCACAAGTAAAATATGACCAAGCACAAGCGGGATTGACACAAGCAAATCAAGCATTGTTTTCACAAAATGAAGGAAAGACAGTTGCAGATGCTAATTTAAGAACTGCAAAAGCAGCTAAAGATAAGGCAGCGTTGGATTTGTCATATACAAAAATATACGCACCGCAATCAGGTACAGTATCATCACGCAGAGTTGAAAAAGGAATGTACGTAACGGCAGGTTCTCCATTATTTACTTTGGTACCGGAGGAAGTATGGGTAGTTGCAAACTTTAAAGAAAATCAATTAAGACATATGCACCCTGGTCAACCTGTAGCGATAAAAGTTGATACATATCCAAATAAAGTATTCAAGGGTAAAATTGATAGTATTCAAAGGGCATCAGGTGCAAAATCAAGCTTGTTCCCACCTGAAAATGCGGTAGGTTCATTTGTAAAGATTGTACAGAGAATACCTGTTAAGATAGTATTTACTGAAGAAATTGACACTGATAAATATAATATAGTTCCCGGTATGTCAGTTGTCCCTAAGGTAAAAGTAAAGTAAAATATTAAGTAGTAGGCTAAAAAGAATATCGGCTGAAGTCAGTCGGTATTCTTTTGTAAAAGGATAAAAATGTCAGAAAACGTTATTGTAAATGCAGAAGATGAGAATAAATACTTACCGGAAAATCCATGGATTTCATCAATTCCGACATTACTTGCGGTATTTATTTATGTAATAGACGGAACTATTGCTAACGTTGCTTTGCCGCATATGGCTGGAAGTTTTTCGGCTACAAGAGATGAAAGTATGTGGATTTTAACAAGCTACTTAATTGCAAGTGGTATAATAATCCCTTCTGTAAGTTTTTTTAGTAAGTTATTGGGAAGAAAAAACTTTTATATAATAAGTATTTTGTTATTTACAATAGCATCAATGCTATGCGGACTTGCCAGAAATTTAGGCGAAATGGTTCTTTTTAGAATATTGCAAGGCGCAGGTGGCGGGGGAATTTTACCGATATCGCAAGCATTAATGATGGAAAGTTTTCCTAAAGAAAAAAGAGGGACTGCAATGTCTTTATTTGGTATGGGGGTAATTATTGCTCCTATTATCGGTCCTGTTTTAGGGGGATGGATTACGGATAATTGGTCTTGGCCTTGGATTTTCTTTATAAACATTCCGTTTGGGTGTTTGGCGGCGATTTTGTCTGCTAAACTTTTGTTTAATCCTCCGTATTCTCGCCGTCAAAAAGATGTAAAAATTGATGGGTTAGGATTCTTTTTCTTAACTATATGGTTGTTGTGTTTGCAGGTATTTTTTGATAAGGGTAATAATGCCGATTGGTTTAATGCAACTTGGATTTGCTGGGTTTTTGGTATTTCTTGTTTTGCAGGAATTTGCTTTTTTATCTCCCAACTAAAGCGTAAAAATACCTTAGTAGATTTAAGTGTTTTTAAGGATAGAAATTTTGTAATTGGTACAATTATTCAGGTTGTAATGCAGGCTGTATTATATGCATCATTAGCGATATTGCCTCAATTTTTACAAAGTATGATGGGATATACTGCGTTTTTAAGCGGATATTCTATGATGCCGAGAGGTTTGGGTAGTATGACAGCTATGATTATATGTGCTTTTATTGCTGATAAAGTTGATAAAAGAGCATTAGTTTGTATCGGTTTAGCATTGTTGGGTTTTGCAGGTCTATTTTTTGGATTTTTAAATCTACAGATTTCAAGTATAAATATTATGATCCCAAATTATGTAATGGGTCTTGGAATGGGGCTTTCAATGGTTCCTATTATAAACTTGTCTATGGAAACTCTTACAAATGAACAGATGACAAATGCTACAGGTTTACAGAATTTATTGAAAAATATCGGAAGTGCAATAGGTACATCACTTGTAGCAACGATGTTGACAAGATTTAGCCAAGTTCACCAATATATGATGGTTGGAAATTTAAGCGAATTGAATGAAGCGTTTATTGAACGCGTTCAGGCAACAGCTGCAATGTTGTCGCAATATACAAGTCCTTCTGTTGCTCATTATATGGCGCAATATTCTCTGTATGGACAACTGCTAAAACAATCAAGTTTATGGGCGTTTATGGATTCTTTTAGAATATTTGGTCTTTTGTGTTTTGTGCTGATACCTTTATTACTATTATTTAAACGAAATAAAGTTGAATCTTAGTTTTTTAATTTGTATAAATTTTTATTATTAAGATTATAGTATTGCGTTTTTAAATTTTATTGTGTATAATGAGCACAGAAGCGGAGGGGTTACAGAAAAGCTCTGTATGAAAGTTGTTCCCTCGCCGGAAAGAAAGAGATATACTCCATAGATGAGTAACACGAAATTTAATTACAAATTTATAAAAGAAAATGCAAGTGCAGGCAGTTGGCGCCGAGGTTACGAATATCATACAAAGGATATGGTGTTTGATAATTATCCTGAAAAGAATTTCTATATGGGTAAAGTTAAGGGAAATTTTCAGGATCATTATAATACAGATTTAATATTTAAAAAGAATAAAGTAGAAGCACGTTGCAACTGTCCACTAAAAGAAGAATGGTGTAAACACGCAGTTGCAGTAGCATTAAAAGCAATAGATGAACACGCATACGAAGACTGGTTAGAAACAAAATTCGGAATGGAATTTGATTTTCCTGACGAAAATACCGAATTGAAAGAAGAACCACAGGGCAGTTATATTTTTCACTTTAACCCAAAAAGAAAGGCAAATTTCTTTTCTATATTAGTTCGCTCAAGAGAAACCGGTAAGGTTGTTCGTCAGATAGAACCTATATTGCGCAGTGTAATTGAAGCTCAAAAACAAAATCCTGATTTTGAACTTAATTCATCACAAAAGATTGAAGTATTGGTATTCCAACAGTTATTGAAGATTTCCAGACAAGATAAAAAAGCCGGTTGGTATGATATTCCTATTTCAAAATTTGGACCAATGTTTTCATTGTTAGCTAAAGCGGATGAAGTTCTTGATGAAAAGACAAAAGAGCGCCTTAAATTTACGGATGAAGAATGGAAATTAGTTTTATATGTAAACACATCTAATACCCCGGGAACGCTTTTACTTTCTTTGGAATGGCAAAGACCTGATGTCGATGATGTTTATCCTTTTGAAGAGGTAAGATATTTTTCAAGACATTTAAAATGGGGAAGATATAAGAATATAATATTCCCAACAAATGTTGCAATTCAAAATATTCCTCAAAATATTATAAAATCTTCGTTTACTGATTTAAAAGATTCAGATTGCGGAAAATTTATTTACGAAGATTTGCCGAATTTGCGTGAGATAATGGATGTTGTTGTAGATGAAAAAATTTCAAAATTAATGTTAGAGCAACGTCCGCCAGTCAATGTTGTAACGATGGGAATTGATTATGATCAATCGTTAAAAGCATTTTTGGATTTTGAATATGATGGAGTAAGAGTTCCATATTCAAAAACATCGTCAGATAAGGCTCAATATATTGCGGTTAAAAAGCCTGATGAAGATTTAATATATTGGGTAAAACGAAATATTAAGCATGAGAACGAAGCTTATGCAATGCTTTTGGCTTGTAAATTTGTACCGATGCAGACAAATAATTTAGCATTAGAGAAAGAAAATGCAATAGATTTTTATAATTATTATTTAAAACAAGCAGGAGAAGGCTGGCGTTTTGAAGAAAAAGATGATATGTCATTTTTCAAAATAATAGAAGAACCATTCAGGATGTGTGCCAAAATAGATTTCTCAGAGGAGCAGCCGGATAGCTTTGATATAAGCATATATGGTCAGGTTGGTGAAGAAATTATTAATTTTGACGAAATATATGAAACTATTCAAAGCGGAGAAAAATATTCAAGAATAAGAAGTCTTGGTTTTGTAGAATATCCTGCACAAAATATATATGCAATGATGAGAGCATTCAATTCATTTGATGTATATAGAAACCCTGATAACCGATTTACGGTAAAAACATATCGAGCAGGTTTAATTAACGAACTTAAAAACTTAGATGTTGAATTGATATTAAGTGAAAGATTTAAAACTTTCTGGGAGCAAATGTCAACGTTTTCAACAGTGGAAGGATTGAAACTTCCTGAAGGTATCAATGCAGAATTTCGTGAATATCAGCTAAAAGGTTTTGGCTGGTTATGGTTTATGTATAAATATGGTCTTAACGGAATTTTGGCAGACGATATGGGTCTTGGAAAAACTTTGCAGGCATTGACAGTTTTGCAAAAGGCAAAAGAAGAAGACGGAACAATGCCATCTTTGGTAATTGCACCAACTACGGTTGTATTTAACTGGGAAGCAGAAATTCAGAAATTTGCACCAACACTTTCTTGTTTGAAATTGCAAGGCGGAGAAAGAAAACAATTTTTCGATAAAATTCCTGAATATGATGTTGTAATAACAAGTTATGCACTTTTAAGACGAGATATTAAAAAATTAAAAGATATAAATTTCCGTTATATCATTCTTGATGAATCTCAAAATATTAAAAACGCAACATCTCAAACTGCTCAAGCAGTAAAACAATTAACTTCCCAACACAAACTTGCCTTGTCAGGAACGCCGATAGAAAACAAATTAGAAGAACTATGGTCAGTATTTGACTTTTTAATGCCGGGATTTTTATTCTCGATGGCGGATTTCAATTCAAGATATGTTAATCCGATTATGGAACATCAGGATAAAATTGTTGAAAAACGTTTAAAATTGCAAATTTATCCGTTTATCCTTCGCCGTATGAAGCGAGATGTAGCAAAAGATCTTCCTGATAAGGTAGAAAACATTGCATACTGTGAATTAACAGACGATCAAAAAGACTTCTATTTACAAGTTCTTGATAGTACGAAGGAAGAATTGTTCAAATCAATCGAACAAAACGGACTTGAAAAAAGCAGATTATCAATATTCTCAGCACTTCTTAGAATGCGTCAAATCTGCTGTCACCCAAGATTGTATGATAAGAATAATGTTAAAAACGTTATTTCATCAGGCAAATTTGAAAAACTTAAAGGGATGTTGGAAGAAATCATTGCCGAAAAACATAGAATTTTGTTATTCAGCCAATTTGTAGATATGCTTGATATCATAAAAGATTGGTTGGATAAATCAGGCATTAAATATGAATATTTGACAGGTAAAACAAAAGATAGACAAGGTGCTGTTGAAAGATTTAATACAGATCCAACTATACCGATTTTCTTAATCAGTTTGAAAGCCGGCGGTACAGGCTTGAACTTAACCGGAGCAGATTATGTAATTCACTATGACCCATGGTGGAACCCTGCGGTTGAAGATCAGGCAACAGATAGAGCATACCGTATCGGACAAACTAAGAAAGTGTTTGTATATAGACTTATTACTAAAAATACGGTTGAAGAAAAAATTCAAAAACTTAAAACTATTAAAAGAAACCTTGTTGATAGCGTAATTTCTGTAGATAGAAATATTACTAAATCACTTACTATGGATGATATTAGAGAAATTTTCTCTGTTGATTAATAATTTATGTAAAAATTTTTTGTTAAAAAATGAAATATATTAGCAAAAATATTTTTTACGGGATATTATATGAGTGGAGAAAATATGAAAATATTTAGAATCGAAAGTTATAGAATCCCCAGCGGAATAAAGAAATTAAACCAATCAATAGACTATCTTAATTCAAAAGCAGACAAACTTATGGAAAGAAAGAATTTAGTAACCGGTTTGTTGCCAAATTCAATGAAAAAATGTAATGGAACAAATATGACAGTTTCGCAATTAATTGATTTAGTTTTGCGTCATAAGTAAATTTGTTAGGGTAGTTCAAATAAATTTCTTTAAATTTTTGTTAAATCATTATTTATATGATTTTTAAAAGTTTCTGAGATATTTTTTAAATCAATAACGTCAACTTCATAAGGAATTGTTGATTCGTTAAATTCATTTTTAATTTTGAGTAATATTCTTTCATCTAAATCACAACAATCCAGTGCAATATCTATATCGGAATATTTTTTAGCCGTTCCTTTTACGCGCGAACCAAAAAGATATATAGTGCAATTTGGCAGATATTTTATTATCAATTTTTTGATGAAATTTATGTATTTTTCTTGTAAATCAATCATAGGTGTTTTTTTATTTGGTTTAATAAGAATTGGGCATCCTTTTGAAAATCTTTAACAACACTCACAACCGCATTAGCAATAGTTTCTTCGTATGTATGGGAAGTCAGATTCCTTTTTTGTCTGTATTCTGTCCATTTTTCCAAGTCAGATAATAAAAGTCCCATTTGATTTGATTTTCTTATTATTTCATTAAAAGTCAAAGTATCAGGTAATTCCGGTGCTTGGTGCTGAAGAAAACGCGTAAGCATTTTGATACTTAGAGAATAAGTGTATTCAAATCGTTGAATAACTGCATCACGTATTGCATTATCATAACTTTCTTTATCATAGCGGATAATAATTTCATCCAAAGTTTTTAGTGCATTTTCAAGTGGTGTTAAATCAATCATAAGTTAATGATAACATAAATTATTATGTATCATAAATTGTAACGTTATGTAAATGTGTTGTTTATGTGCCTAAAATTTAATGTTATTTACTATTTTGCCTAAAAATATATACAATCCTTTAGCAATTATTTTAAAAAATATGTTTTAAAAATAATATAGTGTGAGTTAAAAAGGAGAAAATATGGTAAGTGGTGTAAATGGAGTAAATGGTGTTACAACAATTCATGTTCAACCTCCAAAAGAATATGAAAAATATGAGTATATGGTTGAAGTTGACGGCAAAAAACAAATAGCTTCAATCGAAAAAGATCCAAAAGGAAAAGTAACAATAAAAATTGATGATGGTAATGAAGTTAAAACAATTCATACTGATTATAAAGGACTTTTAGAATTTAATAAAAAACATATGCCGCCTCAAAAAATATATAATTCAAAACAAGATGATAATGCTAATAAGGAAGAAGAGCTTTCGCTATATGGAAAATTTATGCGTAATTTAGCACTAGCTAGTATGTATATGGCAAATAGAAGAAATAGTATGCAGAATCTGCAAATGATAAATTCTCAAAATGATATGATGCAAAATCAATTCATTGCACAACAAATGCATGATATGGCTCAACAAGCACACATGACAGCAGTACAAATGACAACTCCTGGCATGGGAATTATCTGATAAAAATATAAAAATTTTGCATAAAATATAATCAAAATTTTGTTAAATTTATATAAAATCCATTTTATTGATAAAAAGGTCTGAATATTTGATTACAAAAGGGATTGGAACATATTTTTCCTGTTCCTTTTGTTTTTGGCAAATTTCTATAATATTGTCGGGTACTTGACACTGAAACCCAGTGATAATCAAATGTTCAGGTGTAAGTATATAAATCGCACCTCCTAGTGTAAATTTTTATTACAAATTTTACAAAAATTTTGTCAAAAATAATGAGTGTTAACTTGACTACAAATATTGATGTAATAAGATGGAGTAACATGCAAAAGTAAAGTTGGGCGAAGTGTGCCTAAATTGCGAAAACAAGAAATAAAGTACAACTCGCAAGATTTTACAAGTCCCTGAAATTGCAGTTATTTACCGAAAAGGTAGAGGGTTAACAGCCTTAAGTTAGAAAATTCGTTTATAGTAGTACATCATTATTAAAATGAGGTGAATTGATGTCTGAGACAAAATATGCAAAAAGAGTAACGCCAATGGGTATTCCACATACTCGATTGGACGATTTACCGGACCTTATTGAAGTGCAAAAAAAATCATTTGAATGGTTCTTAAAAGAGGGTTTGAAAGAAGAATTACTTTCATTTTCTCCGATAAAAGACTATACAGGCAGATTAGAATTGCATTTCTTACCTAACTATACTTTCGACAATGCGAAGTATACAGTAGAAGAAGCACGTATTCATGATGCAACATATGCAAAGCAATTACGTGTAATGATTAGATTAGTAAACCGTGACAGCGGTGAAATTAAAGAACAAGAAGTTTACATTGGAGATATCCCTACAATGACAGACAAAGGTACATTCATTGTAAACGGAGCAGAACGTGTAATAGTATCACAGATTGTACGTTCTCCAGGTGTATACTTCAAGTGTGATCCATCACCAACCGGAAAACGTTTATATAACGCAACAATGATTCCAAACCGTGGTGCATGGTTAAAAATAGAAACAGATTCTAACGATATTATTCACGTTAAGATTGACAAAAACAGAAAAATTTTAGCAACAACTTTGTTAAAAGCTATGGGTATTTCTGTTTCTGAAATGGAGTCTAAATTCACTCACTTTGAATTTTTAAAGAAAACTCTTGAAAAAGACCCTACAGAAACAACCGATGAAGCATTAATTGAATTATATAAAAAATTAAGACCGGGCGATCCTGCATCTCCACAAGGCGGACGTCAAATTCTTGAATCAAGATTCTTTGATGAAAAGAAATATGATATAGGTCGTGTAGGTCGTTACAAATTAAACAAAAAATTGAACTTAAATATTCCAAAGAACCAAAGAACTTTGACAGTAGAAGATATTGTTTCTACAATCGAATATTTAATCAACCTAACATATGATGAAGGTCAATTAGATGATATTGACCACTTAGGAAACAGAAGAATTCGTTCAGTAGGTGAATTATTACAAAACCAATTCAGAGTTGGTTTATCAAGAATCGAAAGAATTGTAAAAGAAAGAATGACACTTCAAGATTCAGAAACATTAACCCCATTGAACTTACTTAACACAAAACCATTAGTAGCATCATTGAAAGAATTCTTCGGAAGTTCACAATTATCACAGTTCATGGATCAAACAAACCCACTGGCTGAATTAACACACAAAAGACGTATATCAGCATTAGGACCTGGTGGTTTACAAAGAGAAAGAGCCGGATTTGCGGTACGTGATATTCACCCATCTCACTACGGACGTATTTGTCCTATTGAAACACCGGAAGGTCCAAACGCAGGTTTGATCGGTTCATTAGCAACACACGCAAAAGTTAACGATTACGGCTTCATTGAATCACCATTCTTTGTAGTAAAAGACGGTGTTGTAACAGATGAAGTTGTATATATGACAGCTGATGCTGACGAAAACTATCGTTGCGCACCTGCAGACGTTAAATTAACAAAAGATAGACGATTTGTAGAAACAATGGTTCCTGCAAGATATCGTTCTGAATTTATTATGACGGATGCATCAAAGGTTGACTTTGTCGGTGTATGTCCAATTCAGATTATCTCAGTTGCGACATCAATGATTCCATTCATTGAACACGATGATGCTAACCGTGCATTGATGGGATCAAACATGCAACGTCAAGCGGTACCTCTTTTGATTACACAAAGACCGAGAGTAGGAACAGGACTTGAATCACGTGTAGCAAAAGACTCTGGTATGGTAATTGTAGCAGATGTAGACGGTACGGTTGAAAGAGTTGTTGGTGAAGAAATCGTAGTAAGAGATCTTCAAGGCAAACCACACATATATACATTAATGAAATATGTAAGAAGTAACCAAGATACATGTATTAACCAAAGACCAATCGTTCACGAAGGCGATAAGGTTCATGTAGGCGATGTAATTGCCGATGGTGCTTCAACATGTGGTGGAGAACTTTCATTAGGTAAAAACATTTTGGTAGCATATATGCCTTGGGAAGGTTATAACTTCGAAGATGCTATATTGTTATCAGAAAGATGTGTTCACGATGATGTATTTACATCATTACACATCGAAAAATTAGAAATCGAAGCACGTCAAACAAAATTAGGACCGGAAGAAATTACTCGTGAAATTCCGAATGTATCAGAAGACGCATTGAGACATTTGGATGAACGCGGAATTGTTCGTATCGGTGCTAGAGTTTATGCAGACGATATATTGGTAGGAAAAGTTACACCAAAAGGTGAATCAGAACATCCGCCAGAAGAAAAATTATTAAGAGCAATCTTTGCAGAAAAAGCAAGAGATGTAAAAGATAATTCACTAAGAGTACCTCACGGAGAAGGTGGTAGAGTACTTGACGTTAAGGTATTTGACAGAGAAAAAGGTGATGAATTACCACCAGGTGCAAATACAGTAATCAGAGTATATATCGCTCAAAAACGTAAGGTATCAGTAGGTGATAAATTATCAGGACGTCACGGAAACAAAGGTATCGTATCAAGAATATTACCAAGAGAAGATATGCCTTTCTTACCAGACGGAACACCTGTAGATATCGTATTGAACCCACTTGGTGTACCATCACGTATGAACGTAGGTCAAACATATGAATTATTGTTGGGCTTGGCATCATACTTAACCGGTGATCACTACGAAGCTCCGGCGTTCGATGAAATGTACGGTGAAAACCAATCAGAAATTGCAACAAAAGCAGAACTACTTAGAGGAATCAAGGAATCTGGTTGTGATTGGGTTGGCGAAGACGGAAAAGTATTGTTAATCGACGGAAGAACCGGTGAACCATTTGATAGACCGGTAGCAGTAGGATTAACATACTTCTTGAAACTTGTTCACCTTGTAGATGACAAGATTCACGCAAGAAGTACCGGTCCTTATTCACTAGTTACACAACAGCCATTGGGTGGTAAAGCTCAATTTGGTGGCCAAAGATTTGGAGAAATGGAAGTTTGGGCATTGGAAGCATACGGTGCAGCATATACATTACAAGAAATGTTAACAATCAAATCAGATGATGTTAACGGAAGAAACAGAGCATATGAAGCAATCGTAAAAGGCGACAATATTCCTAGACCGGGAATTCCTGAATCATTCAAGGTACTTGTAAGAGAATTGCAAAGTATCGGATTAGATATAACAGTAGCTAAAAAAGATGGTCAAGAAGTAGACTTGATGACAGATATGGACGATTTGAGAAAATCAGCACCAAAACGTACATTATCTGACGTTGATTCAGAGTTGTTGAATATCAACTTCTTTGAAACACCAACTACTTTTGGCGGCGATCTATAAATATAAGGAGAATTAAAATTGTCTACAAGTATTGATTATTTTGATTATATACGAATAAGTATGGCATCTCCGGAGAGAATACTTCAATGGTCACACGGCGAAGTAACAAAACCGGAAACAATAAATTACCGTACTTTGAAACCGGAAAGAGACGGTTTATTCTGCGAAAGAATTTTCGGGCCAACAAAGGACTGGGAATGTTATTGCGGAAAATATAAAAGAGTAAGACACAAAGGTATAATCTGTGAACGTTGCGGAGTTGAAGTAACAGATTCAAAAGTACGTCGTCACAGAATGGGACATATCAAATTAGCAGCACCGGTATCACATATTTGGTTCTTAAAAGGTATTCCATCATATCTTGGCTTACTACTAGATATGTCATTAAAAGACTTAGAACAAGTTATCTATTTTAACAGTTACGTAGTAATCGATGGTGGTGACAGTGATTTCAGAAAATTACAATTACTAACTGAAGATGAATACGATGAATATATGGAAAGCAACGAAGAATCAACATTAAAAGTTGGAATCGGTGCAGAAGCCATAAAAGAATTGTTATCAGAAATAGATATAAAAGTTCTAGCAGAAGAAATCAGATCAGAATTAGCAGGAAATGTAACATCTGTACAGAAAAAATCTAAGTTGATAAAGAGATTAAGATTATTAGACAGCTTAATTTCATCAGAAACAGACCCAACTTGGATGATAATGGATGTACTACCGGTAACTCCGCCAGATTTAAGACCAATGGTACAATTAGACGGTGGACGTTTTGCAACATCTGATTTGAATGACTTATACAGACGTGTAATAAACAGAAACAACCGTTTACAAAGATTGTTGGAAATGGGTGCACCTGAAATTATTGTTAGAAACGAAAAGAGAATGCTTCAAGAAGCAGTAGATGCTTTGATAGATAACGGCAGACGCGGCAGAACCGTAGTTGGTCCAAACAACAGAGCATTGAAATCATTATCTAACATTATTGAAGGTAAGCAAGGTCGTTTCCGTCAAAACTTGTTAGGTAAACGTGTAGACTACTCAGGTCGTTCAGTAATCGTAGTAGGCCCTACGCTTCAATTGAACCAATGCGGTTTGCCAAAAGAAATGGCAATCGAATTGTTCAAACCGTTTGTAGTAAACAAACTTATCGAAAGAGGTTATGTACAAAATATCAAGTCTGCGAAGAAAAAGATAGAACGTTCAGAACACATCGTTTGGGATATTCTAGAAGAAGTAATTGACGGACATCCGGTAATGTTGAACCGTGCACCGACCCTTCACAGATTAGGTATTCAAGCATTTGAACCTAAATTGGTGGAAGGTAGAGCAATCCAACTTCACCCGTTAGTATGTACAGCATTCAACGCTGACTTTGACGGTGACCAAATGGCGGTTCACGTGCCTCTATCAATAGAAGCTCAAGCAGAAGCAAGAATGTTGATGTTAGCAACAAACAACTTGCTGGCACCTGCAAACGGAAAACCAATTGTAACACCATCTCAAGATATGGTATTGGGAATGTATTATTTGACAACAATCAAAGATGCAAACCAAGAAGTAAAAGGTTATTTCTATAATTTCCAAGATGCAATATCAGCATTGGAAGTTGGAGTAATCAAACTTCACGATAAGATCATTGTAAGAGATGAAAAAGGTGCAAGATTGGAAACAACAGTTGGTAGAATTATATTCAACGAAGAAGTCAGAAAAGCACTTGCGTAAGTGTGAAAACAGTGTAAATTAACTAATTGAAGGAAAATTAGAATGGAAAAAACATATACAAACACAAAGAAAACTCCTGATTTCATCAACAAACAAATGGACAAAGGTTCTTTGAAGAAATTGTTGGGTCAAATGTATTTGGAATACGGTGGCGCAAAAGCAGCAGCATTAGCTAACGCATTAAAAAACCTTGGTTATAAATACGCAACCATATCCGGTACAACAATTTCAATAGCTGACTTATCAGTTCCGTCAATCAAGAAGGATTTGTTGAAATCAGCAGAAAATGAAATTGAAAAATCAACAAACAGATACTTAAAGGGTGAAATTACAGAAGTAGAAAGATATACAAAGGTTATCGATACTTGGTCAGAAACAACAGCAAAATTGACAGAACAAGTGGTAGAGAACTTTGATAAATTAAACCCGGTATATATGATGGCATTCTCCGGTGCGAGAGGTAACTTATCACAGGTATCACAATTAGTAGGTATGCGTGGTTTGATGGCAGACGCACAAGGACAGATTATCGACTTGCCGATTAAATCAAACTTTAAAGAAGGCTTGTCAGTAACCGAATATATTATTTCATCATACGGTGCAAGAAAAGGTCTTGTAGATACAGCGTTGAAAACAGCTGACTCAGGATACTTAACAAGACGTTTGGTTGACGTTGCTCAAGATGTAATTATCAGAGCAGACGATTGCCATACTGAAAAATATATTAACTTAAAAGCAATCACAGAAAGAGATAAGGTAATAGTACCTTTGATTGACAGATTGTTAGGCAGAACTGTAGCGCAAGATATATTAGATGCAGACGGAAATGTTCTAGTAGCTAAAGGAACTACAATGGACAGAGATGCAATCAAGAAAATTTCAAATCTTGATTTGCAAGAATTAAAAGTACGTTCAGGTTTAACTTGCGGTTTGGAATACGGTGTATGCCAAAAATGTTATGGTTGGGCGATGACCACTCAAAAACTTGTAGATATAGGTGAAGCAATCGGTATTATTGCAGCTCAATCAATTGGTGAACCTGGAACACAGTTAACAATGAGAACCTTCCACACAGGTGGTGCGGTTGGTGTAAAAGAAGCAAAGAAAGAAATCGTTGCACGTGAAGCCGGTGTTGTAAGTTCAAAGATTAAAGCAAGAGAATTGAGAACACGTCACGGTGATATCGTACAAGTTTCTATGTACGAAGCAGATATCGAAGTTAAAGGTGAAAAGAGAACAACAAAATATCATATTCCAGCAGGGGCAACATTGTTCATCAAGGATGGTATGGAAGTTGCAAAAGGCTATAAAATGGCAGAACATTCACCTCAAACTCAAGGTGTAACAGAAAAAGCAACAAAAGATATCTTTGCTGATATAAGCGGTGAAATCGTATTTGAAGACTTCAAAGCTGATGAAAAGAAAGACAGACAAGGAAACGTATCAAGAACAACTAACAAACAAGGTGTAATTTGGGTATTAGGTGGCGATGTATATACACTACCTGGTGGTTCAAAAGTTCTTGTAAAAGATGGCGAAAAGGTTGCAGAAGGTGACGTTTTAGCTGAAACTTTAACAATATCAGAACACGGTGGTGAAGTAAGAGTTGGTGAAGATCTTGTTATTGAAGATGTAAAATCTCATGGCAAGACAATTAAAAAGATAGTACAAGGTAAAGAATTAACTATCGTAATTGCTTCATTACAACCTGAAAATGCTGTATTTGAACAAACTAAGAAAGAACAAATATGGACAGTTGATTCAACAGGCGAAAAATATATTGTAAAAGCACCTGTAGATACAACAGTAGAAAACGGTATGATTATCGCCGAACTTATTGATGATGATTGTACAGTTTCTTCATCAGGTGAAATAAGATATGTTGATGTTGAAGTTGATGAAAATCAAATTATTACAAAACCTGGTAAGGTTGTATTTATACCTGAAGAAATACATCAAATTAATAAAGACAGCACACTAAAAATGGTAGAAAACGGTGCAACAGTTACAGCAGGTACTGAAATTGTAAAAGACGTTTATTGCCATATTGACGGTGTTGTTGAATTTAAAGAATACAACGATGTAATTCATGAAATAACAATCAGACCTGGTGAAGTTCATACATTATCAAGCATTTCCGAATTGAAAGTTGATGAAGGTGAAGTAGTTAAGAAAGGTACAGTGATTGCAGAAGGTATTAAAGTTAAAGAAACATCAATTGTTTCAATAATGGATTCTTTAGCAGATGATTTACCAATTGATGACTTGGATGAAGAAATAGATTCTACATTATCACTAGATGAAGAATCTATCGCAAATCAACCTATTCAAATTTTAATCAGACCTGTTCAAGTATTAGAAGTAGAACAAAAAGATGTATCAATTCATTTCAATACAACAGATGAATTAATTGATATTATCCCAGTAACACAACTTCAATACAAAGACGGAGCAAGAGTTAGAAATGTTGATGGTGCAACAATAACAAGAACAAGTCTGGTTCTTCAAATGCAAGGATATCTATCACACTTAAAAGGTATGGTAGAACTTGATGCTCAAGGCAATTTAAGAATTGTCGTATTAGAAAACTTGATAGTTCGTCGTGAAATGGAAGGTTCATCAAAAGTATCTTCACTTCAAACAGAACTACTTGTAAAAGATGGTGAAACTATTGATGCAAAAACACCGGTTGCAAAAACTCAAGTATTAGCAGTAAATAGTGCGGTAGCATCAATAAAGAGCAATGAAGAAGATGTAAGAAGACTTCTTTTAATTTCTGATAATTCAGAAACAGTAGTTTCTGTATCAGGTAAAGCAATCGTTAAGAAAGGCGATTTTGTAACAACTGATAAAGTTTTAGCCGAAAGTGGTGAAACAACTCCTGTATCAGGTGTTGTAACCGCGGTTAATAAGGGTTCAGTTTCAGTAAGAAATGGACGACCATACTTAATCAGCCCAGGTACAATGTTACAGATTGGCTCAGGAGCATTAGTTCTAAGAGGCGATTTGCTTGCAACATTGGTATTTGAAAGAGAAAAAACAGGCGATATCGTTCAAGGTCTTCCGAAAGTAGAAGAATTACTTGAAGGTAGAAAACCAAAAGATTGTGCGATATTGGCAGAATATGACGGTACAGCAAAAATCGAAATTGATGATGATGGATTACCAAGATTGTTCTTAGTTGACGAAGATGGATCATCTGTAGAAATTAAATACGCGATAGATTCAAACGTAATAGTTTCAAACGGACAAAAGATTACAAAAGGTCAACCATTAACATCAGGTCCAATGAACCCACATGATGTAATGAGATTATGCGGACCGGAAGCTGCACAACAATATTTGGTGGATGAAGTACAACGTGTATATCGTTCACAAGGTGTTGAAATTGCAGATAAGCACATTGAAATCATTGTTCGTCAAATGACTAAGAAAGTTAAGGTAATTGATGCAGGTGGAACAAACTTGTTACCTGGCGAATTGATTGAAATGCAAACTTTCGAAAAAGAAAACAAATTAGCACAAGAAGCTGGTAAAGAACCTGCAGTATGTGAATACATGCTATTAGGTATTACTAAAGCATCATTGAATACTGAAAGTTTCATTTCAGCAGCATCTTTCCAAGAAACAACAAGAATTCTTACAGAAGCAGCAGTTGAAGGAAAGAGAGATATGCTAAGAGGATTAAAAGAAAACGTAATTATCGGACGTTTAATCCCAGCAGGTACAGGCTTCCATCACTTAATCAATGCCGATGAAGAACGTGATAGAGAAGAAAGAAAACGTGCAGTAGCGCAAAGAAATCAAGCAAGAAAACCTTCTGCAATTTTGGAAGAAATTGAAGGAATGTTTGGCGCTCCTGATTTTGATGTAGATGATGAGCACTAATCTTTAGAGGCTAAAATGATAAAAAGTTCCCGTCTTTGATGGGAACTTTTTTATTGAAAACGTTACATATTAGCAATAATAATAAATAAATGATATCATTATTTGAGTATTAAATTATAAGAGCTGGGGTTATTTTTATGAATATGGGTAATATTGCTAGGATGTATCAAGATGGAACAAGAGTTTTTACAAGAAATTTTATAAGTTTTTTTCTTGGACAATTATTATCGCATTTAGGTGATGCGTTTATTTTAATTTTGACAATCGCTTTGATTATGTTAAAAACAGAAACTCCTGGTGCTGCTATTGCATTAGTGTTTTTCTTTTTCTATTTACCATCTCTTGTATGTGCACCTATAGCAGGTATGCTTGTTGATAAAATTTCAAGAAAAAAAATGATGATTCTTAGTACATTTTATCGTTTGGGGATTCTTTTATTATTTTTATATGCAACTCTTAAATTGCATTTTCCAATAAGTAATTTATTTGTATATGTAAGTTTTCTATTATTAGGTATAGGAACAGCGTTTTTCTATCCTGCTAAAATGGCGGCTTTGCCTAATATTGTACCAATGAGTGAATTAAAAAGAGCAAACTCATTAGTTTCATCTGCCAGAAGTATGACGATGACTGCCGGAGCTGTTTTTGCTGGATCTTTTATTTCTAATTATGGAATTGTTAATTGTGCTTATTTATGCGTGATTTGTTATGTATTATCAATAGTTTTATTAGGTATTGTATCTATTAAAAAAGACGACAAAAAAGAAGGTCAAACTGAAGAAATAGGTGCAATAAGATTTTTGCAAAAGCACAAAAAAGCCTGTGATATAATAGGTTTGGTTGTTATTTTGTCTTTAATCAATGCAACTTTTTATAGTAGTATGAATGCAATAGCAACTGATACTTTCAAAATAGGTATTCAAGGATTGACTAAATTACAAGGTTTACTTGGTACCGGTGGATGTATTGGAACGATTTTTACATTTTTCCTTGCAAGAAGGCTTAAATTTCATAAATTTTTAGCTTTTTCTTTCTTTGGCTTAGCAATAGCTTTTGCAACAGGAGGATTATGTTCTACATATAATAGAGCTGTATTATGGCTTGGAGTTATCGGATTTTTTGCAACTTGTTTGCAGGTTGTTCTTGATACTATTATTCAAAAATCAACACATGATAGTATTAGGGGCAAGGTATTTGCATTTAAGGGAATGGTTTCTACTTTTGCCAATTTAACAGGAACTTTAGTTGTTTCTTTGGGATTAGATTTCAATGTTGAAGCTATAGCTATTGTGCAAGTAATTGCTTATGTATGTGTTTTAATGGCTGTATTTCTTATTTTGTTTGATAAAGATTTTCGTTATTTCTTATTGAAAGCAACCATTGGACAATTATTTTTATGTTTATTTAGATACAAAGTTGAAGGAATAGAAAATCTTCCGAAAAATGGTAAAGTTATTATTGCCGGAAACCATACAGGGCATCTTGATCCTATTATAATTCAGATGGCAACAAAAAGGTATTTGTGGTTTGTAACAGGCCCTGCTGCATTTAAGGTTCCTATTATAAAACATTTATTGAAATTTTATAATGTATTACCGCTGCAATTTGGTCATGGGCTTGATGCAATAGAAGCAGGAGTTAATAAATTAAAAAGTGGTGAAGCTGTTGTAATATTTCCGGAAGGCAGATTTACTCTTGATGGGAATTTATGCAAATTTAATAGAGGTGTCAGTATTATGGCACAAAAGGCTGATTGTCCGATTATTCCTTTTGCCATAAAAGGAGGATTTGAAACTTGGGGAAAAGGTAAAAGATTACCTAGATTATTTAAGCATATTGTTATTCAATTTGGACAACCATTATACGCAAAAGATAAAGATGAAAAAGAGGTAACAAGAGAATTACAAAAAAGAGTTAACTTTATAAAACATTCTTTAGATCGCCGTTCTCGTTACAGCATTAATAAAAGCCAATA
Organism: Candidatus Gastranaerophilales bacterium; assembly: GCA_944324845.1. GTDB lineage: Bacteria > Cyanobacteriota > Vampirovibrionia > Gastranaerophilales > Gastranaerophilaceae > Zag111. Next base: position 7,220 of record CALUXX010000004.1, on the reverse strand, counting down.
TTCAAACTTCCTTGAGCTTATGCAAACCAAAAGTGATATATATGGTCAGGTAAAAGCATTATCATTAAAGACAAAAGAAGGTTATGAAGAATTAGCGTATATTGAGCTTTCAAGAGAGGCAAAACATCTGGCAAATTATTTAGTAGAAACAGAAAATGTTGAAAGAGGCGATAGAATTGCAATAATTTCGGAATCTCGTCCAGAATTTGGTATTGGTATATTTGGAATAATTCAAACAGGTGCAATAACAGTTCCATTGGATGTAAAATTAACCGTACCTGAGCACACTCATATTTTGAACGATTGTAATCCGAGATTTTTGTTATGTTCAAGTCATTATTTGGAACATGCAATAGAGGTTAAAAATCAGGTTCCATCAATAGAAAAGATTTTTGTATTGGATGATGAGCCGCGACAATATCCTGAAATTCCTTCAATTTCACAATTAGAAGCTGATATTGATAAATCTTTATGTAAGGAAAGATCACTTGATGAAACCGCACTTATTGTATATACCTCAGGCACAACAGGAAATCCTAAAGGAGTTATGATAAGCTTTGGCAATATTTATTCCCAGTTGAAAGATTTTGAAAAAATGTTCAAATTATCAAGCAAAAATACTCTACTTTCGATTTTACCTATAAATCATTTGTTAGAATTGGATTGTGGATTTTTTGGAATGCTTTATATGGGTGCAAAGATTGTTTATATAAAATCACTTAACCCTAAAGAATTGACAACAACAATGAAGGAAAAACAAATAACTAATATGATAGTTGTTCCTTTAGTGGCTAAAATGTTAAAAAACAGTATAGAAAAACAAATAAAAAAACAACCGGCTTATGCACAGAAAATGTTTTCGATTTTATATAAATTATCAAAATATGCACCAAGAAAGGTTCGAAGAATTTTATTTAAATCAGTAATAGATGGTTTAGGCGGGAAGTTCGAATGTTTTATTTGTGGAGGTGCACCATTAGAAAATGAGGTGGCAGAGTTTTTTGAAAGGCTTGGCATTCCTGTATTCCAAGGGTATGGTTTAACAGAAACCAGTCCAACAATTTCAACGAACAGATATGGACATTCAAAAATTGGTACTGTAGGTCAACCTCTACCTTCTGTTAATGTAAAACTTGCAGAAAATGGAGAGATTTTAGTTTCAGGTTCCAATGTAATGCAAGGATATTATAATAGACCGGAAGCGACAGCCGAAGTTATTGATGAAGACGGCTGGTTCCATACAGGAGATATTGGTGAAATAGATAAGCAAGGTTATATAAAAATTACCGGACGAATCAAGAATATGATAGTTTTAGGTGGAGGGAAAAAAATATTTCCTGAAGAAGTAGAAGCGGTATTAGAAACTTCTTCAATAATAAAAGAAGTTTGTGTAATGTCTTTAAAGATAAAATCAGGAAATAAAGCAGGAACTGAGGAGGTCGGAGCAATAATAGTTCCTGTGGATGAACTTCAAACCAAAACAGATGAAGAACTTCAAAAACTTTTAGAAGGTGAGGTAAAAAGATTAAGCAGTGAAAATCTTGCACCATACAAAACTCCGACTGTAGTTGTTTTACATCGAGAAGAACTTCCTAAAACATCTACAAGAAAGGTTAAACGTAGAGATTTATTACAATGGTATGAAGCTAAAGAGGTTGTAGCATAAAAAAGGAGAGTTAAGAAATTATGGCATTACATCAATTAAAATATCCCTATAGAAAATTTATATTACCAATGGCAAAGAAAATATCATTTATACATCCGGATGTATTTAGTTGGATAGCTTTTGTTGTAACGTTTATAACGGGATATTGCTTTTATTATGGATATCAAAATCCGAAATTATATTTATACGCAATTTTGTTAATTTTTATAAGAATGACATTAAACACATTAGATGGAGTTGTAGCAATACAAAGAGGGGATGATAATAAAATTCATGGCAAGATAATAAATGCTTTGCCTGATAGGTATGGAGATTTGTTTGTATGCGGAGGGGTTATGCTAACGCCGATTTGTAATTCATTTATAGGTTTAATGGGTTTGGGTACAATGTTTTTGGTTAGTTATTCAGGAATGTTAGGTAAGGCATTAGGAGTAACTTGGCAAGGTCATGGACCATTAGATAAAGTTGAGCGATTATTTTTATTTATAATTTTTGCAGGACTTCAATATTATGGTTATACTCATAATGCACCTGAAGTTCATCTTTATAAATACGATTTATCTTATCTTGAAATATGTATGTTATTATTTTTCGTATTAGGTCAAATAACAGTATTAAGAAGAGTTGGCGGAATTGTAAAAGAAGCAAAAGAAATTGAAGGGGAATAAGGATGGAACATTTTGTAATTACCAATAATGTAAAAATAATGATTGTTGGTTTGTATGTATTTCTTTTTGCATTGATGGGAATTTTCAAGTTTATGCAATTTAAGAAAAAAGATGTAGATAACTGGCTTATCAGAACACGATCATTTATATTTTTGACAATAATATTTACGATTGCATTTTGTACAAATAAAATAGGTGCTTATATTTTAATGACATTACTAAGTTATCTGGCGTTGAAGGAATTTTTCTCGCTAACACCAACGAGAAAAACTGATAGAAGAGTTTTGTTATGGGCATATTGGTCAATTCCGATACAGTTTTATATTATATATATAAATTGGGTGTCATTATTCTATTTATTTATACCGTTATATGTATTTTTGCTAATATCAATGCGAATGGTTATGGTAGGAAATACTGACGGATTTTTGAAGTCATTAGCAACAATCCAATGGGGTTTGATGACATCAGTATATTCATTAGGTTATTTAGCGCTAATTTTAGCAATTCCATTTAAATACAATCCTGTTGGCGGAAGTTTGGGATTATTATTTTTTATTTTGTTGATAACTGTAGCAAATGATTTTATGCAAATGTTTAGCGGGAAGGCTTTTGGAAAACATAAAATTATTCCAAAGGTAAGTCCTAATAAAACTTGGGAAGGTTTTATCGGTGGTGTAATTGGAACAACAGTATTATCAACTTTGTTAGCACCTGTTCTAACTTCATTCACTCTTCCTCAGGCTGCATTTGCAGGGTTCGTTTTATCTATTGCCGGATTTTTTGGAGATGTAACAATGTCTGCTGTAAAAAGAGATATGGGTGTTAAAGATACAAGTTCACTAATTCCTGGCCATGGTGGAATTTTAGATAGATTTGACAGTTTAATATTTACCGCACCATTATTCTTCCATTATTTTGCATATATTAATTCAATAGTTATATCAAGAGGACATTAATTATGATATTTTTCAAAATTTTAAAATATTTATTGTTTTTATTTATAATAAAGCCATTTATCTATTTGGTTTTGGGAGTGAATGTTTCAGGAGTGGATAATCTTCCTAAAGTAGATAGGGGAGCATCAATAATCGTTGCCAATCATAATAGCCATATTGATACGCTTATTTTAATGTGTTTATTTAATTGTTCTCAAATTTTGAAAATACATCCAGTTGCAGCAGCTGATTATTTTTGTAATACAAAATTTAAAGAATTTATATTTACAAAACTTTTAGGAATTATACCGATTTCAAGAAAAGTTCGTAAGGCAAAGGAAGAAGAATTATTTAAAAATATCAATGATAAATTGCGAGCAGGTGAAACAATTATAATATATCCTGAAGGAACAAGAGGAGAAAGTAGCGAACTTAATAAATTCAAATCAGGGGTTGCACATATTGCAAGAATGAATCCTGATATCCCAGTAATTCCTTGTTATATAAACGGTCCTGATCGAATTTTGCCAAAAGGTGAAATATTATGGGTTCCGTTTATTGCAGATGTATATGTTTCAGAACCAATATATTATGATAATACTTCAACGAAAGAATTTACCGAACGAATAAGAAAAGCCGTTGAAGAATTAAAGACTACGCATAGAAAAAAAGAAGAATTATAAATAATAAAAAAGGAGAAATTATGTCATCATCACCAAGAAGAGAGATTAAAACACGAGATAAAAAATGGGCAAAAAATTTGGCAAAATTTGTTGCGACAAAAACAAATCTTACCCCAAATATGATTTCTGTATTGAGTGTATTTTTTGCAATACTGGCATGTGGTGCCTATTGCTTATATCGTACAGATTTTATTCCTGTTAAATATAGTTTTATTATTCCCATTTTAGCAATATTATTTATGCAATTACGTTTACTTTGTAATTTGATTGACGGAATGGTAGCTATAGAAGGCGGTAAAAAATCTGCGGTTGGTGATATATATAATGAGTTTCCTGATAGATTATCCGATAGTTTTATTATTATTGGTGCAGGAATTGCCGGAGGTACAGAAACTTCATTAATATTATCACTTGTAGCAGCCCTTTTAGCTATGTTTACGGCATATACAAGACTTTTGGGTGGGGCTGTCGGAGTTAAACAGTATTTTAGCGGTCCTATGGCAAAACAACATAGAATGGCACTTTTAACTGTTTTTACATTAATTTGTGTTATTTCTCCGATAAAACCTGATATAAACTTGCAAGTTTATCCTATAGCACTTGCGGTAATTATTGCAGGATGTATTGTTACTGTATGGAGAAGGGTTAGTTATATTGCAAGAGATTTAAAAGAAAAAAATTCAGAACAGTAACTAAATAAATTATTTTTTTTGTTTAAGTATGGCAAAAAATTTTTTTACGTGTTTTAAGATGAACATGCATATAAATTTTTTGCCATATAATTTTAATTATAATAATTCTTCTTCTTACGATACTCAAACTTTTGGTTCAAAAGGTCAGCCTATAAGTTTGAAATATATTATGCAAAAAAGGAAGAACTTTTTACCTGTACGTGTCCAAAAATATGTACAGAAATTGATAGATCAAGGGAAAGATTCAGGAGTATCACTTTTAGATGTTCATAAAAAACTTTATGAACCACTTTTGGAATGTAAAACTTTGGCAGAAGTTAAACAACAATATCCTGAATTTATAAATGTTTTGCCTGTTGTGCCCTGTCAAAAAAAGTCTGTAAATAGTAAAGGTAGAACAACAGAAAATTTTGGTTTAAAAGTTCTTCAAGAATATTGGGCTAATCTTAAAACTAAAAATGAAATTGCTCAAATGTTTGGTATGCCAGCAAGAGGTACGTTAGATTTTTCTTTGGAAAAGATAAATTTTATAGGTTTTTCTCATAATTATAAAATGCTTTTAAAAGCATCAGATGCAAAAGGAAATAAAATTATAGCCGACAAAACCAAAGCCTGGAATAAGGCAAATCCTGAATTGAGGCGCGAACTTAATAAACGTGCCGCACAAGGTTGTAAAACCGAAGAATATAGAAGGGCTCAATCTCAAAGAATGTACGCATATGACATATTGCATCCTGAACGGCGCCAAAAGATTTCAAGAAAATCACAACAAATGTGGGATAAATGTCCTGATGTTAAAAGAGCAATGTTTGAATTTGCTAAAACTCAGGGAACATATCTTTCGGTCGTTCTTGCAAAGCATGCTAAAAAACAACATCTAACTCCAAATGAAACTATTGTTTTGAATGGTTTTTTCAAGAAATTTTGGCATGCCCATCCTGAATTAAAGGCTTCATTATCCAAAGCATCAAATGAAATCAGAAATGATGTGAAAGGACTTCAAAAGTTGTCAGAGGAATAAATACAGTTGTAATCATTGAAAATATAAATATATTGATGTAAAATCGACATGTAAATACAAGTAGAAAGAGGGTATAAATATGAATAGTCTTGATAGTAAGAAAACATATTTGAACATAGAAAAGAGTAAAATTATGAAAAAAGAACTTATTTTCTTGGGACCGCCGGCATGTGGAAAAGGTACTCAAACTGCTAAATTAGCAGAATATTTAGGATTTCCTCATGTAGATACAGGTTCATTACTTAGAGCAGAAATAGCAAGTGGTTCAGAAAATGGTAAAATTGCAAAATCATTTATTGATAAAGGAAATTTGGTACCAGTAGAATTAGTAGCATCAATAATCAAAGATAGATTATCCCAAGAAGATTGTCACGAAGGTTATATATTGGATGGCTACCCAAGAAGTATGGAACAAGCTGAAATGTTGGAAGAAATTAATTCTTCAATAAATGGTGATGTAGCAACAGATTTTAGAGCAATATATTTTGACTTAAATCAAGATGTTCTAATTTCAAGAATAGTAAATAGACGTTCATGCCCAATATGTGGCGAAATCTATAATTTAAAATATAAACCGACTAAACAAGAAGGCATATGTGACAAATGTGGTTCTGCATTAACTCAAAGAAAAGATGATACAGAAGAAGTAGCAAAAGTTAGATTTGAAACATATTTTAAAGAAACAGCTCCATTGATTGAATATTATAAGAACAAGGGTGTTTTGCGCACAATAAATGCAGAAGGTTCAATCGATGAAGTATGGGAAAGATTATTGAACGTAATAAATGATTAGTAAAATCGGAACCAATAAATAAAACTCAAAAAACAGGATATATAAATATCCTGTTTTTTTCAAATAAACCGAAAGAAATTTAAAAAGAATACTTGATTTCCAAAAATGTTTATAGTAGAGTTAAATTAAGCCAATCGGATGGCGAAATGGGCTGCTAGCTCAGGTGGTTAGAGCGCACCCCTGATAAGGGTGAGGTCGGTGGTTCGAGTCCACTGCGGCCCACCATAAAGGACAGATGTTAAGTCTGTCCTTTATTTTATTAATAGGTTTCTGGGACATTGAGACAGAGAAAATTTAGTAAAAAATCAAACAGACAGCACGATTGAGGCTGTTTTTTAGTATTGAGATGTATGGGTCTTTTCGTCTTGGATTATTCGGGGTGTCGGAAAGTTCTCAGCTTCCCGACACCTTACGGGCTTGCTCGTCAAGCCTCACATCGCCCTACCGAAAATCCGCTGCACTTAAGTACTCTTTTCTTGCACTCTTTTGCACTCCATTTGCAAAATTTTAAGACCACATTAGGCTAAAATCGGCTTTGTGTTTGAAGTTAAGTCCAGTGCAATAAAGTGCAAAAAAGTGCAATTTTATTTTTACTTGCAAATTGGGATACCCAAAATTATCAATGAGATTTAGATATTTATATAATTTGAAAATATCAATAAGAATAGAGCCTTTTTATAATGGCTCTATTCTTATATTAAAAATCTAAAATTATTTTAGATTGCTCTATAATATCCACGAACTTCTGTTCCATCACTT
>CALUXX010000003.1 GCA_944324845.1 Candidatus Gastranaerophilales bacterium | reverse complement strand
GCAACGCGTGCGTAAACACCCCCCCCCCGCCGACGGGGGTGGGGGGGGGGGTCCCCCCCCCCCCCCCCCCCCCCGATAGACGGCAGGCAGGACGGGGCTGCTGACCTGTGTGTTCTGTTATTTTCTCCTGTACCCTTTTTCCTCTTCCCATCATCTTTCATTTATTAATCCAAGATAATTGTAACTTTATTTTCCCATATTATAACATATTATATTAATTGCAAATTTGTAATATTTAGAAAAATACTTCGAATGATGTAGAAATTATATTTTTTGTTCTTCAACTTTTTCTGTTTGAATAACAAGGATTTTTTCTATACGCAAATCATCCATTTTTATTACACGCATTTTTAATCCCTCAAATTCAATTTCATCATTCGGTTTTGCCAGCCGCCCGAGTATTTTCGGCACCAGACCGCCGACTGTGTCAATTTCTTCTTCCTTTTGATTTATTCCGAAAAATTCGAAAAATTCATCAATTCTATAAAGTCCGTTGACTATATATTTGTTTTCCCCGACTTTTTTAATATCCTGCACTTCTTCATCATCAAACTCATCCTGCACATCTCCGAGAATTTCCTCAAGTACATCCTCTAATGAAATTATACCGGACATTACGCCGAATTCGTCCATTACTACCGCAATTTCTGTCTTATTTTTTTTAAAACTTTTTATTAATAGGTTTCGGGGACATTGAGACAGAGAAAATTTAATAAATAATCAAACAGACAGCACGATTGAGGCTGTTTTTTTTTAAATGGTAAGAATGTAAAAAAATAAACCCTATTTTTATAGGGTTTATTTTTACAAATAATTTTTATATTAGTAATTATTAGCTTTTACAAAGAAATAACTTTGCGGATGTTTACATACAGGGCACATTTGAGGTGCAGTTTCTCCGATATGGATATGACCGCAGTTTGCGCATTCCCAAGTTGTTTCGGTTGCTTTTTGGAATACTTCACCTTTTTCAATATTAGCAAGAAGTTTTCTGTATCTTTCTTCGTGGTGTTTTTCTATTTTTGCTACCATTTCAAAAAGGATTGCTAATTCTTCAAAACCTTCTTCTTTTGCTTCTTTTGCAAATTTTGCATACATATCTGTCCACTCGTAATTTTCACCATCAGCGGCATCTTTCAAGTTCACTATAGTTTCAGGGATTTTTCCGCCGTGCAAATATTTAAACCATATTTTTGCGTGTTCTTTTTCATTGTTTGCTGTTTCTTCAAAAATTTTACTTATTTGAACAAATCCGTCTTTTTTTGCTTGTGAAGCATAGTAGGTATATTTATTGCGTGCTTCTGATTCTCCGGCTAATGCCGTTTTTAAATTTTGTTCTGTTTTTGTTCCTTTTAATTCCATAAAAATATTCCTTTCTTTTTCATTTTCCTGTATTCTGTTGTAATATTTTACTCTAAATTTTAATTTACTGCCGAATATTAAGTAATATTACGGTTGTTATATAAAGAATTTTACAAATGTGTTTTACGGTTTAGAATAAAGTCGGAGATATAGAGATATGCTTACCCCGTTACAAAAGAAATTTAAAGATTTATGTATGTATCTTGGCAGTAATAACAAGGCTTTATATGGCGCTTTAACGATAGCGGCATCTAAGGGTGTCTTGCGTCCGACATTTACTATGATGGATAAAAAGCAAGATAGAGAATCAAGGGTATATACAGCGTTTAGAGAAGGTTTGACTGGTGCGGTTGCATTTGTTTCATATTTAGCTACAAATGCGGTGGTGGAAAAACTTGCGACTTCATTGGCAAAAAAAACAAATCATTTAAAAGATTTGCCCAAAATGCAATCAACTTTATCCTTGATTACGGTAAGTTTAACTGCGTTATTTATTATTCCCGGGATTTGTAATATGGCAACAAAGCCGTTATTGAACTTCTTTAATGGTAACAAGAAAGACAAACAACCTAAAAATCCTATTTCTGATGTGGGGAACAGTGTTCAACCTGTAAAATCTGTAAATTTCGGAAATTATAACAGAATGAATGTTTATCATATAAACAATTTTTATAATTCCGGCATGAAAATAGGAGGTGTGTAATGCTTGATAAAGTAGCAAATATCCTTCTAAATCCGCAATTTGTAAATTTTGCTAATAACACAAAATATACAGTTACAACAGAATCATTTTTCAAAGCAACAGGCAGACCTGCTGCAATTATGTTAGATAAAAAAGTCGATCTCGATACAAGAAAATATGCAGCAACAAAAGAAGGTTTGTATCAAACATTATGTGTTGCAATATATTTAACAATGATTCCTTTTATATTTCAAAAATATGGGTTTAAATATGCTCAAAAATTTATGAAAGGAGATAAAGATTTTCCTGCATTTCGTGATGCAAAAGAATTTTTAAACTATGAAAAACTTACCAAAATGGAACTTCATGAACGTAAAGGTCATAAGTTGTTAGCAAAGATTTCTGATACATTAAAAGCAAATGAAGATGATAAATTAACTTTGAAGGAACATTTATTAAATGATGAAAAGCCACCTAAATTCCCATTTCCGAAAGGTGTTATTGAATTGAGTAATTTAGTTGGAACCGTAATAGGCTTGGCATGGATTGCTTCAGAACTAAGTAATCATATATTGCATCCGATTATGAGTTGTCTTGGTTTTAAACAAAATGCAAAATGTAATGAAAGCGATAATAGTGCTAAAGTTAAGAAATTGGAGGAAGTGGCATGAGTGTATTTGAAGCCGGAATGATGGTTTGTTTTGGAATAAGTTGGCCGATTGCAGCTTTGAAGACATACCGTTGCAAATGTGTAAGCGGTAAAAGTATTCATTTTTCTATGTTAATTTTGTTAGGTTATATCTTTGGTATAACTCATAAGATTTTAAATAGTATGGATTGGGTATTTTGGCTGTATTTGCTAAACACAGCATTTCTACTGATTGATATGGCGCTATATTGGAAATATCGTCATAACAAAATTCCGGTTACTGAAGTTGTTAAATAATTTTTTAGATTTGTTCTTTAGTTTTAACAATCTGAGTTACTAAGATTTTTTCGATACGAAGGTCGTCCATTTTTACGACCTTCATTTTTAGTCCTTCAAATTCAATTTCATCATTTGGTTTTGCTAATCTTCCAAGAATTTTCGGCACCAATCCGCCAACGGTTTCAATTTCTTCTTCTTTTTGATTTATTCCAAAATATTCAAAGAACTCATCTATTCTATATAATCCGTTAACTATATATTTGTTTTCACCTACTTTTTTTATATCTTGAACTTCTTCATCGTCAAATTCATCTTGAACATCTCCCAAGATTTCTTCTAATACGTCTTCTAATGAGATTATTCCTGACATTCCGCCAAATTCATCCATTACAACGGCAATTTCTGTTCTATTTTCTTTAAAGTTTTTTAATAAGATATCCATTGTCATTGTTTCCGGAATTAGTAAAGGTTTTCTGATTACTTTTTCAAGTTTTATAGGCTTATTTTTCTTATGGTAAGGGTATAAATCTTTTATGTGAAGGATTCCGATTATATTGTCAAAATTGTCACTGTAAACAGGATATCTTGAGTATTGGTTTTCTTCTAATATTTCATCAAATTTATCAGGTTCAATATCGATTGGTATTGTTACAACATTGCAACGAGGAACCATAATTTGTTTTGCATTTAAATCAGTAAATTTTAAAGTGTTTTTAAGAATGAAATTTTCAGTTTCATTCAAAACTCCGCCTTTGTAGCTGGCATCAATAATCATATCAATTTCTTCTTCGGTATGAACTCCATGGGTTGAATGCGCAGGAGGAATTCCAAATAATTTCAGTGCAAAATTTCCAAACCCGTTTAGTAAAAATATAAATGGAGTGAATAATTTTGCGGTAAAGACAAGTGGTCTTGTGACTGCAAGTGTTGTTTTTTCAGGATATTGAAGTGCGATAGATTTTGGCATCAATTCCCCAAAAACAACGTGCATAAATGTAATTAGAACAAATGATATTGCAACAGCAAGTGTATGAGTTGCGATTGTTTCAGAAACGTGCGGTAAAAAATCAAATAAAGGTTTAATTATTCTTGCTAAAGTTGCTTCACCAACCCAACCTAATCCAATACTTGCGATTGTTATACCAAGTTGTGTTGCTGCAATATATTTATCAAGTTCTTTTATCGCTCCGACCGTCATTTGAGCTGTTTTATTACCCTCGTTTGCTAATTGGCATATTCTTGTTTGCCTCACACTTACCAACGCAAATTCTGATGCTACAAAAAATCCGTTTGCTAATAGTAAAAGCACAATTATAATTAAATTTAATAGAATCATATTACCTCTTATCTTTGTAAAATATTACTCATTATACAGGGGTTTTATAAAAAAATCATTATGTAACAAAATTATAAATTGTGTTTTGGAAGTTTATATACAAAAAGGGAAGGAAATTAATTCCTTCCCTCGCATAATATGTAATATATGATTAGGATTATTTTACTGTTATTTTCTTAACAGAGTCTTTGCTTACATCAAGTTTTGGAAGTGTAATTTTTAATACACCATGTTCCAATTTTGCATCAATTTTTTCCATATCAATATCTTGTGGAAGATAAACTGATCTTGAGAATTCACCGTATCTGAATTCTGATTTTTTGTAAGCTTTTTTGTCTTCGCAAATTTCTTCTTCTTTTTTAGCTCTTATTGTAAGATAATTTTTATCAATATCAATGTCTAAATCTTCTTTTTTTACTCCGGGTAATTCTGCTCGGATGTCATATTCTTTCTCTTTTTCTGTTACCTCGACAGGCATTGATAATTTTTCTATATCTTCTTCATACCCGTATTCCGGATAAAAATTGTCAAAATGTCTGTTCAAAATTGAACTAATTTCGTCATTAACTGTTTTGATAAAATTGTCCGGTGCTTTTTTAACTAAAAATCTCATAATTTACACTCCTTTCAATTTCTTGCTTATCAACTACACTTATATTATTGTTCTTTTTTGCATAAAAACCTGTTTTTTTAACCAAAATTTAACAATTATATAAGTGCGTTGGAAAAAGCAATTTCAAAAGTTAATTTTATATGAATAAATTAGAATTAGAATGACTGCTTTCGGCGATATATTTTGCAACTCCGCCAATTTCTACACCGTCAATCAATTCTTCTTCTTTTATTCCCATAACATCCATTGACATATTGCAGGCAATAAATTTTATTCCACTTTCTTGTGCTTGTTTAATTAGTTCTGATAGTGTTGAAATGTTTTTGTTTTTCATTACCCATTTCATCATCGCAGAGCCAATTCCGCCCATGTGCATTTTTGATAAGGTTAATTTGTCTGCGCCTTTTGGCATCATCATTCCAAACATTGTATCAATTAAGCCTTTTTTTACATTAGCGTTTGATTTCCTCAAAACATTCAAGCCCCAAAATGTGAAAAACATTGTCACATCTTTTCCGCTTGCTTTTGCTCCATTGGCTATTATGAATGAGGCAAGAACTTTGTCTAAATCATTTGAAAATACTACAATAGTTTGTCCGTTTTCTGTTTTGGCGGGTATGTTCTTTAATGGTTGACCTTTTTGAATTGTTGCATAGATTTTTTTATTTTCTACTTTTAAATCTATCAAATTATTTCCTGTATTTTCGCACCAAGCGCTAATATCAGATTTGAAACCTTTATCTGTTGATACGACTTCAAAAATTTCACCATCTTGAGCATTTTCTATTGCTTTTGATACCTTCATTATTGGTCCGGGGCATTGCATTCCGCTGGCATCAATTTTTGTTATATCAGAATTGCTATATTGAATTTCTTGTGTAACTTTTGCTTTATTTAAAACTGGGATTTTATTTTGTTTTGTTAATTCTTTATAAAATTCTAATCCGCCCATAAGTGAATATACATTGTTAAATCCTTTTTGGATTAAAATTCTTGAGGCACAATAGCTTGTGTAGCCTGTGTTACAGAATAGAATTACTTTTTTATCTTTTGGAATTTCATCAATTCGGTTTCTTATTTCATTTATTGGGAGATTTATTGCGTTAGGAATTGTATTCGTTTTGTATGATATCTCAGGTCTAACATCAATCAGGTATGAAGAGTTTAAGTCTTCAAAATATGCAGGTTTTACTAGCCCTTTGAGTATATTATCAGACACCATACCTAAAATATTCACAGGATCTTTAGCTGAAGAATATGGAGGGGCATAGCACAATTCACTATTTAGCAAATCTTGAACTGTTCCGTTTAATCTCATAATTGAACTTATTACATCAATTCTTTTTTCAATACCGTCTTCTCCAACGCCTTGAGCACCAAGAATTTTTCCTTGTTCGTTAAATAATAGTTTGAATAATACTAAACTTGAATCAGGATAATATCCGGCATGTGAACGCGAGAAGGTGTATGTTTTCCAGTAAGAAATATTTTTTTGTTTAAGTTGTTTTTCATTATTGCCAACACTTGCAACGGTTAAATCAAAAACTTTTATAACGGATGTTCCTTGTGATTTCTGGTAAGTTGAATTAAATCCACAAATATTATCAGCAATAATTCTGCCTTGTCTATTGGCAGGTCCTGCAAGAGGAATTAGGGTATTTGTATCGCTTACAAAGTCTTTTACTTCTACACTATCACCTGCTGCATAAATATTTTCATCACTTGTTTGCATATTATCATTAACAATAATTCCACGATTTGTTTCTAATCCGGCATCTTGTGCTAATTTGATTTCAGGTCTTACACCTATTGCCATTATGACAATATCAAATTCAATTTCTTTGTTTGAATTTAATACAATTTTATTTTGATTAAATTCTTTTACTCCATCTGATAAAATTAAATTAACACCGTTTTCAGTCATTGTGTTTTGAGCAAATTGTGCAACTTCTTTATCAACAGGTGCTAAAATTTGATCACTTAGTTCTACTAATGTTGTATTTAAACCCAAGTGAGCTAAATTTTCTGCCATTTCAATTCCAATAAACCCTCCGCCTATTACAACGGCATTTTTAGTATTATTATTTTTTATAAATTCTTTTATTTTATCTGCATCATTTAGTGTTCTTACACCAAAAACATTATTTCTGTCCATTCCGTTAAAGTTTGGAATAATCGGGCTTGCTCCTTGTGCTATAACTAATTTGTCGTAAGATATAATTTCGCCATTGGCAAGTTGAATATTTTTATCATTTCTATTTATTTTGACAACTTCGGAATTTAATTTTACATCTATGTTAAACCAATTTTTAAATTTTTCAGGTGTTGATACGAGGATATTTTCTCTATTGCTTATTACGCCTGAAACGTAATATGGTAATCCGCAGTTTGCAATAGAAATTTCATCAGTTTTTTCTAAAATCAAAATTTCTGCTGATTCATCCAGTCTTCTTAATCTTGCCGCACAACTTGCACCTGCAGCACCGCCACCTATTATTACTGTTTTCATAAATCCTCGCTTTCTATCTATATTAGAATATTACAATATTCTAATATAGTCAAGAAGTATGTTAAAATATGAAGCGGCAGGCTCTACATAGAGCCTGCCGCCTAAAACGACAGATATTTTGCTTTCTAGCCGGTGCATGTTAACCGGTTTCTGTCGCTTTTGTGCATCCATATCGCTCAGTAACATGCCACTTTAATCAGTGGAGAACCCGATAGAAGGGATGCTATTTCGATTCGGTTATTTTTAATTTCTTTGGTGCTTTGGTTTCTATATTTTGTTTTGGTATTGTTATTGTTACTACACCATCTTTATATTCAGCAGTTGCGTCATCGGTTTTTATTGGTTGATCAAAAGATATTGTTCGTTGATATTTACCGTATCTGAATTCTGAAGTGTGATAGCGCATATGTTTTTCTTCTTCGCGTTTTTCTTCTTTTGTTTCTGCTGTTATTGTCATAAAATCATTATCTAATTCAATTTCTATTTCTTCTTTCTTTACTCCAGGAAGTTGAACTTTTACTTTATAATTTTTATCACACTGTACAACTTCTATTGCCGGTCTTAGTATTGCATTTTTAATTACGTTTAGCGGATGTCCGAATGAATGAGTAAAAAATGTATCTCTAAGAAAGTTATCAAGTTCTTGGTGAATACTATCAAAATATAATTCTGGTTCTCTTACAATAAGGTCATTTTTCATTTTGGGCTCCTTTCTTTATAAGGATAGTTGATTTATTTTTTTATTTCATTAGTCTGGTTGCTAATTTTTGTGATGAAAAATATTAAACAAAACGGCAATAGTTTTTTTCTTAATTAAAATATATTTTTATTTCGAAGGAGAATTTTATGACTTGTAAATTGCTATTTTTTGATTATAGAAAGTCTGAGGAAAAGTTTTTTTCAGAACATAAGTTTGATAATTATGAAATTAAATTTTTTAAAGAAAGCTTAAATATTGATACGGTTAATAATCTTTCCCAAGAAGATTTAGAAGATGCCACTATTATAAGTGTATTTATAACTTCTGACATTAGTGAGGAAGTTATTTCCAAATTCAAAAATTTACGTGTGATTTCAACCCGTTCAACCGGTTATAATCATATTTGTTTAAATACATGTGCAAACAGAAATATTGCAGTTTTGAATGTAGATGCTTATGGAAATACAGCTGTTGCACAATTTACGATTGGGTTAATTTTAATGTTAGTGAGAAATATTGTTCCGGCATTAAAAATTCCGTCAAATGAAGTTTATTCATTGGCGGAACTTACGGGACATGACTTGAATAATATGATATTGGGAGTAGTAGGTACAGGTGCAATAGGTTCATCAGTTGCAAGATATGCAAAATGTTTTGGGATGAGTGTTGTGGCATACGACAAAAATCAAAATAATGAATTAATACACAATAATATTGCAAGATATGTTGAGCTTGAAAATTTGCTAAAAGTTTCTGATATTATTACTGTACATTCTTCATATACAGATGAAAATTATCAGATGTTTTCAAAAGAACAATTTGATTTGATGAAGGATGGCACATATTTTGTCAACGTAGCAAGAGGTGAGCTTGTTAATAATAATGCCTTATTAGAGGCTCTGAATTCAGGAAAATTAAGTGGAGCAGCACTTGATGTTGTAGCGTGTTGCGATAATAATTCAGATGTTTGTACAAAAGAAAAATCATCTCTATCTTGTGCGGAAACTTCCAAGATTGTAAAAGAACTATCTGAAAAACCAAATGTAATTATTACTCCGCATATTGCATATAATACTCAAGAAGCAATTAATTATATTTTGCAGGTAACTTTTGAAGGTATTACAGATTATATATCAGGTGGGTTTAAATATAGAGTGCTTTAAATTATTTTTCCATAATTTGAATAGAAATTGCACCAAATAAATAATCTTTTCTTTTAACGAATTTAAAGCCCAGTTCTGAAAATTCTTCAATTAGTTTGTCAGGTTGCGGAAAATCATTTTTAGTATCGATTAGGTACTTATAATGTTGTATATTAATTTTTGAAATTTTTGCAATAATTGGAACAATAAAGTCAAAAATTTTACTTATTTTGTTGTGTTCTCCAAAATCGACATGCAAAAATTCACCGCCAAAATCCAAAACTCGATAAATTTCAGAGATTGCTTGTTTTCTATTTTCAATATTTCGTAAACCGAAACTTGCTGTTACATAGTTAAATTCTCTTTCTTTGAAAGGTAAATTTAAACAATCTGCAACTGCAAAAACACCATTGGGATTTTTGATTTTTGCAAGTTTTATCATGTTTTGTGAAAAATCTATTCCAATAATATTTACTCTCGGATAGAATTTATTTATTATTTGGGTGAAATCTCCTGTCCCACAGCAAACATCAAGAATCATAGAACGAGGTTTGATGTTTAATTCTTTCAGGGCAAGATATTTTATAATGTAATGCGTAAAAAATGAAATATAATTATTGGTTTTATCATAATATTGAGCAATTTCATTAAAAAGAGCTTTTACTTTTTGCGGGTTTTTGTCACACATTCTATATTTCCTTAAATAACTGAATGTAAAATTTATTGCTTTATTTGTATAATATCATACAATAAAGTTATGAAAATAGCGTTAATCCCAATAGATAACAGACCGGTTTGCTACACATTACCGGAAATAACTTCAAAAATTGATGATGATTTTGAATTGTATTTGCCTGATAGAAAATATTTAGGCGACTTGAAACATCAGGCTGATATTGAAAATTTATTCAAATGGCTTAGTGATTTACCTCAGATTGACGGGTTAGTAATTTCACTGGATACTCTTGCCTATGGAGGGTTGATACCTTCTCGCAGATGTCCTGAAACTTTTGAACAAATTCAGGAACGTATTTTAAAGTTGAAAGATATTTTGATTTCAAAAAAATGTAAAATTTATGCGTTTTCAAGTATTATGAGAATTTCTAATAACAATTATAATGACGAAGAAAAAGAATATTGGTCAAAATATGGTACTGAAATTTTTAAATATTCTTATAATACTCATAAGTTTGGGAAATCTCAAAAAACAAATGTTCCTGAAGAAATTCTTGAGGATTATATATCTACCAGAAAGAGAAATTTTGAGATAAATAAAACATATTTAAATTGGCAAAAAGAAGGACTTATAGATACGTTAGTCTTTTCAAAAGATGATTGTGCCGAATTTGGTTTTAATGTTCAAGAAGCAGAAGAACTCGAAAATTTAGGTGCATATACAAAAACAGGCGCAGATGAAATTCCTTTAAGTCTTCTATCAAGAATGATAAGTGGAAAAATAAAGGTATGTCCGATATTTTTAGAACCTGAATATAAACATTTACTTTCTAATTATGAAGATGTAAGTATAGAAAAATCAGTTTTAGGTCAATTAGAACTTGCAGGATGCGAAATTTCTTCACAAAATGATGCTGACATTTTACTTATAGTGAATAATTTTAAGAAAAATCAGGGTGAAATTGTTATGAAAATCGAAACCGAAAGTTTTGCTAAAGACTTTAAACTTCCTGATAAACCTTATATGATTGCAGATGTAAGATTTGCAAATGGTGCTGATAACAATTTTGTAGATGAATTACTTTTTAATAATAAACTTAATGACAAAACTTTTTACGGGTATTCAGCTTGGAATACATCGGCAAATACTTTGGGAAGTTTGATTTATGGTGCGAAGGTTAAATTTTTCGCAAATAAATATAACCCAAAAGCATTTAACAGATTACAAATAACGAGATTTTTGGATGATTGGGCATATCAAGCAAATGTTCGTCAGCAATTAACAAATCCTGATGAGGAGATTTTAAATGAAAAAATGCGAGAGTTTGAAAAAAAATTATCCGATGTTATAATGCAAAGTATTGATGTTAAGTACAGTTTTCCTTGGGAAAGATTATTTGAGGTAGAAATTGAGTTTATTTGATATAATTTGTTTAGCTTTTGCGTTGGGAATTGACTGTCTTGTTGTGTCATTTTCTCAAGGTTTAATCATAAAACAAAACAGAACAAAAAATTCATTATATCTTGCTCTGATAATGGGCTGTTTTCAAGGCTTAATGCCTATTATTGGGTATGTTGGAACTAACAGTTTATATAAATTATTAGTTCCATTGAGTAAATGGATAGTTTTTGGGATATTTTTTATTTTAGGTGTGAAATTTATTATTGAAGCTTTTGAGATTAAAAAAGAAGAAGCCGTTTGTATCGGATTGAAATGTTTAATTGGTTTTGGGATTGCGACAAGTATTGATGCGCTAGTTTCAGGTGTTTCGATTATGCTTACGCATACCAATTTATTTGAATCTTGTTTTATTATAGGATTAGCTTCATTTTTAATGGTAATGATAGGATTTTATGCAGGAAGTCTTATAAATTGGTTTAAGTCACAATATCTTGCAGTTATGGGCGGGGTAATATTAATCGCTTTAGCTGTAAAATCTTTGTTTTAAACATCTAATAAATGACAAGCAACTTTATGTTTTTCATTAACATATATTAGAGGCGGAATATTTTTTAAACATACCTTCATGCAGTATTCACATCTTGGATGGAACTTACATCCATCAAGTTTTTGAGTTATTGCAGGAGGTTGTCCTTTTATTGTTGCAAGTTTTGTTCCTTTATTTGAAGGTAGTGAATTTAATAAAGCTTTTGAATATGGATGGATAGGATTTGCAAAGAAATCTTCAGCCGGTGCTTGTTCAACAATTCTTCCTGCATACATAACAGATATTATATCAGCGTTTTCTTTAACGAGTGCAAGATCATGAGTTATGAGTAAAATCGAGGTGTTTTGTTGAGTTTTAATATCATTGAGCAAATTCATAATTTGAGCTTGGATTGTGACATCAAGTGCAGTTGTTGGCTCATCTGCAATAAGTAATTCTGCATTACAAGCCAAAGCCATTGCAATAATTGCTCTTTGTTTCATTCCTCCTGAAAATTCGTGTGGATAATTTTTTAATCTTGATTTTGCATTAGGAATTTGCACCATTTCTAATGCTTCGATTGCTTTTTTTTCGGCTTCTTTCCCTTGTAAGTTTTGATGAATTTTTATGATTTCCAGAAGTTGATTTCCGACAGTGTACAAAGGATTTAATGAAGTCATCGGATCTTGAGGGATTAGTGCAATTTTTGCACCTCGAATTGATTGCATTTCTTTTTGTGTTTTATTTAAAAGATTTTCTCCGTTGAATAATATTTCTCCTGATGTAATTCTTGCAGTTTTAGGAATTAGTTGCAAAATGCTTGTAGCGCTCATTGTTTTTCCGCAGCCTGATTCTCCCACAAGTGCAAGCATTTCACCTTTTTCTATTGAAAAAGAAATATCGTAAAGTGCTTGAAAAAAAAGATTTTCAGATTGAAATCCCAAATTTAAATTTTTAACTTCTAATAATGCCATGACAAAAAGATTATATATTTTTTGCCCCTTAAAGTCTATAAGTAAAGCGGTCGATATTGTGAGTAATTTTCAAATTGATATACTGTATCAAAAAGTTTACCTATCGTTAACAAACACTTTACAATCTAATCTTTATATATTAAAATGTAAACGAAAAGCAGTATTGCCGAAAAAAGAACGGGAACCCCGTTCTTTTTTCAGTAAATAGGAAGGGTACATTGATGAAACAAGATGTAAACAGACAGGAAGTATTAAGTGCAATTACACCGATAATTGAAAATACCGCAATGCGATATAATTTAATTCCTGTAGAAATAGATTTTTCAAAAGAAAATCACAGATGGTTTTTGCGAATATTTTTATATTCCAAAGAACGCAATGTAACTCTTGATGATTGCGAAAATGTAACCAGAAGTTTGGAAGGTTTTTTAGACGAACTTGTGCCGGTAAAATATTATTTAGAAGTATCTTCACCGGGGTTGGAAAGAAAGTTTAAATCAGAAAAAGAATTTATAATTTTCAAGGGCAGAAGAATAAGTATAAAATTAAAAGAACCATTGCCTAATGAAACAGAGAAAATTTTTAAAGGTGAAATTCTTGATTATGATGTGAATGAGGGTTTATCATTTTTAAGGTTTGAAGACGGAGTAGAACTTCAAATCCCAAAATCTAATATTCAATCTGCAAAATTATATATAGATTGATATTAAAAAAAATAATAAAAATAAAATATGAAAGGAAGATAAAAATGATTAAAATTGGAGCAGGCAGTTTAAACGAAGTATTTGAAGAACTTGAAAGAGAAAAAGGGATTTCAAAAGAAGTTGTTGTATCATCATTATGTGATGCAATGGTTGCTGCATACAAAAAGCATATGCGAGTAAAAGAGATTGAAAATATCGAAGCATTTTTAGATGAACAATCAGGAGAAATCGGTATATTCAAAGGAAAGACAGTTGTAAATTCAGTAGAAGATCCTGATAATGAAATTTCATTAGCGGAAGCAAAAGAAATTGATGAATCAGTAGAATTGGGAGATGAAGTAAAACTTGAAGTTACACCTGAACAATTCGGACGTATTGCAGCCCAAGCCGCAAACCAAGTCTTAACTCAAAGAATTCGTGAAGCAGAAAGAAATCTTGTATTAAACGAATTTATGGAGAAAAAAGGAACCCTAATAACAGGTATAATTCAAAAAGTTGATGATAGAAGAAATGTTATTGTAAACATCGGTAAAACAGATGCAATTATGCCAAGAAAAGAACAAATTCCTGGTGAATATTATAAACCTGGTAACAGAATAAGAGTATTTGTATTGAACGTAAAAGAAACAACAAGATTACCACAAGTAATTGTTTCACACGCACATGCAGAAATCGTTAGAGAATTGTTTGAATTAGAAGTTCCTGAAATCGAAGATGGTATTGTAGAAATTAAATCAATATCACGTGAAGCAGGCTATAGAACAAAAATTGCAGTATGGTCAAATGATCCTGAAGTTGATTCTGTTGGAGCATGTATCGGACCAAGAGGAAGCAGAATTCAAACAATCGTTGGCGAACTTAAAAATGAAAAAATTGATATCGTTAGATATTCACAAGATCCGGTTGAGTATATAGTTAACGCTCTATCACCTGCAAGAGTAATCTCAGTTGATATTATGGCAGATGATGAATATGCTCACGAAGCACTTGTTGTAGTACCTGATGATCAATTAAGCTTGGCAATCGGTAGAGAAGGTCAAAACGTAAGACTTGCTCACAAATTGACAAATTGGAAAATTGATATTAAATCAGCATCACAAATGGAACAAGCTGAAACTCAAAATATCAACAACTATGAATACAATGAAGAACCTGAAACATCAGATGAAGATGATGTTATGAATTCTGAAGAATTACAAGAAGAAATTGAAGAAGAAATGAATCAACAAGCATTGGATGAATCTGATATTGAAGAAGTTTCAGAAGAAGAACAAGTTGAAGAATAATTTTTCAATTTAAATAATTAATAAATTAAAAGACAGACTGTATAGTCTGTCTTTTGTTATGCAAAATTTATAATCTTGTCAAAATTTTGAAAATATCTTATTCTAAAAAAGGTGTTATATTAAAATTAAATGGAGAAAAGATGGGAAATCGTTGGTATGAATTATCGCCTGAAGTAAGCATGGTAATTAGTAAATTAGAAATGCTAAAAGAAATTGATAGAACAAGATATGCGAAAATTATGTTAAATGAATTACGTTTAGCCGGTTATAAGCCAAATGAAAAAATCTATCTCGAGAGAATTCAAAATTATAATATGAACCGTTGGTACGATAAAAATAGATTTTTATTTATGGCTATCGAATACTTAAAAGATTCAGAAAAAGAAATGCAAACAAATATCGCTCAAAAAATGTTAAAATTATTCAGAGAAGAACAATCACTATAAATAAACTTATACAAGTCCTTCTTTTAAAGCTTTAACAGCAGCTTGAGTTCTATCATCAACAACAAGTTTTTGAATAATATTACAAACATGTGCTTTTGCAGTGTGCGATGATATTGTTAAAGCTTCAGCGATTTCATTATTTGATTTCCCGTCAACGACAAGTTTAAGAACTTCATATTCTCTTTGTGTAAGGTTAGAATGTTTTTCTCTAAACATTGCACGTGACATCTGTCTTTGCGGAACAATCCCGCAGTTTTTATCTCTTAATATAGGCACCGCAAGCGGATCAATCCACATAGCTCCATCTTTTATTGTTTGGATAATCATTTTCAAAATGTCTGTATTAATATCCTTCATAACATAAGCACACGCTCCTGATTGCAAAGCATCAAGAACTTCTTTTTCGCTTAAGTGTGAGGTTAAAATAATTATTTTAGCATTGGTATTTAGTTCAAGAATTTGTTTAGTAGCTTCAATTCCCGAAATATCAGGCAGTCCAATATCCATCAAAGTTACGTCAGGATGAGTGGTTTTATATTTTTCAACAGCATCATGACCGCTGTTGGCTTCTGATGTAACCTCAAGTCCTTCTTGTTCTTCAAATAAAGATTTTAACCCTACACGCATTAGTTTATGGTCTTCAACCAACATTAGTTTTATATTGGAATTTATCATAATTAAATCACTCCTTGATGTTTCATACATTATATGAGGAGGATTTCGGGGTTTGAATTGTTTTTCAGAATAAGTTATGGGTGTATTCTTTTTTATTCTGTTTTTTTATTTATTTTTTGAATTATGAAAAGAATTATTTTTTTAGGTTTTTGTTATTAATAGGCAAACTTAATAAAAAATTAATTCATTTAAGTATCGCAAATAATCTTTTTGTTATAAAATTAGTAGGATAAGAAATCTAAGGATAAGGATATGAATTACTCCAAATTTTCAGCAATTATAGTCGGCAGTGGCGTAGCGGGTTTATATGCTGCATTGAAACTTGAACAGCAGTTGGATTTACCTGATGGAATTTTGCTTATTACGAAAGCAAAATTAAGAGATAGCAACTCATACTATGCACAGGGTGGAATGGTTGCAGTTTTAAAAAGCAACAAACTTGATTCTGTAGAATCTCACGTAACAGATACATTAAAAGCGGGAGCGGGGTTAAGTGAATTAAACACAACAAAATTTGTAAGTGAAAGTTCGGATAAAGTAGTATATGACTTGTTAAAATTTGGGGTAAAATTTGATACTGATGAGAAGGGTAATTTTACATTAACAAAAGAGGCAGCGCACAGTGTAAAAAGGATATTACATTCAGGCGGTGATGCAACAGGTCGAGAGATGGCTATTGCATTATGTAATGCTGTCGAAAATAACAAAAAAATAACTGTATATGAAAATTCAATGGTAGTTGATTTATCAGTAGTTGATAATGTATGCAGTGGCGTAATGGTTTACAATTCAGAAACTGATGAATACACGGCAATAAGTTCACCTGTTGTAATAATGGCAACAGGCGGACTTGGACAGATATACAAATATACGACAAATCCATCAGTAGCAACGGGAGATGGTTTTGCTTTATGTTGCAGAGCTGGAGCGCAAATGCGAGATATGGAATTTGTGCAATTCCATCCGACAGCGTTGGCTGACAATTCACAAGAAAACAGGTTTTTAATAAGTGAAGCTGTCAGAGGAGAAGGTGCAAAACTTTGTGACAAATTCGGAAACGAATTTATGTCCAAATATGATAAGCGAAAAGAATTGGCCCCGAGAGATATTGTGGCGCGTTCAATATTTACTCAAATGGAAGAAACTTCAGAACCTAATGTATATTTGAATGCGACAGTAATTGGCAAGGAAAAATTATTAAAAAGATTTCCAACTATAGGTGCAAGATGCTTAAAGTGTGGAATTGATATTACAAAAGATTATATTCCTGTATCTCCGGCGGCGCATTATTTTATGGGTGGAGTAAAGACCAATTTATATTCAGAAACATCTGTTAAAGGTTTGTTTGCGATTGGAGAAGTTTCATCTACGGGATTGCATGGCGCAAACAGATTAGCAAGCAATTCATTATTAGAATGTGTTGTATTTGCATATAGTTTAGCGGATTATTTAAAAACTTCTTCGATATTTAAAAATTCAGTTGAATTTAATAAAGACTTGATTGAGCGTTATGAATTCCCATTGTTATATGATGAAGTTGATACTGAAGATATAAAGTCTAAATTAAAAGAAACTATGTGGGAAAATGTTGGGATATTTAGGGATGCACGTTCTCTAAATGCAGCATCAAACACAATAAAAAAATTGAACGAACTAGTGAATAGAAAAGACAAATGTTTTAATATTCAAGAGTACGAAGTAAGAAATATGTTAATAACAGCTGGATTGATAATTAAATCAGCTTTAAAAAGAAAAGAATCACGCGGAGCGCATTATCGTACGGATTATTTAGATAAGACGATAAATAGCGAACACAGTTTGATAAAGAATGAAAAAGGAGAGATAAGTTTTGCTAAGTAATTTTTTTGTAGAAGATCATGTAAAAGCGGCATTGATGGAAGATATCGGATTTGGCGATGTCACAACAGAAAGTATAGTAGGTGAAGATGAAATTTTTGAAGCATCACTTGTTGCAAGATGTGAAGGTATAATTTGCGGCTTGAATGTATTCAAAACAGTATTCAAGATATTGTCAGACAGAGTTAAAGTTGACTTACTTGTAAAAGATGGTGATGCGATAAAAAAAGGTGATGTTTTAGCAAAAATAAAAGGACCCGGAAAATATTTATTATTAGGGGAAAGAGTTTCACTAAATTATATCCAAAGAATGAGTGGAATTGCGACAGAAACAAATAAATATCAAAAAGCGATAGGTGATTTACCTTGCAAAATAGTTGATACCAGAAAAACCACCCCTGGCTTTAGAGCATTCGAAAAATATTCAGTAAAAGTTGGTGGCGGTGCATTACATAGATTTAACTTATCAGATTGTGCGATGATAAAAGATAATCACATAAAGGTAGCGGGTTCAGTAACAAATGCGATAAAAAAAGTTCGCGAAAATCTTTCACACGCACATAAGATTGAACTTGAATGCGATACAATAGACCAAATAAAAGAAGCCTTACCGTTAGGAGTTGAAATTATAATGCTTGATAATATGGACTTAGCAACGATGAAAGAGGCTGTAAAGCTGATCGATCATAAAGCAGTTGTAGAAGCAAGCGGAAATGTTCATCTTGAAACAGTTCGAGCAATAGCAGAATGCGGAGTTGACATAATTTCATCAAGTGCAATAGTCGCAAAAGCTCCTACATTGGATATTGCATTAGATATGTAGTTTAAAAGATTTAAAAATTTAAAAAGCGTCTTGAGAATTTGTTATTTTTTAATTGAAGAATCAAGGCGTTTTTTAATATGTTTGATATCTTCTTCAGACAAATATTTAGACATTTGAGCGAATTCTTCCATAATGTCCCAAGAAGAGTAATTTCCTTTTTCTACTTTTCTCATCCATTCATTAACTTCTTTAGTAATCATAATCTTAACTCCTATATTTTTCAGAAAACATTTATCATATTATACATAAAAATATAAAAATTGCGAAAAAAAATGAGAATTATCCTCCAAAGAATGTATAAATTATGAAAACAAGAAAACTTGCGAGATAGATATGTTTGTCTTACAATTCAAAAGAGAATAAGGATTTAAGGAGAAAATATGAACGATTTGTTAAAGAAGTCAGCAGCAGAGCAAAGCAAAGCGTTAAGAAATAAAGAAATTTCAGCGGTAGAGCTAACGAATGCTGCATTTGACAGAATAAATTCATTGGAAGAAAAATTGGGAGCATTTAATTCATTAACAAAAGAAACAGCGTTGGAAACAGCGAAAAAGGTTGATGAAAAGATTGCAAAAGGAGAAGAATTACCTTTATTAGCAGGTATTCCATTAGCACTGAAAGATAACATGAACTTAGTTGGTTCAAAAACAACGGCATCAAGTAAGATTTTGGAAAATTTTGTTTCTCCATATAATGCGACAGTAACTCAAAAATTATTAGATAACTTAATACCTATTGTAGGGAAAGCGAATTTAGATGAATTTGCAATGGGTTCATCAAATGAAAACTCAGCATTTAACAAAGTTCATAACCCTTGGGATTTGAATAAAGTACCGGGTGGCTCATCAGGCGGTTCAGCAGCAAGTGTTGCATCTTGCGAAGCAACATTGGCATTGGGTTCAGATACTGGCGGTTCAATTCGTTTACCTGCAAGTTTTTGCGGTATTGTAGGTATGAAACCGACTTATGGTAGAGTATCAAGATATGGTTTAATTGCATTTGCATCATCACTTGACCAAATCGGACCATTTGCAAGAACAGTTGAAGATGCAGCAAATTTACTTGAAGTAATTTCAGGTCATGACCCTAAAGATTCAACATCATTGAACTTACCTGTAGAACATTATTCTCAAAGCTTGAATAATGATATTAAGGGTAAAAAAGTCGGCGTGATAAAAGAACTTATGGAAGAAGGCTTAGCACCTGAAGTTCAAAAAGCATTACAACATGCAATAGAAACTTATAAAAATATGGGCTGCGAAATTGTAGAAATTTCATTGAAAAAATTAAAATATTCAATCGGAATATATTACATATTAGCAACAGCAGAATGCTCATCAAATTTAGCAAGATTTGACGGTGTTAGATATGGTTACAGAACTGCAAATCCTGAAAACTTGATGGAATTATATACAAAATCAAGAGCAGAAGGCTTCGGACCTGAAGTAAAACGCCGTATAATGTTAGGAACATACGCATTATCATCAGGATATTATGATGCATATTATAAGAAAGCTCAACAAATGAGAGCTTTGGTAACAGAAGAATTTAACGAAGCATTTAAACAAGTTGATATATTAATTTCACCAACTTGTCCGAATACAGCGTTTGAATTGGGTGCAAAATCATCAGATCCATTAGCAATGTACTTAACAGATATCGCAACAATCAGTTGTAACCTTGCTGGTTTGCCTGGAATTAGCGTACCTGCAGGCTTTGATAATTCAGGAATGCCTATCGGGTTGCAAATTTTAGCACCACAGTTGCAAGAATCAAGATTGTTCAATTTTGCATATAAATTTGAACAAGCAAATGATTTTTATAAAAAATTAGCAAATATATAATTTAATAAAAATTTAACTAATTTGAAAATTTGCCCGATAGTGCGGGCAAATTTTTTTTAATAGAAATAAAAATGATTATATAAGATAAGTACCGAAGGTATCGAATATTGATTTTTTGAATATTTTTAGTAAAATAGACATATACTGTAAAAGGAGACGAATATGGCACAACAGTTTAATCCACAGGGAATGAATGCACAAAATATAAAGAAAAGATATGCAGTACTGGTGTTTGTAAAAAGTTCAACCGCACCGTTGGTATTGTA
Source organism: Candidatus Gastranaerophilales bacterium (assembly GCA_944324845.1). GTDB lineage: Bacteria > Cyanobacteriota > Vampirovibrionia > Gastranaerophilales > Gastranaerophilaceae > Zag111. The sequence continues at coordinate 164,271 of CALUXX010000003.1, read as the reverse complement.
TGTAAAAGATGCACAAGCTTTGTATCAGGAACTGATTGAGAGAATGCAAGCTCCAAATGCAGTTTTGATAGAAAAAGAAACAGAAGGTCCAATAAAACGAGTATGCTTCTTGTCAAATCAAATTGCAGCAGTTGCAATTCAAGAAGAACAATATATGTAAATATAAATTATGGAAAAGATATTATTAATAGAAGATTTAGAAAAAGCCGAAAATAAAACATTATACTGTACATTTGAAGAAGAAATTGAAGGAATAGAATGCCTAACTCCCATACATGCAGATTTATGTGTCAGGTCATTAGGTGAATTTATTCAAATAACAGGACATGTTACAGGAACAGTTGAACTTGAGTGTGATTTATGTTTAGATAAATATAGTCAAGACTTGGATTTTGAAATAGATGAATTGTACACGAAAGGTTCGCTGCTGGGCGCATATGACGAATCTGGTCAGGAATTTGAAATAAAAGACGGACAATTTGTTACAGATTTAAACGGAGCAAAAGAAATCGACATTTATGACTTATTGTATCAATCTGTAATATTAAATATACCAAATAAAAAAGTTTGTGGTATTAATTGTAAAGGAAGGGAATTTCTTACAGAAGAAGATACCACCGATCCAAGACTTGATATCTTTAAGGATATCGAAATTAACCCAAAAAACAGTTAGTACATAATAAAAAGGAAAGACAAAATGGCAGTACCTAAGAAAAGAACAGGACATGCGGCACAAGGCAGCAGACGAGCTAATTGGAAAGCAACAAAGCCTGAAACAACAAAATGTCCTAATTGCGGAGCAACAGTTTTAACACATACAGTATGTACAGAATGTGGTACATATAAAGGTCAACCGGTAAAATTAGCAGACAAAGCAGCAGCAGCTGCAGCATCAGAAAAACCTGCTAAAAAAGCTTCAAAATCAAAAGCAGAAAAAGCAGAAGAAGTAAAAGTTGAAGAAGTTAAGGCTGAGGAAGTTTCTGAAGAAAAATCAGAAGAATAGTTTTTAGTAAATAACCGGAGACGGATATCCGTTTCCGGTTTTACGACAAACTTTGGAGAGAGAAGGATATGGCAAGAATAGCAATAGATGCAATGGGTGGAGATTATGCTCCGAAGGCAATAGTAGAGGGTGCGTTGTGGGCAGCCCAAGAATACGGTGTTGGTTTGGAGTTAGTAGGCAGACAAGATGAGATACAAGCTGAATTGGATAAAATCAAGTCAGTTGGATATATTTTGTCCGATTGTGGCACTCATGGACACAAGCGAAAAATTGCTATTGATCTTGACAAAATAGATTATACGATTACTCATGCTTCAGAAGTTATAGGAATGGGAGAAGCAGTAGGGCAATCTATAAGAAAGAAAAAGGATTCATCAATTGTATCAGCAGTAAGAGCAGTTGCAGAAGGCAGATGCGAAGCCGTAGTATCTGCAGGTTCAACAGGTGCTGCGATGGCTGCGAGTTTATTTGGGTTAGGAAGGATTCATGGAGTAACAAGACCAGCGATAGCTGTTACTTTACCAACAATGACAAAGCCGGTTGTGTTGATAGATGGAGGTGCAAATAGTGAATGTACTCCTGAGATGCTTGCGCAATTTGCTGAAATGGGACAGACATATGCCAAGCACATTGTTGAAATAGACGAACCGAAGGTTGGTATTTTAAGTATTGGAGAAGAAGAAGGCAAGGGAAATTCACTAGTAAAAGAAACATATCCGCTTTTAAAAGAAGATAGTGAAAAAGGAAGAATAAATTTTGTAGGAAATATTGAAGGTAAGGAATTATTTATCAATAAATGTGATGTAGTAGTATGTGATGGTTTTGCAGGAAATATAGCGTTAAAGGTAACAGAAGCGACCGCTTCAATGATGTTAAAGATGATTTCAAGAGAATTCAAATCAGACATAATGGGCTGTATAATAGGACTTCTAGCGAAACCGTTTTTAAGAAGAATTTTAAAAAGAACAAATTGGGAAGCCTTTGGCGGCATGCTATTACTAGGTGTAAATGGAATTTCAGTTATCGCACATGGACGCAGTTCTGCATATGCAATGAAAAATGCAGTAAGAATGGCAGTTAGAATGCTTAATAAAGATATAAATTCCATGATATCAGAGAAGATAAACAGATAGGAAAAAATTATGCAAAATAGTTATAAACCACTAAGAATAGCCGGAATGGGATATAGCGTTCCAGAGACTATTATAACGAATGATGACTTAACAAAATTGTATGACACATCCGATGAGTGGATATATACAAGAACAGGTATAAAAGAAAGACGTATAGTATCAGGAAACGAATCAGCTGTAGATTTAGGCTTTATAGCATCACAAAAAGCTATAGAAAAAGCTGGTATGAAGGTTGAAGATATCGACTGTATTATAGCTGCAGCGTCTGCTCCTCCACAATTATACCCATCATTAGCTTGTAATATACAGGCTCGTTTTGGGATGGCAAATCATGTGCCGGCATTTGATATGACAGCAGCATGCTCCGGGTTAATATATTCATTGCAAGTAGCAAGAGGATTGATTGGCTCAGGCTTATATAAAAATATTTTGTTAGTAGCTGCTGATAATAACTCAAGACTTGTTGATTGGAACGATAGAGGCACATCTATATTATTTGGTGATGGTGCAGGTGCTATGGTTGTTACAGAAGCAGAAGATGGCATTGATGATGTTTTATCACTTGATATAAGAGCAGATGGTTCAATAGGTCAATATATTTATATGAATATGCCAGGTAAAAATTGTCCGCTTGTTGAACCTTGTGATGAAGTTGATTCAACAATTCATATGGCAGGACGTGATGTTTATAAGTTTGTAGTAACAACATTACCTGATTTTATTGATGAATGTATTGAAGAATCTGGAATGAGTGCAGATGATATTGATTATTTAATACCACATCAGGCAAATCAACGTATTATAGAAGCAATGCAAGCAAGATTAAAATATCCTGATGAAAAGGTTATTTCAAATATAGAATATTATGGAAATACATCAGCTGCATCAATACCTATTGCATTGGTAGAAGGTGTTGAAAAAGGTAAGATTAAACTAAATTCAACAGCTTTATTATGCGGATTTGGAGCAGGTATGACCTGGGGTGCAGCAGTAATAAGATTACGTGAAGGCATATGTTAACCTCTCGCCAAGCGTAAAGTTATGTAACGAAAAGTTCCGTTTGTGAAAACGGAACTTTTTTAAATCCTTTATATAAATACGGGGAAAATGAAAGGGGAATAAAATGGGGTTACTAACATTAGGAATTAAGCCAAGAGAGGCAGGAGATGCTCGGACATCAAAAAATTATTTATTTATTACATCACCGGCAAAAACAAATGTTCAAAAAGAACAAGGTTATGCAATGTTTGTAAATGCAAATTTATTGAACAATAATACCAGAACTAATAATAGATTTATGAGTTCAATGAATTCTTTTATTGCTTAGTTTGAATGAAATTTTGTTAAAGGTAAAAAAGATTAAGAAAACAGGTACTTCATAATACCTGTTTTCTTTACATAATCCTTTTTTATAGTATAATTACTGCAAGATGTTATGATTTTATAAAAATTTAGGGGATGTAGTAGATGAAAAAGATAGCTTTTATTTTTCCTGGTCAGGGTTCACAATCAGTTGGCATGGGAAAAGATTTGTACGAAAATTACGAGTCTGCCAAAAATGTTTTTGATACAGCAGATAGAGTATTAGACAGAAATATTTCAAGTTTATGTTTTGAAGGTCCTGAAGAAGATTTGAAACAAACAGTAAATACTCAACCTTCAATCGTAACAATGTCAATAGCAGCTTTAGAAGCATTCAAATCACAACTTGATATAGCTCCAAATGTAGCTGCAGGACATAGTTTGGGCGAATATTGCGCAATGTATGTTGCAGGAGTTATGGATTTAGAAACAACCTTGAAAGCAATTCAAAAAAGAGCAAATTTAATGGGAGAAACAAAAGGCGGCGCAATGGCTGCAATATTAAACGCACCTGAAGGAAGTCTTGAAAAAGCATTAGAAGAAGCATCTTCTGTGGGTTATGTAGATGTAGCAAATTATAATTCTCCTGCTCAAGTAGTTATAACAGGTGAAGAAGCTGCAGTTCAAAAAGCAGGTGAATTGTTATCAATAGCAGGTGCAAGAAGAGTTGTTCCATTGGCTGTTTCAGGAGCGTATCATTCTAAGATGATGGAAAATGCAGGAAAAGAGTTCGCAGGATTTGTTTCTGAACTTGAATTGCACGATGCAAAACTTCCTGTATATACAAATGTTGATGCTACTGCAACAACATCATCAGAAGATTTTTCAAGCAAGATGCCTCGTCAAATTTATTCATCAGTACATTGGACACAAACTATTCAAAATATGGTTGAAGATGGCGTAGATACATTTATTGAAATAGGACCAGGAAGAGTTTTGGCTGGTTTGAACAAAAAAATTGATCCATCAGTAAAAACATATAATATCTATGATCAAGCATCATTGGAAAGTACAGTTAACGAATTAAAAAAGGAACTTTGCGGAGTATAAGAAATTCTTATACTAAGTAAAAGAGCATTTTGTAAAGGGACATTTTATCAGATTAATCTGATATTTAAATAAGGAGAAAGAATATGACAGAAAAGAAAGTTGCATTAGTAACAGGCGGATCACGTGGAATAGGAAAGGCTTGTGCATTAGAACTTGCAGCAGCAGGCTGTGATGTTGTTATAAATTATGCAGGTAATGTAGAAGCAGCAGAAAAAACCGTTGAAGAATTAAAAGCACTTGGTGCAAATGCTGAAAGTTATAAATTTGATGTTTCAAATCAAGCAGAAGTAGATGAAGCTATTGCAAAAATTATTGAAAAATATGGCAGAATTGATGTACTTGTAAATAATGCAGGTATTACTCGAGATGACTTATTTATAAGAATGACAGAAGATAAATGGAATGCTGTAATCAATACAAATTTAAACAGTGCATTTTATGTATCAAAACCGGTAGTTAAGTTAATGATGAAACAAAGAAGCGGTGCTATTGTAAACACAACATCAGTAGTAGGTTTATATGGCAACCCTGGACAAGCAAATTATTCATCAGCAAAAGCAGGTTTGGTAGGCTTTACAAAATCATTAGCAAAAGAATTAGGCTCTCGTGGAATTAGAGTAAATGCAGTTGCTCCGGGATTTATCGCAACAGATATGACCAAAGATTTGGGTAATGTAGATGAATATATGAAAATGATTCCTCTAAAGAGAATGGGCGAAGCAAAAGATATTGCAAAAGCAGTAAAATTCTTAGCACTTGATGCAGATTATGTAACAGGTCAAGTTCTGCAAGTAGATGGCGGACTTATTATATAATATTTGTAAAAAGTAGAAATAAATACAAAATAAAGGGCTTAAAATTTTCAAAATTTTAAGCCCTTTATCATAAGTAACGATTGTAAACAAATAAACGATAATATTGTAAATATCTTGCAAAAAAATATTCAACAGGTTATAATGTATCAAGAAAAGTATTTAGTAATATACAATAATAAAGAGGAAGAAAAGATGAGTACATTAGAAACAGTAAAAAAAGTTGTAGTAGATCAATTAAGTGTTGATGAAAAATTAGTTACACCTGAAGCTCGTTTTACAGATGATTTAGGTGCAGATTCATTAGATACAGTTGAATTAGTTATGGCTTTAGAAGAAGAATTCAAATGCGAAATTCCTGATGAAGATGCAGAAAAAATTCAAACAGTTCAAGATGCAGTTTCTTACATCGACAGCAAATTAGGTAAGTAATTGTCTCACTAGTTGAATTTTACAATTTGAATTTTCAAACTGATTTTATATTTGCGAGGGTGAGATATTAATATTTCATTCTCGCATTATTTATTACTAAGGAAAAAGGGATGTTATAAATGAGTAAAAGAAGAGTAGTTATTACGGGATTAGGAGCCGTAACACCTTATGGAGTTGGTGTTGAAAAATTTTGGGAGAGCTTGAAAGAGGGCAAAAGCGGAATTTCAACATCAGAATCTATCGATATAGATAAACATGTGGTGAAAATTTCCGGAGAAGTTAAGGATTTCAATCCAGAAGAATATATAGATCCTAAAAAAGCAAAGAAAATGGATCGTTATATACAGCTAGCAATGGTAGCTGCAGATGAAGCAATAAAGGATGCAAAGATTGAAAATTTAGAAGGTATTGACCCATACAGAATTGGTGTTATTGTAAGTTCAGCAGCAGGCGGCTTTAAGACATTTGAAGAAAACCATATAAGAATAATTGAAAAAGGACCAAACAAATGTTCACCATTTACAGTACCTATGATGATTGTAAATATGGCGTCAGGTAATATTTCAATAAAATATGGTTTCAAAGGAATTAACAAAGTTGTAATTTCAGCATGTGCAACAGGTTCACATTCAATAGGTGACGCATTCAGAGCAATTCAATGGAATGATGCTGATATAATGGTTGCAGGTGGAGCTGAAGCAACAATATGTGATGTAGGTGTAGGGGCATTCTCAGCTGCAAGAACACTTTCAAAGCGCAATGATGAGCCTCAAAGAGCATCAAGACCATATGACAAAGACAGAGATGGTTTTATTATGTCAGAAGGTTCAGCAGTATTAGTTCTTGAAGAATATGAACACGCTAAAAAACGTGGTGCTCATATTTACGCAGAAATTGTTGGATATGGTCAAACAGGTGATGCATATGATGTTGTAGCGCCGGCGCCTGATGGTGCAGGAGCAATAAAGGCTATGGAATTTGCATTAAAAGATGCAAATATGAAGCCTGAAGATATCCAATACATCAATACACACGGAACAAGTACAGGTTTGGGAGATAAGGCTGAATCTCATGCTGTTGCGAAAGTATTTGGCGATAGAAAAGAAAATCCTAAACTTTTAGTTTCATCAACAAAGAGTATGCATGGTCACATGCTTGGTGCAACTGGGGCTGCGGAAGCTATCGTTTGTATAAAAGCTCTTAACGATAATATTGTTCCGCCAACAATCAATTTAGACAATCAAGACGAAGAGGTTGCTGACTTGAATTATGTTCCATTCAAGGCTGTAGAAGCACCTTTACATGCAGCATTATCAAACTCATTTGGGTTTGGTGGTCAAAATGCGTCATTGATTTTCAAAGAAGTATAGTACTCCAAAATTCTTCAAGGAAGGACTCTGTATTTTTCAGAGTCTTTTCTTTTGCTCGCAAAATAAATTATTCAAGGGTTTTAATAAATATATGAATTTAGTAAATTCAACAATTCTAAGGCAAAAATTTGAGATGATAAGTAACTGGGCAGATTCAACATCTGTTCCAAATGCAATAGATGCTGTAACTTATGATTTATATGAAAGTAATAACCCTTTTCGTAAAACATTTACCAAAGATGAAATTCAAAACAAAGGTATAAGGGTTGCTGCAAATACTGGTGCTGTAGTTGGTGCAGAGTTGTTTTCAGTATTTACAAATCCTTATTATATTACTCATAAAGTATCTCATATTCCTACATATTATCATCAAGTAGTTAACTTTTATAAAAAGAATAGCCAAGAGTAATAATATTTTTGATTTATTTGTATAGAGAATATTTAGGGTATGTATAATCAGGATAAACAGTGTTTAAAAGAACTGATTTATTACTAAAATTTGGCGGATAGTTTTTTTGTTGTTCATATTTTGTGTTTGCTGCTTTGGGTTCTGCCGGGGTATCTTTGCCTGAAATATCAGACCATGCAGCTACTATTGTATCCACTTCATCATAGACATTAGAGACAATTTCATTTGTTCGTCTATTAAACTTTGTTATAAAATCATCTGTAAAATCTAAACCTATTCTTATCATTTTATTTACCCAATATTTAGAGTTCGAGCATCTTTATACAGTCAATTCTATCAACCGTAATTTGCGTACCCTTTTCCAGATTTTTTATTGAAACGCAATGATTAGCGATTTCATCTTCTCCCAAAATTAGTGCATATTTTGCAACTTTTGCAGCTTTTTCTATTTGTTTTGAAAACTTTTTAGTAGTTAAATCAAATTCAACATTAAGACCTTCGTGTCTTAATTCTTCAGCAAACAGAAACGCATCAACAGGATGTTCTGAAACTATATATCCATCAAGTTTTTTAGGTTCTAATTTAGGAATAAGCGAGATTAATCTTTCCATACCCATCGCAAAACCGATAGCAGGTGTTGGCTCGCCTCCTAATTGACCTACAAGTCCATCGTATCTTCCGCCGCCGCATACTGCATTTTGTGAACCTAAATTATTTGATTTAATTTCAAAAACAGTTCTGTTATAGTAATCTAAACCTCTAACAAGTTGTTTATTTTCAATATATTTTACACCCATTCTATCAAGATATAATTTAACCGCTGTATAATGTTCTTCGCATTCTTCGCAGATAAAATCAGAGTTAACTACTTCTTGAATTTCAGGTTTTTCAAATATTTTCTTGCAAGATTCAACTTTGCAATCAAGAAGTCTTAATGGATTTTTTTCATATCTTTTTTGACAATCTTCGCATAATTCGCTTAGATATGGTTTTAAAACTTCTTTTAATCTATTTTTAAATTCTTCTCTACACTTAGGGCATCCTAAAGAATTTATTTCTACTTCCAAATCATTAAGTCCTAATGACTTTAAGAAATTTGTAGCCATAAGAATAACTTCAGCATCTGCTGTTGGTTGTTTGATACCAAACATTTCAACGCCAACTTGGTGGAATTGTCTTTGTCTTCCTGCTTGAGGTCTTTCGTATCTAAACATTGGACCTTTGTACCAAAGTTTTACGGGAGCAGATAATCTTGACATTCCGTTTTCTATGTAGGCACGTACAACGCCTGCAGTATTTTCAGGTCGTAATGTAATTGAGCGATCACTTTTTTCAAAAGTGTACATTTCTTTGTTAACAATATCAGTAGTGTCACCGACACCTCTTGAAAAAAGTTCGGTAACTTCGATAATAGGTGTTCTGATTTCTTTAAAGCCATATTTAGAAAAAATCTCATCGGCTTTTTGTTCAACAAGGTGCCACATATTAACATCTTGCGGTAATATATCTTTTGTTCCTTTTAATACTTTTAAAATCTCGCTCATAAGTTGATTATATAATTTAAAGGGATAATGTCAAATTATGAACAGGTATTGTATAGGCAAGGGGTGGATTTTGTGGTATAATAAGCCAAAAAGGAGAGAATTAAAATGACATTTTTACATACAATGATAAGGGTTAAAGATGCAGAAGCAAGTTTAAAATTTTATATTGGATTATTCGGAATGAAATTAGACAGTATGAGAAAATTAAACGATTGCTGGTTATATTTTTTAGCAGATGAAAACGGAACACCTATATTAGAATTAACAGAAAATGATGTTATTCCGCCTGAGGGATATAGTATAGGAACAGCATTCGGGCATTTGGCATTTTCAGTTGATTCAATGGAAGAATTTAAAACCAAAATGTATGATTTAGGTCATGAGTTTTTATATGAACCGTTTGATTTAAATGGCAAAGGCAGCAATATTGCTTTCTTAAAAGATCCGGACGGATATGAAATTGAAGTTATCGAAAAAGTTAATTGGTAAACTTTTATACAGGTCTTGCGACAAAAATTGATACAAGTTTTTCCATAAACTTATCAAGAGGGACAGTTTCTTCAATGGCTGTTCTATTTGGATCGATCAAGGTTAATGTTTTTGTTTGCGGATTGTAGCCGGAAATTGTTCTTGCGTGTCCTATTTCGCCGCCGGTACGAAGCAAACTGCCTTCTTGAATAATTGTTCTTTTATCATTAGCAAAATCTTTTATTATTTGTATTATTTGATTTTTGTCCTCAAACTTTCTGATAAGTGTATTTTGCGGGAATAGTTCACGCATTGAATTGCGTAGCTGACCGCTTCTGATACGATTTTGTAGATAGTTTGAATTATCTGTGGTTAAAGGATTTAACATTTCCTGACTATGTACTTCTTGTTGTGTTCTTAAAGCGGTACGAGCATAGGCTTGTTCAAGCATTTGAACATTTTTGGCTGCATCAGCATTAATATCTTGAACTTTTATTTGTCCGTTTGGAAATTTTACTTTGCCTAAGTAGTCTTTATAAGCAGGAATAGTTACATAGATGTCATCGCCTTTTTGCTCAAACATTTTGTAATATTCACCTCTGGTTTTTGGGTTTTTGTACATTGCGGTAAGCGGACTTATAAAGTAGCAATCATCAAATCCTTGTCTTGTAGAAAATCTGTCAACAAGAGGAAACAGTTCATTAAATTTTTCTTCTGTCATATTCCATTGTTCAAGACGTCCGTTGTTATTTATGTATAATTTTCCTTTGACTGATATAACATCGCCTGTTGATGTTTTTTGTAAAATATTTTTTGTTGTATCAAATTTTTTGATAAGACTTTCTCCGTTTAAAAGTTTTTGAACATCGGAAAGAATTTCTGATGTAAAACCTGTTTCAGAACTATAACCGTCAAGTATTCTCGGGTGAACTTTTCCTTCTTTTATCAGATCCAAAATTTTTGTATCTTGAAGTTTGGCAAATTGTTTTGGTTCTTTAATTTGTAAATCTGCAATTCTTTGAGCTAGATATTCTTTTTCCATTGGTGGGATATTATACTTTTCAAAGCCTTGTAATAAAGGAAGATAAGTTTCTTGGTAAACTTTTTCAGTTAATTCCTTGTCATATTTGCTCATTTTGAATTTAAATATACTTTCTTTATCGAAAGTATTATTTTTTAACATTGACTTTAATAAATCAAAGTTATCCTTGCCTGCATAACTACAAATTTCAGGAATAAAATCCGGATTTTTTATTTGAATGGCTTTTTCACAGATTTCTTCTAACATTTTTTTATCGGCACCTTTTTGAATAAGTCCGTACATACAAGATAATGTTTCAGGTTGACAAATTTCAGGATGTGCTTTTTCAAATTTTAGATAATACTTGAATAAATCCTCGACTTCTGGAATTTCTTTTTTTATAAGAAAATTTGCATAGTGATTAGCCATTCCCGGAGTTGTTTTTTGTAATTGGATTACTGTTTGTATTGCGTCAGGATGTTCTGCTGCTTTATCAATAAGTTTTGCCAATTCTTTATGACCAAAATCTTTGAAACTTTCATCCATTGGAAATCTATTTAAAAGTTTATTCGCAAGTTCAGGATTGTTTATTTTTTCCAGTTTAGTAATAAAATCATTTGCAAACTCAGGGTTAAGACATACTTTATCATCAAATAAATTTAGATATTTATTTATAATATTTTTATCAAGACCTGATTTAATAATTCTTTCATTTCTTGCTTTTTCAATATTGTCAAAGAGTTTGTAAAAGTAGTTTTCATCAATTTTATCGGTTGATTTTATATTTTTTAGATAACTTATATTTAATCGTCCTGATATAATTTCATCGATGCCTTTTGATTTGATTAGTGCTTTAAAACTTTTAGGGTCAGTGAAACTCATTAGAGTTAAATTTGTTAAAGCAGCTTCTTTATCTTCAAGTTTTAAATATTTTGCATTTTTAAATGCTTTAAATATTTTTTGAGTAAAATTACAGTATTTATTGTAATTTCCCATGCTTCCTGCAATAGTATAAACTGTTTTTTCATCAGAACAGTAATTTAAAAGATTTTTTATATAATATTCATTATTGGTGAAAATATTTATATTATTTTTTTCTTTTGCAAATTTGAAAATAGCTTCTCTTAAGGCATTTACGGTTTGTTGTGTTTTGGGTGAATATTGGAAATATTTTGCATTTGCGCTTATACTTTTTGTTATATCCGGCAAAATTTCAGGTAATGTTTCAGCTATTTTTGAGACAACAGTGTTTGTTGTCTTGGCAGTTGCTTTTTCAACAGCTTTAGTAACAGCAGTTGTAATTTCAGTTTCTTTTGCTGCGGCTTTTATTGTGCCGGTCAAGAGTTTTGTAATTCCCATTTGTAATGCCTAAATTTCCCCTATGTTTATATTAAGTAATTATATATATGAAATTTGCTTTCAGAGTATATACTTTCTTTACATAATTTAATCTATTTACAACAAACCGCACTGATTGTATTATTATGTATAGTAAGGATATGATAAAAATTTCTTTCGGAGGCTAAGTTGGTTGAAAGATATTATATAAAAGGTGGAACACCTTTAAAAGGTGAAGTGTCAATCGGTGGTGCTAAAAACTCTGTTTTAAAATTGATGGCAGCAGCACTTCTTGCTAAAGGTGAATCAAAGATTTACAATGTACCTGAGTTAACTGATGTTGAGATTATGCTTAGTGTAATTGCTCAACTTGGGGCGAAAACTCATTATGATAAGGCTGAAAAATCAATTACGATTGATGCCACTGATATTACCAGTGTCACTGCAACTTATGAATTAGTAAGTAAAATGAGAGCTTCATTTATTGTATTAGGTGCATTGGTTTCTCGTTGTAAAGAAGCAAGAGTTGCATTACCTGGCGGATGTGCGATTGGCGAAAGAAGAGTTGATTTTCACATTAAAGGTTTAGAAGCACTGGGTGCTAAGATTAAAATTGAAAACGGTTATGTATATGCAAAAACGAATAAACTTGTAGGTTCTGATGTTTATTTAGATATTCCGTCAGTTGGTGCAACTGAAAATATTATGTTGGCATCTGTATTGGCGGAAGGTTCTACCAGAATTCAAAATGCCGCTCAAGAACCTGAAATTGTTGATTTGGCAAACTTCTTGAATACAATGGGTGCTGATATTTCAGGTGCGGGTACTTCAGAACTTGTTATTAACGGTGTAAAACAAGAACAACTTCATCCGATAGAATATACAACAATTCCGGATAGAATTGAAGCCGGAACTTATATGACTGCTATTATTGCAACAAAAGGTAAAGGTATTATTAAAAATATTTATCCGGCACATTTGACATTCTTTACTAATAAATTGTTAAAAATGGGTGCAAATATCAAATTGCTTGACCCAACATCAATGGAAGTTAGTTGCAAAAATCGTTTAAATTCAATCAACTTTGTTACTCAACCATATCCTGGATTTCCGACAGATTTACAATCAATGGCAATGGCACTTTTATCAACCGCAAATGGTGTTGGAATTATTACCGAAAGTTTGTATGAAAACAGATTTATGCAAGTTCCTGATTTGAATAGAATGGGTGCTGATATTCATCAAGACAGAAACCATGCAATTATTAAAGGAGTTAAGAAATTATCAGGTACAACTCTTACTGCAAGTGATTTGAGAGCTGGTGCTTCTTTAGTTGTTGCTGCATTGATGGCAGAAGGAACTTCTGTTGTTGAAAAATTACATCATATAGATAGAGGATACGAAAAATTCGAATATAAGTTAAGATTGTTAGGAGGGAAAATAGAAAGACGTCAAGACGATTCCCCGATTAACCTAACGGAGGGTACACATAATGAGTCCTACATATAAACGTTGGTACGATCATGACCCGTTATTATTAGAAGTTATTGAACTTTTGAGAAATTACCAACCTGAATTAAGAGTTCAGGCAGAGATTTTTTTGAAAAAACTTGAAGAAAAACTTTCAAAAGAAACTATTGATAAATTTTATGCTATGGCAAAACCTGTTAATGCTAATAACCGTTGGTATGATAAAGATCCTGTTATTGCAAAAACAGTTGAAATTTTGAGAATTGTTCCGCCTGAAGTTCAACGTATTTGTGCTCAAAATTTTATTAAAACACTTAAAGAAATGGGTATTGAGTACGAAAGTAAAAATGTTCAAGCATAGATAATATTTGATTTTTGATATTAAAAAAAGAACTCTAAATTTAGAGTTCTTTTTTTAGTTATATTTATTTTCGGTTTAGAATATTTCGTTGATTTTTCCGTTTTTGTCAAAGCCAATTCCGAGGTGTTCATGGTTTTGATCGTTGTATTTTGAATACCAAGTTATATTACCGTTTTTATTATAGTGTGCGTGTCTTTCTTCTTTTGTTTCATCGTTAGCGATAGTTACAGATTTTGAACCATCTTTTTCAAATGTTGTTGTTTTGCTAATTTTATCGCTAAGAGGTTCTTTTATAGAATATGTTATTTCTCCGCCGATGTTGTTGTAGTTGATTTGTTTTTGCTTTCCGTTTTCGTTAATTGTAATTCCTGATAAATCGCCTAAAACATCAAATTTGTGAACAACAGTTCCATTTACTGTGTTAGTTTTAATCTCTTGGATATTTCCGTTTGAATAGAATGTTTTTTCACCTTGTACATTTTTAGGATCGTAGCCTAGAATATATGGTTGTGCAGGTACGATATCTTTGTCTTGAGCCGGAAGATTTGCTAATTCCGGTGCATAGGTTGTATTTTTAATTTCATTTTCTATTTTTGCAGGAATACCATTTTTATAAGTTATAGTTTGGTTTGGGGCATCATCTTTGTATGTTATAACTTGTTCAATTTGACCGCTTTTGTTAAAGTCAGTTGTTCTTATTCTGTTATCTTCAGAGTCAAGTTCTGCAATATATGAACCATTCTTAGATACTTCATAAATTTTCTTGGAGCCATCAGGTGCGGTTTCATATTCTCTTACACTGAAATCTTTACCTTCATAATAATCAGTTATTTTTGTAATTTCTCCTTCAGGATTATATTCTTTAATACAAATACCTAAAGAAACAGGCATTTGCCCTTCTTTAATTTCTTGGATATTTTCTTGTGTTCTTATTCTTTTTCCTGTTGCATTGTCAATATATATAATTTTGTTTATTGAATCGTTTGGAGCTTGTGGATCCATTTTATATATAACTGTAGTTTTATCATTTTTATCTATAATTGCATTAAGTTTTCCATTGGCATCTGTAATTCTATCGCCTTTTAGTGTATGTATGGCTTCAGGTTGCAATACAGTTGGAAGAGTTGGTTGAATTACTCTTTTAGTAGGGGTTAGTGGTTGGTTATAACCTGCCATTGCTTGTAAACCATTCAAATTAGGATTTGCTATCGGTTGTATTGGGTTATTATTTGTAACTGATACCGGTGCGTTTGGTACGTTGTTTTGTAAATTAACACCATTTGTGTACATTGCCGGATTTAAAGAATTAATCATAAATACTACCTTCCATATATTTTAACTACATTTTTATAAATCTATTAAAACAGCAAAATAAATAAAATTGCGTATATTATTACTTTTTGTAAAGTTCAAAAACTTGTAAAGATAGTGGTTAGATTTTGCCTATAGAACTTTTTATAGTATAATGACAACAGGGATGAGTAGTATTTTTAGAAGGAGCTAAAAAAGATGTTTGGAGTAATATTGGCTGGAGGAGCAGGAAGTCGTTTATGGCCATTATCAAGAGAGTTATGCCCAAAACAGTTACTTAATATCAATGCCAGAGAAAGTTTGTTGCAATCTACATTTATAGGTTTATCAAATTTTATACCTGCTAAAAATATTATTAGTGTCACCAATATTAAGCATTTATCAAATGTAAAAATGCAGTTATTACAGGTGTATGAAATTCCTACCATTTTGTCCGAGCCAATATCTAAGAATACTGCGCCTGCAATTGCTTTATGTGCAAAATATTTAATTGAAAATTATAGTGGTGATGAGATAATGCTTGTATTTCCGTCAGATTTGATGATGGAATATTCTCAAAATTTATTTGATGTAATAAATGAAGCTCAAAAATATGCTGAAGAAGGCAAAATTGTAACATTTGGAATAAAGCCTACCTATCCTGAAGTTTCATACGGATATATAAAAGCTGAAGACAGGGTTGTAAAATCATTTACTGAAAAACCTGATAGCCAAACAGCTTCCGAATATATTAAAGATTCAAACTATTATTGGAACAGTGGAATTTTTATGTTTAAAGTTTCAACCATAATAGAAGAATTTGAAAAATATTGTCCTGAAATTTCTCAATGTATGAAAACTATCAAATGTAGCGGAATAACAGTTCCACTAAAAGAATTTGAGAAAATGCCTAATATTTCTATTGATTATGCAGTAATGGAGAAAAGTCAAAATTTGGTAATGCTTGAGTTAAATACAAAATGGAAAGATTTAGGTTCTTGGAAATCTATATATGAAGTTAGTCCAAAGGATTCTAATAACAATGTATTTGCAGGAAAAGTATTGGATAAAGGTTCAAAAAATTCACTGGTTTGTTCAACTTCAAAACTTGTTGCAACAATCGGACTTGAAGATACAGTGATAGTAGAAACAGAAGATGCTATTTTAGCATGTAAAAAAGATAGAACTCAAGAAGTTAAACAGATATATGAAACATTGAAAAAACAACATGATGAAACTCAAAAAGTTCACAAAACCGTATACCGTCCGTGGGGATTTTATACAGTAATAGCAGAAGGTCAAGGATTTCAAACTAAACTTATCCATGTTAATCCGGGACAAAAATTGTCGCTTCAATCTCACGAATATAGGAGTGAACATTGGGTTGTATTATCAGGAAATGCGAAAGTTATTTTAGAGGGTAAAGAACATATTTTATCTCCTGGTCATAGTATAGATATTGCAGTTAAGGCAATTCATTCACTTCAAAATCCTTATGAAACGCCTATAGAAATTATAGAAGTACAAAAGGGTGATATTTTATCAGAAGATGATATTATCCGTTATGAAGATATTTATGGCAGAGTTTAAGTTTTTAACAACTTAGTTGCTGAAAACGAGATTATGCGTTATCATGTATTTATGATGAAGAGGATAGGCTTATTAATATTTTTTATGATTTTTGCTATTTCGCATCCTTGTTGTGCAGAAGTTCTTGAAACTTCAACAGCTAAAAATCAAATGCCTAAGATCTTCACATACCATATTCCTGATGAAGACATTAAATCAGATGTAACAACCGGGAAAAGTACATTATCAGAGGAAATCTCAAAGAATATAGAACAACCTCAAGATATAATATCGGATGATATAACAGCCGATACATCAGGAGAAGAAGTAGAGGAAGACTATTCTGAAGACGAAATGGACGAACCTGAAATAGAAGAATACCAAATCGGAGATATGTATTCTGATGTTTTAAAGGGTTATGCTCAGTATGATGAAGGCGAAGAAGATGCAGTATATCTTTCTGATAGTGTCGATGAAATTCAGACAATAAAATTATCAAAACCACAAAAAGTAGGTTGCGAAAAATATGCACCTCTAATGAATACTGATAATCGAAGAATAAATTCTTCAATGAATACTTTAGAATACAGTATAGCGCCAATTTCCGGAACAAGTTATGCTGCTAAAAAAGGTGGTTTTTCAGCAGGTACGACTTATAATCAGGGCATTGATTATGCTGAATTGGAGCAATCAACAGGTGTGTTTTCTCGTTATGAAACAAAGCATTTTGCAATAAGTACATCGTATGCAAGAACAATAAATTCAACAAATAATAATTATAATGATAATGTATATCTTTCTCCTGAATTGATTATCAATCAATATTTTTCATTAAGAGAAGTTTTATCGGCAGACATTGTCAAGAATCGTAAGACTGCAGAAATGATATTTTCAATCAATCCATTTGGCAAAAAGGATACTGATAGATTGCGATTAGAGTTAGGGGCAAGTTCTGTATATGATGATAAAAATGCACTATTAAAAAATCAATTCAAATTTTCTACCAAATTCCAATTGTAAATTTATCAATATATTTTTGTTTATCAAAATTATTTTGATTATAATTTAAGATAAGGGGAACTTATTTTGATAGAGAAAGATTCAGAGCAAAAAGTAAATAATAAAGCACATAAGCGCAGACGAAAGAGGAAACTTCAGTATAATACAAAGTTTACCTGCCCTTTATTCACGTTTATTTTGATATTTTGTTTGTTGCAGATAGGTTACGGTGCAGTTTTGAATGTAGGAAAAATAGTTTCGTATCAAGGTAAGCAAGCGACATTAGAAGATTTGTTGAAAAAAGCACAATTAAGAAATAAAGATTTAAAAACTCAAAAGAAAGTAATAACATCAGATAACAGTCTGGAAGGAATTGCCAGAAACAATTTAAAAATGGCAAGTCAAGATGAAGTTTTGATTATAATAAATAAAAAAGTAGAAGAGCCAAAACCTAAAAAGAAGAAGTGGGATTTCGGCAAATTGTTTAAAAAAGAGCAAAAGGAAGAGGAAATAAAAACCGAGCAAATATATATCCCACCGGAAGTAGTTGAGGAATAAGCGAGAATTGATATGGAAAAATCTGAATGTATTGATTATATAAAACAAGCCTTTGAATTGAAAGAATCAAAGAATTATAAATATGCTATTGAATTGTTATACAAGGCATTAGAAATTGAAAATGATAATGTTGAAATATTATTTCAAATAGGTGAGTTATATTTCTTGCTGAACAATTACTCCCGAGCAATGCAATACATTTCAAAGGTTTTGCAGATTGTACCTAATCATTTAAGCGGTTTACAATTAATGAAAAGCATAAATGAACGAGAAGGAAATCTTGATAATGTTCTTGAGATTTCTCAAAAAATATATGAAAATCATCCAAGTCCCGAAACTTTGTGGGGATTATTATCTGTTTTAATTCAAATGAAATCATTTGGCGAAATTGAGAAATATAGAAATTGTGAACATTTTACACAAGATGTTAAACTGGATTGTGCAAATGCTTTATATGTAGCAAACGAGAAAGATAGAGCGAAAGAAATATTATCTGAATGTGATATAAAAAATGAAAAGGCAATGCTTCTTTCAGGAAAAATAAAATTTGATGAGAATGATATAGAAGGAGCAAAAGAAATCTTTTCTCAAATCGGAAAAAATTCCCAAAATCCTGAAATTTTAAATTATAAAGGTTTATTTGAATTAGAGGGAATGAATTTTATAGAAGCGATAAAAGATTTTTCAAAAGCGATAAATATAGACAAATCAAATTCAAAATATTATTACAATTTGGGTAATGCTTATTTTTATAACGGATGGATGGAAGAAGCCCAAAAGGCATATCGTAATGCACTTTTAATAAATCCTGAAAATATAGATTATCGTTATTCCTTAGCGTATTTGTATTATTCAATAAAAGAATATTCGAAAGCTGAAAAAGAAGTTAGTGCAATATTAGATGTAATGCCTCAGCATTCACAAACAAAAGTATTAAAAGCGCTTCTTTTAGAAAATAAAAAAGATTTGATAGGTGCTCAAGAAATTCTGGAAGACAATATAAAAAACGGATGTGATGATGATTTTACCAAAAGCTCATTAAGCAAAATATATGCAGAATTAAGCAATTTTGGTAAAGCAGAAAAATTGGTCAATGAAATTTTAGAAAAAAATCCTGATAATATTACATATTTAACTGATTTAGCAGAAATATATATAAAAGAGCGCAATTATGACGGGGCATTAAAACTTGCTCAAAAATGCGTAGAACTAAATCCAAATTATATTTCAGGAAATATCTTATGTGCAAAGATTGCTAATTTAAAGGGTGATTATGAATTGTCAAAAGAATATGCTCAGGAAGTTCTATCATTAGATATTAGTTGTTCTGAAGGATATTACTATATAGCACTTTCACGAGAAAAAGACGGAGATATAGAAGAAGCTGTAGAATGTATGAAAAGAGCGATATTATATGATTTGAATAATTCAGAATACTACAGAAAGATGTGTGAATTATATCAATTAAAAAAAGATTATAAGACAGCGCTTGAATATATAACAGAAGCAGAAAATATAAATCCATCCAATGAATATAAATATATATATTCAGAATTGGTAAAAATAAATAGAAAACTTCCAAGTAAATAAATCGTAAAATTTGCAAATGATTTTTTGATTTTGCAAAAAAGATAAATATAATACTATTATAGATGTAGTATTTGGAGATTGAGATGGTAATAACGAAGTATATAAAAAGATTAATAGTAATTTCTTTAATAGCAATGCTGCCACAGGGATATGCATTAGCAGCAAAAAATCAAGAAACAACTGTTCCGCATCAATATCCTGCCAAATATACTCCTGAGTATATAGAGCAGATAACACCGACATACAAAGATGTAGGAAAAGAGGAAGTATTTTACGTAGCCTTAGATATGTTAAAGGGTACAGAAGGTATGTTTTCTCGAAATGCAATATTAGGGAATAATTTATCACAAAGGGCAATGCGAATAGAATTTCGTGACTTGGGTCAGATAAATCAAAATTATGCAACTTTTGATGCTTTAGGCTGGAAAAGAGGTAAAAATTTATATATTTATATAAATAATAAACATCGAAACGCTCCTGCAGGTGCAATCGCAGCCTTGTTATCACATGAAGCGTTACACCAAGACGAATATAATTCTTTAGCAGAAGAAACATATGCTTGGACAATGGAAGCCGTTGTTTGGAATGAAATATTAAAAACCTATCCTGAAAGTAATCAAGAGGATAGTGATTTAGTCAAACGAGAAAACACATTGAAAAAACTTCTGGAAAAGGGTGACTATACAAATAAATATATAAAGAAGGCGGTATTATCTAATTCAGGTTATAAAAATCTTCCGTCATATTCACCTGGGTTTAATGATTTATAAAGATTTTTGAATAAATAGTCATTGTAATAACAAAGTATATTGATTAAAAAAAATCCTTGATGTTAAATAGGGTTATGAAAAATCTGACCAAAACAATCTTATTTTTTGTAGCGACAATAGCGACATTATTTGCACTTAATGCGTTTTATAACATTAACCATAATCCGATGTTAAATGTAGAACAAAAAGTTGTAGATACATCGCATTTGTCGCCTCAAAAATTATTTGATCATACTTGGCAGGTTGTAAAAAATGAATATTATGATCCCAATTTTAACCGTCAATATTGGATAAGATGGAAAAACCATTACAGAGGAAAGATTAAGACAGAAGAAGATGCCAAAGTTGCTATTGATACAATGTTAGAAAGTCTTAATGATCCGTATTCAAGATTTTTGACAAAGCAAGAATTTGCAGATCAAAACAATTCAATTACATCAAAGATTTCTGGAATTGGTGTAAATATAGTAAATGAATCAGGAAAAATTCGCATAATCAACGTAATGGAAAATACACCGGCTCAATTTGCGGAATTAAAAGTCGGAGATATTATAGTTGCAGTTGATGGAATAAAAGTTAGCGGACTATCGTTAGCAGAAGTTTCCAATCTTGTTAAGGGGCCAATAAATTCATTTGTAAGTATTGATATTTTGCGAAATAAAAATTTAATCAAGAAAAAAGTTATCAGAAAAGAAATTGCGATAAAAACTGTAAAAAGTTCGATTGATAAAAATATCGGCTATATTCAGTTATCAAGTTTTATAAGCAGTTCAACTCCTAATGAATTTTTAGAGGCATTGGAAAATACAGATAATACCGAAGGTTTAATAATAGATTTGCGAGGAAACACAGGTGGTTTGTTACCTAATGCAGTATTTATATCAAATCTGTTTATTCCTAAGGGAAAAATTGTTAGTATAGTAGGGCGTAACGGGTATCATTATGACATTATGGCACAAGAAACAGACTTGAATATTGACAAACCAATAATATTGCTTGTTGATGGAGCCAGTGCAAGTGCCAGTGAAATATTTTCAGGTGCTATGAAAGATTATCATAGAGCAAAACTTATAGGTACCAAAACCTACGGAAAAGGTATGGTGCAAAAAATTATCCCAATGCCAAATGAAACAGGACTGAATTTAACGGTTGCGAAATATTTAACTCCAAAAGGTAAAGATATAAATAAATTGGGTATAGATCCTGATATCGAAATGCCATTGAAAAAATCTGATATAATGGCAAAACGAGATGTGCAATTAGAGAAAGCAAAAGATGTGATGGCACAGATGATAAATGCCCAAACATCAAATGATAAAGAAAATTAAACACTAATAGAAAATCTTGACATAGTTTTATGTCTTGTGTATTCTATACTAGTGAGGGACGGCGACATGGCCAAGTGGTAAGGCAGAAGCCTGCAAAGCTTTTATCCCCAGTTCGAATCTGGGTGTCGCCTTTTTTATTTTTTATTATAGCCTCTTTTTTATTATATATTTTTTAACAGGTTTAGTAAGTTATTGTGTTTGAAAACAGATTGTAAACTTATGTAAATCTGTTAATCGCCGTTTTTATGGACTTTTATCAAGTTTGAAAATTTATTTTTTATTAGATGGGGCAATTTTTAACAGCAGAAACTTTTAATAGATATACGGGGAAAATAATAGAAATAGAAAAGGATGTTAAATTATGAGTAATGATTGGGGAAATGGTATTACCAGAATTACATTAACTGATGGTACGCAAAGGACACCGAGAAGAATTGGTTTATCTTATGATTATATGGACAAATTAAATTCTTATGTAAAAGCGGGTATTTTTGTGGATAAAGACAACAATGGTTTTACTAAAGCTGAGCAAAAAGCATTAGGAAAGGAATTTGAAAAATTACATACAGAACGTGGCGACAAAATCAATTTTAAACGTATGTTAGCCGGTAAAACAGTTGATTACAAAGATGAAGAATTTATAAGATTAGCGAAAGCAGCGGGTTATGTATTAGCAGAAGATGTAAAATCTTCAGAAGAAGTGAAAGCGGCAGATAAAACAAAAGCGGCAGAAGAAACTGCAGAAGCGAAGCCTATTCAACCTGAAAAGAAAGAGCAGAAGACCACATCTGAAAAGGTTCAAGATCCAAAGGCAGCAGAAGTATTAACTTTAGCCAATGAACTAAGTGAGATGAAAAAGACTTGGACTAAGGAGGAATTAGCGCACCCACAAGAAACATTAAGAAAAATGAAAAATGAATTACAATATGAAATTGGCAATCTAAAGAAACCATATACTGCAGAGGTAGTAACCAAACGTAGATTTTTAAGAAAATCAACACAAGAGTTAGTACAAACACCGAAAACACCTGAGCAAATAGAAGCAGATAATAAGAAAGCTCAAGAAAAATATAAAGAACTTGATAAAATTGCAAAATTAATGGCAATAGATACATTATATGCATCAACTCGTCCTACAAAATATGCAGGTGGAAATGGTGACAAGTTTATTGAAAAAATTGTAACAACAGAAGACGGACAAAAACTTGGTGCAGCAAGAATAAAAAAATATGTAATGAATGAAACTTTAGGTTATGAAGAAATGGTTTGGGATTTTGAATACTATCCAATTTCACTAAGAGATTTCAATGAAAATAAAGAAAATTCATATCCTCAATATTATTATCGAGTAGCAGAAGATGCAAAACCTATTGAAGGTGAAATAAAATTGGCGGATTAAATGAGCTAATGTAAATGTTAAAAGGACTATCTGTTTATGTAGAGCGAAAAAACCATATTAATTCCAAGAACCCCCTCTCAAAGGTGTTGGTGGAATGACGTAGTTTCCCCGCACTTCAGAGAAGAGGCTCAAACTTTTTATTAAATTTTCATTTAATTGGCGTTTTTGTAATCTTTACCACCGACAATTCTAAGGTGTCTATTTAATCCTTCGCCGATGGATTTACTTTCGAGGTTGTGTTGTTCAACCAACTCGTGTTGTAGTTTTCTGATTCGTGTATTTTGTGGGGTCAACTCAACATCTGTTGCTCCCGCAAGTATTTTATCGATTGCTTTTTTTGCTTCATCAAGTGCTTTTTCTGTAATATCATAGAAGGTTTGATGTTCATTCAGTTCAACAATATCAAGAGCTTCTTTTATAACTTTTTGAATTTGTGCCATAGAATTGGTTTTGATATAGAAGATTTGTAATCTGTTTTCTTCTGCCGTACTTAGAACTTTGGCACCGCCTTTGATGAAGTTTTTATGTGCGATAACGATATCAGCATCGTCTAGATTTCTTGTAATTTCAGCATTGAGATCAAGTCGTTCTATAACTTTTTCAGCAATACTTCTTGAGACTGCATATAGGTAGATTTTTTTGTATTTTTTAACTTCTTCGACATACTTTTGCCTAGAAAAACTGAATTTCAAACTTTCAGGATGTTCGATTTTTCCATCTAATGCGTTAATTTTTTCAATAACATTAGGCGCTTTTTCTTGTTTGTTTTCCGGTTTTTCTGGTTCATAAGTTTTTTCAACTTTTCTGATTTCCGGTCTGATTGGCCATCCTCTTAGGATATAATCGACAGCTTCTGCGGTGTCTTTGTAAACGGCAAGAGTATTTCTGTCAAGAATTTCTATAACGATATCGAAAGTCGGCTGTTTCTCCCGTTCAAGAACAGTTTTTTGTGAGGAGCGGCGTTTTGCCTCATCGTCACCTAAAGTAACGGATTGAATACCGCCGACTAAATCTGATAATGTCGGGTTTTTGATTAAGCTTTCCAGACTGTTACCGTGAGCTGTTGCAATAAGCATTACCCCACGCTCTGCGATAGTTCTGGCTGCTTGTGCTTCGGCTTCTGTGCCGATTTCATCGACAACTATGACTTCAGGTGTATGGTTTTCTACAGCTTCAATCATTATGTCTTTTTGAAATTCAGGTTGGCGAACTTGCATTCTTCTGGCATGTCCTACTGCCGGATGTGGAGTGTCGCCATCTCCTGCAATTTCGTTTGATGTATCGACAATAACAACTCTTTTTCCGAGTTCATCTGCTACAAGGCGTGAGATTTCTCTTAGTTTTGTTGTTTTGCCGACCCCGGGTCGCCCTAGGAATAATATACTTTTGTTTTGCAAACATATATCTTTAATACATGAGATTGTTCCGGTTACTACTCGACCTATTCTGCAAGTAAGTCCTACGATTTTATTTTGTCTGTTTCTGATTGCACTTATTCTGTGTAGAGTTCCCGGTATTCCGGAACGATTGTCGGTCGTGAATTCCTGTACTCTTGATGTTATAAAGTCAATGTCATTATATGTTACATCTTCTTCTCCAAGATATTCGATTTTCCCGTTGGCGTGTCTAATTTCGGGCGGACGACCTATATCAACAACGATTTCTATAACGTCATCCATTGTAGGGTAATCGATATGTTTCCGAATTTTTTCGGGCAGGATCTCCACTAATTTGTCCAAGTCATTCTGAAATTGTAAGTTACTCATATATTCGCTGCCTTTCTATTTTGATTATAACAAAATATTCTTTGGCTATTGTTTGCGATTTAATATTTAGTATATCTTCTATATATATTATACTACATGTATCGGTATTTTTTCTACAAAAATTTACTATATTTATAGTAAAAAGTAACAAAACTTTACATTTTAAATCTGCCTCAAAGCGTGTATTTACAACACTTTTCATTTTAAAAAATGCAAAAATTATCTTTTCTCTGTTCAGTAAATAATCCTATAATTTTAGGAAAATTTAGGACTTTACATTACTCAATATACACTGAATTTCATTACAAAAAATTAACAAAAAGGTTCAGATAATATTACCTGAACCTTTTCATATTTGACTGTCAATCGAAAATTTTTATACAGCAACTTTCATAGTTTTTTCAATAATTTCATTGAAGCTGTCTGCTTTAAGTGAAGCACCACCGATTAAAGCGCCATCGATATCAGATTTTGACATTTGTTCTTCGATTGTTGAAGGTTTAACAGAACCCCCGTATAGAATTCTGATAGAATCAGCAGCTTGAGCACCTGCAACTTCAGCAACAACGTTTCTAATCATTTTGATAACTCTATTTGCTTCATCAGCATCACAAGATTTTCCTGTACCGATAGCCCAGATTGGTTCGTATGCGATAACTGATTTTGCAACATCTTCTGATGAAATTCCATCAAGTGCTGCTCTGATTTGAGATGCGATATGAGAATCTGTAATTCCTTCTTCTCTTTGTTCTAAAGTTTCGCCACAGCAGATAATAGGAATTAGACCGCCTGCTAGAATTGCTTTTGCTTTTTTGTTAATCATTTCATCTGTTTCAGAGAAATATTGTCTTCTTTCAGAGTGACCAATGATAACATAAGAGCATCCTGCATCTTTTAACATTTCAACTGAAATTTCACCGGTATAAGCGCCTGATGATTCCCAGTGACAATTTTGACCTGCAACATATAATTTGCTGCCTTGGCATCCGCAATCGCAAGGAATTTCTGCTACTTGGTTTAATGATGTAAATACAGGTGCAATAATTACTGTTGGTAATTGTGGTGCATTGTAGTTTGATACGAATGATTTAATTCCTTCATATAATGCTTTTGCATCACTTTGCAAAAGATTCATTTTCCAGTTTCCTGCAATAATTGGTTTTCTTGACATAATATCTCTCCTTTATTAGTACAATAATAACACACGTATTTTATATTAAACAAAAATCTTATGCAAGGATACATCCCCATTATGCTTTATTATTCGGGATAAAATAATATACAAGAATAAATGTTAAAATTCCGATAAGACCATAGACCTTTAACTTAAGTATTAGGACGGTAATTATTGCCCCAACAAATATTGCAAGAAGTAATCGTTTGATAGAAATAGATATTCCCTGTTTAATATTTTCAGCTAATTTTATTTCACGAGCCATTTTATCAATGTTAGATTGTTCTTTTGCTTGAATTTCTGTCACTGTATCAATAACATCTTGTTCTTTTAGTTCTTCAATAGCTTCGTTATAAGTTCTGTTCACAAAACGTTCTACAAGTGTAAGAGTTGTATTATGAGGTGCATCATTTTTAGCACAAGCGTACATAACTTCCCACATTACGTACCAAATTTTACTCATAACGACTTTCCAATATTTTGGAGAAATTCCCGAACGAAACAAATCAATTTCTTTATGGAAGGACCATTCTGCAATTATTTGAATATAGAAACATTGCTCATCAAAGTCTAACTTTTTAAAAACCTCGTTGTCATTGATAGAAGAAGCCATTAAAGTCATTGATTTTCTCATATTATTTTTCAGATAACTAACCTGAAGAGTATTTATATCTTCAGGCAAGACAGACGAAACTTGTTCTATCATATCCTCGATAAAATCTGAATATTTTTTATCAATAACAACTTCTTCCATTTTTCCATTATAGAAAATAAGTTCTAAATAGTTGTCATATATATAGAGTAATTATTTATAAAACGAAAGCGACCTTGCATTATGCAAGGTCGCTTTTTGTATTTTCAACTCAAGAACTATACAGAAGCAAGAGTTTTGCCTCTTTCTAATTGTAGAGTAATTGTTGTAATATCGCAAACAGAACTTGGTCCGAAGTATTGAATAGCACCTGGGAATAAGTATCTGTCATTCATAGCCCAATCTTGTCTGTTGTCTTGTAATTTTTTGAATACAGGACCATCAAGTTTAACTAGGGCTTTTTGTATAACCGGTTTCATTTCGCCGTGGCGTTTTTCCATATTCATCATCATAGTAAGAGGAATACCGCCTGCAAGCCATTCATCAGCAGGTTGAGTTAAGTTTCTTACAGATGATAAGTAACCTGTTAAACCGAAGTTAATTAACGCAAATGCGTTATAACCTAAAGAATAGCAATAATCAGCATCAAAGTTTGATGGGAATGCACAACGACCTTCATAACCGAAGAAATGAGATTGTGCAGAGAATTTACCTGAATATTTGCCTTCTGCTTTTAATTGGCTTAATCTTTCAGAAATCATTTCAATTAAAAGTTTTTCAGTTTCGATTTTAGAAACTTGAACGTTACCGTGTGGGTCACGATCTGCCAGTAATTGAGTTTTGATTAATGCCGGTAATGAAGCATAAACTTTAGCATTTTCACTTGATAATTTGCTTTCAACTATGCTGAATTTTTCATTAGCAGAAGCATTAACAAATGAAGAATCTTTTTCTAATGAAGCCATAATATCGTTCAAATTAGAAATCATAGAACCCATTTCTGGAATGAATTCAATTAAACCTTCAGGAACAACAGCGATACCGAAGTTTTTGCCATTTTCTGAACGCTTAACGATAATATCTGTCATATAATCAATGATTGAAGATAATGACATTTTCTTAGCTTCAACTTCTTCAGAAATTAAAGTGATGTTAGGCTGAGTTTGTAATGCAGCTTCCAAAGCAACGTGAGAAGCACTTCTTCCCATAATTTTAATGAAGTGCCAGTATTTTTTAGCAGAATTTGCATCTCTTTGAATGTTTCCGATAAGTTCTGCATAAGTTTTTGTTGCAGTGTCAAAACCGAAAGAAATTTCGATTTGTTCATTTTTAAGGTCGCCATCAATAGTTTTAGGACAACCTATAACTTGAATACCTGCATTATTTTTTACAAACCATTCAGCAAGTAAAGCAGCGTTAGTGTTAGAATCATCTCCACCAATAATAACTACTGCTGAAATTCCTAAGCTTTTGCAAACAGCAAGAGATTTTTGGAATTGTTCTTCTGTTTCAAGTTTAGTTCTACCTGAACCAATGATATCAAAACCACCGGTGTTTCTGTAATCATTGATGAATTCATCATCAAATTCAACATATTTACCTTCGATGATACCTGATGGTCCACCTAAAAATCCGTATAATTTATTAGCAGGATTTGCATTTTTTAAAGAATCATATAAACCTGCAATAACGTTATGTCCACCAGGAGCCTGACCGCCTGATAAAATAACTCCGACATTTCTTACTTCTGAAGAAGATGATGATGAAGTTGTTTTGAAAGTTACGGTTGGTTTTCCGTAAGTGTTTGCAAATAAAGCTTTGATTTGTTCCTGATCTCTAACTGATTGAGTTGCAGAACCTTCAACCAATTCCAAAGAGTTTACTCCGTTTTGTAAGCTTTTTGGTAATTTTGGCTGGTACTTTAATCTTTCAATTTGTAATGGTGAAAGTTTTGTCATTTTAATATCCTTTCCTTTAGTAACCAGTGTTTACATGGTATATTTTACTATAAAAAAGAAAATTAACAATGATAACAAACCATAGCGACTGTTTTGAAGTATAAAAACGAGGCGGTTAAATTTTTAATTTAACCGCCTCGTTTAATTTGATAAAGTTTATTATTATTTTACAACAATATTAACCAATTTACCCGGAACTACTATTGTTTTTACTATAGTTTTTCCTTCTGTTTGGGCTTTAATTTTTGGACTTTCAAGAGCGACTTTTTTCATTTCTTCTTGATTTAATCCGTCTTCAACTTCAATTTTATCTTTAACTTTTCCGTTAACTTGAACGACAAGTGTAATTGAACTTGATTTAGCAAGGTTTTCATCCCATTTGCACCAAGGTTGTTCGTGGATTGAACCTTCACCGCCCAATTCGTGCCATGCTTCTTCTGTCAGGTGAACTGCAACAGGTGACATCAATTTCATCAATGATACTATTGCATAGCTTAATATTGATTTGTCTTCTTCTGTTAAATCAGTTTTCTTTGCCTGCCAGTCATAGATTGCATTTGTTAACTCTCTGTATTTTGAAATTACAGTGTTAAATTGGAAATCGTTGGAAATATCATTTGTAATTCCCTTAATTGCAATTTGTACAGTTCTCAATAAATCATCATTTGATTTATCTTTTAAAGATCCTGCACTAAATTCAGGGTAATCCAATGTGATATTTTTTGCGTTAGTTGAAATTAATCTCCAAACTCTATTTAAGAATTTGTAGCAGCCTTCAACCCCTGCATCTGACCAATCGAAATCTCTTGCCGGAGGTGAATCTGAAAGGATAAATAATCTTGCAGTATCTGCTCCGTAATTTTCAAAGATTTCATCTGGGTCAACTGTATTACCCTTAGATTTTGACATTTTTGCACCGTCTTTTAATACCATTCCTTGTGTTAGCAAGTTTTTAAACGGTTCATCAAAATCCAGCAAACCGCAATCTCTCAATGCTTTTGTGAAAAATCTTGAATATAACAAGTGTAAAATAGCGTGTTCAATTCCGCCTACATATTGATCTACAGGTAACCAGTGGTTTACCTTGTCTTTATTAAAGCATTCATCCGCATTTCTTGCATCAGAATATCTTAGATAATACCAACTTGAGCAAACAAATGTATCCATTGTATCTGTTTCTCTGACTGCGTGTCCACCGCATACAGGGCAGACTGTGTCTTTGAATGTTTTTGATGTTGTTATTGGAGATTTTCCAACAACAGAAAAATCAACATCTTTTGGTAACATTACCGGTAATTGATCTTCAGGAACCGGTACTATTCCGCATTTGTCGCAATATACTACTGGAATTGGAGCGCCCCAATATCTTTGACGTGAAATTAACCAATCTCTTAGTCTGTATTGAGTTTTAAATTCGCCAAATCCATTATCAACCGCATATTGTGTAATTGCTTTTTTAGCTTCATTGTTGTTCATTCCGTCAAATTTTCCAGAATTTATCAATATTCCGCCATCTTCAGAAACTTTTTCTAATTGGTAATTTTTATCTTGAGCCAATTTTTCTTGAATTTCTTTTGTTGCAATTACAATCTTCATTGGCATATTGTATTTTTTAGCAAAGTCAAAGTCACGTCCATCGTGAGTCGGAACCGCCATAACTGCACCTGTTCCGTATTCAACTAAAGCATAATCTGCTGTCCATAATGGGAAAATTTCACCATTGAATGGGTTTTTACAATGAGTTCCTAAAGGTACTCCTGTTTTTACTCTTTCAGTTGAAAGTCTTTCGATTTCGGTCATTTTACGAGCGTTTGCTCTGTATTCTTCAACCGCTTGTTTGTTTTCAGGTGTTGTAAGTTTTTCGATATCTTTGTATTCTGGTGCAACAACAAGATATGTTATACCAAATACTGTATCCGGTCTTGTTGTATATACCGGAACTTCAATTTTTTCACCGTTTGGAGCATCAATTACAGGGAATTTGAAGATTGCACCTTTTGATTTTCCAATCCAATTTGCCTGCATTGTTTTTACATTGTCGCCCCAGCCCGGAAGTTTGTCTAAATCTTCTAATAAAACTTCTGCGTAATCTGTTATTTTGATAAACCATTGTGATAAGTATTTTTTCTCAACAACACTATCACATCTCCAACATTTACCATCAATAACTTGTTCGTTTGCAAGAACTGTTCCGCATTGGTTACACCAGTTTACGGCTGCTTCTTTTTTATATACAAGTCCTTTTTTATATAATTGTAAAAATAGCCATTGTGTCCATTTATAATATTCAGGTTTGCAAGTCGTAACTTCTCTATCCCAATCATAAGATAGCCCTAGCATTTTTAACTGTTTTGTCATATATGCAATGTTTTCATCAGTCCAAGTTTCAGGATCTGCATTGTGTTTCATTGCTGCATTTTCAGCAGGTAAGCCGAAACTATCCCAACCGATTGGGTGTAATACATTATATCCGTTAGCTTTTTTAAATCTTGCTATAACGTCTGTAATTGTGTAGTTTCTAACATGTCCCATATGTAATTTACCGGATGGGTAAGGAAACATTGAAAGGGCATAATATTTAGGTTTGTCTGATTCGTCCAAAGTCTTAAATGCTTTGGTATCTTCCCATACTTTTTGCCATTTTTTTTCTATTTCTTGCGGAAAATAACTTTCTTTCATCTTCTCTTTTTTCTCCATTTATTACGTTACAAGTATAGCATAAAAATACAAGCCTTTTACCATTTGTGTAAAAGACTTGTTTTTTTATTGTAAGAGTGGGTATTTTTATTAAAGATTTTCGCCTTCTTCCAGTTCTTTAATTCCTTTTTTCTCTGATTTGTTTTTATAAACGTTGTAGTCAAAAGTGAATTTAACATCTACGCTTTCTTCACCAAATCCAACTGGTAACGGATCAAATGGAGCGGCTTTTTTTAGTGCTTGTGTTGCAGAAAGATCCATTCTTGAATTTCCTGAGGATTCTGATACGTAATAATTTCCAAGCTCTCCGTTTTTATGGATAACGTAATTTACTACAACTTTTGTTGAGTAATCAGAAAGAGGCGGGTGCCATTTTCTTGTAATTTTTCGTTCGACTTTTTTCATATATTCAGAAAAGTCTGTAACCTTCACAGGAGTTATGTAAACTCCCGGTTCTCTTCCCGGTGGAGCTGAGGTTTTAACAGCTTTGTATTCAGGAATATCCATATCTTTATATTGTTCTTCATCGACAGGTCTGCTAAGTTTTTTATGCCTTGTTGTGCGTGTTGGAACTGCAACTTTATTAATTCCTGTTGATAAAGTTGTACTAACCGGAACTTCTTGAACTTCTTCAAATTTGACATATTCAACTTCAGGAGTTGAAGCTGGTGCAATTCTGGTTGCCTGATTAACAGGTGTTGGACCTGCTATTTGGTCTCCTTGTACAACTGCAGGTACAAATTTGTAGTTTGGAGGAGTGTCAGGTGTTATTTTTGATTGATCCAGTTCAAGTAAATCACCTTGTGCGTATGTTTTAACGTCAACTCCCGGAGTTTGTCTTATCGGAGGTGGAACTGCTACGTTACGAGGGTCTGTGTTTTTAGGCGGTAACGGAACAATCGCACTTGGTGGTTGAATTGGTTCCAAAATTGTAGGCGGTGGTGGTGTTTGTGTATAAACCTGCGTAACTTGAGCAGGTGGCATTACACTTTCAGGTGGTGCAACATATTTTTGCACTGTTTGTTGTGAGCCTGCAATTGTTGCCGGTGTTTGCTCATATGATTGTACTGCTTGAACCGGTGGAAATACTTTTTGCTTTGGTGGAAGTTTTTGAATTTGTATGTCTTCCCCCGGATTTGCTTTTATTCTTATTGGTGTTGCCGGTGTTCCTGCAGGAATTTGTGATGCGGGTTTTGCATTTACAGGAACTAGTGGTTGATATTCTGCAATACGATTATTTGCGGGTTCTGCGGTGACTGTTTGTGTTGCAGTTTTTGGACGTTGGTAGTCAAATGTGAATTGAACTAAGATGCTTTCCTTGTTGAAGCTTGCAGGTAGAGGTTCAAATGGTGCAGCAGCTCTTAATGCTTCTATTGCTGCATTGTCAAGATCTTGTGAGCCTGAAGATGATAAAATTCCGTAACTGTCTAGTGAACCATCTTTTCTGATTCTATATTTTACAACAATTTGAGCATCTTTATCTTTTACCGGCGGTTGCCAGTTTGATTTAATTTTATCTTGCATTCTTTTCATATATGGTCCAAAATCTGCATTCTGAACTCCACCACTACGATTTCCTGCTTGAGAGTTTTGATAGCCGGCATTGCCTGCAGCTATTGCTGTTTTGTCTATGCCGCTGCTTCCTGCAATTATTAGTACTGCAAGAAGGGCTGAAACTCTCATTATCTTTTTGACTTCCTTGGAAATTCTCATCTCTTCCCCCGCTGTTAGTTTTTAAAAACTTCTTGTATGGATTTTCGGTAATCCGGTCTTAGGATTCCTTTTTCCGTTATTATTCCCGTAATTAGTTCGTTTGGTGTTACATCAAATCCAGGATTTATTACGTTTACACCTTTTGCACATATTGGCTTACCATTTATCATTGTAACTTCATCATGTGAACGTTCTTCGATTATTATATCATCTCCTGTTTTAATTGAAGTATCAATAGTTGATAACGGTGCTGCTACATAAAATGGTATGTTATGATATTTTGCTGCAATAGCTACTGTGTATGTGCCAATTTTGTTTGCTGTATCTCCGTTTGCTGCAATTCTATCAGCGCCAACACATACCATATCAATCATGCCTTTTTTCATAAAGTATGAGCACATTCCATCAGTAATTAATGTTACAGGAATTCCGTCCATTGTTAATTCCAGTGTTGTAATTCTTGCACCTTGCTGTCTTGGACGTGTTTCATCTGCAAAAACTTGAACGGTATTATCTTTGGCAAATGCTGAGCGAACTACTCCCAGTGCAGTTCCGTATCCCACCGTTGCTAATGCTCCTGCGTTACAGTGTGTTAAAATTGTTGCTCCTTTTGGCACAACTTCTGCTCCGTAATCTCCAATTTTTCTGTTGATTTCGATATCTTCATTTTCAAGTTTTATTGCATTTTGTTTAAGTTCTTCGATTATTCCTGCTTTGTCTGATGTTGAATTTTTTATAATATCAATTTGTTTTTGACAAGCCCACATTAAATTTACTGCTGTTGGACGTGAGGTTTTCATATATTGGGCTTTTTCAATTAACCAATTAACAAAATCTTGTCTGTTATCAAATTGATTTATTCCCTCTTGAGCATAAAGTACAATTCCGTGTGCTCCCGCAATTCCGATTGCAGGGGCTCCTCTTACTATCATTGTTCTGATTGCATCAAACATTGAATCTCCGGTTTTTATGTCTATGTACTCAAAGTGTTCGGGGAATTTTGTCTGGTCAATCATCCTCGAAAATGTATCTTTCCATTCTATTGTTCTTATTGTTGATGTAAATTCGCTCATTTCTTTTTCCTTTATCTTATTCATATTTCAGCTCTTCTTCATTTTGAGGATGTCTTTTTTCATACATATCTCGTATAAAATTGATTATGTAATATGTCGCAAGTCCTGAAAATGCGTTTATTGTTGCACTTACGACAGCGATAAATATTATGAATACTATGCTTAACCAAATTGGTGAATTTATTATTATGGATGTTAAAATTGCGTTGTGGGAATAGTGTAAAAACTTGAAAATTAATGCCGTCAAAAGTGAATATGCCGCACAAAATATTATGCTTGAACAAAATCCTGTTATTGCACCTGTAATAATACTGTTTTCTATTGTTGTTAAGTCAAGTTTGCTATCCATTATCAAATAAACCATAGTTACAGGTGCTGATAAAATAAGTGTAGCTATAAATAACCAAATCCCAATATATGGTACCGCACCAACTATGCCAAGTACCACTCCCAGTATGGAACTGATAATTATAAGATTTTTTACTACATATTTATCCATAATATTTCATAACATTCTAGCATTTTTGTATAGATAACTCAAATTTTTGCAAATCCTTCATAATCTCTGTGCCTCTGGTATGTGAAATTGCTATTGCTATAGAATCCACAGTATCATCAAGTTTTGGTAAATTGTCCGTTTGAAGTGCAAGTTTTACCATCTGCTCAACTTCTTTTTTGTCTGCTCTGCCATATCCTGTTAGAATTTGTTTCACTTCCATTGGCGTATATTCATAAACGGGAATGTTGTGCTTCTCTAATACCGTTAATATTACTCCCCTTGCGTGTGCTACCGGCATAACGGTCGTTTGGTTTCTGAAAAAGAATAATTTTTCAATAGAACATACATCCGGCTGAAATCTTTCAACTATTGTTGTCATATCATTGAAAATTTCTAATAGTCTTGCCGATTCTCTTTCATCTTTTCTTGTTTGTATTGAGCCTGAATGCAATAGCTCTAAGTTCTCTCCGTCATATTCAAGAATACTATATCCTACTATTGCCATTCCAGGGTCTATCCCGAGTATTTTCATATTATGATTTTATCAGTATTTGTATATCTTGGCAAATATCTTCATAATACGAAAAATCGACTTTTGTTAAAGTCGATTTTAAACTTGGTTTCACTTCTATTAGTCTTCGTCTGAGTTACTTGTTTGAATTGGAATGGTTATTATATAATAATTACCTTCCGTTTCTTTTGTCATATTACTTAACTTTACATCGCTGCCAAATAGATAGCTTTGTTGAAATTCCGTAATTTGTTCGTTATGTCTTGATGTTCTTATTGAACGTCCTGCTATAGTTAAGATGTTTCCGTTTGAGGATACTTGAACATTATTTTCATTATTGTCAAATGCTCTTAGGTCAATTATTATCTTGTAAGCATTCCCTGTGTTTTGAATATGGATTATTCCATTTTTTCTAAACATTTTGTTTTCTTTGCCCATAAATGCTTCAAGTCCCTTCATCTCTTTATGAGCTAATTTTTCCATTTTTCTTTCATATGGCATAAGTGGTTTCATTCTTAACATTGATTTGAAATGCCAGTCTGTAACTACGTAAAATGCACAAAATGCACCTAAAAATACCATTAAACCACATAATAAACACTTAAAGAACGGATGCTTTTTGCATAATGGTTTTACTTCATTGTTGTTTTCCTCTGGTTTTTGATTTTCGTCCATATTAAAACTCCTTTCGTTCTTTTTTATTCTATAAAAATAATTGGCTCATACAATTACCGAATTGGATGAGTCAAATTGGATAATTCTACTTGATTAAAGATATATGATATGTTATAATATCCCTTAGGAAAGGGTTAGTTATATGGCGAAAATTCTAGTGACCATGCCTGATGAATTTTTAAATAAAGTTGATGGGCTGGCTGATAAAGAAAGTTGTTCAAGAAGTGAATTAATTAGAGAAGCTTTAAGATCTTATATGCGTAGGATTTCTAAACAGCAAATTCTAAATGCTTCTAAGAATGCTGAAATTTTAGAAGATATTCTAAGCTAGAGTTTTGTAATAATTTTTATTGTTTTGGGTGTAGGCTTTTTGATTCAGATATAAAGTCGCGTATTTTGGAACCTGTATATGCTGCTATCCCTGATACCAATCCATATGCTATGTAGGTTGAAGTTCCTAATGCGTTTATTTTTGATACTTTTTTGTATAGTTGTGGATCTGCGAATTTTTTTGCTAAGTAATTGCCACGTAATGTAGCAGATATTTCTTCTGCGATTATAGGTATTGATATTACAAAGGTTAATTTCCCTACATTGTTCTTAATAAACCTTGTTCCTTTATCAAGTAGTGTGGAATGTTCATCATTTTCAGTTTTCTTGCTTGTTAAAAGAGATATTATAAATGGTAAGGGGATTAGTTTGAAACATGGTTTTTTAATCTGTTGTACCGATTTCCAAAATGGGCTGTTATGAAAGTTTATTGCGTGTCCTATTTCATGAAATATACTATAGCTTGACTGTTTTAGGTTCACAAATATTTTATTACTTGTTCTATTAAAACAAGCACGAGAAATGTTCCAGTAGTTAACTTTTAAATTTTTTTCTTTCATTCCCGATAATGTAATTGCATATTGTATAAGATCATTCATTGCTTTAGGATCAACATTTTTATATTCTTTTAACATATAGTTATTTTTTATATATTTCGATATTGGATAGGATGTTTTCTGTAGAAAATAACCGGTTCCTAGTCCGGCGGTAATTGCTACTGCTGTTCGTAAAATATTTGTTGATTGATTTGAAATATTGTTTTGTGTTTGTATTGTTGTCATATTTTATTCCTAAAATAAAACCAGAGAATTTATACTCTCTGGTTTTATTATCTTTATTCAACGTATTCTTCTAAGCGTTTTTTACGATTTGGATGACGTAATTTTCTTAGAGCTTTCGCTTCAATTTGTCTAATACGTTCTCTTGTAACGCCGAATAATTGTCCAACTTCTTCAAGAGTTCTTTGGCGACCGTCATCCATTCCGAAACGTAGTCTTAATACATCTCTTTCTCTTGGAGATAATGTACAAAGAACTTCTGCCAAATCTTCTTTTAATAATTCTGAAGCTACCATTTTAACAGGTGCATCAGCTTCTTTATCTTCAATGAAATCACCCAAACGAGAATCTTCTTCTTTACCTATTGGGGTTTCAAGTGATAATGGTTCTTGTGCTATTTTAATAATTTCACGAAGTTTTGAAATTGAAACATTCATTTCAGCTGCTAATTCATCTTCGGTTGGTTTTCTTGAAAGGTCTTGAGCAAGTTTTCTTGTAACCTTTTTCAATTTGTTGATTGTTTCTACCATGTGAACTGGTATTCTGATTGTTCTTGCTTGGTCTGCGATTGCTCTTGTTATTGCTTGTCTAATCCACCAAGTTGCATATGTTGAAAATTTGAAACCTCTTTCGTGGTCAAATTTTTCTGCTGCACGGATAAGACCTAAGTTTCCTTCTTGGATAAGGTCTAGGAATAACATTCCGCGTCCTACATATTTTTTAGCAATACTTACAACTAAACGAAGGTTTGCTTGAACTAATTTTCTTTTGGCGATTGCGCCCGGAGTTCCGCCTTCAAGAATTTTTCTTGCTAATTCAATTTCTTCATTTGCTGATAATAATTTTATTCTTCCGATTTCTCTTAAGTATAATCTTACCGGATCATCGATTGCGACATTTTTCGGGATTTCTAAATCATTCATATCAGGCTCATCTGAGCTGTGAAGCATGTATATATCATCACTGCTTACTTTGTCGCCTATTTTTGAAGATACGATATCTTCAATGTTGTCTGTTGAAATATCAACATTCATATAATTCATATCATCAGCATCAGTATCCATAACTGAATCTTCACTAATGTCCTGTAAATCTAGGGCATCTTCTTCCATCACACTTACGATTGAGGAACTAGATTGTCTTTTTTTTGTCATTTATATTTTCTCCGATTGTCTTAGTTTTTTTATTTTGTCCCTGAGGCGCATTTGTATTTTCAGGGCTTCGGGGTCATCATCACTTACCCCTATGTACATTTTTCTTATTTGTTCTGATTCTTTGATGTGTTCACAACGATTTATTTTGGCTATGGTTTCATTTATCACACTTTCAAAATCTTCTTCTGATAAACCTTTATATACTTCCGCTGTTGTTATTAATTCTGAGATAAGTGCTTGTGCTTCACTGTTTTCAACGTATTCAGTATATAAATGTTCAATTAATTCCTTCACATTATTTACGGTTTGTATCAATTTGTCAATTGTAGATTTTACATTTGTTAATAATTCATCTTCAAATGTTATTCCACTTATTATTTCGTTGATTTGAGTAAATGTTTTAGGATTATCAGCTACAAAAAAAACGCTCAACAAAATTTTTTGCGCTTTTGTTAATACAGATTTACTTTTTGTTACATTCTTAATAATTCTTTCTGGTGCAGTGTAATTTGCACGCTCAAAAAGTGTCATTTCTGATTTGATTGCATTACCATCTATTCCCAGCGTTTGGGCTACTGAGTCTATGTATTCTGAGCGTATAATTTTGTTTTTTATCTCTGCCAATATTGGTATTATTTGTTTAATATATTGGGCTTTTTCTTGAGGTGTTTTGTATTTATCTTTTTCTTTCAATATATTATTTAATCTAAAATCTATGAATAATGGTGCATTTTCCATATACATTCTATAAGCATCTGCGCCTACTGAACGTATAAATTCATCGGGATCTTTGCCTTCCGGTGGGGCGATTACTCTTATTTCGCAGGCATATTTATCTTCATTTGATGATACAAAACTTTCATCAAATTGCTTGATATTACCCAGACCTGCAAATACATCTTTTATTATTTCGGCGCCACGAGCGGTTGCTTTTTGCCCTGCTGCATCGGTGTCAAATGAAAGATAAATTCTTCTTGATTTTGTGTATCTTGAAAGTAATTTAACGTGATCTGTTGTAAGTGAAGTTCCGCAAGATGCTACACAATTTTCTATACCGTGAGCTTGGGATGATATAACATCAAAATATCCTTCCATCAATACAACTGAATCATTTGCTTTTATTGCGTCTTTTGCTGTGTATAATCCGTATAAAAGTTTACTTTTATTATATATAAGTGAGTCTGATGAATTTAGATATTTTGGTTGTCTGTCTTTTTCAAAAGTTCTTGCTCCAAATGCTACATAATCTCCGTTTTCGTTTTGAATTGGAATGATTAATCTGTCTAAAAATCTGTCGATATAGCCATTTTCTTTTTTGATGATTAATCCTGCTTTTTCAAGAACTTCAATAGAAAAATCTTTTTTTAGTTCATCATATAAAAAGGTATATTTTTTAGGAGCCATACCAAGATGGAATTTTTTTATTATATCTGTTGAAATTCCTCTGTTATTAAGGTATTTGAGTGCAAAATCAGTACCTGAATCTTTGTTTCTCAAAAGTAAATCGTGATAGATTTCAGCTGCAACCATAGTTGCACCAAGCATTTGTTCTTTTAATTCTTTTATTGATGTTCCGTCATTTTTTCTGTAGGAGTGTGGAACTTCCAAATCAAATTGATCTGCTAATTCATAAACCAGGTCTTTAAATTCAATATTGCGGGTTTTCATAATGAATTTTAAAGCATCGCCGGATTCTCCACAGCTGAAACATTTATATATTCCCATAGCAGGTGTTACGCAAAAAGACGGATTTTTGTCTTTATGAAACGGACATAAACCCCAATATGTATTGCCGCGTTTTTTCAACACAACTTCTTTTGATATAACATCTACTATATCCAGCCGTTCTTTTATCTGTTGTATTAATTCATCCCATGAAGTAGCCATAATGACATTGTAACACTAATAGAAAATGTGTTAAATTAATTGGCTGAATTTCATATTTTTATATTATAAATGTCTATACAAAACAAAAGACTGATTTTATATAATCAGTCCCTTATATATATATATTAAAAAATATTGGGGGTTATGCGAATAAATCAGCAAATGGTCCGTTAGGATCTTGAATACGTGCAGCAACTGCATTGTCTTCTACTGATTTTAAGCCAGGAAGTACAATTTTTTGAACTCCGTTTGCAACACTTGTTGCTTGTGCTGCTGTTACTTTATAGTCATATCCCAAACTTGCAAGAATTGCATTTGTTTCATCAGCTATTTCTTTGTTTTCAAGTGTGAAATTGCCTAATTTTGAAACATATACATATTGTGCATTTTGAGTTAGTAAATCTGTTTCGTTTTCTAAGCCTTTGAATACTGAATTAGTTGGGTTTTCTTTTACTTCTTCTACCTGTTTTTCAGTTTCCTTTGCCTTACCTTGTTGTAATATTCTCAGATTGTAATTGTTATAACCGTTATTTAAATCATTAAATTTGATTGACATTTCGGTTGCTCCTTTTCGTTTACTTACAAGATAAGTTACGGCATGTATTTTAAGAATCTTTAGTTGTTTGGCAAAAATAATTGAAATTTTGTTACATATCGTAATAATTTTCAGGTTCTATTTTAAGATTCAATTATTAATTGACACGAATTATAATTTTTTGTAAAATAAATCAACTTATGATTAGACCTAATAAAAAACAGCAGGAATGTATTGATAATATTGATGGTAAGTATTTAGTTCTGGCAGGTCCTGGTACGGGGAAAACTTTTACACTTATTCAGCGTGTTAAAAGTATGATAGAAAAAGGTATTAAGCCTGAAACGATTTTGTGTTTAACTTTTTCTGATGCTGCGGCAAATGAAATGCGAACAAGGCTCGCAAAGGAATTAAACAAAAATAATATTGAAGTAAATATTTTTACTTATCACTCTTTTTGTAATGATATAATTACCGTTCATCCTGAGGAATTCGAGTTACCGGAAAATTATAGAGTAATTCCTCCTGCTGTGTCGGTTAATCTGTTAAAAGAATGTATTGATGAGATTAAGCCTGTTGCATATAGAACAAAACGGAATGATCCTTATTATTTTATTAATGAGATATCAAACGGGATTAATGCGATAAAGGCAAATAGATTAACAAAATCTAAGTTTTTTGAAAATCTTGAAAAAAATCCTGATTGGAAACCTCAATTAAAATCACTTCAAGAAGAACTAAAAGAAAAGACCGAAAAAGGTGCAAAAATTCCAAAACGTATTCCTGACGGAATAGACAGTATGGAAAAAAAGATTGCAAAGGTGACTGAACTTTGGGATTTTTATGAACTCTATAAGTCAAAGATGGAAGAACAGCATTATGTCGATTTTAACGATATGATAAATTATGTTCTTGACAAATTTGAAGACGAACCGTCATTTTTGCATAAGGTAGCAAACCAATATAAATATATTCTTGTTGATGAATACCAAGACACAAATAAAAGTCAAAATGATATTGTTTTTCATCTTACAAAAGCCATAGAAAGTGAAAATGTTTTTGTTGTTGGGGACGATGATCAAATAATTTATGGTTTTCAGGGGGCTAAACTCGATACTATCGAAAAATTCCTTGATAATTTCCCAGAAACTAAGGTTATTTGTCTTGAAGAAAATATGCGCTCAACTCAACAAATTTTAGACGCTTCAAGAAAGTTTGTTGTGCAAGATGCAAAAAGACTTGAAGTTAATCCAGAATTTGAAAGTTACAACATCAGTAAGGAACTTATTTCTAAAAATAAAGATTTGGCGGATAAGAATAAGAAAGTACGATTTTATAAATATGCAGATATTTTGCAAGAATATCAAGAAATTGTTGATGAAATTGCTAATCTTGTGAATTCTGAAGATTGTCCTGTAGATGAAAATGGTAATAAGAAACTTTCAGAAATTGCGATTTTAACGCTGAGTAATGATGAATTAACCTCGTTTTTTGAACTTTTAAAAGAAAGAAATATTCCTGCTGAATTAAAAGACGGTAAAAATATTTTTCTAATTCATTCATTTACTGTTATGTATTATTATATGCAAATGCTTACTAATCCAGAACTTCATAGTGATAAATTTTTCAAATTGGCATTGGCAAAACCGTTTAATCTTCACCCAAGAGATTTTGAAATTTTATATAATAAAAAATCTCAATATATGTCAATTATTGAATTAGTAAAATCTGTTCAGTCAATAGAATTTGTGGAACCTGATAAGGTTGAAAAGTTTATTAAAACGTTTGAGTATTTATTTGAATATAAGACAAATGAAACCTTGCGCAATATTATTCTTGAAATAGGTGCCAAAACAGGAATTTTTGACTATTATATAAATTCAGAAATAAACAGAATAGAAAACATTTCGGGATTGAAAAAACTTGTTGATCAAGCAGAAGATTTTTCAAATCTTTATAAAAAGATAAGTCTTGAAGATTTTGTTGAATATTTAGATATGTGCTTGCAAGATGAAATATCTATTACGACAGATAAAGCACCTGTTGCGATGAATGCTGTTCAATTATCAACATATCATTCTGCAAAAGGTCGAGAATTTGAATATGTATATATGCCAACTCTGGTACGTGATAAATGGGAAAGCAGTAGAAAGTCCATGAAATCTATTATTCCTCTGGATGTTTCTCAATATAAAACAGATGATGAATTAAAAGAGCAAAAAATATCAGAGCAAATAAAAGTTCTATATGTTGGAATGACAAGAGCAAAACATACATTAAGGCTTTCATATCCTGACAAAGATGGAAAAAATGTAAAAGTTCCATCTGCACTAATTATTAATTCTGATATTGATTTTGAGCGTGAAGATAATCCTTTTGAATATGATATAAATTCGTTTTGGCAAGAACGTGCCAAGTCAATCATTAAACGTGATTATGATTATAAAAGAGATTTTTGCTCAATGGTTGATGTGTATCTTGAGGGAAAACATTATTCTCCAAGTTCTATAAATACATATTTAAAATGTCCTCGCTGGTATTTTTATCATTATATTCTTAATTTTGGGGCAAAAGACGGAAATCCTGATGCGTTCAGTTACGGAATTTCGGTTCATAAGGCTTGTGAAACTGCGGTTTTGTGTGCTCAAAAGAATGGTAATTACCCTTCAAAAGAAGATTTTATAAAAGCGTTTAAAGATAAATTGCAAGATCTTCCTATGTCAACATTCCAACAACGAGAAATTTATGAAAAACGTGGTGAAGATGCACTTGATAAATTTTATACTTTTATATGTGCAACTCCTGTTTCAATGCTTTATGCCGTAGAAAAAAATATTGATTTAGATATTGATGGTGTGAAATTTAAAGGAATTATTGATAGAATAGACAAAAATCCTGATGGAACATATACAATATATGATTACAAAACAGGTAGTGCTAAGAATGAAAAAATAATTTGTGAAGGTGGAGAGCACGAAGATTATTACAACCAAATCGGTTTATACAAGTATTATTTTGAAAAACAAACCGGTAAAAAAGTTAAAGAAACAACTTTTATATACCCTGAAGAACCGGAAAAGAATTTTACTTTGAATTTGGTTGATGAAGATTGTGAAAGAATTAAACAGAAGTTTAATGATGCAATTTTAGATATCAAATCGTACAAATTTGAACCAACATACAATCCAAGCGCTTGCCAATATTGCCCATATAGTGACTTTTGCGATATGGAAATCTTATAAATTCTAATTGATGAATCCTAATGTCTTCCCATAGATTTAGTGATTTTAGAATGTATTTGGTTTGCTTGATTTAGGTATTCTGTTAACTTTTCGTAATTGTGTGTTTTTTCGCCATAAGGAACATTCATATCAATAAGTTCATCAACGCTTTTGCTTATTTCTGAAAGTTTATCAAGTGAATCTGACAAATCTACAACAGATTTAACTTTTTTAGAAATCTTTGCCATAATTTGTCTTGATATAAATTCTTGAACTTTATATATAACAGGCATTTTTTCTCTAAATTCCTGATGATATGGTTGTTTGTTTTCACCAAGAACTCGTCCGCCATATAGTTGTTGTTTTCTTAGAGAATCAAGTTCTTGCATTATGCGTTGGCGTTTTGCTTTAAGACTTAATGATTCATTCAATGTGCCGTAGTTGTCTGCGGCTTTAATTTTATTGTTCAATTCTCTTAAAGTTGATTCTTTATCTTTAATCCGATATTCAATACTAACATCTTCACCTTGCGGTTCATCAAATCTTGTGTTGTTTAATATTACTGAATCATATCCGTTTAATCTTTTTATAGGGTTAGAAACGGTCGGTTCAGTCGGGGGTGTTGGTTTTTGTTCAAATGGATTAGAAGTTTCCTGTGGTGTGAAATTTCCGCTAAAGGGATTAACTTCAGAAAACTTATAATGGCTGCTGAAAATACTTTGGTTTATTTTGCTATTATTCCCATTATTATCCATACCCATATTGTAAACCAAGAAAATAGATTTGATTACATTTAAAAGTAGGATTTTACAAAATTTTATGTGATAGTGTAAACTTTTCTGTAATACATATAAGCACCGCAGATTGCCAAGACAATATTAGGCAGCCAAGCTGCGAT
This sequence comes from Candidatus Gastranaerophilales bacterium, assembly GCA_944324845.1. Classification (GTDB taxonomy): domain Bacteria; phylum Cyanobacteriota; class Vampirovibrionia; order Gastranaerophilales; family Gastranaerophilaceae; genus Zag111. The sequence continues at coordinate 119,533 of CALUXX010000003.1, read as the reverse complement.
AAATGGACTGATTGTTCCTTGTTCACCCATTGATAAAGATAACGCTCTAACAAGATAATAGAAGAAGATTATCAAAATACTGAATAAAAATCCTCTGTTATAACGTACTCTTGGAGGTGTAATTGCTAATGGTACGCCAAGTAATACAAATACAATAGTTGTTATTGGTAAAGCAATTTTGTCGTAAAGTTCCACTTTGTATTGAATTTTTTCTTTTTCTGGAATATCTGAATTTTTGATGTAATTCAATAATTGTTTAAAATTGTTTTCTTTTGCAAAGTTTTTGTTTGTAACTTTAGACATATCCATATTGAAAGTAATAACAGAATCTTCAACCAAAGAAGTATTCAAAACTTGTCCGTCATTGGCAATGGTATATGCGGCAGCTTTTTGCAGAACCCAACCGTTAGGAGTTGTTTTGCCTTGTCTTGCTTGCAGAACTTGAATTGTTCCCGGTTTTGAATTGTCTAATATTGTTACGTTGTATAGAATTCCGTTTTTGCAAGAACCTGAATAGAATAATCTTTTCAATAATCCGCCTTCTCCAAGTTCTTTGAATACAAAATTTTCTTTACCTTCAGGAACGTGTTTTTGTCCCATAGCCCAAAGTGCTAATTTTGTTGACTGTTGAGTCATAATTGGTACGATTTTTTCGTTGATGACAAAACTTGATAGTGCCATAACTATTGCAAAAATAAAAATAGATTTTGCAATTCTGTTCAAACTTATTCCGCAAGCTCTCATAACAGTTATTTCAGAAGACAGACTTAATTTGTTCAATGTCATAACTGTAGATAAAAGAACACCCATAGGAATTGTCATTACAATAACTGATGGCAAGTTGAGCAAAATCATTAAGAACGCAACTTTGAACGGTATGCCGAATTTTGTAATTTGTTTAACCAAAGTCAAAAAAGTATCAGACGCAAAAATAATCGTTGTAAAGACAAAAACCCCTGTTATAAACATTTCAATTACTTGTTTTAAAATGTATCTGTCAAGTATTTTTACTTTAGAAAGTTGCTCTTTTACTTTTGACAAAATCTTATTAAACATAAACTGATTTTAATAGAAACATAAGTTTTTATCAAACAAGAATAGAAAAATATTAATCAAATATTAAAAATGATTTTAAGTGAAAAGGAAATGATTTAATTAGCTTCTTTTAATATCAAAATAGTTTGATCAATTTCTTTTTTCAAATATCCTAACTGTTCAGTCAAACTATCAGGGTTATACAAATATCCTGAACCTCCGTATGCCATGTAAGGATTGTATTTAGCTGCTTCTGTTCGCAAAAGTGCGATTGATTTTGTGTGCATGCTAAGTTCGAGTAATTTTTTATATGAAATAAAATAACTTTCGGGTTTATTTGCATATTTATCTTTAAAAAAGTCTGCACTTTTCGTAAAATAATATGCTTTAGCATTAAAAACTTGTACATTAACACCTTCATCAATCATATCAGAAAGTGTTTCAAGCATTGGGATAAATTCGTTTAAATCATTAACATATTTAGAAGTTTTGTCTGTTTTCAAAATTATATTAACAAACGCAGGATTATCTCTTGGAACAGGTTTCAATTCATTAGCAGAGTTAAAATCTTTTGATGGTCTGAAATCAGGAGAGATTTTTCTAGGTTGTTCTTTTTCATATACTTTGCTCAAATCAGGCAAAGTTCCGACATAACCTTTTCCGCTCAAATCTTCATTATCCTTAGCCAAAACATTGTTTAAGGATAAATTTGAAAGAATGATAAAAGCTGTTAAAAAGATTACATATAACTTACGCATACCACAATTATAATGATATATGTAGAAAAATCATCCTTTATTTACTTTAATTTATTGCATAGAAGTTTCACAAGGTTTAGGGTTTCCAAACGGACGCATAAGCGGGTTTGATTTGTAGTAATCTTTCTGATGTTGTGCTGCTTTATAATCTCTTCTATCTAATTTTTTAATCATTGCATATTTTGAACGTTGTTCACGAGTTAAGCATTTTTTGAAAGTTTTATCTTCTTGTTTGAAAAGTTTATCTATGTCGTTTTTGATATTTTTTACTAATTTTTTTTGTTGATTGATTTCTCCTGAATCAGCATTAGCGATAGTTAGAGCTTTTAGTGTATAACTTTCTTTTATTAACTCATTAAATTTAGTTTCATATAATGGTGAATATTTTTCATTACATTCTTCTTTTGTTTTAATTTGAGCATCTGTTAAATCAAGAGCATTGTATATGAGGGCTCTATTTTTTTGTAATCTCATAAAATGTTGTTTATAAGAAAGTGCATCTTGAGGCGCTTCAATATTTGATTTGTTGCAGCAGGCTTTGTAAACTTCAATAGAATTTACCGCAGGTGAACATAAAACTAACATAAAAAATACACAAAATCCTGATAATATTTTTTTATTATTCATCAAATAAACCCTCATTTAATATCTAACATTTATACTATCATAAAAAATTTTGCAAAGAACATATTTATAGTAGAATTTTGGTATGGAAGAACTAAATTTAAGAAATTATGCCTATTTGGGTGATGCTGTTTGGGAATTATTTATAAGAAATAAGACAATTAGGCTAACCAATAATGCTAAGAAATTACACCAAACAACAACTGATAAAGTGAAAACAAATTTTCAGTGTGAACTTTTGCATAATATGACTGAAAAATTAACTGAAGAAGAACTTGAACTTACCAAAAGAGCAAGAAATCTTCCAATACCTGTCGGCAGAAAAAATATACAACAAGAATATCGTCAAGCAACAGCATTCGAAACATTAATCGGTTGGTGGTACACCTATGATAAATCACGTTTAGAAAGTATGCTAAACTATCTTGAAAAATATATTTCTTGGGAATAAATTAAAAAATTTATGAATGAATTTGAAACGGGCATTTTGTACAATGTGCTTTTGCATGTAATACAAGATTATCTTCCAGATCATACATTTTAGCAACTCTTGTATCTAAAGGCGCTCCGCATTTTGGACATTTCAATCCACCTGCACCATTTAGAATAAGTTGTTTTAAACTTTCAATAATTTCAGGTGAAATGATATCATTTGCAATATCTTTTTCTAATTGTTTAATTTCATCCGGTTCACATTTTAAGACTTTTGCCAGAGCTTGACGTACGGTAACAGATAAAAATAATTCTTTTCCGCTTTCGATATCTTCCACCATATCAAGGGAAATATTTGCAGCAATGGCAAGTCCTTTAGGGGTCATATCAAGTTCTTTTCTTTTTGTTTGAATAAATTTAGCTAAAGTTTCCATAACGGAATTTTACCACAATATATTCATATTCAAAAATGTTAAGAAATGTTAACATAAAATAATATTTCTGAAACCCTTTAGCTATAAGTATTTGAGTTAAATTAAGTGCTCAATATTCATGTAAATAGGCAATTTTGCAAGTGAAAAATTGTTTATATATACACAGGGAAAATAAAGGAATTGGGGAAAAGGAAATGAGTTTCAACTACTTATCATACGCGAATATGCCATATTGGAACATCTTACCTTGTGGCATCACGAATTTTGGTGGTGATACTCAAGTTTTCACACTTCCTGATGATATAACAAGCGGACCTGTTGGAATGTTTTTAAACTATCCTGCGTTAGGAGTTCTAAACAGGCAAACAACGATATACAATAACTGGGGTCCAATGGGATTCGGATTTGGGTACTACTGTTAACTAAAAAATTTTAAGGTAAAGAAAAAGGAAACGGGGAAATTATGAGTTACAATTATTTATCATACGCAAATTTACCATACTGGAATGTATTACCTTGCGGAATGACTAATTTCGGAGGGGATATTCAAATATTCACTTTACCTGATAACATTACAAGTGGTCCTGTTGGAATGAATTTAAATGCTCAAGCATTAGCACTTTTGAACCAACAACAAAGTATATATAATAACTGGGGAGTAACAACTCCAGGTACGGTACCAGGTGTTCCGGGTGGAACTACCGGTAATATATTTCTTGACAATATGTTAAATATTGCTAATAGAATGGCTGCACAAAATACTCAAAGAAGAGTAGGTTCAACACTTGCAGGAATTGAGCAAGTAAGACAACAATTATATGCTCAATTATATAAACAAGGAATAACAGAAGAAGAAGCTGCAAAATTAAATGACTATATAACAAAATTGAATGAAGAAGAAGCAAAATTACTTCAAGCTCAAGAAGATGCAAAAAATGGTAATTTATCAGTAGGTGATTTATCAAAAGTTGCAGCAGAAGCTGAAGCATCAGTTCAAAATATTGTTGGCGAAATTAGAATTGGTCAAAACATAAAAGCATGTTTAAAAAATATGGAAAAGACCTTTGAAAAGATTGCAAATATTGAATCCAGAACTGATTTAACTGCACCTGCAAAAGAACGTTTAGCACAATTAAAATCTGAATTAGAGCAGCTAAAAGCAAAATTAGAAAACTTGCAAAAAAATCCGGAAGGTTTAGAACCTTCTCAGGTTAATAATGAACTTACAAAGATTTCTACAGCTTATAACAAAATTATCAATGCAATAAATCAAATTAGTGCAAGTTCAACAAGCACACCGGCTGCGCAAAATACACCAGCAGCACAAAATACTCCAGCTGCGCAAAACACACCAGCTGCGCAAAATACACCTTCTGCGCAAAATACGCCAGCTGCACAAAATACTCCAGCTGCGCAAAACACACCAAACAGTGCAACCCCAACAGGTTCAGGTTATTCTGTTGAAGGTCGCAAATTAGTTGATTTATTCGACGATGGTGAATTGGAAGAAGCTTGCAACAAAATCAATTCAGATAACGTAATGGATGTAATGCTAGCTTGGCAAGATTTGTATGCTACAGAACATAAACAATCATTTATGGAAAGATTTGTAGATGAAGCCGGATATTTTGATAAACGTAAATACGGCAAGGTAATAATGAATGCCTTAAGAGATAAAGTTCTTGAATTAGGCATAATGGATGAATGCCGTGAAGATTTTGCAAAAATCAACCGCGAAGTTAAATCAACATTCTGGTTCGATAATGACGTGGCAGAAAATTACGACAATATCATCAAGAAAATTGCAGAAAAAGAAGGCAAGAAATATGTTGAAACACCAAAAGAATAAAATGATATAAATTCAAATAATTGATATATTCCTTAAATATCGAAGTGAGAAAATTTTAAAAAGGTTAGGAAGTAGTGTAAATTTTAATTCCTGTAGATATGCAGGAATTTTTTTTGTAAATTTTTTGTAATAAAGAGAAATTTTCCTATCTAAAAATACTTTATATAAATATAGGAAAAAGAATCAATAGGAAAGATATGAGTATAAATATTGTCACGGAAAATTATTTCAAGAATAGTAATTCTGACTATGCGAAATCTCTAAGAGCAATATACGGAGATGACGGATATAAGAAGTATTCTGCCAAGATGAACAGTATAATGACCGCAGAAAATGACTCAAAAGAAATTACAAATCCTATTGCAAAATCAAAACAAGAACATATAAAAAGAAAAGAAATCGAATATAAGAATGCACTTGCAGCAGCTTCCAAGGCAAAAAACATTTGGAGCCGTTATTCAAATCAATATTCTATCAATTTAAGTCAAGCGCAAAAGAATAACAATGGATATGCCTTATCCGGATATCAGAAAAAACAGGTATTAGCAAATAGCGGAGATGGTGCATCAACTGCATACAAAAACTATACTCAAGCACAAGCAGATGTAGATATGGCATTGAGTTTATATTTTGATGCTACTCATTCAGGCATGAGTATTCTTTCTTAGAACATCCAATCACAAATAAATGATGCAATATTATCAAAACCTAGCATTTCTCCTAAATTTCCATTAGAAGGGAGTTTTTTAGAATACATTAAAACAGGCACTTTTTCTCTTGTATGATCAGTGCCCTCAACTGTAGGGTCGCATCCATGGTCAGCTGTTACAAATAACAAATCCTCATCTTCAAGAGAATTTAAAATATCACCAAGGTATCTGTCAATTTCTTCTATAGCTAAACCATAACCTTTTGGATCATTTCTGTGACCAAAAAGCATATCTGTATCAACAAGATTGGTGAAGATGATTTCCTTATCATTATATTCTTTATTTTTATCATAAGCAATTTCTTCAAGCGGCAATTCTCTTTTTATTGCTTTGAGTGTTAATTCCAAACCTTCTTTGTTGGAACCTGTGTGAATTGCATGAGTAATTCCTGATTTAGAAAATATATCTTCAATTTTTCCAATACCGATAACTTTTCCGCCATCATCTTTAATCTTATTAAGTAATGTTGGTTTAACAGGTTCAATCGAATAATCTCTTCTATCTTTAGAAATTCTTGTTGGTTTTCCGTCAATAATCTTATAAGGTCTTGCGATTACTCTTGAAACATAGTGGCCGCCATCTGTTAAAATTTTTCTTGCAGTAGTGCACCATTCATATAAAGTTTCCAATGGTATTAAATCAGTATCAACGGCAATTTGGAAAACGCTGTCTGCTGAAGTATATACAATAGGGAATTTTGTTGCGTGGTGTTCATCATTTAATTTTTCAATAATTGCAGTACCACTAGCCGGACAATTTGCTAAAACTCCGCCGCAATTTGTTTTTTCGACAAATTCATCAATAATTTCAGCAGGAAATCCATTAGGAAAAGTTGCAAAAGGTCTGTCTAAAGTTATACCTGCAATTTCCCAATGTCCTGTTGTTGTATCTTTTCCTTTAGATTTTTCCACTAATGTTGCAACTGTTGCAATAGGTTTTTCTACAGGTTTTATACCCATAAAGTTTTGAATGTTTCCAAGTCCCATTTTTTCTAAGTTTGGAACATTTAATCCGTTATTAAATTCGCAAACGTGTTTTAAGGTGTTGCATTCAGGAATATCATTAAACTCTTTGCAATCAGACATTGCACCTATTCCCATAGAATCAATAACCATTATAACAGCTCTTACCATAGAAAAACCCCCTTTTTGCTAATTTTATCACAAAGACAAATAGAATTGTTTATGGTAATTCATAAAATTTTCTTATAATTTAAAACATTTATTGCTGAAGCATTTTTAATAAATCAGCATTATTGTTCATAAGATCTCTAACCCAACCGGCAAAGCATTCATCAGCAATTTTTTCTTTTTCGGCGATTAGTTGATCATCGCTATATTTAGAAACACAAGCCCAGCTGGAATTTTCTAAAACTTGTCTATCAATTCTACCATTTAAAGCAGTTGTATATTTTTCAGCAGTATCAGCAGGAATACCTTGTTTGATTAAGCTATCTTTTATAGAACTAATCATTCCGCTTTGTAGATTGTCATAAAAATTCTTTTTATATTCAGCATTCCTTTCTGCCGCAAAAGCTGCTGTAGACAAAGTAATTCCTAATAGTAATACTGCCAAATATTTTTTCATTATAATAAACTCCTTTACTCTAAATGCCAGCGGCAAAGACTCTGCTAATTGTTATCAATAACAGATTGATACAAAAAAGTATTCCCAATATTATCAATAAATTTCTCATAATCTTCCCGTATAATAAATATTATATTTAAACCTAAATAAAGTCAAATCCTCTTTTTAAGGGATTTCTTGTATGTATATAAAAGCCCAAAAGAAAAACCCCGCTGTATAACAGCGAGGTTTTCTAAGTTTGTAATATGTCTTAATGAAATTACACAGCAACCTTAGCTTTAGGACCTGCGTTAACGATTTCAGAAGGCATATTAGGATATTTAGCAGCGAAGTTATCAGCAAACATTTGAGCAAGTTTGTTTGCGTTAGCATCATAAGCTGCTTTATCAGCCCACATACCTCTTGCATCCAACATTTCAGAAGGAACGTTAGGGCAAGAAGTAGGATAATCAACGTTGAATATATCGTGGTGTTTGAATTCAACAGAATCGAATGAACCGTTCAATGCAGCAGAAACCATAGCACGAGTGTAAGCTAATTTCATTCTCTTAGCACCCATAGAAGCTGAGCCGCCAGCCCATCCTGTATTTACTAAGTAAACCTTAGTTCCGTATTTATCAAGTTTGTCACCTAACATTTCTGCGTAAACAGAAGCATCCATTGGCATAAATGGTTCGCCAAATAATGTTGAGAATGTAGGAACAGGTTCTGTAATACCACGTTCAGTACCAGCTAATTTAGAAGTAAATCCTGTTACAAAGTGGTACATAGCAGCGTTTTTGTCCAATCTTGAAATTGGAGGTAATACACCGAATGCATCAGCTGTTAAGAAGATAACAACTTTAGGAATACCACCTTTTGAAGGGATTTGAGCATTGTTAATGTAGTTGATAGGATAACCAACACGAGTATTTTCAGTTAATGAACCATCATTAAAATCAAATTCTCTAGTTTCAGGATCCATAACAACGTTTTCAACTAATGAACCAAATTTGATAGCGTTGAAGATATCAGGTTCATTTTCTTCAGAAAGGTTAATACATTTTGCATAGCATCCGCCTTCGAAGTTGAATACACCGTCAGGAGACCAACCGTGTTCATCGTCACCGATTAACTTACGAGCAGGGTCTGCTGATAATGTAGTTTTTCCTGTTCCAGAAAGACCAAAGAATACTGCAGTTTCTCCTGTTGCAGGGTCCATGTTTGCTGAACAGTGCATTGGAAGAACGTTTTTCTTAGTCATAACATAGTTCATAGTAGCGAATACAGATTTTTTGATTTCGCCTGAGTATCGTGAACCACAAATAATGATTTCGTGTGCTTCGTAATCGATTGCGATACAAGCTTCAGAATTTACTCCGTCAACTTCAGGATCACATTTGAATCCAGGAGCACAAAGAATTGTGTAATCAGGTTCACCGTAGCTTGATAATTCTTCAGCTGTTGGTCTGATTAATAATTGGTGAATGAACAAGTTTTGGCTTGCCATTTCGTTAATTACTCTGAATTTTTGAGTGTAAGTTTTGTCTGCACCTGCAAAACCATCAAAAATGAAGATTTCTCTGTTTTGTAGGTAAGCTGCAATTTTACCCTTGATAGAGTTAAATGCTTCTCTGCTTATCGGACGGTTTACTTTACCCCAAGCAATGTCATTGTGAATAGTTTCTGTATCAACAATGAATTTATCTTTAGGAGAACGACCAGTATATTTTCCGGTAGTTACAACTAAAGCACCAGTGTTGCTTAATGAACCTTCACCTAAACGTAATGCTGCTTCAGTTAATTGAGCAGGTGTTAAGTTGCGGTAAACTGCTTTTGGTCCAATAATACCAAATTTTTCAATACCATAAGTTTCCATGTATAATTCCTCCTTCTTTGGATACCTATACACACCCAATTTATTACAAACACGTTTTAATTGCAACAAAAATTCCCTGTATATGTCGGTATAAGGTTTTTCCATAATGGGCTATTTTATATTTTGTGCGTTTATTATAGATGTGATTTTTTTATATATTTATTCTATAAATTAATTTCTATTTATCTTTAGTCAAATTAATTGTTGTATTAAAAAAAATCTCCGGAGAAATTAATACAAATTTCAAAATTTACTGGTAAAGATAAAAAAATCTTGCAAAAGGCTTCAAGTAGCGATTTTATAGTCCGGTCGGGCATGCCTGATGGGTTTATTTTGAAAATAATTTACAATACTTAATAAATATTTAAACCATGTAAAACCATGTCACTTCATGGTTTTAGAGGGTGAAAGTATCTGTAAAACATGTCATAGCATGATATTGGGGAGTTGACATTCTGAAAACGCTTATTTTATAAGGGTTACGGCTCTACGTTACAATTCTTAATAAGTACATGTTCCGCTCTTGAAAAATTTTCCTTATTTTCTATAATGAAATTATGGAGTCGGAAATCATTGATACAACGACTTTAGGGGAGATTTGCAATATATATGTAAAGATATATATTGTCTAGTTAATATTGTAAGAGTGGAGATTATATAAATTGTTTAGAAGTAGGGATATGGGAAGAGCAGTTGCAGTGAGAAGATGGACAACAACTGCATTAGAATGTTACAAGCGTGGATGTAATTGTGAAGGTTGTTTTTATAAAGATTTTTTCACAGCGTCATCTCAAAAGTGCCAAATGAAGGCTTCAGTTCTTGAATTGGTAAGGGTTATCGGAACACCTGATGTTGAATTGCCACAATTTTTAGCAGATGAATAGACAAAAAACCCTTTAAAAATTATTCAAAGTATGTTATACTGACAAAGCAGTATTGAATTGGAGGTTTTTAAATGTACATTCATGTAAACGGTAGAAACATCGAAATTACAGATGCTATCAAGGCTTATGTAAAGGAAAAAATCGGCAAAGTTGCAACACATTATGATCAAATTCAAGGAATTGATGTTGTATTGTCAGTGATTAAGAATCCTTCAGCAGAGGGTAAGCACATTGCAGAAGTTATCTGTAAGACAAATACCGGTAGTATTCGTTGTGAAGAAGCTGCTGAATCTATGTATGCAAGTATTGATATTTTAGCAGACAAACTTGCAAGACAGATTACAAAACAAAAGGATAAAAACATCTATTCTGATAAGGCATCTATTCGTACAGATGTTCAAAAAGAAGAAAAAGAAGAAGTTGAAATAATTAAGGCTATAGAAGACTAATTATTATTGTAAATCGATTATAAAACCGCTGTAGATTTCTACAGCGGTCTTTTTGTTTGTTTTTATTATATTTTTTATTTAATGATTTTACTTCCTAAAAGAAGAGTTAATCCTGCGACAATTGCAGTTGTAACTGCAGATATAACTCCTGAAATTCCTGAAGTTATTGCAGTTTTTTTGTTCAAATTCTTTTTAAATTCATCCAAAGTCATTTCTCCATCCCAGAGTTTTCCATCGGGAGTCATTCCGCCGATTTTAATTTTTCCGTTTTGGGCATGAGCTTTTGCTTTTTCCATTGCGACTTTATTTGTTTTATTTTGCATGAAATATGAAGTAGCAGCTCCTCCAACAAGTCCTATTCCGGACATAATCCCCATGCATTTTCCGATTCCTGCCATAACTTATACCTCCTTTTACACACATTTTTATTAAAGCAAAGATTAGAAATATTTTGCTATTTTGTTACAAAAAATTAATGCTTTAGCATTTACCTTTTAGGATACTTGCATTTTCTATTTGAAATATTATTATAGAATAGTTAACATTATATTAAATGTTTGAAATTTATTGATCCTGGGGTAAAATTAATACATGGCGACTGAGGAAAAGTTATATTCAGATATTCCACCAACAAAATTAAGGAATAAAGAGGAAAAGTTTAAACCGGCAAAAACTAACAGATTTTGGTTAACAATAGCAAGTCTGTGTTTTTATAATATGTTACAAAACAGGTTTTACGCTTTTCGTTATACAGGGGTAGAAAACTATACAGAGCGCGATAGTAAATATCCTACCATTTTATTTGCGCCGCATTGTAATTGGTGGGATGGTATTGTTTTATATAATATTACACACCGTATATGTCATAAAGAAATTCGTTTGATGGTTGAGGAATTAAACAGATTTCCGTTATTAAGACGTGGTGGTGCGTATTCTGTTAACAAAAAATCTGCACAGTCTGCAATGAAGGCATTACAATACTCTGTTGAAGTTTTAAGTGATTTAAGGAATATCCTTTGTATTTTTCCTCAAGGAATTATAAGACCACCACATTTCAGACCGTTTAAATTCCAAACAGGGTTATCGTATATTGCTCAAAACGCAGTAAAAAGATATGGTAAAGTTAATCTAATTCCTTTATCAATAGATTATTGTTTCTTTAGAGATAATAGACCTGAAGTTGTTGTTGATTTTGGTAAACGTATTGAATTAACAGATCCAAATATTGACAGAAGAAATTACACAACTTTTCTTGAAGCAAAACTAACAGAAACCTGTGATGAACAATTCAAGAATATTTCAACAGGTAAGGTTGATGATTACAAAATTTTGTTCAAACAGCATTTAAAATGGTATAGAAGAATTGAACAACGTTTAAAAAGCATTGATTTACCTGATGTTTCAAGTGTTTAATCTTATTGGTTTGTGAAAATTTTTGTTGCTCTTGCCAAAATCCCAAGGCAATAAGAAATTGCTATTCCGTAATTTGTAATAGCGATATTGGCTCTGTTTGCAAGAAGAATTCTTGATAGAACTTCTTTTCTGTTGGTCATGCAAGCTCCACAATGGATAATAAGCTTGTATTCACTAATATCGGGAAAGTCGTGTCCTGAAATATTATCGATAATTAAGTTTTTACCTGTTTTTTGTTTTAGTAAATTTGGAATTTTTACTCTGCCAATGTCATCTTCAATCGGGTGGTGAGTGCAGCTTTCGAGGATAAGAACTTTGTCATTATCTTTTAGGTTGTCGATTGCCTTAACTCCATCTAAAAATGCGTTTAAATCACCTTTTAGTCTTGCAAAAAGTATTGAAAAAGAAGTTAGGGAAATTTCATCTGGTACAATTTGTGAAACTTTTTTGAAGGCTTGAGAATCAGTAACGACAAGTGCAGGCGGCGTTTTTAGATTGTTAAGTGCATTTTCTAATTCATTTTCCTTAACTGAGATACAAATGCAATTATTATCTAAAAGTTCTCTTATTGTTTGAACTTGCGGAAGAATAATCCTTCCTTTTGGAGCTTCTTTATCAATCGGAATAACTAAAATTACGGTACTTTTTTCAGGAACCAAATCTTTTATGATGCTTGGAGAATTAACAAAATCATCCGGTAATAATTTTACTAAAAGTTTTTTTAATTCAAAGATTAGGTTTTCGTCTTGTAAAACAGATGTTATAAGAAAATTATTTGTATAATTTTTAATTTCTTCCAATTTTGAATTGTCAATTTTGTGAATATCATTTTTATTAATAATGATGCAATATGGGATATTTAGTGTTTCAAATTTTTCAATAAGTTTTTTTTCAAAATCTTCAATCCCGTTGTAATCGCATATTAAAATAGCAATATCAGTACGGTTAAGTATATTAAATGTTTTTTCAATGCGTTGTTCACCCAAACTAGATGAATCATCAATTCCTGCAGTATCAAGAAAATTTACGGGTCCGATAGGCAAAAGCTCCATTGATTTTTCAACAACATCTGTTGTGGTACCTTTGATGTTTGAAACAATAGATACATCTTGTCCTGTAATTTTGTTTAGGAAAGAAGATTTTCCGGAATTCATTTTTCCAAAAATCCCAATATGTAATCGCATTGATTTTAAACTTTTCATAATACCTCTTATTGTAATAAATTCTTACTAAAAAAGACCGACCAAATGGTCGGTCTTTTAAAAGTTTCTCAGATTAACCTCTGATACCTAACTTTTTAATCAATTCTCTGTATTCATCAAGATTTTGAGATTTGATGTAAGCAAGTAATCTTTTTCTCTTACCTACCATCATTAAAAGACCTCTTTTTGTAGCGAAATCTTTTTTGTTAGATTTCAAGTGTTCAGTTAATTCAGCAATTTTTTGAGTCATCATAGCAACTTGTACAGCTGAAGAACCAGTGTCTTTTTCGTTCTTTCCGAATTCTTTAACAATTTCTTGTTTGTTTTTTAAGTTAATTGACATATCAGTTTTTCCTTTTCTTGTTGAGTGATTATTGGCGTAAGCACTCTACAGAAACGATGATAATATGTTCAAGAAAAAAAATCAATACATAAAATACAGATTGCTACAATTATTTAAGAAAATAAAACAAATTGCTTGTAGAAATTTTTGAATTTTTGTTATATAATCATAAAGTGGATTAAGTTCCACGCAGTAAAATAAGGAGAATAAGAAATGACAGTTAAAGTTAATGACAGTTGTATTGCTTGTGGTGCATGCGAATCAATTTGTGATGCAGTATTTTCAATCGAAGACAAAGCAGTAGTTAATGAATCTGCAGTAGCTGATAACATTGATGCTGTAAAAGAAGCTGCTGATGCTTGCCCGGTTGGAGCAATCGAAGTAGAATAATTCAGAATTAAGATATTAAAAAATAGGACTTGCATTTATTGTAAGTCCTATTTTTTTAATTATTTAAAAATTTTTTTTTAGAAAGAACAAAGAACTACTAAATCGTTTCCATTAACTCTTGCATCATTAACTGCAGCATTTGGACTCATTTCTTCCATTCCTCTATTGCTTAGAGTTCCTGCTATTTTACATTTTAAATTACCGGCATCAGAACGTGAGCTTTGGGATCTGGTGTTATTTACTCTTGAACTTAGTTCATCTAATCTTTGATTGATATTTCTTATTTCAGTTTCAATATCATTAGAAGTTCTGTTATATCTGTTAGTTTCTTCAGTTTGTGTATATTCTTGTTGTTCAGAAACTTTGTCGCTTGTAACATCTTTTGTGTTTGTATAAATCGCAGCAACTGCAAAAACAAAAGTACAAATAATTATTATTGTGAATACTTTAAATTTGTTTATATTTTCCATAAAACTCTCCCCTATTTTGCGATGTTTACATTTTAGCATAAATTCTATTATTGTGGATAATGTTAAGTATTTTAAAGCCGCGATAAAAATAAAATTTGTCAGAATAAGATTTTAAACAAAATTGCATAAACATTTATATTAGAATATAATTTTAATATGAAAAAGTTTGATTTATTTAATCAATTTTTTGATCCAATGATAGTTGTTAGGGAATATGAAGAGGTTGTATTTAAAAACAGCGCATTTTGTCGTGTTTTTAAGCCATTTTACGGGATAAGGCAGTTTGCCCACCAGATAAATTTTGATATGTGTCCTGTAGATAGTGAAAATGTCGATTTATATTCTCCTATTTTTCAAGCGATAGTATCAAAGGAACCTTTTTCAGCAAGAGTTTCATATTTGTCGGATTCCGGTGGAATTTCATATTATGATTTGACAACCTTAAAGCGTGGTCAATATACCATAATTCGTTTGGTAGATGTTAGTTCTGATGTGCTTTTAGAAAGTAATAAGCGAGAAAATGATGCGGTTAAAATTAAATTAAATAAACTTGCAGAAGAAAATGATGAACTTCAGAAAATTAGGCAAAAAGCGCAATCTCAAGCGATAAAAATTGCTTTAATAAATAAGGTTTCAAATATCATAAGAGAATCGGTAGATATCTCTGTAATTTTAAATTCTGCCTTAAAAGAATTGGCAATAATGTTCGGGTGTTTTAGGGTTTATTATGCGTCAACAGATGGTAACGGTTTTAAGATAGAAGAAGTTTATGGTGAAAATACTTTAAAAACTCAAAATATTACTTTTGATAACTATGCAATGAATAAATTAAAATCAGGAAAAATTTCTGTAAGTTATTCACTATTAGAATGCGTTGAAGCTGAATCATTTAAACAATCAGTCTTACGTGTTATAGTTCCTGTATTTTATACCCAAAAGATGATAGGGGTTTTGGTTTTGTTGAGTTATCAAAAACGAGAATTGAACGAAGAAATTGAAATTCTTGACGCTGTATCATCTCAATTAGGCAGTGCGATAATAAGGGCAGAATTGTATCAAAAGAACGTTAAAAACGTTAAGAATTTGAAAAAAGCACTGAATGAATTAAAAGAAACTCAATTACAGTTGATAAATGCTGAAAAAATGGCATCATTAGGTCAGTTGGTAGCAGGAGTAGCACACGAAATCAATACCCCTGTTGCATCGATAAAATCAAACAATTCCTTGATTTTAAAATTGCTGCCTCAAATAGAAGATGAAAACATAAGACAAACACTTATGGATATAAATTCAATAGATAAAGAAGCAATTCAGAGAATAAGTAACATCGTAATTTCCTTGAAAAAATTTGTAAGATTAGATGAGGCAGAATTACAAAAAGCAGATATAAATAAAGAAATTGATTTAACATTGGATTTAATTCGTCACGAAACAAAAAATAAAATAGAAATAGAAAAAATATATGGAAATATTCCACCGGTAAAATGTTATCCGAATATGTTAAATCAGGTATTTACCAATATATTGGTAAATGCTTGTCAGGCAATAGAAACAGAAGGAAAAATAACAATAACGACAGAGTATCGTGAAGGTAATTTGATAGTAAAAATAAAAGATAATGGACGTGGCATACCAAGAGAAGATTTAGAGAAAATTTTCACGGCAGGATATACGACAAAGGGAGTAGGTGTAGGTACCGGATTGGGGCTTGCAATAAGCCAAAAGATAATAGATAAGCACGGCGGTACAATCAAGGTATATAGCGAAGTTGGCAAGGGTACGGAGTTTGTTATTACTATCAAGTGTGAGTAGTCAAATTTTAAGAATTGTAAACTAAAATTTTCGATTATATTTGAATTTCAAGCATTCTATAAAAAATAAATAACATAATTCTTATAATTAGTAACATTATTAGGTTAAAAATAATAAAAAATATGTTATAATAATAGTACAGAATAAATAAGTGTCAGATTTACCCTTAATCATCTGACCAGATACAACTAAAAACTAAACAACCAAATCATGAATTGTAAACAAAAATTAATAAAAAGAAACGAAAATGGCAATAATTTCCCGGGGAAAATCTTTATATAAGAGTAGGTGTGAATTATTGTAGTAATGTCGGAGGAAAGTAATGACGATTAGTGTAAGTAGTAAGAAAAAACAGGTGAAGAAAACATTTGATGAATTACTTAGTGACCTAAGAACAAGCAACTCAGAAAAAGTTAGATACAACGCAGCACGTATCTTAGGTGAAATGGGTGATTCCAAAGCGGTTGAGCCATTAATCGACGTTTTAAAACATGATAAAAACGGATCGGTAAGATTATATGCAGCAAGAGCGCTAGGCGAATTAGGGGATTCATCAGCAACAATTCACCTAATTGAATCTTTACGAGAAGATCGTAACGTTGATGTACGTGTACGTGCAGCTCGTGCGTTAGGTCGTTTAGGCGGAGAAATCGTTGTTGAACCGCTTGTTGAATCATTAAATGATGAAAATCCTCAAGTTTGTATAACAGCAACAGATGCTTTAATCGAAATTGGTGATGTAGCTACAGACGCTTTAATTGCATCATTAGATCACGAAAAAGTTAACGTTAGATGTGATGCAACAAGAGCATTAGGCGAAATCGGAAATAAAAAAGCTGTAGATAAGATTATCAATATGCTTTATGATGAATGGGTTAACGTAAGAATTTATGCAGTAACATCATTAGGTAAATTAAATGATACAAAAGCAGTTCCTGCATTGATAGACGTTATGAAAAACACATCAGAAAACGAATTAGTTAGAGCCGGTGCAGCAGCAGCATTAGGAGTTCTTAGAGATCCAAGAGCATTGATGCCATTAAGAGAACTAATTATGGAAGCTGAAGAACTTGGCGAACTAGAAGATACTGCATTAAAATCTTTCAAAAAGATTATGGCAGCAAATTGGCAGTCTATTCCTGGGGCAACACCTCAGAAAAAACCTGCAGGCACATTTTAATAGATAACTAATGGTTGTTTATTATAATATATTAGACGGTTTCAAAAATGGAGCCGTCTAAATTTTTTATAGATTTATTTAATAACTATCTGTTATAATACAAATATGGATGAAAGAAATATTGAACAAAAATATGAAGATTTTATATCAACCGTAAGTCACGAATTAAGGACGCCCTTGACATCAATTCGCGGATTTTCGCAGACAATGCTATCATCTTGGGACAAATTAGATGATGAGAGTAAGAAGCATTTTTTAAAGATTATCGAGGAGCAGTCAAACAGATTAATTAATCTAGTTGAGAATATGTTATCAGTAACGAGGTTAAAATCTGCCAATCAAAAATTTGTTAAGCAAGAGATAAATATCAAACTTCCGATACAGCAGGTTATTTCAGTTGTAAAAAGCCAGTATCCAAATCAGGTTTTCGAATTTTATTATAGGGATGATTTGCCGGCGATATTTGTTGATAAGGACAGTTTTGAGCAAATCATGACTAATTTAATTGAAAACAGTGCGAAATATTCATATGGTGAATTTAAAACAACTATTACAACCGGTATAATGAATAATAATGTATTTATAAAGATAACAAATACCGGATTAAAAATTGAAAAGAATGATTACGAGCAAATATTTACAAAATTTGCGAGAATTGACAATCCATTAACAAGAAGAGTTCAGGGTAGCGGATTAGGCTTATACATCACGAAAAGTCTTGTAGAAAAGATGGGCGGATGTATTTCAGTGGAATCCCTACCTAGGGGTGAAAATTCTGAATTAAGTGAAATTACTTTCACGGTGTCATTCCCGATAGTAATGATAGAAGAACAAGCGAGGATGAAATGCAATCAGTAACATTAATAATTGATACAAGGTTGGAACTTTCTACGAAATATAAAAAACTTTTGGAATCACCGACAAATAAGGTAATAATTTCAAAGGATTTAATAACGGCCTTAAAATTAATTCAGGACAAGGAACCCGATTTAATAATTATATCGGATAGTTTTGACGATGATTTATCTGATTTTTGCAAGCAAGTTCGAGCCTTAACTTATAATATGCGACCGATAATTGTTGCGATGTCAAAATCGGCAGATTTTAATGATAGGATAAAGGTTTTGGAAAGCGGAGCTGATGATTTTTTATCAGAACCTGTTAATTCAGAAGAATTTAAAGTTCGAATGACTGCACATTTACGAAGAGAATTTGAATCTAATCTTAGCGTAAAACAGTTTTTGCCGAACAAAAACTATAGTTTACGAGCGTTAAAACGTAAATTGTCGGAAGATAAACCTTGGGCTGTTTTGTATATAAGTATTGAAAATTTTGAAAGTTACAAACAGGCATATACACAACTTGCATCAGACAAATTATTACAAACTTACGTTGCAATAATTCAGGCTTCGTTGAATGAAAACGATTATATTGGTGAACTTTCAGAGAATATATTTCTCGTAATAACAGATCCGATAAAAGCAGAGAGATTAGCGAGATTTTTAATATTTGCATTTGATTCAGTGGCAAACAAATTTTATGCAGAACATGATTTGGATAGAGGCTATATGATAATGCAGGGGGATGAATATGCAGGAAGACGTGCAAATTTTGTTCACTCAACGATAGGGGTTATAACAAATGAATTTGCAAAATACAAAGATACAACGCAAGTTCTCAATTCATTAGTGCATGTTCATCATCTTGCGGATAATCCAAATCGCTCAAATTATCTTATCGAGCGTCCGAAAATTTCAGCCGAAGATTCTGTTTTAGAATCTGAATATAACAACCGAATTGTTATTTTTGAAACAGATGAAGCTTTAAGTATTTTATTGAATACCATATTAAAACTTCAAGGTTATCAAACTGAAATAATTAATGAATATAAAATTCCTGATGAAGAAGAAGTTCCTGCACTTATTATAGTTGATGCGGGAGATTTAGAAAAGAAAAACGGTTTGAATTTATGTTACAGATTAAAACAAGAAGAAAAATTTAAAGATTCAAAAGTAATAGTAACCTCTATAATTCACGATAAGGAATTAGTATTAAATACTGGAGCGGATTTATATTTACCAAAACCTTACGAAATTACGCAGTTGATAAAATGGGTAAATGAATTTGTAAAAGAATTTAATACATAAACGAAAATATAAAACAATAGGTCAAGTTGACATAATATTATGCTTAAAATAATATCTAAATAAGAGGAAATGGAGTGAAGATCTCCAACTGTAGCCGCAGCCGTAAAAGTCGGAATGCTCAAAAATAACTATATTCACGTGCGATATGAATATAGCAGGTATTTTTGTAGTGTCCTCTAAAGTTAGAGGATTTTTTTATGTCAATAAAATCAGCACCTGTAAGAACACAAGCTGCAAAGCCGGGTACATGTCCACATGGTTTGCCATTAGGCGCCTGTCCTATTTGTAGTGGAATGGCAGGTGGTAATTCTACAAGTAAAAGGGATATTCCACGAAATGTTGGTGAGATGTCATATAATCAGTGTGCTGCAATAGGAGCAATGTTAAGAGCGCAAAAACAGGCACGAGAAAGTGCGAAAGCAGCTCAAGAAAGTCATATCCAAGCACTTGTTGATTTTCAAAAAAATATAACAGCGACTCATCAAAGATTGATGGATATTTCAGCGTTTATAAATAATAAAATGCCTAAAATTATCGCACTTCCAACAAATTTTATCCTTATAAATTTTGTTGCCAAACCTCTTCAATTTTTACAAAATTTTCCGACAAATTTTGTAAATCTGACCCAAAATATAAAACAGAAATTTACGGATATATCCGATAAATTGGCTGCAATATATGGAGAAATGGATACGGCGATAAAGGAAAATTTTTCAAAATTTGTTTCAAATTTGAAAAAGAAATTAAAGTTTTCATTTTTTGTATTTGGCACTTTTGAAACAGAAGATGAAGAACAAAAAGCAGAAGAAGCAAAACGTTTATTTGAACTTAAAACATACATTCACAAATTATATAAAAATATAACGCACAAAACAAAAAAGGATGACGAAAAAGATGTACATAAATCCGTTGAATGATTCGGAAAATATAAGGCAGCAGAGGAACTTAACAAATTCTCAAAGGAAAAATTTAATCAGCACAAAAGAAGGTGTTGTGGTTAATAATAATGTTGGAATAAATAATTTATCAAGTTCACGAAATGCTTATTTAATCTCAAGTAATACACAAATGCCTGAAAATTTGTATTCAGACAACAGAATTATTGATAAAAAATTGTTGCCGTTAAGCGCTATCGCACTTGGCGTAATGTCAGTAATTACAATGGCTACGGCATTGATTAGCAGAAGTGCAAAAGCGGCTAAGGATTTGCCTAAAGAAAAGTGGCTTCCTACATTAACCAGAAATGTTAATCTTAGCAAAGAAACATATCAAGTAATTTATCAAATGGTGCAAAGTCCTAATAAAAAAACATTTATTGCAGCAGGTGGAGTTTTGGCACTTTCTGCAATGGCATTTATGGGAAAAACATTTTTTGACGGTTATAAAGATATTTGGGTAAAACGAAAAGAAGCTGATATTCAAAAAAATCTTCAAGAAAATTTAATTGATGTAGAAACACAATCTTTTTCTGGAAAAATTCAAATTATAAGAAGTATGCTTTCTAAGTATGCAAATGATTTTGAAAAATATTTAGTATCGGATGAAGAACCAATTTTGCCTAATTTTGGTAAGTCAAAATATTTGATGTCATTTACTTCATCAGATAAAAATACAAACAAAAATAAAAAGTCATTTAATTTAGGAAATGTTTTGCTTGGTGTTGGAACGGCTGTATCTATTGTGGGGCTTGGGTATTTGTCATTGAAAAATTTAACCAAAGGCAAACTTCATTTACAGCAAAATTTGCAAAAAATAAAAGATACAATTTCATCAATAGTTGACTCATCAGGGGAGTATCCTAAAGATACCGATAAAGATACGCTTGAATACATGTTCCTGTCGCTTGATGGCTCAGATAAAGCAGAAGAATTTATATCAACACAAATAAATAAATTAAAGTGGAATAAATCTGAAGAAAAAACAGAATTTTTAAATAGGATTTTATCCAAAATGAAAGCCTCAACAACGCAAGTAAATCCAAATATTGGCGGAGATGGAACTCCTCGACCTGCATTTAATTCTTTTGTGGATGATTATCGGGCGTTTTTCTATAACTGGTTAATAGATACCGAAAATCCTCAATTCAAACAATTATTTTTGGGAATAACCGGAATAAGTGCGATAAGTTATGGCGGAAAACTAGCAGGTGATGCGATAAAAGAAGTTCAGGTAAAAAAGATTAATGCAGAAACCGAATTAGAACTTCAAAAACGACTTGTTTCAACAGAATTGCGTAATTTTAAATCCAAAAAAGATGCTGCAATTTCTCCGCTTGTTGATGAATTTTACAAACAAGTAGATAGCGGTAATCGCACAAAAGAAGAGTTAAAATCTATGGCAGAAAATATATTATTCGAAGTTAAAAACGGACCACCTTATGTGTATTCATAAACTTATGGAGTTAAAAAATGATACAACAAATTCCGATAGTAAATTATCAAAATTCATACCAATATCAAAGGCAAAATCAACCATATATTTGTGCATCTTGCCAATTACCTTCTAATGGAAAAAATTATTGTACATTTGATAATAATGAAGTTGATTATTTTGTAAATCAAAGAGAAAATGCACTTCCTTATCTTTCTGATATTTTAATTCATTCCAATAACGAAGCCCAAGTGACAGAAGCTCTTTATGTTATGAATAGACTTCACGATTCAGGAGTTAAAGGGATTGAGAAATTATATCCGATATTTGCAAGGTTTAATAATACAGAATCTCCAAATATTCAAACTTTCTTGGCTGGAATTTACAGGAAAATACAAGTTCCTGATGCGTTTGGACCTTTGGTTAATATGCTGATTAAAAATTCCCTAAAACCAAATAACCCAAATCAACCTTTTGATCCTAATGAAGAAATTGGCGGGGCAATATTAAGTTATCTTTCGGATAGATTTAGGCAATAAAGTAATGAATAAAATGGCGCGGCAATGAATTTTCATTGCCGCGCCATTAGTAAAAATTTGTCCAAAATTATTTTAAGAATTTATCTAATCTTTCGCAAGCTTTAATTGTATTTTCTCTGCTTCCGAAAGAAGTTAATCTGAAATAACCTTCTCCGTTTTTGCCAAAACCTGAGCCTGGAGTTCCGACAATTTGAACATTTTCCAATAAGTAATCGAAAAATTCCCAAGATGTCATATTGTTAGGACATTTCAACCAAATATATGGTGAATGTTTTCCGCCGATATGCCAAATGTTATGTTTTTTAAGGGTATCTGAAATAATTTTGGCATTTTCTTTATAGTAATTTAAGTTTTCTTGAATTTCTTTTTGTCCGTCAAGTGTGAATACAGCTTCCGCGCCTCTTTGAATAATGTATGGAACTCCATTGAATTTTGTCGTTTGACGTCTTAGCCACATTTTATTAAGTAATCCGTTTTCAATATCTTTAGGAACGATTGTATAACCGCATCTTGTACCTGTAAATCCTGCCATTTTTGATAATGAACAAAATTCAATAGCACAATTTTTTGCACCTTCAATTTCATAAATACTATGAGGTAATTCTTTATCTGTTATAAAGCATTCGTAAGCAGAATCAAAAAGGATTACTGCATTATTTTTAATTGCATAATCAACCCATTTTTTTAGTTGTTCTTTATTATAAACCGCGCCAGTCGGGTTATTAGGAGAACAAATATATATGATATCAGCTTTTATGCTTTCATCAGGAAGCGGTAAAAATTCGTTTTGTGCATTTGCATCAATGTAAACAATTTTTCTGCCAGCCATAGTGTTTGTGTCAACATAAACAGGATAAACAGGGTCTGGAACAAGTACGGTATTTTCTGTAGAAAATAAATCAAGAATATTTCCTAAATCAGATTTAGCACCGTCAGAAATAAATATTTCGTCAATGTCAAGATTAACATTATGATTTTTGTAATAAGCTTGAACCTTTTCTCTTAAAAAATCATACCCTTGTTCAGGTCCGTAACCTCTAAAGGTTTCCTTAACTCCCATTTCTTCAGATGCATCTTTTAGCGCTTTTACAACGATTTTGCAAAGAGGAAGAGTAACATCTCCAATACCTAATTTGATAATTTCTTTATCAGGATTTGCTTTAGAAAATTCATTTACCTTTTTTGCAATAGTTGAAAATAAATAACTGTCTGAAATGTTTTGGTAATTAGTATTAATATTCATAAATCAAACACTCCCTGTTTAACTAACCTTACGGAAAAATTATATCATAAAAATAAAGAGCTAAAAACAGGGAATAGATTATCATTTGAATATTTTGGGTTTGTCAAATTGCTTTACTAAAGTTAACATTTAGGCAAAAAATATTTTTTTTTTGAGTTTATTCTGGTATAGTCATGGGAAAGACTATCTGTGTAGTACAATAATTTTGAGAAGGACAGTATGACAGAAAATATACTTCATAAGGTAAAGGAAGAAACAGTAGTAAGACCAAAAAAAATGTATGTTTCTACTCCTTATAATAGGGTTGACGAAGTTGAAAAGAAATTAAAGATTATTTTTGAAGAAGAATTAAACTCCCCGGGATCAATATTAGTAAGTTATAAACAAGGAATTATATCTAAATTAGCAAAATATTTATCCGGAAATATTACAAGACCCGCCTCAATAGGTATAGCCGGCGAAACAGCAAGCGGAAAGTCAACAATTACTCTCGATATTATTGATACAATAAAGTCTTTTGCAACAGAATTTGAAATTGAAAATGCTATAACAAGAGTTAACACAGATGATTATTATTATGATCGCTCTGAAATGGTAAAAGCAGCGGGTAGTTTCTCAGAATTTGCAAAGAATTATGATTTAGATATACCTCAAGCATTAGAATTAGAATTAATGAGTTTTCATATAAAAGAATTGTTATCAGGAAAATCTGTATATCTTCCAAAATATGATATGTCTGGAACTGCAAAAAGATATGATAACCATACATTGGCGCATTCATCCAGAATAATTATTTCAGAAGGACTGTTTACATTAACAGAAAAAATAAAAGATGCGTTTGATTTCAGAATATATGTAGATGTACGAAGTGAAGTGCAAAAAGAAAGATTTTTTGTACGCGCAGCAGAAAGAGATTTAGGAGAATCTGCTAAGGGAATTTATGAAAATGCTTCTAAAAAGGCAGAGATATATGTAAGACCTTGTAAAAATCAAGCAGATATAGTTCTTTCAGGCGAAGCTGTAAGAGCTCGCTATAAGGCATTTTTGAATAAATTAATAGGGATAGTTCAACAAGAAAATTTTAAAAATAAGTTAATTGTTTAAAATACATTAATAATGTAAAGTTTTGCAAATTTCTTGAATGTTCATGGATACATATTATAATGTCAAGTGGAGATGTATTCGTAGAGATAGAACAATAATAAGGGAATATGCAGAAGAAATTTAGACGATTATTAACTATTGCAGCTTGTGCTACGTTATTAAGTAGTACAGGACATATAGTTATGGCAGCCGAAGATGACGCTACCACACCTACGTCTCCATCTATCTACGGTACAATAATAGACGTTACCTCAACAATGTATGCTAATGGTGTAGATGGTTCAACCGGAATTATATATGATATTCACGATTCAGAACCATATTGGTATAGTGGTGGTGAAAATACATTATACGTTCATGATGGTGGGGATTTAACCGTTCACGATTACACCTCATCTTCTCTTACGAATGGTTTGTTAATTGCTACTAGCGGTAATGTCACAGCTGATAAAGACGGAACATTGACGATTGCGAAAAATAGTTTTATCAGACGTGATGTAAATCTTTCAATAGTACAAGATGCGACTCTTGCAATTACAGGAGGCGAAGTTTTAATAGATACCGGAGATAGTATCAATGGTGAAATAAATATATCTAATGGATTACTTGAATTTGATTCATTTACAAGATCCCCATCGACGACATCTCATATAATCCAAACTGGCGGTACTATGAATGTTACTGGATCAGGCATGGATCTTGCAAGTGATAGAGATAGTATTACTGGTGGTACTGTAAATATTGGTCAAAATGCAACCAGTGGCTCATTGGGAGTCAGCCATGGTTATGTTGGTTCTGGTGCAACTGTAAATATTTTTGAAAACAGTTCAATGGAAGTTAAGGGTGGAAATGTTACTTTAGATGCCGGAGATACCTATAGAGGTGATGTAACATTATCTAGTGGAGAATTAAAATTAGATTCAGCTTCAAAAACTTTCAACGCAACATACAAGCAAACAGGCGGCGATGCAATAATTACCGGTACCGGTTTTGACTTAAATAATTCAGAAGACAGTATTACTGGTGGTGACTTGTATATTGGTGATGGTTCTACAACCGGTGAACTGGCGGTAACGGAAGGTACTATTGATTCAGCTGCAAATGTTAATGTTGGTGAGGGTAGTTCATTAAAACTTAAGGGTGGAAATGTAAGCCTTGATAACAAAGATATTATTAATGGTAATCTTGATGTTGCAAATGGCACATTGAATCTTAATAATGCCGAAAAATCTATGTCATCAACTTTTGTTCAAAATGGAGGAACAACAAATATTACCGGCGACAGTTTTGTATTGAACAATAGCAATGATGCTATTAAAAACGGTAATTTGAATATTGGTGGCGATAGTGGTAATGGAAAATTAACATTAAAAGGTGGTTCTGTCGCATCAGAAGTTGATGTAAATATTTCAGGGGGTTCAAGTGTTGATATAAAAAGTGGTTCAATGTCACTTGATTCAACTGATACTTGGGCTGGTAATGTAAATGTTCAGGGTGGAACATTAAGCATTAAGAACACTCAAAAAACTGGTGCATTAAAGCAAACAGACGGAACAATTAATATTGCCGGTAATTCTTTTGATTTGAATTCATCAGAAGATTTACTTGATGGTGGAACATTAAATATTGGTGATGGTTCAGTATCATCAACATTAACAGTATCCAATGGTACAATAACAAAGAATGAAGATGTTTATATCAATAATTATTCAAACTTAAATATTACAGGAGGAAATGTAACATTAGATTCTTCTGATAGTTGGAATGGAAATGTAAATATTTCCGAGGGTGATTTAAGTCTTGAAGATGCAACAAAATCATCTAGTGGAGTATTCTACCAAAACGGTGGTGATACTGTTATTACAGGTAGAACATTTGATTTAAACAATAAACTTGACTATATCGAAGGTGGAAATGTAACTATTGGAAATGGTACATCATCTTCAAAATTAACAATGTCAGAAGGTGCTATTGCAAGTGGAGCAAAAGTTGATTTAACCAAAAATGCTACGATAGAAGTTAGTGGTGGAGATTTAGTATTAGATTCAACAGATACTTGGAATGGTAATTTAACTGTTTCTGATGGTACTGCCAAATTAGATGGTATATCAAAGAATGAAGATGGTATATATACCCAAACAGGTGGTTCTGTTACAGTATCAGGAGAAGGTTTAGATTTAAATAATTCAGAAGATTTAATAAACGGTGGTTTATTACAAATAGGTAATGGTTCAGATACAAGTTTGACATTATCACAAGGTACAATTCAAAAAGGTGCACAGGTAAACATTAATAAAAATGCTCAAGTTAATGTAGCCGGTGGTAATATGTACTTAAATTCAGGTGACACTTGGTATGGTGATGTAAATGTAACTGAGGGTGGTTATTTAAGTATTGACGCTATAAATAAAAACGCTCAAGGAACATTAAATCAAACAGGTGGTAATGTAGATATTACATCTTCAAAATTTGAATTAAACAATGCAGGAGATAAGATTTCAGGCGGAACCTTAACCGTAGGCTCAGGCTCAAACTCTACAATTTTAGAAGTATCAGAAGGTACTATTGAAGAAGATGCGACTGTAAAATTGAATTCAAGTTCATTTATTACAGTAATGGGTAATGGTGATGTAACCTTAGATTCAGGTGACACTTGGAATGGTGGAGTTGAAGTTAATGGCGGTACATTAACATTAAACGATATTAATAGTAAAAATGGTGTTTTATCACAGTTAAAAGGTACAACAAATATTAATGGAACCGGCTTAAATCTTGATAATGAAGATGATCAAATTGTCGGTGGCACATTAAATATTGGAGATGGTGGAAGCCAATCAAATTTAACAGTTTCAAAAGGTACTATAACCGAAGATGCAAGTGTAAATCTTAACCAAAATTCAACCTTAACAGTTGATAGCAGTGGTAAAGTTGCATTAGGTAAGACAAGTACTATAAACGGAAATATTGATATAAAAGGTGGAACATTCAGTCTTGATTCTTTAAGTAAAGATCCAGGCGGTACATTTACACAATCAGGTGGTACTGCAACTATTAAAGGAATGGGTTTTGACTTAAATAATTCAGGAGATAGTATTTCTGCCGGTGTATTTAATGTAGGTGATGGCACAGTTGCAAGTGAAGTAAGTGTATCAAAAGGTGTAATTCAGTCATCTGCAGTAACAAATATCAATTCAAATAGTAAATTAAATATTTCAGGTGGAACAGTAAGCCTTGGTAGTGATGATAAATATAATGGCGAAATTAATTTATCAGATGGTGAATTGAATTTAAAATCAGTTACCAAAGGTGAAGACGGCGTGTTAAATCAAACAGGTGGTGTAACAACAATAACAGGTACATCATTTGGTCTTGATAATGTATATGATAGTATAACCGGTGGTACTATAAATATCGGTAATGGTACTGTAGGAACAGTGGTAAGTGTTGGTGGCGGTACTATTGCTGCTAATGCAACTACTAATATTAATTCAAATGCAACATTAGGAATATCTGGAGTCGGAAATGTTTCATTAGATAAATCAGATAATCTTGATGGTAATATTAACATGTCAGGCGGAACATTAGCACTTGATAATGTAGATAAAAATTCACAAGGTGTATTTATTCAAACAGGCGGTTCAACAACAGTAACAGGAACAGGATTTGATTTAAATAATTATCAAGACAGTATCTCAAAAGGCTCATTGACAATTGGCGATGGATTAAAAGAGTCAGACTTCACAATATCAGAAGGTACTGTTGAAGGTGATGTTCGTATTGATTTGAATGAAAATTCTCAAATCAATCTAGCAGGTGGAACATTAACATTTGATAGTAAAGATTCTTGGGATGGTGATATTAATATGACCAGCGGAGAATTGACACTGGATAATGTAGATGAGAAAAATGGTGTATTTACCCAGAAGAAAGGTACCACAAATATTGTTGGAAAAGGCTTTGATTTAAACAATGCTAAAGATAATATCAGTGGTGGAACTGTAAATATTGGTAATGGAAAAGTATCTTCAGACTTAACCGTATCACAGGGAACAATAGGTGGAGATGCGATTGTTAATTTGAATGAATTATCTAAATTAAAAGTTAATGGAGGTAGCGTAACCTTTAATGAAGAAGGTTCAATTAATGGTGATATATCAGTATCATCAGGCTCATTAACATTAAATTCAATAGGCAAAAATTCAAATTCAAAATTAGAGCAAACTGGCGGTACAATTACAGTAACAGGTGATGATTTTGATTTAAATAATGAAGATGATAATATCAGTCACGGATATTTCATAGTTGGAACCGATACAAATAAAGCAGATATGTCAATTTCAAAAGGTACAATTGACAAAGATGCAACAACAATTATATCAAAAGACAGTACGGTAACTGTAAATGGTGGTAATTTATCATTAGATGGAGAAACTGATACACTTGGAGGGAACTTAAATATCTCAAGTGGAAAATTAGAATTAGATTCAATATCAAAAGATGAAGGCAGTACATTTACACAAACCGGTGGTGACACATCAATAACCGGTAATGGTTTCTCATTAAACAATCCAAATGATACAATTTCAGGCGGAACAGTTCATGTTGGCGGTACTGTAGCTGGAAGTTCTTTAGGAATTGATGGCGGTACAATTTCTTCATCAGCGGTTGTAACTGTGGATAAAGGCAGTGCAATTATAATGAATAATGGTACCATTACAGATGGAGCCACATTGAATTTCAAAGATACAAGTAGCTTTGAAATGGCAGAAGGAATAATAACCGATGGTGCTACTGTAAACTTGGATAATAATTCTCACTTTACAATGGATAAAGGTACGATTACTAATGATGCTGTAGTTAATGCATCAAATTCAAGTACAATAGACATTGGTCAAGGCATTATATCAGATGGTGCACAGATAAATTTAGATAATGAAGCCGTAATGAACATAGAAAACGGAGCAATAAAAGGTGGCGCAGAAGTAAATCTTAGCGATACCAGCGTTTTGAATATGGAAAACGGCAATATAACAAAGAACGCAACTGTTACATTAGAAGACAGAGCCGAATTTAATATGGATAATGGAATGATAGCTGAAGGTGCAAACCTAAATCTAAATTCACAAAGTTCATTCAATTTAAAAGGCGGCGAAGTTGCAGAAGATGCAAACATTGTATTAGATCAGCATGCAACAATAAACCAAACAGGTGGTAAATTATCATTAAATTCTGCAGATACATACAAAGGAACAATCAATTTATCATCAGGAAATTTAGTTCTTAATGGCGTGAATAAAGATCCTTTAGGTGTATTAAAGCAAACAGGTGGCGATACAAAAGTTACAGGTATTGGTTTTGACTTGAATAATGCCAAAGATATGATTTTAGGTGGTTCATTAACTGTTGGTGATGTTAATGATATTTCCAATATGAAGATATCTAATGGTACAGTATCAAAAGATGTAGATACTACGATAGTTCAAGGAAGTACAATAAGTTTAACAGGTGGTAATTTAACTTTAGATAGTGAAGATACAATAGATGGTAATTTAGATATATCATCAGGAAAATTAAACCTGGATTCAGCAGAAAAAAGTGAATTTGGAACGTTTACACAAACAGGTGGTGAAACATTTATCACAGGAAATGGTTTTGATTTAAATAATGAAAACGATAATATATCAGGTGGAAAAGTAATTGTTGGCGGAACAACACCTGGTAGTGATTTAACATTGTCAGAAGGTTCAATTTCATCAACAGCAAATGTAAGGGTAGATAATGATAGTACATTAAATGTATCAGGCGGTTCAATAACATCAGGAGCTACAGTAAACATTGAAGATTCAAGTAACTTGAATATGACTGATGGTGAAATTACAGACAAGGCAGTTGTAAACTTTGAAGATAGTTCAAGTATGACAATGTCTGGTGGAGAAATTTCTGATGATGCGGTGTTGAATTTTGAAGATACATCATCATTTGAAATGTCAAATGGTACAATAAAAGATGGAGCTCAAGTTAATATTACTGAAAATTCATCAATGACCATGGATAAAGGTAAAATAACATCAGGAGCTGGCTTAAATATATCAAATGAAGGTATATTTAATATGAATGGCGGTTCAGTTTCAGATGATGCTAGTGTGAACCTTGAACATGAAGCAGTGATGAATATGAACAATGGTGCTATAAAATCAGGTGCTAGTGTAAATCTAACAGATACCAGCGTTTTGAATATGAAAAATGGCACAGTAACCGGTACTGCAAGTGTTAATTTGACAGATAGATCTACATTCAATATGGAAGATGGAACTTTCAATGATGGTGCAACTCTTAATATTGATGATCAAGGAAGATTTAATATAAGTGGCGGTACATTTGATTCTGATGCCAATATGATCTTAAGTGAACACGGTGTTGTAAATCAAACAGGTGGTTCTGTAGAACTTGATAAATCTGATACATTCAATGGTTCATATAATATGTCTGGTGGTAGTTTATCATTGGATGGTGTTAAGAAATCAGAAAATTCAGAATTTGTACAAACAGGTGGCGATACTTTAATTACCGGTTCAACATTTGATTTGAACAATACAGAAGATAAGATTAACGGTGGTTCTTTAACTGTCGGAACAGCGGATGAATCATCAACATTAACAATATCAAAAGGTTCAGTAGGGGCTGATACAGATACGACCATTGTTAAGGATAGTACAATTAACGTAACAGGCGGAAAACTTTCATTAAACAGTAAAGACAAAATTGAAGGTAATATCAACTTATCAAAAGGCACAGTAAACTTAGATTCAGTAACCAAAGGACAGTTTGGCACATATATACAAACAGACGGAACAACCAATATTACAGGTACCGGTTTTACGTTCAACAATGAAAATGACATGATTTCAGGTGGTACTGTAAATGTTGGAGGTGAGGTTGCAAATAGTGAATTCAATATTGCGGAAGGTACAATATCATCAAGTACTCAAGTAAAAGTAAATAATAGCAGTTCAATAAATATGTCAGGTGGTCAGATTACAGATGGTGCAACGGTAACAGTAAAAGATACATCTAAATTTAATATGACCGATGGCGAAATTTCAAATGAGGCGCATCTGGTATTTGAAGATTCATCACAGATGAACATGAAAGACGGTGAGATTACAGACAAGGCAGTATTAGATTTCAGTGATGAATCACAGATGAATATGTCAGATGGTGATATAACAAATGGATCAATTCTTAACTTTGAGGATAATAGTAGTTTCACAATGACAAGTGGTGAAATCTCAGAAGGTGCGCAAGTAAACTTAAGAGATGACGCCAAGATGGAAATGACAGATGGCGAAGTTAATTCTAATTCAGTAATAACCTTAAAAGATCAAAGCAGTTTCCAAATGAACAGCAGTTCTATAACAGATAATGCAGTTGTAAACATGAACAATGAATCAACAATGAATGTTACAGATGGAAAAATTGCATTAGGTGCAACTGTAAATATGGATGATTACAGTACATTAACAATAGATGGCGGAGCAATAACTGATGAAGCCACAATCAATGTTAATGATAGAGGTACAGTTGTATTAACAGATGGTACAATAAGTGATGCAGCAACAGTAAACTTAAATGATGCAGGTACTTTAAATGTAGAAGAAAATGGTGTAGTCGATGAAACTGCCGTAATAAATATAGGTAATAGAGGAACTGTAAACCAAAACGGTGGTGAAATGACCTTGAATAGTGATGATACCTATAATGGTACCCTAAATATGGCAGGTGGAAATTTAACTATTAAGGATATTTCAAAATCTGAATCAGCAGTTTACAAACAAACCGGTGGAACAACAACTCTTTTAGATACTAAGTTCACATTGAACAACGAAAAAGATAGAGTATCAGGTGGTACATTAAATATCGGAACAGTTGCAGATCCGGCTACATTAGTAATTGGCAGAGGTCAAGTAGATAAAGAAGCATCAGTAAATGTATCAAAAGGAAGTGGAATTGAAGTATCAGGCGGTTCATTAGTATTAGATGGTGAGACTGATGATTTAGCGGGTTCATTGACGATATCAAACGGAACATTAGTTCTTGATTCAATGGATAAAAAGCACCCTGAAAGCGTATTCACACAAACAGGCGGCGAAACATATGTAAAAGGTCAAGGTTTCACAATGAATAACGAAAATGACGTTATTTCAGGTGGTGTTGTAAATATTGGCGGCGACACTCCGGATAGTGAACTTGCAATGACTGCAGGTACAATAAAAGGTGATGCAGTAGTAAATATTGATAATAATAGCAGTATAGATATTGGTGGAACTGCTGTAGTTACAGAAGGAGCAGAAATTACTGCAAAAGATACAAGTTCTGTAAATGTATCAGGTGGAACAGTTACTGGTGGTGCAGAAATTTCATTAGAAGATTCAAGTAGCTTAAATGTATCAGATGGTGAAATTACATATGATGCTTATATCAGTTTAGGTGAAGATGCAACATTGAACCAATCAGGTGGAAAAGTTTCATTATCAGGAACAGAAGATGTTATCGAAGGTAGTATCAATGTATCAGATGGTGAAATGACACTAAAAGACTTTGAAAGAACTACAACAGATAAAGTTAAATATAATCAATCAGGTGGAAAAGTTAACTTAGAAAATTCAAAATTAGTATTAGCAACTCCTGATAGTGTAATTTCTGGTGGTGGATTAAATCTAACTAATAGTAGTTTAGAAATTAACAATTCAGCAGAAAATAAATCTGATTTAACGATGACCGAAAGTGACTTTACATTACGAGCTGGTAATGATTACACAGTAACAGGCGGTGATATTGATAAAGCATCAACAATAACAGTTGAGAAAAATGCGACACTTGCTATTGAAGGTGAAGACACAGTTGTACGTCTTGATGGAAATAATGATGTTATTACCGGTAATTTAGAAGTTGCAGGTGGTACATTGTATATTTCTGATGACCTAACAAAGATTACAAATTCTGAAGGTAATTATGTTCAAACAGGTGGTAATGTTGAGCTAGACGATTCAACATTAGTAATGGAAACTGAAGGTAGTAAGATTGCATCAGGAAGTATGTCACTTAAGAACAATTCAACCTTAACCATTGGCGGTAAGAGTACTGGTGTAACAGGTGGTGCATTATCTATTGATGATACATCTAAATTGAATTATTTATCAATGGCAGGAATGACACAAACTACAGATAAAATCCGTTTGAATACATCTGGTTTTATGAATATGATAAACGGAGAAAGTACTAAGAATACAATAGATAGTTTGGTAGTAAATAATGGAAAAGATGGCGATGGACAAGCTGATTTTGCAATCGATATCAATGCAAGAGTTGATGGAAAAGCTACATCAGATTCATTTACTGCTAATACAATTTCAGTATCAACGAAAGATGAAGCTGGTGTAATTAACATTTCAGATTTCCAATTAAATGGTGATATATTAGGTTCAGATGCTCCTATAAGTAAGCATATAAGATTAGGTAAGGTATTTGATTCTGATAAGATTGGTGATGAAATTACATTTACAAGTACCGACAAAGAAATCTTTACACCGATTGGTTACTATAAATTAAATGCTTCATCAGCAAATGATGGAAGTTACTCATTAGACTTGTCAAGATTTAACCCACAAGTATTCAGAGGTCAAGTAACAACAGCTGCTGCATATTTGAACCAATTATCAGTTAATGATTCATTGTTCAATAAGGCACAAATTAGAAGATATAGCCCAAGTTATGGCGATATGTTCAGAAACAGAACTGCATTGATTGAAGGTACAGCAAGCTATGATAGAACAATGCGTGAAAGTGAAGTCTGGGTAGAGGCAATTGGTAACTTTGAAACATTTAAGTTTAATAACAGTTTAGACAAAGTTCGTAACAATTCTTGGGGTATGATTGTTGGTGCAGACTTTGGAGTTAAACGCTTAAGACGTGGATGGTCTTGGGTACCAACAGGCTACATTGCATATACTGGCGGACACCAGACATTCAATGGAGTTAGTGCATATCAAAACGGAGCACAAATTGGTTTCATGTCTAGTTGGATGAGAGGCAAGTTTATTGAATCTGCCTTGATTAATGCAGGTATCTATAGTAATGATATGGATGTTGCTGGTCATTCAGAAAACGCATTTGGATACTTTGCAGGTTTAGCAAGTAAGACAGCTTATGATATTCCAATTACGCATAACTTCAAGATTCAACCGGCAATTACATTGGCATATAATATGTTTGGAAAACAAAACTTCCACAGTGATTATGGTAATATGCACATGATGACCGGCTTCTTGAATGGTGTAAATATTGCACCTAACGTGAACTTCATATATCAAAAAGAAAACTGGAGTGCATATGCACAAGTATCATACGCTTGGAACTTCTTTGGCGGTCTGGATGGACGAGCTGGAAATGTTGATTTGAATAATGTAAGACTATCAGAAGGTTATGTACAATATGCTTTAGGTATGACAAAATCATTCTCTGATAGATTAGATATGTATGCTCAAGCAACCTTCAGAAGCATGGGTAGAGCCGGTGTTGTTTGCCAAGGTGGCTTGAACTGGAGATTATAATTGTTTAGAAATATTTACTCCTAAATGATTGAATTCTGCATATAAAAACAAAAACAGCAAACCCTTTTTAATTATGAGTTTGCTGTTTTAACTTTATTGTTTACTTATCTTTAAATAAGTATAAGTTATTTCATTTCAACAACTGCTTGAGCTGCTGCAAGTTTTGCTTGAGGAACTCTAAATGGAGAGCAAGATACATAATTCAAGCCAATTTTATGGCAGAATTTAACAGAATCAGGATCGCCACCGTGTTCACCACAAACACCACCAACAAGATTTGGATTAACAGCCTTACCTTTTTCCATAGACATTTCCAATAATTGTCCAACACCTTTTGTATCAAGTGTTTCGAATGGATTTGACGGAAGGATTTTTTGTTCAACATATCTGTTTAAGAATTTACCTTCAGCATCATCTCTTGAGTATCCGAATGTCATTTGTGTAAGGTCGTTAGTTCCGAATGAGAAGAATTCTGCATATTCAGCAATTTCATCTGCAGTTAATGCAGCACGTGGAATTTCAATCATAGTACCGAATTTGTATTCAACTTCAACATTCTTTTCTTTCATAACGTCTTGAGCAACTCTTACTAAGATTTCTTTTGCAGTCTTAAGTTCGTTAACGTGTCCGATTAAAGGTATCATAACCCAAGGTTTAACATCGTGACCTTCTTTTTTCAAATCGCAGCAAGCTTCAAAAATTGCTCTAACTTGCATTTCATTGATTTCAGGATAAGTTAAACCTAAACGGCAACCTCTCAAGCCCATCATTGGGTTAGATTCTGATAAACTTTCTACGATATGAAGTAGATTTTCTTTTTCAGAAGCATCTTTACCTTGAGCTTTTAGAGTTGCAACTTCTGCAATTAAAGTTTCTTTATCAGGTAAGAATTCGTGTAAAGGCGGATCTAATAATCTGATAGTCATATGATGATCGCTGCCTAATGCTTTGAACATTGCATAGAAATCTGAATATTGCATAGGAAGAAGTTTGTCTAATGCTTCTTTTCTAGCTTCAGGAGTTCCTGCAATAATCATTTTTTGAACCCAAGGAAGTCTGTCAGGATCCATAAACATATGTTCTGTTCTGCATAATCCTACACCTTCAGCACCGAATTTAATTGCATTTTCGATATCTTTTGGAGTATCAGCGTTAGCTTCAACTTCCATAGTTCTTATTTCGTCAACCCAGCTAAAGAATTTGTTCCAATTTTCATCAATTTTTGCTTCAACAAGTTTAACAGCACCTTCCATAACGATACCTTTTCCACCATCAAGAGAAATTACATCGTCTTTGTGGTAAACAGTACCGTCACAACCTGTTAATGTTTCATTTGCAAGATCGATTTTCATATCTTCACAACCTGAAACACAAGGTTTACCCATACCTTTAGCAACTACTGCTGCGTGAGATGTTGCACCGCCTCTAAGTGTTAATACACCTTGAGAAACTGCCATACCGTGAATATCATCAGGGCAAGTTTCAACACGAACCAAGATAACTTTTTCGCCTGCTTCGCCTCTTGTTGCTGCTTCTTCTGTATCAAATACAATTTTACCAACAGCAGCACCAGGTGATGCGTTTACACCTTGTGCAATTTTATGTGCTTCTGACATTGCTTTTGCATCAAAACATGGTAGAAGTATTTGATTTACTGTATATGGATCTACTAATTGAATTGCTCTTTCTTTAGTGATGATACCTTCTTCACATAAATCAACTGCTATTTTTACGGCTGCTGCAGCTGTTCTTTTTCCGTTACGTGTTTGAAGGATGTATAATTTACCGCGTTCAATAGTAAATTCCATATCTTGAACATCTTTGTAGCCTAATTCCAATTTCTTTGCAATATCAACATATTGTTTATATAATTCAGGCATTTCTGTTTCTAATTCTGCGATTGGTTTTGGTGTTCTGATACCTGCTACAACGTCTTCACCTTGTGCATTTGTTAGGTATTCACCGTAGAATTTGTTTTCGCCTGTTGCAGGGTTACGAGTGAATGATACACCTGTTGCACAATCATCACCCATATTTCCAAATACCATTGATTGAACGTTTACTGCTGTTCCAAAATTGTGGTCAATTTTGTTCATATTTCTGTATGCAACAGCACGTGGAATGTTCCAAGAACGGAATACTGCTTCGATTGCTTCTTGTAATTGAACATATGGATCTTGCGGGAATTCTTTTCCTGTTACTTCTTTGATTAATTTTTTATATACAGGAATAAGTGATTTTAATCCTTCTGCTGAAATTTCAGTATCTTGTTTTACGCCTTCACGTTCTTTAACTTTTTCTAATTCTGCTTCAAAGTATTTTTGTCTGTCCATTTCCCAAGCTACAGATCCGAACATTGTCAAAAATCTTCTGTATGAATCGTAACAGAAACGAGGATTTTTTGTTAATTTAATCATTGCTTCAACTGTTTGATCGTTTAAGCCTAGATTTAGAATTGTTTCCATCATACCAGGCATTGATACTCTGGCTCCTGATCTTACTGATACTAAAAGCGGATTTTCTGCATCGCCAAATACCTGACCTTTTTGTTTTTCAACATCTTTTAATGCTGCTTTAACTTCATCCATTAAACCTTCCGGCATTTTGTTGCCATTATTGATATAGTCCATGCAGGTTTCTGTTGTAATAGTTAAACCCGGAGGTACAGGCAAACCAAGGTTTGTCATTTCTGCCAAGTTTGCACCTTTACCACCAAGAAGATTACGCATGGTTGCGTTACCTTCTCTAAAAAGCCACACTCGTTTTTCTGTCATAATCTTTTCTCCTTTTAAATAAAAAAATATCTCTCAGATAGTTTGTATTAAAATTTTAACATAAACATAACCATCTCAAAGTGTTTGAGATAGATGTCTTTATACATGTTTACATGGTTTTTTACACTACATAAAGTAATGTTCTGGCTGTTTTAAAATTCCATTTAAACTTTGTTTGAATGTTGAGTCTAAGTATTCAGGTTTTTGTTCAATCATAAACTTATCTACATCTTTTAAACCCTTCATTCCTATTCTTCTTGCGGCAAAGAGTATATAATATAATTTTGCGTGGGTTTGTTGTCTATCAAGATTAGAAAAATCTTGACCGCATCTTTCCATTAAAACTTTTTTTCCGTATGTTTCTAACTTATCGGTAATATATTCAAGTTTTGCTGATAGTGTTTGTAGTTCAGCATCTTCTGGTTTCCCTTCTGCTTTATTAACTATTTGCTGAAGTTTTATTCTATCAGTAATCATATCCATTTGTTTTGTATCTAAAGTTATTGGGATGCTTTCGAAAAGTGTTTTTGTTGTTTTTTCATCAATATTGTTGAAATCTAATTTTTCAAGAAGATTTTGTATATATTCATTGTTTATTATATTGGATGCATTTTGAGATAGTTTCTGAGGGGATAAATTTTCTTGTTTTAGTTGATTGTAACCTTGTAATGAACGGTTTGTTTTAAATAATGGTTTAAATTCTCCATCCAAGTTATAAATATTAGCAATTCTATTATAGGAATATTCCATAATATCGTTAGAAGATTTTTGAAGATTTTCTCTTGAATTTAGAATATATCTTGCCATAATTTTTGATACATAATTAATGTGTTCATCTGTTGTAATGTTTTGGACATCAAATAATTTTTGGTCTGCTCGAACTTTAATTTTGCCAAGTTTTTCTTCTAATTCGACAATAGTTTCTTTATGTGCATTGTTTCTAAAGCGTGGCATAAGTGATTCGTCAAGGAATTTTAAGGAGATTCCTTTTCTTATTCTTGTTAAATCTTCATAAGCAGGATGATTTATTTGATATACGTGTGTTTTAAATTCATCCATTTGGTTTCCGCCGGCTTTAATATCTTTTGCTCTTATACCATTCATTGTTGTAAATGCTTCGTCTATAGTTGCCAATACTTCAGAACCGTTTTTGGCATCATGAATTCTTGCTGTATAATCAAGTGATTCAAAGGCGTGCTCTTTTTTGAATGATTTCAGATATGGAATAATTTTTTTGTATTCCTTATCAAGATATGTTTCTGCATAGTTTTTATAATTTGCTATGCATTGAGTTATATTAGTAACTTTTTTTTGATATAAATTTTGAAT
Organism: Candidatus Gastranaerophilales bacterium; assembly: GCA_944324845.1. Taxonomy (GTDB): domain Bacteria; phylum Cyanobacteriota; class Vampirovibrionia; order Gastranaerophilales; family Gastranaerophilaceae; genus Zag111. Next base: position 79,987 of record CALUXX010000003.1, on the reverse strand, counting down.
TTGTTCAGCTATTGTAGGACTTTTAAATCCTAAATACATCAAAACTGCTCCACCCCCCATAACACACACAGGTAGGATAGATTGTTTCCAGTTATTTTGATTTTGTTCTACTTGTTTTTCGTCAACTTTATTCGTTTCACCTTGTGATGTGAATGCTGTAAAGTTATACTTCCCTCTAGTTTGCAAACCTTTTTGCAAGATTAACGCTTCATCCAACATATTGACCATTAGTTCCCCATTTTTAGATACACATTATATTAATAAGCAAAAAATAAAAAAATTGCTAGTCCTGTAGGGGAAAATTAATTTCCCCTACATTTTAAACATCCGGTAAAGTACCTTTTACATCTGCAATTTCATCGCAACCTAAGCTGAATACTTCGTGTAATTTTTTAACAGCTTTTGAAGCATCTTCTTTGTTTATTAAGCAACTGATTTTGATTTCACTTGTAGAAATCATTTTAATATTGATGTTTGAATCTGCAAGTGTTTGGAACATTGTAGATGCAATACCCGGTCTATCAATCATACCTGCACCGATTATTGAAACTTTTGAAATATTTTCATCAATTTTAACATCAGCAGCATTTAATCTTACTTTAACATCTTCTAATACATCAAGAGCTTTTGGTAAATCTTCTTTATTGATTGTAAATGCGATGTCATTTGTTTGTGAAGCTTTGCGCGCATATGATTGAATAATCATATCAACTGAAACATTTTCTTTTGCAAGGCTTGAGAATAATGTTGCAGCCTCACCAGGAGTATCCGGAACTTCACATACTACAATTCTGACTTGCGAAGAATCTGCGGCAACTCCTGTAACCGGTTTATTTATTTCCATTTCATCAACTCCTATTATTAGTGTTCCCATGTTGTCTAAGTTAAAACTGCTTCTTACTCGAAGCGGTACTGAATATTGTTTTGCGGTTTCAACACTTCTAGGGTGTAAAACATTTGCGCCGGCATGTGCCAATTCAAGCATTTCTTCATAAGATACAATATCAAGTCTTGATGCGTTTGGAACAACTCTTGGGTCTGTTGTGTAAACACCTTCTACATCTGTATATATATCGCATCGTTCTGCGTTTAATGCTGCCGCAAGTGCAACGGCTGATGTGTCTGAACCGCCACGTCCTAATGTTGTGATTTCTCCATCTTCTGTTACACCTTGGAAACCTGCAACAACTATTATATTACCTGCTTCTAAATTCTTTTTTAATTTTTCTGTTTTAATATCTACAATTCTGGCTTTTGAGTGTATATTCTCTGTCAATATGCCGATTTGTGATGCGTTAAAACTTACTGCTTTATACCCTTGAGCTTGTATTGCCATTGTTAATAATGCTATTGATACGCATTCTCCTGTTGATAAAAGCATATCCATTTCTCTGCTTGAAGGGTTAGGGTTGATATCGTGTGCCATTTTTACCAAATGGTCTGTTGTATGCCCCATTGCTGATACTACAACTACTACATCATTCCCGTTGTTTTTTTCTCTAATTACTGTTTTTGCTACGTTTTTTATTTTGTCTGTGTCGGCAACTGATGTTCCGCCAAATTTTTGAACTATTATCTTTTTCAATTTATTTTTCCTTTTGTAAATTTTCTAAAATTACTTTTAGTTCGTTGTATTCTGTTGGATATTTAAAAGCTTCGAAAGGTTTTATTCTATCCGCAATTGATATTGCTTCCTTTACATTATATTCACAAATGTTATCTTTGACAAGTTTATATGAACAATAAAACATCATATTTAATATTTCGGTGTTTTTGTTGTCTAATTTTTCTGCTTTACGAAGTTTTCTTTGAGCATCTGCAAAATCTGAAATCTCTATTAACCATTTTGAATATTCTACTAATCCTTTTAAATATTGCGGATTATGTAATGTGAATTTATCAAAATATTCTCTGGTTTTTACTTTATCGTTTAATTTGCTGTATGTTTTTGCAAGGTTTAGGTAGTTATAAGTTTGTTTGTCATCTGTGCGTATAACTTTTTTAAACATTTCTGCGGCATCTTCATACTGTCCGTTATGATATTTTTCTAATCCAAGAGCTTCTTGAATATATAGATTTTCTCCATATTTTTCTTTTAACCCGTCCAGAATTGCAAAATTTTGTTTGTATGCTTGTGTTAATGCTAAACCTGCTTTTGCTTCTATAAAATCAGGTTCCATTTGAAGTGCTAATTCAAATTGTTCTTGAGCTTTGTCATCGTCATAAAATCTTAAGTATGCTTTCCCCCATTCATAATGCAGTGTTGAATTTTCTAAATCGTTACTTAGCGCAATACGGAAAGTCTTTTCTGTTTTTTCCAAATTGTGCGTTATTGAATAGATTTCTCCTAATATAAAATAGGATGGAAGCATTTGTGGATTTATGTTTATTGATTTTGTTGCATACATTTCTGCTTCTTTGTAATTTGCTTTAAGAAGTTTTAAATTTGCATACTCGTATGTGCTGCTTTCGTTCGGGGCAACTTTTGTCAAAAAAGCAAGCTTCATTTCTGCTGATTCATAGTCGCATAATCTTACTTCCATAACTGCTGATAGTAGTATTGCGGTGTAATTGTATTTGTTTATTTTAACTGCGGTTAAAAATTTATCTCTGGCAAGTTTATATTTTTTTAACCTCATCAACGCCATTCCCCAGCCGGTATAAACATCAGTATTCATCGGGCTGACTTTGTTTGCTTTTTCAAATGAAGTGATGGATTCTTCTATAAGTTTTGAATTTAATTGGCTCATTCCAAGACGCAGCCAAACCTCTTTGTCTTGCGGATTTATTTTTGCAGATTTTGTATAGTAATCAACTGCTTGTGAAAATTTACCTTGTTTTTCGTTAATTTTCCCAAGATATCTGTAAACCAAAGGGTCTTGTTGAGAAATATCTAGGGCCTTTTTTAAGATGTTTTCAGCTTCTGCAAGATTGCCTTGTTCTAATGCTTTTTTTGCCCTGTTAACATACGCAATCGTAGGTAATGATTGGATTACCGTATCTTTTTGATATGAATTTACAGATATATTTAAATCTTTAACTTCTTTTGTTACTTTTTTTAACCAATCAAACAATCCGCAACCTCTCTAAATGCTCCGTCACCTGCTGTATTTTCAGTTATTTGAATATCTTTAATCTCTTTGATGACATTTGGTGAATGCGGTACACTGATTTTATATTTTGCATATTCCAAACATTCTAAATCGTTAATGTCATCACCAATATACAAGTATTCTTCTTGTGATAGATTATACTTTTCAATTATAGATTTTAGCACATTAATTTTTATTCTTATATTTTGGTGAACTTCTGTAATGTTGAATTTCTTTGATAAAATTTCTATAGCAGAGTTTTTTTCACCTGAAATTATTGCAACTTCTATGTTGTTTTTTCTCAAACGAGAAAGTCCCATAATATCTTTAAAATTAAGTTTTCGACTCATTGTGAAATCTTCGTTAATATAAACACAATTATCAGTCATAATACCGTCAAAGTCGGTAATGACCATTCTGATTGAATTTGGAAGCTTTATCTTTGACATACTAAAATAAAATCCTAAGTATCTTAACAAAAATCTTACTATTTGATATAATTATAGCATAAAGAGAGAAAAATAAATGTTTTCATATTTTTACTTAGTTAATATATGCGTAATTCTTGTATTTGTTTGCTTGTTTTTTATAACCCGCAGATCGAATAAAAGATGGTCTAAAATTAATGATTACTTAGGCAAAGTAACGACAACAGTTGATTCTATCAGATATGGAAATTTATCAACAAAAATTGAGAAAGTTGAACATCCGACATATCAAAATGTAACTGATAGTATAAATAGGATGGTTGAAACTCTAAACGATAGAGAAAAAATGATTATTGAATACCAGTCTGAACTTATGCGTCAGAACAAACTTTTGGAATCGGTAATCAATTCGTTGTCAGATGGAATTTTAATTATTAACGAAAAATTTGAAATTTTACGAGCAACCCCAAAAATATTAAATTGGTTTGGAATAAAAGGAAAAGATATTTTGGGCAAAAATGTTTTTGAATTTATTCAGCCTGTCAGAGAAGAAAGTTTTGAAGTTTCCGAGTTGAAAAATACAGAAATTTTTATAAAACATACTCCTACAAATAATTTTATAATTAACTCTGAACCTTTAACTTCTCTTGAGAAAAAAAGATATGTTTTAATAATTAAAGATATTACGACAGAAAAAGAAATAGAAACTTTAAAAGAAGACTTTGTAGCAACTTTAACTCATGATTTAAAAGTTCCGATTGTCGCTGCGGCAAATATTATAGATTTATTTTTAGCTCAAAAGTTTGGTGAAATTTCTGAAAAACAAAAGTTTGCCTTAAACAGTATGAAAACTTCTAATCAAAGTTTATTGGAGTTGGTGCAAATTTTGCTTGAAACCTATAAATTAAGAGAGCAGGGTATCAAGTTAGTAAAAAGTGATATAGAAATAAACCCGTATATCGAAGAAATTATTGAAGAAATGAAACCAATCGCAAAAGATAACAAAATAGATGTGAACTATATTCCATCAGAAAATGTTAATCTAATAAATGCCGATGCTGTTCAGTTGAGAAGAGTTATAAAAAACCTTATTTCAAATGCAATAGATCATAGCAATACAAAAAAATCTATCGAGGTTAAGACAGGTACATATAACGGTGGCATAACAATTTCTGTAATTGATTACGGTCAAGGAATTTCTAAAGATGAAATAAAAATGATATTTAATAAATATTATTCAGCAGCTAAAAAACTTCGCAAAGTCGGAACAGGACTTGGCTTGTATTTATCCCAGCAAATAGCAGTTGCTCATGGTGGAGAAATTATTGTAACCAGTGAAGAAAATGTAAGAACAGAATTTTGCGTAAAAATTCCTAACTAATTCATCGGCAACAATAGAAGGGGATAAATTTTGCCGTTGAAAAATTTTTGTGTTCTTGATAAAATTTTCCTAACATACAGTGAAAGAAGGGATTAAAAATGAGTAAACGAGTTTTATTATGTATAATGGACGGATGGGGAATTTCAACCGGTTCAGCAAAATATGATGCAACAAAACTTGCAAATCCGGTAAATGTACCTAAGTTAGAAAAAGAAGAAAAATTTATACACATAAAAGCTGATGGAGAAAATGTCGGATTACCTGAAGGTCAGATGGGAAATTCTGAAGTTGGGCATTTGAACTTGGGTGCAGGTAGAATTGTTTATCAAGATTTGTCAAAAATTAACAATGCTATTAAAGATGGCAGTTTCTTTAAAAACGAAAGATTTTTGAATGCAATAGAACATGCTAAAAAACATGATTCTTCATTGCATATTTACGGACTTGTATCAACCGGCGGAGTTCATTCATCATTAGATCATTTGTTGGCTTTAATCAAGATGGCGGCAGATCATGGCTTAACAAAGGTATATGTTCACGCATTTTTAGACGGTCGTGATACGCCTCCTGCAAGTGCTTGTGAATATTTGCAAGTTGTTGAAGATGAATTGAAAAAATATAACCTTCCACCGATTGCAACAGTTATCGGACGTTATTACATAATGGACAGAGATAACCGTTGGGATAGAGTTGAAAAAGGATATAACGCATTATTGTTAGGCGAAGGTGAACATGCAAATTCTGCGATAGAAGGTGTAGAAAATTCATACGCAAAGGGTGAAACTGATGAATTTGTATTACCTACAGTAATAGGCGGAGAAGAAACAAGAATTCACGACAATGATTCAATAATTTTCTTCAACTATCGTCCAGACAGAGCAAGAGAAATCACAAAGGCAATCAACTTTGAAGATTTTGACGGCTTTAACAGAAAGAAAGTTCTTAAAAACATCTTATATACAACAATGACAAGTTATGAAGCTACATTCACATTCCCTGTAGCATTTCCAAAAGAAAAACTTGTAAACATATTAGGCGATGTATTAGAGGCAAATGGAATAAATCAATTCAGAACAGCAGAAACAGAAAAATATGCACACGTAACATTCTTCTTTAATGGTGGAATTGATGAACCTCAGCCTCACGAAACAAGAATTTTAGTAGCATCACCAAAAGTTGCGACATACGATATGCAGCCTGAAATGAGTGCTTACGAAGTTTGCGACAATGTATTAAAAGCAATCGAAGATACAAAATACCAATTCATATTAGTAAACTTTGCAAACCCTGATATGGTAGGACATACAGGCGTAATAGAAGCAGCAACAAAAGCTTGCAAAGTTGTTGATGAATGTGTTGGAAAAATTGCAGATGCTTGCAAAGCAAACGGAATAACAATGTTGCTAACAGCAGACCACGGAAATTCAGAGGTTATGGTAGATGAAGAAACCGGAAAACCTCAAACAGCACATACAACAAATGAAGTTCCATTTGTATTGATTAACGCATCACCTGAAATTGAATTAAGACAAACAGGCGCGCTATGTGATGTTGCACCGACCGTATTGCAATTACTTGGAATTAAACAACCGGCAGAAATGACCGGAAAATCATTAATAAAATAAATAAAAAGCGGGTTAGGCTTATTATAGCCTAACCTTTTTAAAACGACAGGCAGATTTGTTTAGTAGAGAAAGATATGAGTAATAAGATAGAAGATTTAAATATTGACTTTTCGTTTAAGAAGAACAATGTAGATGAATTATTTTTCAATTTAAGTGAGAATCCTGAGCATTTCAAGAACAAGGATTTCAGATACACATTGAGTATGATTTATCAAATAATAGAAGATGAATTTGCGGGAGTATTTTTAAGTCCAAACGCTCCGACAAGGAACACAAATTTCTATCTGATAAACAAACCGACCAATTCACCGAGAGTGAACCCATTATCTTTCTTTGTGACACCGACAAACAATTTTCAATATTATTTAAAATCAAAGGGTTCTCTATTCCGTTTCAAATCCAGTGTATTTAAAGATCAAGTCGGATATTTTATGGCTTGGGATTTAGTGATGGATTATTTTGGCGGATTTGGGAATATTGTTGATTTAGCGGATTTAACTCCGACATTTATCTATTTGAACAAATTAACATACTTTGTAATGAAGTTAATTGAAAAATTGTACTTTATACCGACAGTAAAACGTTACGGCCAGATGTTCAGAATTGTATATGAGCCGATAATTAATAACCAAAAAATGGCGCGTATAATAAACCAATTTGAAGAATGTATGCCGCCTGATTTGTTTATAGACGGAGAAGTTCCGAAAAATTTTGTATATGAATTTATTTATACATACCTAAATTATTTAATCTACAAATTTTTAGGAATAAAGATGTACAGATTTAGTGAGGTTAAATCAGGTCAATACTTGTTGAAAGACTTAGAGCAAAAGGCAGTTTTGAAGGGTAAAGATTTAGCCGAAAGTTTTGCACAATGGTTTGACGAATTATATTTGGGCAAATATGATGTAATACCTTTCTTCAAGATAGAAAACGAAAAGGATGACCTGTTCAGATTAAAGGTTTATATCAAAAACAGAAAAACTGATGAAAGCGTATTAATTGACAAACTTTATACAGACGAAGAAGTTTTTGGCGCAAAGGCTTCAGACATCTCAAGAATTGTAGAAAAGCAATTAAATTATGCACTTCGTTATATGCCTGAATTAGAAACACTTTTTGAGGATGAAAACAAACTCTATCTTGATTTGAACTTGAACGAAGTATATAAAATAATTACACAAACAGCATACTATCTTCAAAAGGCTCAGATAGAAGTAATCTTGCCTGATGAACTTCAAAACATAGTAGTTCCGAGAGCTTCAATCAACGCAAAAGTTAAAGAATCTCGTTCAGGCGATTTGTCTGATTTGATGAATAATATAACAAATGCTTCAAAAATTTCACTTGATGATATTTTGGAATTCTCTTATGAAATCTCAATCGGTAATGAAAAAATTTCATTGGAAGAATACCAAAAACTTATTGAAGAAAATAACGGACTTATCAAATACAAAAATAAATATGTATTGGTTGATAAAGAAGAAGGCAAAAAGATATTTGAACAAATTGCAAAATCAAATCTTAAATCAATGTCCAGAATGGAACTTATTCACGCGTCATTGTCAGGACAATTTGAACAATATGATTTTGATTATGATGCAGCATTTGCAAGGGTATTATCAGACTTTACAAAACCTGTAGAAATGACGATACCAAAGAGGCTCAATGGAGAGTTAAGACCATACCAAGAAGTAGGTTTGCGCTGGTTGTGGACAAATGTTGTCAAAGGTTTTGGCGCATGTATGGCAGATGATATGGGGTTAGGTAAAACAATTCAGGTAATCAGTTTGATATTAAAAATGAAAGAAGAAAACAAACTGAAACACCCTGTATTAGTAATCTGTCCAACGACACTAATGGGTAACTGGATGAAAGAACTTCAACTTTTTGCCCCAAGTCTTGATGCAACAATATACCACGGAGCAGATAGAAAACTTGATACAAACCACGACATAATTCTAACAACATACGCAATAATGAGAATAGATGTTGAAGAACTTAAAAAACAAGCGTGGAGCGTAATCATCGTTGATGAAGCTCAAAATATCAAAAACCCTGATACCGCACAAACTCTTGCAATCAAAATGCTTAAATCAGATGTAAAAATTGCAATGACAGGTACTCCGGTAGAAAACCGTTTAACAGAATTGTGGAGTATTTTTGATTTTATCAATAAAGGTTATCTCGGTTCACTTAGAGAATTCCAAAAAAGTTATGCAATCCCGATAGAAAGGTTTAAAGAACATTCAAGAGCCGGCAAATTGCGAATGTCTATATCCCCGTTTGTCCTAAGACGTTTGAAAACAGACAAAAACGTAATTTCCGACCTGCCTGAAAAAATGGTACTCAACGAATACTGCTACTTATCAAAAGTTCAAGCTGTATTGTATGAAAAAACTCTTAATGAAATGATGACCAAAATTAGCGGATTTACAGGTGTGAACAGACGCGGAAATATCTTCAAACTTATTACCGCTCTAAAACAAATCTGTAACCACCCATACCAATTCCTTAAATCAGGCGAAATGGGCAGAGAACTTTCAGGTAAAATGGAAAAATGTATCGACCTTGTTCAAAGCATAATCGATAACGGCGAAAAGACCTTGATATTTACCCAATACAAAGAAATGGGTGATATCCTATGCAAAGTAATCGCCCAAGAATGTAATACAGAACCTCTGTTCTTCCACGGAAGCCTAACAGTTTCTCAAAGAGAAGATATAATCGAAAAATTCCAAACAGAAGAAGAACACAAAGTTATGATTTTGTCACTAAAAGCAGGTGGTACAGGTCTGAACCTGACAAGTGCAACAAATGTAATCCACTACGACCTATGGTGGAACCCTGCTGTTGAAGATCAGGCAACAGACAGAACATACCGTATCGGTCAGGATAAGAATGTAATGGTTCACAGAATGATAACTCTAGGTACCTTCGAAGAAAAAATTGACGAAATGCTTAAATCCAAAAAAGAACTTGCCGATTTGGCTGTTTACGAAGGCGAAAAGATTATTACAGAACTTACAGACGAAGAAATTTACGAAATCTTTACTCTGTCTGCTTAATCTGAAAAGTATTTTCGCGCAAAAAAAAAGCTTCAAGATGAAGCTTCCTTGGAATTTGTTACAATTCCTCGTGTAAAAGATTAGTAGGTAGAAAGTAGAAGGTAGTCTTTTATATAAATTAGATTTATATATCATTTGTATATATATAAAATATATTTTGAATATAAAATTGCTCAAAATTGGTTATTTTGTTACATAACTTCATATTCTTCCTAAGGAATATAGGAAGAAGGAATGGGGCAGATGTATCGAATAGAGGTTAATATTCATAGATAAGTGTATAAAAGCTGAAATATTTATTTTGGTTGAATTTTGCTATAGTGAACAAAGTTTATGATGTCAGAAAACAGTTTGTCATAGTTGCCGTTGAATGCGATTGCTCTATCATCAACATAAGCGATTGCAGGAATTTTTTGGTTAGTAACTTGTTTTATATAGGTTTGTAGATTGTATTTTTCGAGCCATTTTGTGACAAGATGGGGTTTTCTGGTGGTTAAGATGGTGATATTGTAGGTTTGAGAAAGTTTTTTCAAAAATTCATCACAACCATCTTTCATTTCAAAAAGATAATCCTCGCCTTGCCAGTGGGTGTAGGTGTTTAGCACTCCATCAAAATCAATACAGATGTCTTTTTTCATAAAATTATGCTCCTTAATTATAAACATGTCTATTTTATTATGAACATATATGTTCATAAATAAAACTATATGCAGTAATAATTTAATGTCAATAATTATACAATATTTTCAATATGATAACCAAAGAAGAAACACTAAAATTATTAGCAGAAAATATTCGAGTAGAGCGAGCAAGAAGAAAGATTTCACAAGAAGCTCTTGCAGAAAAGGCAAATATTTCAACTCAGCATTTATATCGTATTGAAAGCGAAAAAGTTTGTCCGACAATTTTAGTAGTGGCAAATATTGCGATGGCATTGGATATTCCGATAGACAAATTGTTACCTTTGGACGAATTGAAAAAATAGAATGCTTGAATTATACTCAAAATAAAAAAAGAGGATTTTTATGAAGATTGCAATTTATCCTGGAAGTTTTGATCCAATAACTATGGGGCATTTAGACATATTGCGAAATGCTTCGGAAATTTTTGACAAGGTAATAATAGCTGTTGCTCACAACGCGAGTAAAAAAGGCTTTTTAACAACAGAACAGAGGGTTGAACTTATCAAAAAGAGTGTTCAGGACTTATCAAATGTAGAAGTTGATTCATTTAGCGGATTAACTATAGAATATGCGAAAAAGCACAATGCGCAGATTTTGATAAGAGGATTGAGAGCGGTATCTGACTTTGAGTATGAAATGCAATTATCCCAAGCAAACAGTGCATTATGTTCTGATATAAAGACGGTATTTTTGACGACAAAACCCGAATACAACTTTATATCATCAAGCACAATAAAAGAAATATGGTCAAACGGCGGAGATGTATCGAAATTTGTACCGAGTGCGGTGAATGAATATTTGCTTCAGAAGAGGGACTAAACATTAAGAATTGTAAACGAGCAGGATATACATGTTAATTTATGTAATTCCAATGGAAAATATTATTTGACAATTATATGCTATCATGGCATATTTTAAATAGTAAAATGCGAAAGGGATAAAGGGATATTAACATGCCACAAAACGGAGTTTACGATTTATTAAAGATGTTGGAAATCGCCTTAGACGAGGGTTATTCCGTATTAAAATATACAGTAGTAAACAAAAGAGAAATTGAAGATTTAATTGATAGAATATATTCAACCTTACCTCCTGAAGTTCAAGAAGCAAGGGTATTGCTAAGGGATAAAGAGCGCTTGATAAATGAAGCAAGACAACAAGCAACAAGAATTGTTCAAGAGGCTCAGAACGAAGCAGACAGAAAATTATCTGAATCAGATCAGATAAAGGCTATTGAACGTGAAGGCATACGTATTAAAAACGAAGTAGTTGATGATTGCGAAAAGATGAAACATTTAGCTGTACAAGACAGTGAAAACATCAGATTAAAAGCGACAGAAGAAGCAATCAAGATACGAGAAGGTGCAGAATTATATGCTGAACGAGTATTAACTACATTAGAAGGTAATTTAGTACAATTACAACAATCAGTTAAGAACAGTCAGTTATATATGGAACAATTAAGAAACGATGCAGCAAGCAAATACAGTAATGTTACAACAGCGCAACGTTAATATAAATAAGAAGAATTAGCACAAAAACAGTGCGTGGGGTTCTGCGCACTGTTTTTTTATCTTTATGTATAAGAGGGCAGAGCAGAAGTATGACAGGCGAAATACAGACAAACTTATTTGAAATTCCTGAACGCAAATTAAAATTAAAAAAGAGAGAAACGGTATCAGAAGTGAATGAAACTTCCGATGTTGTAAAGGATAAATATGCGGTTTGTCTGGTGAATATAAGGGGATTAGGGGTAAAGACATTTAGTTATATAATTCCGCCAGAGATGAGTGACAAGATTAAAATTGGACAGGTATTACTTGTACCTTTTGGACGTCAGGGTTTAATAAATGCGTTTTGCGTAGGGTTTTCGAATTATCTTCCGCCGGAGATAAAGGCAAAGCGAATTTCAAAGATTTTAGATTTCACACCATTGTTTTCAGTTGAGTATTTAAAATTATTGGAATGGGTAGCGAATTATTATTGTGTAGATTTGGTGACGGTATTAAACACGGCAATCCCTTTAAAACTAATAGAAAAGTCATTAAAAATCGAGCAGGCGGTAGAATTTATCAAATATGACGGAGCGACAAAACGTCAAATTGAGGTCTTAAAGTTGTTGGAAGAGTTGGGAAAAATGCCGTTAATCGAATTTGAGAAACGAGCAAAAACGACACGCGCGACCATTAAAAAATTAGCAGATGCAGGGTGTGTAAAAATAACTGATGAACAAGTTTACAGAAATCCGCTTGATATATTGAATATTGATAAAAAGGAAGCACTTTTTGAACTTTCGCCGACACAGCAAAAAGTATATGAAGGAATTTCGAAACGAATAAAAGATGAAAAATCACCGCAGATATTGCTTCATGGTGTTACTGCAAGCGGAAAAACGGAAGTGTATTTCAAACTTATAGATGACACAATAAAAGCTGGAAAAAATGTTCTGTTTTTGGCGCCTGAAATTGCACTGGCATCACAGTTAACCAAACGTTTAGCAAAAAAATTCGGAACAAAAGACGTTGCTATATGGCACAGTAGTATTTCAGAGGGTGAACGTTATGATGTTTGGCAAAAATTGTATAAAAATGAGATAAAAATTCTTGCAGGTGCAAGGTCTGCTGTTTTTGCACCTATACAAAATATCGGTTTAATCATTATAGATGAAGAACACGAAGGCGCATATAAACAAACTTCTCCTGCACCTCGATATGATGCAAGACTTGTTGCAAGAAAACTTTCCGAGTTCAATTCTTGTCCGTTAATCTTGGGTTCTGCAACTCCTGATATTTCAAGTTATTATAGAGCGGTTAATACTAATAATCTTTTTGAAATGCTTCAAAGATATAACAATGCAAAAGTTGCACCTGTTTCTGTAATAAATATGCAAGAATATGGACGTGCTGCTTATAAAAGTTTGATTTCAAAACCGCTTCAAACAGCAATACAAGAAACACTTGATAAAAAACAACAAGTAATTTTGTTGATAAATCGCCGAGGATATTCGACTTTTACACAATGCCAAGGCTGCGGGCATGTTATTGAATGTCCGAATTGCGCGGTTCCTATGATCTGGCATGCTAAAGATAATATGCTTAAATGCCACTATTGCAATCATGTGGAATATTTTCCCGATGTTTGTCCAAAATGCGGTTTTGAAGGCTTGAAAAATTCGGGAACAGGTACTCAAAAAATTGAACAATATATCAAAGATTTGTACCCTGAATATAATGTTGAGCGTATAGATAGTGATGTTTTGGTTAGAAAAGGCGAACATATAAGACTTTTGGACAGATTTCAAAGGGGTGAAATCGATATTTTAATCGGTACACAAATGATTGCAAAAGGTTTGGATAACCCAAATGTTACTCTTGTCGGGGTAATTTCTGCTGATGCAAGTTTTAATTTGCCTGATTTTAGAGCTTCAGAAAGAGGTTTTCAACTATTAACCCAAGTCGCAGGTCGAGCAGGCAGAGGCGAATTTAAAGGTCGGGTTCTTTTCCAAACTTATAACCCTGATTATTACGCTTTGGAAAGCGCAAAATCACAAAATTATTTTGAATTTTATAAAAAGGAAATTCAATCCCGTGAAGATTTTGATTATCCTCCGTTTAGCCAAATTATCAGACTAATTTTGACCTGTTCGAATAATTTTCGAGCAGAAAAAGCCGCTCAAGAAATTGTTCTGAGATTGTGCACTATGGTCGAAAAGTTCGGATTTGGCGAAAGACTTGATGTTTTGGGTCCTACCCCTTGCGTTATCGAAAAACTTAACGGAAGTTATCGCTTTCAAATTTTGATAAAAAATAAACTCGGTGAAAAAGGTCATCAGTTCGTTTCAGGATTTTTGGGTAAGGTTACTATCCCTAAAGATATTAAGTTGACTATTGATGTCGATCCTTTAGATATTTTGTAGATAGAATAGCGTAAAAATTCAATCCAATGCGTTGAATTTTTGCGCAAAGTTACTAAAATCTTTTTTCGTTTTCTCAATGTAATCTTTGAGTATTGCACCAAGATTTCCCATTTCTTTCGAGGGGTTGTTGCAGATTTCCTGTTCAAGACAGTCGCAAAATATTGAAAAACTATCTTGGATAATTTCAAGTCTTGAAAGGTGAGAAGTCATGTTTTTTCGAAATTCTTCTTGGCTGATTTTTGTTTTGCGTTTCATTTTATTCCTGTTTAAATTTATTTTTTCTAATTTTACAAAATAAAATGTCAGCTGTATATCTTACAATGTACTTACAATGTCATTACTTATAATATTTACCCCCTCGAGGTTTAGGAGATATTGTTTTTTCTCAAGTCCGCCTGAATAGCCTGTTAGGGTTTTGTTTTTGCCGATTACTCTGTGGCAGGGAATTAGTATCAGAATTTTATTTTTGTTGTTGGCATTGCCTACGGCTCTTGTTGCGTTGGGGTTGGAGATTAGGTTTGCTATATCGCTGTAGGTGGCAGTTTTGCCGTATTCGATTTTTAATAGTGCATTGTAAACTGATTTTTGAAATTCTGTACCTTCTATGCAAAGCGGCAGGTCGAAGGTTTTTCGTTTTTGGGCAAAATATTCATCTAATTGTTTGATTGCGGAATTTATTAGGGGTGTTTTTTCTAGTTCGCAATTCAGATTGTCGGCAAAGGATATGTTTGAGATTTTGCCGTTTTTTTCTGCTATGTATAGTGTTCCTATTGGTGAATTGTAATAATATTTTTTCATAGTTTGTTTATATTTTTAATCTATTATATAATTAACTTGATGAAAAAGATATTATGTTTTGGAGATTCAAATACATACGGATTTGTTCCGCAAAAGTGTAATCGGTATTCTAAAAACGAGCGCTGGAGTGGAATTTTAGCGGATTTGCTCGGGGCCGAGTATGAGATTTTGGAAGAGGGGATGAACAATCGCACAGGGTTTTATAAAAATCCTGAAAGTGTTAAGCATTGTGCTTTGGAGTATCTTCCTATATATTTGCAAAATCATAGAGATATTGATATTTGTATTCTTGCGGTTGGAACAAATGATGCACAATTTTTTTATGATTATGATGAAAAAGTTGTTCGTGAAGGTTTGTTTGGTTTGATAAATTCAATTAGGGAAGCAAATTCTAAAACGAAGATTATTATTGTTCCGCCTGTCAAAATTAAGGCAAATATTTTGGACGGAATATTTTCAATGTATTTTAATTTAGAATCTGTTGAAAAAATTGAGAAAAGTTTTGGAATTTATAAAGAAGTTGCAAAAGCAAACGGGTGTTATTACATAGATTTTAATGAAGCAGTAAAACCGTCAGAACTTGACGGCTTACATTACTCCAAAGATTCTCACAAGATTATTGCGTGCAAAGTTGCTACGTTTATTAAGTTGAACAAATTATAAATTATTGGCTAAATCCTAAACCTTGAAAAGTAGAACTTTTTGGAATGAAGTTTGTATTGTTAACTTGTTCTTGGTTTTGAGGTGTTTGAGATTTTGCTTGGTGGTGGTATCTGTAGCTTGTCCAAATTCTTGATATTGCGCTTAGGGTAAAGCCCATTGCAACAAGACTGAATAGGAACGGAACACCTGTTATTACGGATTTTTGTTTAATAAGCTTGCTTAATTCTTCATTTACATTTGTGTTATTTTTTAGTGCAAGTTTTTCTGCGATTTTTGGAAGATCTTTGCGAGATGGAACGTTTGCGATAGAGCCGTCTGTATTTTTCTTGATTAAATCAGGGAATTGTCCTGTTTTTGCAAGGTATTTTTTAAATCCTGCATCAAGAATTGACGAACCGAATATGGTATATAGAACCACAAGCGGAACTCTTGTCCAAACTTCTAAAAAGTCGAGTTTGCCTCTATCTTTTGCAGCACTTGAGTAGCCGAACAAACCTGTTATACAAGTTGCGGCAAGTAGTCCTTTACTTAGTGCAAATTTTCCGTTGTTGTTTGTGAAATCGAATTTAAGATAATCTTTTAAAAATTCATCAACTTTTTTAGATTTAACGTTTAATGCTTTTGAGATATTGGCACCCGGTTCAAGTAAAATTTCAGAAAATTTCAGTGCGGCTTTTGATTTATGACCAAAGGCAGCAAGTGCAAGACCGCTTAAAATACTTGTTGCAGAAAGTATTCCCATTTTTGCCAAAACATTTTTAGAATGAGTTTCAACTCTTTTTTGTTGTTTAGGATCAACTGTTTTTTCTTTGTTCAGGTTTGCAACGTTGTTAAAATCACTTATTTTAAATACTTTTAGAGTGAATAAGTTTTTCGCAAATCCTAAGCCGTATTCAAGAGCAGGAACTGTCATACAACCTAATAAAATTCCGCCTTTTGTTGCGATTGCTCTATTTTTTAATGTTTTATCAAGATTGGAATTTTTTATTTCATCAACACTGTTTGCAAGATTTTTTACAACTGTGTCTTTGATTTTTTTAGGTTGAACAGCTTTGAATAATTTGTTGCGGAAAAGATGTTCCCCGAAAAATGGTGCTGCAAAATAAAATATTCCTGATTCTATAAATTCAAGGAAAGTAAATTCTGAAAAATCTACAAAGCTTCTCGATAATACGGCTTTTGGAAACCAATTTGTTAATGTTCCTTGTATAAATCTTGTGTGTGAAAGATTTTCTTGTGATTTTAAGAATTTATCTAAATATTTTGTACTTTTGCTAAATTCACTGTTTACTGCGCCAAATGAGGGTTTTTGTTGTCTTTGTTTGAAATATTCGTTATTTATATTTGTGTTTACTAAACTTGGTATCATGTTTTTCCCTTTTCAAAATTTTAAATCGTACTAAAAAAGACCACCTAATCAGGTGGTCTTTAGAACTTTTTGCTTATTAACTATTGCATTCGCTCAAAGCAACGACCACCTAAAACTAGGCTTTGCATCATCATCATTTGCATCATCATTGCTATAGCGTTTTGCATTAAAAATTATCCTTTTTTGTTAACTACAAAATTATGCTACTATAATAGCAAAATCTTGTCAACATAAAAAAGTTTTGTCACTAAAACTAAGAACTCATCAAAACTTCAACCATTTTAAATCCTTTTGACGTCAATCTATAACCTGTATCAACAATACTGTAGTTTCCGTCAACAGAATTTACAAATCCGAACGGGAATTTTGAATAAATAGATTCGATTAAACCCTCATCACCTAAGATTAAGATATGTCCCATAAACTTACGTTCCATCTCTTTTCCTTTAACATTGAGTAGTGACATAAGCGTATGAGAATTGATTAAGTAATCATCATACTTAACCATAGTTATCAAAATTTCTTTTACAAATGCTGAATCTAATCTCATCTTAAAAAAACTACTTCTCTCTTTCTTATAATATAACACTTCAACATATTTTATGCAAGTGTAGTATTGATAAATTTCATATATAATAAATGGAGAATATATTAAATTTTGTAAAATTTTTGTGACTCAAGTAGCAAAATAATCCATTTAGACGAGTTAAAATGATGTCACACATCTTATAATATTTAAGATGTAATAAACACGGAGATTGGGGTTCTATGCCCCAACAGTGAAGGGTTAGAACTATGGTCGATAACAGATCCGCAGGGTTCTTCGGTATTGGTGGTGCTTTTAATTTCAAAAGCGGAGATATATCAGGAACGGCAGCAAAGTTAACAGATGAAAAGATGGGTCAAGGCGGCGAGTATTTTTCTCAACGAGGAAACGAGGAAGAAGCACCGGCACCGAATAATCCTTATGTCGATCAAAGTGCTGTTTTGAAGGCTACTTTAAATTCTCTTGCGATGATGAATGTTGCAAATGTTCTAAGTTCCCAAAGACGTAAACCTGTTTTGGAAGAAGAAGATAAAATAACCGAAGATTTGAAAGAAATCTTGCGCGTAAAACGTCTGCAAAATAAAAATCGCCGTCAGCAAGATGAAGACGAAGAAACAAGTGATAGTGAAAGATAGTTTCTGTTATTTTTATTTACCCTTATTATAGATATTGTTTAATTTTGCGCAATAAAAAAGGCACTACAAAATAGCGCCTGCAAAAAGACTGATTATGATGGATGATTCGATTTTATTTTCCCCTTAAATTTTTCCAATTATCTTAATCTTTATTTTCCCCTATGGTTTTTATCCCCTTAAGTTTTTAGATTTTCCCATTTTCTTTTTCTTTAAATATCCCTTACATATATATAAACAATTTTGCAAAATGAAAATTGCCATATATAAAACATATATATTACAAAACTTAACAATTTATTTTCGAGGAAGCTCATTATTCCTTACAGCGTCTAAAAGAGCCTTGTATAGCATTGGGTGAACTTTGCCTTCTTGGACGTCTTGAGCAATTATAGAAAGAGCTTTGTCTGATGAGAATGCGTTTTTATAACATCTTTTTTCGGTTAAGGCTGAGTATTTATCTGCAAGATTTATGATTTGTAAACTTACGTTTTGAATGAAATTTGTACCGTTTGGAGTTTTTTCATAGTTGCCGTGATGCAGGCGAACGAGTTCGCGAACATTTTCATTTACGGTTGTATTTTTCAGAAGTTGGTATCCCAGTTCTGTATGCAAGTCCATAATTTTGTGTTCCGCATCAGTTAGTTTTCCGTTTTTATTCAAAATTTCGCCGGGAATTAGAACTTTGCCAAAATCATGAAGAAAAGCTCCATCTTTTAAATCCGCAAGATTGATGTCTTGAATTAAAACTTTTGGCAGATGTTTATATATTGCGACTGCAATATTTTGAGTATCTTTGCAGTGGTTGTCTTTCATTTCCTGCAATTCTTTAATATTTAATCTTACAGGAATTTTATTTTCTGAAAGAATATTTGTAATTTCAGGGTTTTGCGCAATAAGTTTACGGATTTCTGTTTCATTGAAAATTCGCTCAACAGAATTGTTCTGGAATGTATCCTGAACAGGTCCTTGTTTGAAACTTATTTTGGAATATGGATTGTTATGAATAGTAACAGGATTTCTGTTAACTATGCTTTTTGTATTGTTAATTCCGTAATCAAACCACACGAGATTCACCCAACAAATTTTCTACACACTACATATATATATAAGGATAACGAGTGGAAAAATTTGCTTAAAATTAAGAAAATATAAAAAAATCTTAATATAAAAATTTTCGTGCTATATTAAAAATGTTATGAAAGATATAGAAAATGTTGTTATTTGCGGGATAGGGGCAATAGGCTCAATATATGCCGATAAAATTCACAGATATAATAGTGAAAGTTTGCGAGTTTTAGTAGATAAAGAAAGATTTGAAAAATATACAAAAAGCCCAAAGATTTTCAATGGTACCCCTTTAGATTTGAAATATATTTTGCCTGAAGATAATGATTTCAAGGCTGATTTAGTTATTATAGCAACCAAGTTTGATGGTTTGCATGATGCTATTTGTAATATTAAAAATTTTGTTAAAGAAGATACTATAATTCTTTCACTTTTAAACGGTGTTACCAGTGAAGAAATTATTGCAAAAACTTATGGGTGGAGTCATGTACCGATAGCATATTATATCGGTCACAGTGCAATGCGTGATGGTAATAATATTACTCATGATGGTATTGGTACAATAGTTTTTGGACTTAAGGATAAAACTAAAACTGATATAAGCGATATAGATAGATTAAAAAAATATTTTGATAAAGTTGGAATTGACTACAATACACCTGATGACATGCTACATTCATATTGGTTAAAATATATGCTGAATGTAAGTTCTAATCAGCCATCAGCAATATTGGGTATGACTTTTGGGCAAATGCAAAAAAATTCAAAATTTATTGAATTTATGAAAAATATTCTTGAAGAAGTTGCAAAAATTGCCAAAGCGGAAGGTGTTCAAAATACAGAAACTATGTATGATGAAGCGATGCAAGCATTTTATAAGATGACACCTGACGGCAAAACTTCAATGCTTCAAGATGTAGAAGCTCATCGCAAAACGGAAGTCGCAATTTTTGCAGATACAATGATTGAATTTGGCAAAAAGCATAATATCCCGACTCCGTATAATACTGTTTTGAAGGGTTTGATTGAAGTTATCCATGAAAATTATAAAATCTAATTTTCATGATAATATTTTGATATGAAAGATTTTGATTTTTATATAGTTCCGACACCTATTGGAAACCTTCAAGATATTACTTTAAGAACGATTGAAGTGTTGAAATCTGTTGATTTAATAGCTTGTGAAGACAGTAGGGTTACGCAAAAATTGTTAAATTATTATGATATAAAAACAAAATGTATTTCATATCATAAATATAATGAAAAGGAACGCATTGATGAGTTTTTGTCGATTTTAAGCTCGGGTAAAAAAATTGCACTTGTTTCAGATGCCGGAACTCCTTTGATATGTGATCCGGGCTCTGTAATTGTTGAAAAGCTAAGAGAGCATGGATATTCACTAACATCACTTCCGGGAGCGAATGCTTTAGTAACCTTTTTATCTCAAATTTCGAGAGAAGATGAAAGTTTTTCTTTTGTCGGATTTTTGCCTAAAACTCAGCAAAAGATAGAAGAAATTGCGCTTGAATATAAATATCATGATTTTGTATTTTATGAATCTCCAAATAGAATTATAAAAACTCTTGAGTATATAAAAAATGTCAGACCTGAAGCAAAAGTTGCTTATGGTAGAGAACTTACCAAAATATTTGAAGAAGTTGTGGTTGATAAAATAGATGAAGTTATTTTACATTTGAAAAATAATATTTCAAAAGGTGAGTTTGTTTGTTTGATTTTCAGGGATGAAAAAACAGGTGAATTAACAGATATGGAAGATAAGATAAAACTATTGCAGGATAAGGGTTTTAGCGCAAAAGATATTTCTGTTATTTTGTCAGAATTATATGGAATAAATAAGAATAAGATTTATAAAGCAAGTGTAAATAAATAGTTGCAAAAAATTGTACATTTTTACAAGTTTATGATAAAATTTTAGTGGGCGTAGGGAGCTTTTGAAGTAAGGGAAAAGTTTTTGAATTTACGAACAATAACAAAGAAATTAGTGTTGGCAGTGTTGCTAACCGGAATAATTCAAATATCAGGATATGCTGTAGATGATGTATGGGGAGGAATGGGTCTTACAGAAGATGCCGTTCAGCAAGACAGCAACTATGCAAATACTGTTTTTGATAAATATACAGACTTTTCTAAAACTCCTGCACCAAATGTTAATAATGGAAAATACCCTACAGATTTAACAGAAACAAAAGAAACCGTATCTGCATCTGATACAGAAAAACGTACAATTAAAAAGATTGAATTTTATGGGTTAAACTCTGTTTCACAGGACGAATTGCTTGAAAAAATGCAAATGAAACAAGGTGGTACCTATTCCAGAGATTTGTTACAAGCTGATTTAAAAACAATTTATGAAACAGGTTTCTTTACTGAGAATATGAAAGCAATCCCTTCCAAAAATGATGATGGCTCAGTTACCGTAAAAGTTGTTGTTGAAGAAAACTTACCTGTAAAAGATTTTACTGTAGAAGGAAATACTGTTGTTCCGATTGAAGATATTTTAGCACTTCTTTCTGATATGAAGGGTAAGCCTCAAAATATTACAAAATTAAATGCAGCAATCGCTCAAATTCAAGAACTATATAATGCAAAAGGTTATATTCTTGCCCGAGTATCTTCAGTAAATGATGACCCTGATGGTACAATCAATATTACGATTAAAGAAGGTATTATTGATAAAATCATGATTGAAGGTAATGAAAAGACAAAAGACTACATTATTGCCCGTAATGTCTTAACAGAACCTGGCATGATATATAATGAAAATCTTATTAAAGAAGACTTGGTAAGGCTGTATGCAACCCAGGCTTTCAAGGATGTAACAAGAGAGATTGAGCCAAGTGAAGATGTTCCGGACGCTTATGATATTACAATAAAAATTCAAGAACAAAGAACCGCAAGTATCTCTGTTGGTGGTGGTATTGATACTGTAACAGGTTTGTTTGGATCAATGGGTATTACAGAAAACAACTTCCGTGGAAGATGTGAAAGATTATCATTAACAGGTTTGGTTGGTACAGGTGTAATTCTTAACGATTCATCCGTAAAAGATCACATGAATATTCAAGCTGAATTAAGTTATTTTAAACCTTACTTTATAAATTCAGATACGTCCTTAAACAGCAGATTATTCTTTAGAGATTTCGGATCATATCAAGTACCGTTGGCAGTAGAAAGAAGATATGGAGCTGAAGCAACAGTATCTCACAGATTGAAAAAGAATAGACATGCATCTGCATCATTCAGTGTCGGTTTAGAAAATATTGATGTACGTGAAGGTGATGCAAAAGGCATTGAGAATATGTACAACAAGTATAATATTCCAATCGCACGTCGTGCAGAACAATTAGAAGGCGGATTATTCCTGTCATTGAGTCCTGCAATAATCTATGATACAAGAGATTCAGCAACTGTAACAAGACATGGTACAATGGCAAGTTTACGTTTTGACGAAAACTTTGGAATGGATGGTTTTGATAAGACAAACGGAAAACTTACAGGTATGATTAAACAATACATTCCTATCGGTAAGAAGTCTTCATTATCATTCACAGCAAAAGGTGGCGGAACAATACACGGCGATATACCTGAAGTTATGGCATATCGTTTAGGTGGTCCATATACAATCAGAGGTTTCAAGATGAGTGGTGTTGGTACAGGTAATGCCTTCATTATGGGATCAGCAGAATTTGCGACACCGATTCCGTTTATGGATAGAACAAGAATTGCCTTCTTGAATAATATAAGATTCACAGTATGGGCTGATGCCGGTAAAGTATTTGACGGTACAATATCAAATCAATTATATGACAGACCAATGGAAGCATTATCTGTCGGTGTCGGTTTGAAGGTATTTGTTCCAGGTATGGGACCATTGTCAATCGATTATGGTATTCCACTTACAAATCCGGGTGACAACGGCTCTAAAAACGGCTACTTTACATTTGGTGTAGGTGATTTGTTATACTAAAATAAAATAGAGGAGGATTTATGAAACGTATAAAACTTATGGCATTATTATTAGCTGCCGGCCTAACCTTTGGAACTGCTTTACAAGCAAATGCAGAAGTTGGGTATATAAATTATCAAAAAGTTTTGGAAAATTATCCGGCTGCACAACAAGCAATAAAAGAAATTGATGCAAAAACACTTGAAATCCAACAATTTATGGTTGATAAAGAAAGACAATACAAATCTTTAGATACACCATTAAAGAAACAAAATTTTGAAAATCAAACAGCAAGTGAATTAAAGGCAAAACAAGAAGCAATTTATAAATTGCAAAATGACAAACAAAATCAAATACTAACTCAAGTTCAAAATGCAGCAAAAAGCATAATGGTTACACAAAAACTTGACGCAGTATTATCTGATGAAGTAGTTTTTGTTGGTGGTGTTGACATTACAGAACTAGTAATTCAAAAATTAAAAGGAATGTAATTTAGCATAAAAAGAAGGGGTCTTTATGAAATATTCAGAAAATGGAGTTCAATATCATATAGGTTTAAAAGAAGGTGATGTTGGCGAGTACGTGATATTGCCTGGTGATCCTAAAAGATGTAAGAAAATTGCTGAATATTTTGAAGATGCGAAGTTGATAGCAGATAATCGAGAATTTGTAACCTATACCGGATATTTGGATGGAGAAAAGGTTAGTGTAACATCAACCGGTATAGGTGGAGCATCTGCTTCTATCGCATTGGAAGAATTAGTTAATGTTGGGGCAAAAACGTTTATAAGAGTTGGTACTTGTGGCGGTATGCAATTAGATGTAAAAGGCGGCGATATTGTAATTGCAACAGGTGCGATTAGAATGGAAGGAACAACAAGAGAGTATGCTCCGATAGAATTTCCTGCGGTAGCTAATTTAGATGTATCAAATGCTTTAGTACAAGCGGCAAAAAAACTCGGATATTCATATCATACCGGAGTAGTTCAGTGTAAAGATTCTTTCTATGGTCAGCATTCTCCGGAAACGAAACCTGTAAGTTATGAACTTTTAAATAAATGGGAAGCGTGGAAGAGATTGGGTTGCTTGGCTTCTGAAATGGAATCAGCTGCATTATTTGTTGTTGCAAGTTATTTGAAAGTGAAAGTTGGTTCAGTATTCTTGACTGTTGGTAATCAAGAAAGAGAAAAAGCCAATATGGAAAATCCTATTGTGCACGATACCGAAAAAGCAATAAAAACTGCTATTGAGGCAATTAAAATATTAAAAGGATAATTTATGTTCAGAAAAAATAGAATGGAATATGTAATCAAAACCTGTTCAGCAAGCGAAGCACAGGATTTGCAGAATTTGCTGAATGAAATGTCAATGAACGGTTGGGAATTGTACAGTATGCATGATGTAGAAGATGATGAAACCGGTTCTCAACTGAATTGTATATTTATGAGAGAGGTAAAATCTGACAGTTCCTCAGATTCTGACATAATTAATATTTCTGATTTTAAAAGCCAAATGGAGAAAATGCTTTCACCTAAAATGAATGAGTATGAAAAGTGTGTCGATTTACAGGAAAAAATTAGAATTCGTAAAGAAAGCATAAATAAAATTAAAGCTGAAATAGAAGGAGAAGCACCTGCTTCTGTTTCAAGAAAAAAATTAAATGATAAAATTTCAGCAGGGTTAAAAGAATTGGAGGATTTAAAAGTTCAGCTTAATAAAGCAACTTCGCCTGATTTAATGTATTCCAAGTTACATGAAGAAAAGTTGACAATTTATTTGAGTGAAGAACTTTTAGGTCTTGTGGATTCTGATAGAAATACGGATTACGAAGACGATTTGATTGCAGAAACCGTGAAATCAAGACTGTACATAACAGAAAAATATGGATACGTAATTCCCAAAGTTGTATTCAAAGATGATGAAAACTTAAATCCTTGTGAATTTAGCATTAGAATAAGAGGGATGGAAGTTTTTACCGGCGGAGTTGTTCCAAATTCTTTGATGTTTTATGCAGATGAGCTTCATACTGAACATAAAATTAAGAATTCTGTAAATGCAGTTGATGAAATTACTGATAGAAAAGTTATATGGATAGAAAAAGATAAAGCAAAAGATTTTTGGCAAAAAGGTTTAACTGTTTCTGAATATATATCAAAAGCGTTAGAATATGTTGCAGTGAAATATGTTGATGATTTACTAGATTATGAAGATATAGATAAGTATTTAGAAGTTGTCGAAAAAGAAAATGAGTTTTTAATAGAAAATATTATTCCTGATTTGTTAACTTATT
The DNA here is from genome assembly GCA_944324845.1 of Candidatus Gastranaerophilales bacterium. Taxonomy (GTDB): domain Bacteria; phylum Cyanobacteriota; class Vampirovibrionia; order Gastranaerophilales; family Gastranaerophilaceae; genus Zag111. The sequence continues at coordinate 54,460 of CALUXX010000003.1, read as the reverse complement.
CAGATATCAAGTATCTTTTATCAAGTTTAATAAAGGAAAAGGTTTCAATTAGAAATATTACATATATTTTTGAAAAGATAAATGATTTTGCAGAAGAAGGCGGTAAGGCTGATATTTTGAATAAAATTCGTTTATCACTTTCAAGACAGGTTTGCAAACCTTATGTTAATGAAGATGGTGAATCTATAAGTGCATTTGAATTATCCGAAAAAACATATTCAGATATAGTTTTAGGATGTGATGAAAGTGAAGATAGTCTTATCAAAATAGATGGTACTTTAGCAGAAAAACTTGCTAATAAAATTAGTAAGAAGATGAAAAAATTAAAAATTCACAATTTAGTTTTAGTTGTTCCGATGGATTACAGACAAATATTCTTCACACTACTTTCTTTGTATATTAAAGATGTAACTGTTTTGGCCCATGAAGAACTAGGTTGTATGTATCGAGTGGAAAGTCTTGGAGAAATTTAGACTTATATCAAGATTTGCGTAGCCAGTATAAGTTTGTGGCTATCAGGGGAACTTTGGTTTTGGCAATAAACATAGTTTAGAATAACTCTTAGAGCTTGTCCTTTAATAAACCAGTTAATACCTGCAGTATATTCACGTCTTAAATCATTAGAAACATCTCTATTAGGGTCAAATTGGTCAATACGTCCGATAAGTTGCCAATGAGGTGTGAATTTCCATCCGACAGTAGCTGCATAACCACATGCTTTGTTTGCACTAACTCCATTTGAACCGTTGTAACCATCAGCGATTGCAGCTTCAAAATTTGTCCATAATTTTTTGTGATTGTAACCAACATAAACAGTTCCGACACCATAATCAATTTGATTATGCCCACCGTTAAAACCACCACCGATAGTTACTTTTCCATATTTTTTTGATTTAGTATCTCCAAGTGGTTTAAAGTTAACCCAACCGTTAAATTCAGCACCCGGCATTCCGCTTGTAATATATCTTCCTGAGCTGCCAACAGAGAAGTTATAGTCAAGATATTGATAATTTCCGATAACTTTTACTGATAAGGTTTTTACGTTTCCAAAATTTCTTGCAATTTGTGAACGAGCGACAAATGGCAAAATTTGTGATGATTTTCCGCCTTCCATACCTATTTGTGCTCTTGAATAACCTGCAACAATTTGATGGTTAGGAATACTTGTGTTAACTATGTAGGCATTTGATATAAATTGGTCAAAGTAATTTCCTGATGTTTGAATCGGGTTAATAGAGAATTTGAACATATAATCAGGGTTTTTAAAAGAACCGATAACACCGACTTGTGTTGATAGGTTTTCGTATTCGGTAGAATATACGTTTCCATTAAAAATTCCGCCTATTGAACCTCGATAAACACCATACATCTGTACTTTATGAATAGGATTACCTTCTTTGAATTTATGAGTTAATTTATCTTTGAATAAATAAGAAGGAACATCTGTTCTAACAATTTTGCTATGAAGAACTTTTCCTATCATCGTGTCTTCATCAATAACATTATCGTTATCTTTGTCAAACATTTTGAAAAACTCAAATTCAAATTCAGTGTTGTTTATTACATCGTCTTCCAAATTTTGAGAATCTTTTTGTTTATTTTCGGATAGGTTAAATAAATCAGATTTAGCACTATTATTAAATAATGAATTATTTTGCGTTTGCAGGGTAATTTCATTTGCTTGAGGGGAATTTAGCAAATCTTTATCATACCCGTCTAAAACTTCTGCTTGTGCAGTGTTTAGTGTAAATCCGGTGAATATTAAAAGTAATGTTAATTTAATAAAATACTTCATTCCTAAAGATTGTATCATAAAATAAGAGTATTGCATGACCTTTTTAAAGTATCTTTTACTCAATATTAAATTTCTACATTTTGCATCATCTCAATTAATTGATTAATTGTACCTTCCATAGTTACGCTATCATCGGTTCTTTGTTGTAAGAAGGCATTAATTTTAGGCATCATTTCAATCGCAGTATCAAGTTTAGGGTTAGAACCCGGCTGATACATACCAACGTCAATCAAATCTTTGTTTTCTCTATATAGTGACATAATTGCTCTTAATTTACCTGCAGCTTTTTTATGTTCAGGTGAAGCGATAGCACTCATCAAACGGGAAATACTTCCTAAAACATCAATAGCAGGATAGTGGTTTGATTCTGCAACTTTTCTTGATAAGAATATGTGTCCGTCAACAATACCACGCACAATATCAACGATAGGGTCAGAAATATCATCACCTTCCATAAGTACGGTGTATAAAGCTGTAATAGAACCTCTCGGGCTATTTCCTGCACGTTCTAAAACTTTTTGTAACCAAGAAAATATGGATGGCGGATAACCTTTCATTGTAGGCGGTTCTCCAAGCGATAAGCCAACTTCACGTCCCGCCATTGCACAACGTGTAACAGTATCTGTCATAAGGAAAACTTTTTTCCCTTGATCTCTAAAATATTCGCAAACTGCTGTTGCGGTAAGAAGTGCTTTTTGTCTAATCAATGGAGGTTGATCACCTGTTGAACATACCAAAACTGATTTTGACATACCATATTCACCAAGTGCATCTTCAACAAATTCTTTAACTTCACGACCACGTTCTCCGATTAGCGCAACTACGTTTACATCAGCATCTGAGTTTCTTGCAATCATACCCAAAAGTGTACTTTTACCAACTCCAGATCCTGCAAATAAGCCCAAACGTTGTCCGCAACCCATTGTCATACAACCATCTATTGCTCTAACACCTGTCGAGAATTGTTCTGTTATAATCGGTCTTTCAAACGGTCCGGGTGGAGGTCCTTCAATTTCTTTCCAAAGTGCATTTGTTGTATCTAATGGTTTCCCATCAATCGGGTTTCCTAATGGGTCAATTAGTCGCCCTAATAAAAAATCACCTACAGGAATTGTGATTGGGCGTCTGGTTGTTGTTACTAAACTTCCTTGCCCAATTCCATTACCGTCAAGTAATAATGATAATTGTGCAACTTCACCTTTAAATGCCTGAACTTCTGCCGGTTTAAGTTCTCCTGCATAGTTTTCGATATAACATAAATCACCTATTTTTAAGCCAGGTAATTTAACTTCTACTGTTAGTCCTAATAGTTTTGATACAGTGCCTTTAAAAGTGTATAATTCTGTATTTGCAAGTTTTTCTCTAACGTTTTGTTTTATTAATTCAAGACTTTCTTTATTGAAATCATCCATATTTTTATTATAACAAAATTTTTAACCTTATCAATTTTATTAAGTAATCGCTTATATTTTTGGTGGAAATTTAATAAATAAAATACTTTTGCACTATTTTAAATATTTTGGTAAGATTTGAATAGATTTAGTAAACGGAGTAGAAATGAATTCTAAAGATTTGCCAAAATGTCCTGTCGAAACAACCCTAAAAATGCTAGGTTGCAGATGGAAAGTTCTTATCATAAGAGAACTTTTAACAGGTACAAAGCGTTTTTGTGAACTTAAAAAAGCGGTAGGCGGAATTACACAAAAAGTCTTAACAACAAAATTAAGAGATATGGAAGCCTTAGGGTTGGTCGAAAGAAAAGTTTATGATCAAATTCCTCCCAAAGTTGAATACTCATTAACAGATATTGGTTATAGTTTGAAAGAAGTTATTGATGCAATGTCTGTTTGGGGTAAAGATTATAAAAAATATGTTAAATTAGTGGAAAAAATGAAAACGAACCAATAAGTCTAGGTTCGTTTTTCATTTATAAAAATTTTAAATTATAGTTCAAACTACTCAGTGAAATCGCTTTCTGCAACAACAGTTGGAATTTGTTCTCCATAGCTGTTTACAGTTCCGTTAGTTTCTTCAACTATGTATCTGATACCTTTTTTACCCTCGATTGCTTGTTCTGCACAGTCCATAGCGTCATCCCATTCTTTGAATTCACCTATAAGATTTTTAGATAATTCTGATTTGTCAGTTGATGTGTAAACTTGAAACATATTATATCTCCTTTTTGTCTGTATTATAACATAGAAATTTGTAAATATCGAAAAGCAGTTGAATAACCTTCAACTGCTTTAAAACTTTTTATATAAATTCTACAAAATTATGCATTTGCACATTTGTATAATATAGATTTGAAAAATGGTAATTTTTCTTCAAGTTTAATATCAGAAATTATTGGGAAGTTTACAATAACTTCATTTGGATTTTCAACTATGTATTCTGCAACTTCTTCGTCTGTAACATTAGGTTCGTAGTCTTCACAGAAATAAAAATTATCATCATCCTCATCTGCAAAATAATTGTCTTCTACGATTTCGAAATCATTTGTATTGTCTTCAATTATTTCAATACTATTATCTTCTTCTTCGACAATTTCAAAGTCGCTATTATTAACGTGCTTTTCTGTTTTTGCACACGCTTCTAATAAGATACGTTTGATGTCTGCTCTTGTTAAATCTTCCTGTTTGTCTTCAGGTTTTGTACAAAATAATCTTTTAAATTCTTCTGAATTGCGTTTTTTCTTACTTATAATCATAAAATCCTCACCCACACGATAAGTATATTATTTTTTTCGATATTTTACATACTCTGTTTGATGGAGATTTTATAAAAAGATTACGAATTGTTAAAATCGTATATACATCGAATATAACGAAAGGCAATTTCCAAATGAAGAAATTTTTTAACAATACATAGGGGATAACAAATTATAAGATAGAAAGAAACAGGAGGATTTATTATGTCAACAAATGGCGTAAATGCACCAGTATTACACAATGTTAAAGTTTACACAGGTGGTTTAAAAGCACCGTTAAAACCACAAACAAAAGTAATTGAAACACTTGATTTTAGTAAAGTAAAATATGCCCCACAAGCAGCAACGGAAGTGGTTGAAGAAACAACTAAAAAACCTGGATTCTTTGCAAAAATGGGTGACAAATTAAAAGCGGTAGGAACAAAATTAACAAAAACTAAAGCAGGAAAATATGGTCTTATTGCCGCAGCTGTAGGTGCTGTACTTGTAGGTACTGCTTTGTTATTAAAGAAATGTTCAGGTGATGATGATAAAGTTGCAACAACACCAGGCGCAACCGATCCAACAACACCAGGCGCAACCGATCCAACAACACCCGGTGCAACTGATCCAACAACTCCAGGCGCAACTGCTCCAAATGCTCCGGGTTCAGATGATCCTGATAACTCTAATCCAGGTGCAACTGATCCTAATAAACCAAATCTTCCACCTGCATTACCTGGTGAAAATGTAGATGGTGCTTGGGCAAGTGCAGATGGCAACGAAATGTTGTGTCGTGATGCCAGTGGTTTAACAAAAGATATCAAAGGTAAATTGAAAATTATTTCTGAAACTGAAAAGAATCCGGATGAATTTTCAATTACAGATAAGTCATCAGGAGAGGCTCATGAATACAAGTACAAGAAAATCGGAGTAAATGATAAAGGTCAGCCTATATACAAATGTGTATCAATGAATGATTATGAAATCGTTTCAGAAAACCAATACACTTTAGAATGGGCAGATGATAAAACTCCAAAATTAATCCAACACAAAAATCAAGACAACTATGGTATCGGATTAAAAAAAGGTAAAAAAATAGAAACAGCAAAAGAAGCTGATGCACCGAAAGAAAAAGAAACACCAGTTGAGGCTAATAAAGATGAGGTAAAGGTTTATAACGAAATATGGATAAACAGACAACCTGGACCCGGTCGCCAAACTCAAACATTAGATGAATTTAAAGCTGAGGTAACTAATAAATGCGAACATGTACAAGCATTAACAGATGAACAAAAAAAGAGATTAAATGAATGCAAAAATGAAGAACAAGTAGTAAAATATTTAGAAACTATCGGAATAAAAATAGGTTTCGCATACTAATAAAAAATCAGATAAACAAAAACCGCAGATATTATATCTGCGGTTTTTGTTCTGAATAAAATTATTTAAAAAATTATGAATTTTTACCAAAAAGATTTTCATAATTTTCTTCGCCGAATATACGAATTTGAACTTTTTTAATCAGTTCATCATATTTTTCAACAGGCAAACCTGCTTTTTGAGCAAGTGCACGCATTGCAGAAAATTGTTTAATTTCAGTTTCAGCAATATTAGTGTTGTTCAAATCATAACCTTCTTTTTGTGCTCTTGCTACAAATTCATCGTGCGCATTTTCTAACAATTCAATTTGTTTTTGAATATAATGAGCATAAGGTTTATTTTCTAATTGTGCTTGTTCTACTTTTTTTTGTAATCTATTAAAATAATCTTGATTTCCGCTGTTCATTTTTATTGCCATAATTATACCTCTTTTAGTTTACAATATTTTTCTGGTTTTTGCAAATTTATTATATGTCTAATTCTTTTACAGCTAATGTTGAAAATTTTTCTGTAAATTGATTATAAGTTATAGTCATATAAATTATTTAGGCTTAATTTTGTATCTTCTCCGTTTGCTTGTTGGAATTTCTTGATATAACTTAGAATATCTGTTACATCTTGTTCTGATTGTGCCATATTTAGAATTCCTGCAATTTCGTATGCAGTTTTATTATCAAGTTTTTGCAGTGTTGGACGAATTGGACCATTTGGATCCATAATCTTTTCTAATAGTTGAACTTTTGCTGTATAGTTTTGTGTATCTTGGACAAATTCTATTAAGGTAGTAATGAAATAAAAATCAGGTGAGCCTGCAACTTTTGGAAGGTTCAAAATTCCATTATTTATTGTTATATCTTTTGTTCTTATTAAACTATTAAGTATTTCTTTTTTATCAGTATCAGTACAAGATACAAGTAGGCTTGTCAGTTGATCTGCTGTTGTCACTCCCGGTACATTTGCCGCTGCGTATATTGTATTGAGTGGAAGATCTTTTATTTGATGTCCTAATTTTTCATATTGAATAAGTGCATTGTTGATATTTTCTAGTTCTGTTTCAGAAAATTTTGGTTTCCCATACATATCTGTAATATTGCTTATTGCAGACATTTTATCTGAAACTTTTGTTGATGTTAATATATTTGTTTCAGATTTTTCAAAGATAGATTTTGTGAATTTTTTAAATCTTGAAAATAACCCCTTAGAAGATTTTGCAGGGGTAGTTGTTTCTGTTGAAGGTGAAGCTTCAGCAGCTCTGCTTTGGTATTTTTTAGATGTAACTTCTTGTGTTGCGGATGTGTTTCTCAAAATTTGAGAATGTTCAGGTTCAAATCCACCTTGAATGATATTTTCGACAAAGTTTTTGCATTTTGGAGCAAGTTCATTATCATATCTTAGTGCATCTTGTAATATATAATATTGGTCAGTAGAAACAAAACTTCCTTGTTTACTAAGTTCATCGTCTAAAGCATCAATTTTTGCACGAACAAGTTCTTCGGTAATTGGTGTTCCGTTTGCCGCATCAGCTTTAAGATCATCAATAATATTAGCAACTTGAGCTATTCTTGTTTCATCAGTAAGGTTTGTATATTTAGAGTTTGCTAATAAATTTTTGAAGGTTTGAGATGGTTCAGGTTCAAATCCGCCTTGAATGATATTTTCAACAAACCCCTTGCATTTTGGAGCAAGTTCTGCATCATATCTTAGTGCATCTTGTAGTATCCAGTATTGTTCAGTAGAAACAAAACTACCTTGTTTTTCAAGTTGATTATTAAGTGCATCAAGTTTAGATTGAACAAGAGCTTCAGTAATCGGAGTTCCATTTGCGGCATCAGCTTTTAGTTCATCAATGATATTTGCAACTTGAGTTAATCTTGTTTCATCAGCAAAATCAGTGTATTTAGAATTTGCTGATAAATTTTTGAAGGTTTGAGATGGTTCAGGTTCAAATCCGCCTTGAATGATATTTTCAACAAACCCCTTGCATTTTGGAGCAAGTTCTGCATCATATCTTAGTGCATCTTGTAGTATCCAGTATTGTTCAGTAGAAACAAAACTACCTTGTTTTTCAAGTTGATTATTAAGTGCATCAAGTTTAGATTGAACAAGAGCTTCAGTAATCGGAGTTCCATTTGCGGCATCAGCTTTTAGTTCATCAATGATATTTGCAACTTGAGTTAATCTTGTTTCATCAGCAAAATCAGTGTATTTAGAATTTGCTGATAAATTTTTGAAGGTTTGAGATGGTTCAGGTTCAAATCCGCCTTGAATGATATTTTCAACAAAACCCTTACATTTTGGAGCAAGATCTGTATCATATCTTAGGGTATCTTGTAGTACCCAAACGGCTTCGGTTGATAGTGAATTACCATTTGCTTGTTTAATTGTTGCCAAATGATCTATATAATATCGAACCATTTCAAGTGTCGGCGGGTTGCCGTTTTGGACTTCATTTTTTAAATATGTCAGTATTTTTACTGCATCATCTAAATCTTCTTTTGCAATATTATTAAATTTAGGGTTTTTATATATATTTTCATAAGGATTTATTTCTGCTTTAATTGCAGAATCATCCATAATCATTTGTTTAATTCTTGCGCCATCTCGAACATCATAATCATCAAGTGAAGCAATCATATTTTCAATATCATCTTCTGATATTGGTTCTCCATTTGCTTGTTTTGCTTTGAGTTTTTCAATTATATTATCAGCTTGAAGAACTGATTTTTTGCTTGTGAAATGATATTTCGCATTCATTGTTTTTACGTGCGCTTCTGTTGAAATAATATCGCTGTGGAAACGTTCTTTAATCATATTGAATGCAATATCCATATCTGCATCATTAGTAATTCCTGCTCGTGATATTTCTTGATAAATTTCTTGAGGATTGAAATTACTATAATCCATGTTTAAATTATATTGTTCCATTAGAGTAATTAATTTTGCTGGTGTGGTATCATCACGGAAATTCTTTTCATTAATTACTTCAGGATATTTATCTTTATATGTTTCAAGAATTTGTTGATTTTGTTGAGCTTCTTGTTGTGCTCTGATTTCGGCTTCTTCTTTTGCTTTGAGTGCTGCTTCTTCTCGAGCTTTTAACTCAGCTTCCTGTTGAGCTTTTAGTTCAGCATCTTGTTTTGCTTTAAGTTCTGCTTCTGCCTGTAGTTCTGCTTTTCTTGTGTCTGATTGTAAATCATATTTCGTTTTAAATTTGTCAAGATCTTTTGCAAGACGTGGGTTATTTGCATTTATATCGGCACTTTTTTTGAATGGGTCAAGAAGTTTATCCCAGCCGTCTATGTTTTTCATAAGATTTCTTATATCTTTTGCTAAAATTCCTGCATCAATTCCTGATTTTGTTGCAACATCGTTTATTACTTGATTAAACATTTCACTTGAAGGGATTTCATTATTTTTAATTCTCAATGCAAGTGATTCAAATACATCTTCAACTTGTTGAGGTGTTTTTGATTTGATTAATTTTGCATATTTTCTTATTTTTTCTAAGTCACTATCTTTTAATGCTTTTGAAGACACCATTGCTTCGTTAAGTGATTTATTATCAGAAGTATTTGATGAAGCTCCTTTTATCGGTGAACTTACATTTGTAGGTGTTTGAGAAAAGGTTGGTTTTGGTTTTATGCCATCTAATTTAGCGAATGAACAGTCAACCAAATATTTTGTTAACTCATAAAGTGGAACTTCTGTAACAACAGAGGTATGCCATGGGTTTGTTATATATACCATACCTGTTTTTTCGTCATACCCTTTTATTGCGTATGCGTGATTTGAATATATATCATATTTGTCAGAAAGTAGTTGTTCGACCTGTGAATCTTCAGATCTTGTCGCAAAATATAATAAAACTTGATCATCATTTGCATATTGTTTGATTAAATCTTTCATTTTTTGTCTATTTGCGATATCTGTTCCATAATGGTCAATTGTAATTCTTGTTCCAAAAATTTCATTTAGGGCTTCTTCTTGCCATCCACCTTTGATACGTTTCATTAAGTCGTCAATATCAGTGAATTGGCTTATATCTGTCATTGAACTGTTTACATCATAGGCTCTTGCACCTTCTTTTAATCTATGAACAGCAAATGCCTGTTCAAGGATTAAAATTCCTTCCGCAGTACCTTCTGCATTTGATCTTCCTTTTGCTTTTTGTGCAGGGGAAGCAAGTTGTTTTCTGGTTGGAGTTTTTAATGCTTTGCTATTTGGAAACTTAATTGCATTATTTGAGCCAGGGAATTTTATAAGGATATCATTGCCTTGTTGTTCAAATAATTTATATAGTGCAACTCTACCGCCTGCTATATCCATTAAATTATCTAATGTACTTACCAGCCAGCAGTCGCCAAGTCCGTCTTGTTCAAATGATACTCTTGATAATGGTGGGAATAATTCTTCAAATTTTTGTCTTGATAATTTTATTTCAACCGCTTTACCGTTATCATTTACAAATAATTTTCCGTTTAATTCACATACATCACCATTTTCAACATATTTTGATATGTTTGATAGTTCAGATGGATTTCTTAATGTTGTTATTAATGACTCTCCATTTGCAATTTTTCTAATATCTTTTAGAGTTCTATTTGAAAGGAATGTATTTTCATCAATGTTTTTTAAGATACTTTCATCTATCTTGCCTTGTTTGATTAGGTCTAAAAGCCCGCTATCAATAATTTTGTTATAACGTTTTGCATTTGCGCTTCTTAACCTTAGTAAGCCATAGGCATTACCTGAAGAAATTCCGTATTCATTTACTAGATTTTTAACGTCATCTCCTTTGTATGGAATTCCTTTTGCCGGATTTTGTCTTGCAATAATATCAGCATCAATATTTTTTGCTTTTAGGTTTTCAATAATAGTATAACCATCAAGTGGTTTACCGTTAACTTCCATACTTAAAAGTTTTTGTAAGTTATCTAAGTCTTGTTGAGTTTTTATGTTATATATAATGTCTTGGAAAGCTGATGCTTCAAATCGGCTATCTTTGTTTGTGTTTAAGAGTAATTCAAAAGCATTTTCTTGTAGTTGAGAATTAGTTTTTATGTTTTGTAGTTCTGCAGCATCATATGGAACATTTCCTGTTTTATTAATATAACGCATTAGCGGTGTATCTTGTAGGTAAAATTCCTTTTTAGTGCTTAGAGCAAATTCCAGTTTTTCTATATCGCCACTTGTTGCATATTTAATTATTAAGTTTTTATCCAGATCATTAAATTTTAGATTTACTGCTGGTGTTAAATGATTTGCTATTCTGCTTAATTTTACTTTATCATTATTCGCAAGGAGATTAAGGATTTCTTTTGAAAAATCCATATCTTCTTTTGATAAGATTATACTATTAGCGCTTTGCTTTCGGTATATTGCTTCTATTTCTTTTAAATTATCTTTTATTACATCTATATTTTTAGGTTTTTGTGCTCTTTCAAGTAATTTGTCAAGAACAGTTAAGTCTTGTTCTGTTTTAATTGATTTAACTCGTTCTGCGATATGAGAATATGATACAATTTCATTATCTACAAGAACTTTTAGTTTATCAAATGCTTGTTTTTGAGTTTCTGTTTGAACGTTGTGAAGTATTGTGGTTATGTTATCTGCAATATTAGGATTTGCTATTAGTTGTCCTTTTGTATGGTCAAGATTTATAATTTCATCAACAAAAGCTTCAAAATCGTTAAGTTGTGAACTGTGTTTTGAGTCTAAAATATCTTCTAAGCCTGCAAATTCAAATTTGCAATTTGTCTTGTTTTCTATACTTATTAATTTATCTATAACCTTTATATCATCAGCAGATTCAATTTTGCCTAGAATCGTAATTAGACCATAATCAGCATATGATTTTTGCGTTAGAATTTTTAATGTTTCTGTTGGCAGATTGTTCAAATTAGCACTATTATTATCAAGGATGTATTTTAATACATCGGCTGGAAATAATTCTTTTCCATTAGGTGCTTTTAATGTGCTAAGATAGTTGATTTTATTATTTAAATCTTTAATTTGATCTAGGGTATAATTCATAAATTGTGGATTGTTTTTTATAAATTTATTTATTTCTGTTGGTGTATATAATAAGTTTCCATTAGCATCTTTTAGTTGTCCCAAAATATTAACTTTATCTTGTAATGATTTTAATTGTTTTTTTGTTATGTTTTGGAAACCAGGATTGTTTTTTACTAAATCATTAATTTCTTCAGGTGAGAATATGTTTTTCCCATCTGCACCTTTTAATTGTCCAAGGGCATCAACTTTTGTTTGAGTTGAAATTTGTTGTTTGATATCGCCAATAGCAGAGAAGGTATGACCTGCTGCGTTACCGATTACAGACATAATAAGTGCTTGAGTGAAGCCTTCTGCATTAAATTCTCCATCTTGACAGTATGTTTGGATAAGTGATTGTATTGTATCACTTGTTACTTCAACTCCTGTTGCTTCTACTCTTGAGATGCAAGCAGATACTTTTTTAATAGTTTCAACATTTGCATTTGGTAGGTATTTAAGTGCTAAGGCATTATTTTTAGCCATCATTTCTTGTGAAATTTTTGCAGCTTTGGTATTAGTTAATTGTGATAATTTAGCCATTGTTTGTTCAACTTTTGCTAATTTTTCTGGTGGAAGATTTTTTGTCATTTGGGCAATCCATTTGTTAGATTCTCTCATTGCTTTTAAGAATCCCTCTCCGCCTGTTGCTGCCATATCAGCCATTTGACCAACTTTGAAACCGATTGCTGTTAATGCGCCATCCCATAGTGCTTGTTCTGCATCACTTGTCCATTCACTATTCGTATAGCCGTCAGCATCAGTTGATTTTTCTAAGGCGTTCATTCCAAATGAAACACCTGCAGTTGCTGCAAAAACGGCTAAACTTCCACCGCCTGTAAATGGTGCTGCTATTGTTGCTCCGATTAGCAATCCGAAGTTTACTGCCATTTTACTGTAGTTGATTGTTTTCATGTAGTTTTCAATCATTTCATCGGTTGCTTGTTGTCCGAAAGCTTCTCTATATTCTTGTTTGAAGGCTTCCATTTTATTTTCGTAGGCATCATTCAAAATGTCTTTAAGATCTGCGTCTGTTGCATCTGCTGGAATTGAGGTGCCAAGTAAATATTCTGAAATTTCTGATAATCCTTTTTTTAGTTGTGCTGATATTTCGCTTAGTTTATCTGCACTTACAGGATTTCCTGATGCATCTACGATTACTCCGTTTGATACTTTGTAACCAAAAGCATCTAAGGTCATTGTTTGACCTGACATTTGGGAAAGTTTTTCCATTGTATCGCATATTGCGACAGACAATTCTTTATTATCCTTTGAGTTTAGACCTTTATTTAATTCGTTCCAGCATATAGCAATATTATCTTTTGCGTAATCCATTGCAACTATGGTTTGTGCTTTTTTAGCAACTTTTTCTACTTTCTCGACACTAAATTCGGTTACTTCTTTTGGATTTTTCTTGTTTTTTATTGCTGAGATTGAAGAACCATTTGCTGTTATAAATTCTGAGGCTCTTTCTTTGAATACTTCTTCAAATGTTACGGCTGTTGTTTTGCCGTTTTCAACTTTTGCAAGTTTGCCATCTGCGGCAAGTTTTAATAATTTTAGGGTTTCTTCATCCTGTTTTATTCTTGCTTCGATATCATCTCTTGTTGTTCCGATGTTATATACTGAACAGAATGCGTTTAGTGCTCCTGATACTACACCTTGACTGTCTAGTGCTTCTTGATAGTCTTTTTTCATTTGATTTAATTGTTCTTCAAATGTTTTTACAGTCATATCATAGGCTGCTTGTTGTTCTTGTGTTAATTCTATCGGTTTTGGATTTTCTACGTATAAATTGTTAGAGGTTTCTGTATTTTCATTGTATTCATCAGAAATATGTTCTGCGATATAGCCTAATGGAGTGAAGCCTCCCATTGCCATTGCTATATTATCCCAGAATGCTGCTTTTTCTTTGTTTTCTGCTTTTTCTTTGTTGAATTGTTCGGTTATTGCGGCTAGGTTTTGGCCTTTTGCTTTAAGTGCTTCAGAAACAATGTTTGCGATTTCACCTGTTGTGATTGCTTTAAAACCCATTGCTCTTGTGTCAAAGTCAGGGTTTTGTAATAATCTTGTTGCGATTTCGGCAGCTTTATTACTATCAAGTAATTTATTACTTGCAAGTTCTGCCATTATTACATCTTTTTGAGTTTGTGAATATCCTTTTTCTGTTATAAGGGTTTCTATATCTTTGAAGTTTTTAGTTTTTAGTAAATTGTTTAATTGTGCAAGAACTTCAGGATCTTTTATTTGTTTTACGGCATCTTGAATTTCGTCAAAATCACCTTCTATAATTTGTATGGCTGCTTGTTCTGCTCTTAATTTAGTTGCTTCTTCAGGTGTATAAGCTCCTTGTTTTATAAGCATTTCGTTAAATTTTCTGATTTCTTTATGATCTGTTGAAACGCCTAAGAATGTATCGCATTCATCGTATAAGATTGCTTGAAGGTAACTTTGTCCTTCGATTTGCGGTTTAATACCTTTTTTCTCACAATATTCTTTTAATTCTTTTTCTATTGCGGCTCTATCTTCCGGGGAATCAATAGCTTTTATTGCTTGTTTTAGGTATTCGATATCTGTTCCTGCATATTCTACTGCTTCTTGTACCAAGTCTTTTACTGCTTTTGCTTTTTCTTCTCCTTGTAGGGCATTGTTTTCTGCAAGAATACCATCTAAGTATTTGATTTCACTATTCCATAAATCGCCTGATAGGTAATCTTTCAAGTCTTTAAATTTTGCACCGAAACTGCTATGGTTTTTGATAATTTCATTTACTTTATCATAAACCTTTTTGGCATTTGCTCTGTCTGTTGCTGTATCTCCGGTTGTTGTTGGTGATTTTATGTATTTTATACCTTCTTTTGTTTCGTCAACATCTGTTCCTAATCCGTCACAACCATCTATAATTAGTCTTGCTGCAAGACGTGCTTGGGCATTGATTGCATCTTCTCCTGTTAATGCACCGTTTGATATCCATTTTTGAACGATTTCTTCCATGTCATCAAATGATTTGTCATACATTTTTGATCCGCTCATTTCTTTTGACATGAATTTTTCTAATGCTGAATAGTATTGGTCTGCTTTATAGCCTTGTGCAGCTAATAATCTTTCAACTTCTTTTAATTCTTCAGGATTGTCTATTTTATTTAGAGCTGTTTTTATTGCTTCTTCATCATTCCAGCCTTTTGTTGCTTTTATTAGTTCTTCTGTTATTTGTTTTGCTGATTCTTTTTGGAGTTTTGTATTTTCTTGTGCTTTTTTCTTTTCTTCAATTTTTTGTTTTGCTTCTTTTTCTTTTTGGGCAATTCTGTTGTGTACTTCTTTATCTACTGGTGCTTTTATTCGCTTGCCAATTAATTCTCCGTCTTTTACATCAGGATTTGCTTCTTTTAGTTGTTTAATACGTTTTTCTAATTCTCTTTTGGTTGGGTTTTCAACGCCTTCGTTTTTGAATAAGCCTCTAGCTAGCTCTTCAAAAGTTTTATGTTTCTTTTCTGTAAATGTGATTGTTTTTCTTTCTGAGGCTTCTTTATTTACTCTTTCAATTTCTTCTGCAACAACTTTATATGCGGCTTTTGCTTCTTCTGCTGTTTGTCTGCCTTGTAAACGCTTGTCATCTGCTTCAAGTTCCCCAGGTACAACAACTTCATCGCCTGCCCAGCCTCTTATTTTTCCGCCATTTGCTTCAAGAACTTTTTCTTTTGTTGTTCCAAATTTTTTCGCTAAAGCATCAACGCTTTCTCCGTTTTGTAAAATTACTTTTGTATTGCCGTTTCCATCATATTCTACTGTGTATTCTTTGCCATCAACTGTTTTTTTCTGGCTTATTCTATTATTTTCTTTGTTGTAGTCTGTTTCAGTTTTTCCGTTTGGTGTTGTTGTAACTTCATGGATACCTTTTTCGGTGTATGTTCTTTCTATTGTGGTATCTCCATCTGTTATAACTTCTTTTGCTACAGTTTCACTATCGCCATTTTTGACAATAGTTTTTACTGTTTTTTTATTTGGGTTAAGTGCATCTGTTGTAGTTGCTGTTATTGTTCCATCTTCATTTGTTTCATAAGTTGTGACTTTTTGTTTTTCACTATCTCCGTCATTGATTACTTGGGATTTCTTTTGTTCGTTACCTGCTTCATCTATTTCATAGTGCGTTGTTGCAACACCTTTTTTTACATCTTTTGATACAG
Source organism: Candidatus Gastranaerophilales bacterium (assembly GCA_944324845.1). GTDB lineage: Bacteria > Cyanobacteriota > Vampirovibrionia > Gastranaerophilales > Gastranaerophilaceae > Zag111. The sequence goes on along the minus strand of CALUXX010000003.1, from coordinate 38,358 downwards.
GTTTTCCATTTTCGTAATTAATTATTGTTGTTTCGCCTGTTTGTGATGTTGTTGTGGTTTTTTGTTTTATTGTTTGGCCGTCTTGTTCATATTCCGTTACTGTGGTATTGTTATTCGGAGTTTGTGTTGTTTTTCTTTCCAGTGTTTTATTTGAATTGTATTCCTCTGTAATTTGGTTGCCATTTTCGTCTGTTGTGGTATGTGAATATGATTCGTCATCGTTGATTAGGTCATAAGAACCGTCTTTATAACTAACTTGAACAATTTTCTTTCCGTCTTGTTCAATAACTTTTACTTCATTTACGTCTTTTGTGTCATTGTTCATTTCGGCAAGAAATTTCAATACTTCTTTTTTATCGACATCTTTTAGTTCGTTATCTTTAAGAAATCTTTTCGCTTCTTTTTTTGAAATTGTGTTATCGTTGTCAGAATCAATTTCTTTTCTGAACATACTTATTTCTTTTTCATCAATAACACCGTTACCATCTGTGTCGATGGCATCAAAAATAGATTTCCCAACTTTGTTTTTCTCTTCTATGTCAGTTTTTTTCATTCCTGCATTAAGAGTATTTAATTCAATTCCTGACTTTTTACCGAACTTATCAACATCAAATGACATTTCTAATCCTTTACTTTCCATAAAAAAACTATATTACATGTTGGTATACGGCGTCTTTGGCAGGAATCTTTAATATTAGTATATGCTTTTTGTTACATTCTGTAATGTAACTTGAGCGAAATAAATAATGTAAAAATTTATCTTTGGCAATAATTAATTTTTCCTTAACTTTTGTCTGAAAATTTCAAATCCGTTATATAAATAAAGATGTTAGGAGACAAAATTCTAAATAGGTTATAAGTATTTAAAATACAGATTTGAAAAGTTTAGAAATAAAAGAAAAGGAGAGGAATCATGATTAAACCATTAGGCGAAAGAATTGTAATTAAAGTTATTGAAGAAACAGAACAAACTTCAGGTGGTATTTTTATTCCTGATAGCGCAAAAGAAAAACCACAAAGAGGTGAAGTTGTAGCTGTAGGTCTTGGCAAACTAAATGACAAAGGCGAAAGAGAACCTATGGATGTTAAAGTTGGTGATGTAATCCTTTACGCTAAATATTCAGGTACAGATGTTAAAATCGATGGCGTTGAATATAAAATCCTTTCAATAAAAGATGCTTTAGCAGTAATTGAATAAGGGATTAGAAATTTTTAAAAACTAGATTTATAAAAAAGGAGAAATAAAATGGCAAAACGTATTGTATTTGATGAAGAAGCAAGAAAAGCGCTTCTAAAAGGTATTGATGCAGTTGCTGATGCGGTAAAAGTTACATTAGGACCAAAAGGAAGAAACGTAATTTTATCAAAGAAATTCGGCGCACCTCAAATCGTTAATGATGGTGTAACAATTGCAAAAGAAATCGAATTAAAAGATGCTTTGGAAAATTCAGGAGCACAATTATTAAAAGAAGTTTCATCTAAAACAAATGATGTAGCAGGTGATGGTACAACAACAGCATCTGTATTAGCACAAGCAATAGTTCGTGAAGGTTTAAAGAACTTAACAGCCGGTGCAAATCCAATGTCAATGAAAAGAGGTATTGATAAGGCTGTAGATTTAGCGGTTGCAAAGATTAAGTCTATGTCAAGACCAGTAAATACAAAAGAAGAAATCGCTCAAGTAGCAGCAATTTCAGCAGGAAACAACAAAGAAATCGGTAATCTAATTGCAGAAGCAATGGAAAAAGTTGGACACGATGGTGTTATTACTGTTGAAGAATCAAAATCTTTCGGTACAAACTTAAAAGTTGTAGAAGGTATGCAATTTGATAAAGGTTACATTTCACCATATTTTGTAACAGATGCTGAAAGAATGGAAGCAGTATTAGAAGATGCTTATGTATTCTGCTGCAACAAGAAAATCAACTTAATTTCAGATTTAGTTCCACTACTAGAACAAGTAGCTCGTGATGGCAAATCATTATTATTAATTGCAGAAGATGTTGAAGGTGAAGCACTTGCAACATTAGTAGTTAACACAATGAGAAAAGTTTTAAGAGCAGTGGCAGTTAAAGCACCTGGTTTTGGTGATAGAAGAAAAGCAATGCTTGAAGATATCGCAATCTTAACAGGTGGCGAAATGTTTACAGAAGAACTTGGTATCAAGTTGGAAAATGTAACAACTCAAATGTTAGGTAAAGCAAAGAGAGTTACAGTAACAAAAGACGAAACTACAATTGTTGTAGGCGATGAAACAAAAGATGCAGTAGCAGAAAGAGTAAGACTAATCAGAAAACAAATCGAAAGTTCTGATTCTGAATATGATAAAGAAAAATTACAAGAAAGAGTAGCAAAACTTTCTGGTGGAGTTGCTCTAATTGAAGTAGGTGCAGCATCTGAAGTTGAATTGAAAGAAAGAAAGCTAAGAATTGAAGATGCTCTAAACGCAACTCGTGCAGCCAATGAAGAAGGCATCGTTCCAGGTGGTGGCGTTGCATTGTTAAGAGTACAACAAGAATTGAATGCAAAACTTGAAACTCTTGAATTTGATTCTGATGATGAAAAAGTTGGATACAAAATCTTAACAGCAGCACTAGATGTTCCACTAAGAGCAATTTCACGCAATGCCGGTGCAAAAGCTGATGTTGTTGTAGATTGTGTATTAGAAAAAGAAGGTGCATACGGCTATGATGCTTTAAATAGCAAATATGTTGATATGTTCCAAGCAGGTATCGTTGACCCTGCGAAGGTTACACGTTCAGCATTAGTAAATGCTGCATCTGTAGGTTCAATGTTGTTAACAACAGAAGCTGCAGTTGTAGATATTCCTGAAGAAAAACCGGCACCTGATATGTCAGCAATGGCAGGCATGGGTGGAATGGGCGGTATGATGTAATTATCATATCAAACATTGTTACTACTTTTAATAACAATAAGAAGAGGGCGGAAACTTATCAGTTTCCGCCCTCTTTAAATATTAATCTATAATTCTTTTGTTATTTCTTTTATCTGATTATATTTTTTAAAATCTTTTAATTTATTTATTTCATATCGTTGTTCAATAAAATTCAACAAATTTTTTATATCAATTAGTAATTCTTTATTATTTCGATTTCGCTTATAGTAATTCCAACTACCGCTGCAAAATTTTTCAATAACTTTTAATTGTATAGTTTCTGATTGTTGTTGGAATATATCACTTTCATAAAACATTTTTAACGCAGTGAGATCGTTTTTTACCCCGTTTGAATTTGTTGTGACAGAATTCTTTCGATTTTTTCTATATACATATAAGGATTTATCTATAAAGCAGTATTTAGGGTTTTTAAATAAGCAGCTTAATGAGAAAATTGTGTCTTCTGCGGTTTTTATGCCAAGCGGAAATTTAAGATTATTTCTTATTAAGAAGTCTTTTTTATATATTTTGTTGACACTATAAGTTTGAAATTTCCACAAATCAATTGTTGCTGAATTTTGCACTGCTCTTTTAATGTTTTTATTAACAATGCAGGGGATTTGTATAAAGTTGTATAATTCACTTATTCCAAAAACTCCAATATCAGCTTGTGTTTTGGTGATTGTGTTATAGGATAATTCACAAGCTTTTTTATTGTAATAGTCATCGGCATCTAAAAACATTATGTAATTGCCTGAAGAATTTAGAATTCCTAAATTTCTGGCGCCGGATACTCCAGAATTTTGTTGAGTAATAATTTTTATCCTTGAATCTTTGTTTGCAAAATTATTTAAAATAGATTCAGAATTGTCTGTAGAACCGTCATTTATGCAAATAATTTCAATGTCTTGAAAAGTTTGATTAACAAGACTGTTCAAGCATTTTTTTAAATATTTTTCAACGTTATAAACAGGCACTATTACTGAAATTTCAGGCATCTTTTCCTCTAAATATTTCAGAATATATATTGCAATACAATCAGTTTAATGTCAACATACAAAAAACGAACACCTGATAAGATGTTCGTTTACTAACAGAAAAATCCAAATCCGCCCGTTCCAAAAGGTCGCATTCCACCCATGCCACCCATACCCATACCTCCCATGCCCATACCGCCATACATTCCACCCATGCCAACTCCTGGCATACCTTGTCCGGATGTCATGCTGTAGCCGCCAAATAGCCCGCCAAAGAAACTATTAATTCCAAAAAGCGCTTTGGCAAACCCGCTAACATGGCAATGTTGTTGGGCAGGTGTAATAACGAAGACAGAATCAGCCATCATTGGCGTTCTTGCCGCTTTTGCAGCTGCGTTTCGGTCATAACTATTCCATATATTATTACGCCCATAGTGTATAGAAGGGTATGAATCTCGGAAGTTTTTTATATTTGTCATAATATTCCTTTACATCCATCTAGTATATATAAACCATATATTCTGTAGATATTGCCATGTAAAGAGTATATTGTTAAATATTTGTTACATATCAGTTGTTTTATGTTTAAGTATTTCAACTTCAGCTTTTAATTTGCTGATTTCACACGAAATAGGGTCAGGAATTCTATTGTGCATAAGGACACCATTTTTATCTGTAACCATACGATGTACGACTCTTCCTGGAACGCCAACAACTGTTGAGTTTTCGGGAACATCGTCAATAACGACAGAACCTGCACCAACTCTAACATAATCACCTATATTAATATTTCCTAAAACTTTGGCGCCAGCTCCTAGAATTACGCTATTACCTATTGTAGGGTGTCTTTTGCCGGATTCTTTACCTGTACCGCCAAGAGTTACTTGCTGGTATATCAAAACGTCATCACCGATAATTGTAGTTTCTCCAATTACGATACCTTCTCCGTGGTCAATAAAACATCTTCTTCCAATGATTGCCCCCGGATGAATTTCAATTCCTGTAATAATTCTTGTAATATATGAGATAATTCTTGGGATAAGAGGTATATGCCACTTGTAAAGCCTATGTGCAAGACGATGAGCAATAAGTGCATGTAATCCTGGGTAGCATAAAATTACTTCCAAAAGATTTTTTGCTGCAGGATCATTTTCATAAATAACTTTAATATCTTCTTTTACCTTTGTAATTCCTCTTTTTATAACATTAAACATATTTGCTCTTTCTTGTGTTATTTTTGAATAATTATATAGTATCTGCAACGATTATAGCAGAAAAAGGTAAAATTTATAGAGACGGCTGCCGGATATTCCGGCAGCCGTCCACTCTATTTGGATAATTTTTCATTTAGTTTTGAGATTTTATTTCTTAAATTTTTAGCTTCTTCGTTGTAATATTCAAGCCAAGTTTGGTTTTGCTGTTCATCTTTGATTGAGTTTTCGCAAATTGCTCTAACTCTTTTTTTGTCTATATCTTCTAATTTTATTTTAATCATAGAGATTTCTTCATTTATCGCGGCTTGCTGTATTTGTTTTTCATATTCAGGATTTTGAATAATTTTTCCGTCTTTATATATGAATTTGGAAGGTGTTGTAATATAGGTATTATATGTTTCATCATCAACTTCTATATTTTCAACATTTTCATCAAGACGATTAATTTCACCACAACCGTTTATTATTCCGTTTTCAATAAAGAAATATTTTGTCATATATTACCTAACCTTTCTGTATGCGTATATTTCAAAATTGTATGTAGTTGATCCTACACAGTTTGCGCTGCTTACTATGTTGATTTTTCTTCCTGTTCCAACAATAAATGTGCAGGCATTATTTCCGTAAGCGACGCTGCTATGTCTTGAAATTGTTTTGATTATTGGTTTTTTGTTTGTCATTTTGTCAGTGTTTGCAAAAAGATAGGAAAGAGCTCCTGAAGTTGCTGCGGTTTCGGCTGTAATTGCAACCATTACTTCATAAATATTACTATCTGAAGGAAGAAAATTGGTTAATGAGAATGAGTGCGTAGCTCCTGGAGCTAATACTGAAGAAACCGCGCAGGCGATATATTTTTCAGTCCAGTTCCCGTCTAAATCTTTTTCATAGGCCATCCCATTAAATTTTGATTCTCCTTCTTCGCTTAAGTTAGATAAATCAATATTTAATTTTGAATCAAGTGAAGAACTGCATTCTTGAATTGTAGTATTGGCAGTGTCTATACGGCTGTTAGTAGTTTGTATTTTATCAAGGATATCAATAAAATTGGCATTAACTTCATCAGCCTTAGCTTTTGTCCCTGGAACAAAAGAATATGGTACTCCGTATGTCATTGTGTCCTTTCTGACATATCTGAAAGCCCAAAACCTGGAACAATAAACAAATTAACACTATTATTATAACACGTAGTTTAAAAAACCGTCAACAAAAAAGAGTAACGTATGTTACTCTTTTTTGAAATAATTATTTTATATTGAAAATCACTAGGCTGTTGGTTTTTTGCTAAATAACTTAGCAATAGGATCATAAGTATTTTTAGCAAGCCATTCACCGGCAACGGCAACATAGTTAACTGCTTTTTTGAACCAACCAGCATTAGCTTTTTCAGCATCAGTTAGAACATTCAAAACTTTAGCTTTGTTACCGGCAACTAGTGCTGCAGCAACAGCAACTAAGACACCAACAGTAGTTAAAAGTTTTTTACCAAAAGAACTTTTCTTTTTAGGTGCAACATCAACTTGAGCTGGTTTATTTTCAGCCGGTTTAGCAAATGCTCCAGGACGATCAAGAAAACCTGAACCTTCAGGTTTGGCTGCAGCAGCTGCTGTATCTGCAGGTCCGCAAAATCTAACACCGGATATTGAATTTACCATCATAGGAAAAACCTCCTTAACACTTCTACCACATAGGATATAAAACACCTGACATTCTATTTTTGTCTTTTTATAAAAATTTTTCAATATATTGTTACAAAACTTTACATAAAATATGGAATATTTTTGAATGAATTGTAATCTATATAATTGGAGAGGGAGGAAATATAAAAATGGCAGAGTTACAGACTTTAGTGTTAAATATAGATAAGAATGATTATATTGAGGCAGATTTTATGTCCAGACGTTTTGTTAATGCTGAAACCAGAAATCGTGCATACATAAACGTTTTAGGTGCTGAATTGTTTATCAGATATCTTGCTGATAATGGTTATGAAACAGAAGATATTGTTTCAATGCATTCAATTTCAAAAGTTCTTGAAGATGTTGATATTGCAGATGTATTATTACCGAATGTTCATTTAGATGTTCGTGCCATTTTTGATGAAGACAAAATATTTATTCCAAAATCTCATTTTGAACTTGATATTACTCCTGATATCTACATAGTCTTAAAACTTGCTAAAAATCTTAAAGATGCCGAATTAATCGGATATTTTAAACCTTCTCAAGTAAATAAAAAATGTGCCAACAATGAATATTATTTCTTCCCAAAAGAACACCTTTCTACTCCTGATACTTTATTTAAGACATTAAATAAATATAAAACTATCAAAGATCAAAGATTAGATGCAAAAGATTTCTTAAAAGGCAGGGCGTTATCTGTTGGTCTTTCTGATCATAACTTAAATAATGCAGAACGTAAAGAATTGTATAGATTGATGCTTACAGACTCAATGCTAAGAGATAGTGTTTCAGAATTTGATAATTTTGAAGTTCTATCTAATCAAGTAGCAACAGTTTTACAAGAAAGAATAGATATAAAAGAACAAGCATCAAAAGCAGTTCCGGGTATTGCTGCTCTAACAACGGAAGAAATTTTAAAAGAAGGTATTGAAGCTGCAATAACAGAAAAAACAGCAGAAGCCGCAGAAGTTTTTGATACTGTTACAGAAAGTGTAGAGGAAGTAAAAGAAGTTGTAGAAACATCAGCAAAATTATCTGATGTATTTGAGGCTGCTCCGGTAGAAGAGCCAACAGCAGAAGTTGAAGAAGTTCAAGAAGAAAAAATAACTCCAACTTTGGAAATGTATGATCCTGAAAAAGAAACTGAGCCGCAAGCTCAAGACGAAAAGAATTTAGAAGAATCAGAACAAGAAGAAAAAGCAGAATCGCAAACCGAAGAAGAAACTTCTGAACAAGAATCAAATGAAGAAGATGAAAAGCAAGAAGATGTTGAACAGGCAGAAGAAGAATTAGCACTAGGTGATATTGATGATGAATTATCACTAGATGAAGATATGGAAGTATCAGATATCGATACCCTAGAAACTTCAGACGTTGAAGAATCAGCAGAAGAAATTTCACAACCTGAAGAAGAAAAAGCAGAAGCTGAAGAAACAGAAACCGAAGAAGTTGAACAAGTTGAAGATATTAAAGAAGAACCAACAGAAGAAGATGCAACAGCTCCATCGCCTGAGGCAGAAAATTCAGAAGAACCAATGTTGGAAGATGATTTGATGTTAGGCGATATTGATGATGAATTGTCACTAGATGAAGATCTGGAAGTGTCAGATATCGATACACTAGAAACTTCAGATGTTGAAGAATCAGCAGAAGAAATTTCGCAAGCTGAAGAAGAAAAAGTAGAAGCAGAAGAAACAGAAACCGAAGAAGTTGAACAAGTTGAAGATATCAAAGAAGAACCAACAGAAGAAGACGCAATCGCGCCATCATCTGAGGCAGAAAATTCAGAAGAACCAATGTTAGTGGAAGATGATTTAATGCTGGGTGATATTGATGATGAATTGTTACTAGATGAAGATATGGAAGTATCAGATATTGATACGCTAGAAACTTCAGACGTTGAAGAATCAGCAGAAGAAATTTCACAACCTGAAGAAGAAAAAGCAGGAACCGAAGAAACTGAAACCGAAGAAGTTGAACAAGTTGAAGATATTAAAGAAGAACCAACAGAAGAAATATCAACAGCAGAAGATGCAATCGCACCATCATCTGAGGCAGAAAATTCAGAAGAACCAATGTTGGAAGATGATTTGATGTTAGGTGATATTGATGAGGAATTATCACTAGATGAAGATATTGAAATTTCTGATGTAGAAACTATAGAGCCTGAACAAGTTCAAGAAGAGCCAAGTGATAATGTTTCAAAAGACGAAAATATTGTAAGTTTTGAAAATAACAATGTACAGACTCCTATTATATCTATGAATGATTATTCAAAACCTATTCCAATGAAGGAAATGTCTGTCGATACGCTTTTAGACAATGCAATAGCAGCAATAGATAAAAACAAACCTGAAGAAAATAAAATAGGAGTTTCAGAAGCTGTATCTGATAACGCAATAAAAATGACTTCAGTTGCAGGCGGCTCAGTTGAAGATATTTCTGCAGGAATTCAAAAAGGTCATGCTCAGCCTATAAATAAACCTCAAAATAATGACAATTATCATGCTGATGTTAATTCAATGTCAACATCAGATGATCATATGTCTTTTATTGGGGGTCTTTCAGATGCTAAAAGACAAGCAAATATGATGGCAGAAGCGCAAGGATTAACAGATAAGCCTAAAGATATGTTTGAGCTTACTGTAGTAGAGCGTGAAAAGCAGGAAACTATTGTTCATGAAGTTGTTGATATGAATAGTATTGAAACAGTTGAACGAGAAGAATATGTGGAAGATGAATCAGGAATTGTTGAGTTAGGAGCAATAAAAGATGTCGATTCTCCGACTAAACCTGCTGCAAACATTGAAGAATTAGATCTTCAACAAGTTGAAACAGAAACTATGGAACTCCCTGACTTGAATTCATATACAATTAACGAAGATGGAACATCACCATTAGATAATATGAATTGGGGCCCTGAAGAAGAAATTAACCCTGATGAATTGTTAGATTTAGATGTTGCAGAAACTTTAATCGGAGGTTCTGTAAATATTGGAGAAACTGATTATACAGATGATTTAGTTGATGGTTCTGCATTTAAATCTTCAGATATTCTATACGATACTGCAAGTACAGAAGATGTTTCACTTGGGGAAGATAAAAATACAGAAATTGAAGATACTATTCCAACAGAAGATTTTATGGAAGATTTAGTGATTGAAGAATCTGATAGTGAGGAAGAAAATCCTATACAAGAAGCTAATAATACACAAGTAGAGAATACGGTTGAAAATGAACCTATAGAAATATCAGAAAGTGCTGAAGATAACGATATCAATAATGAAGATGATGATATTGATAATCTTATGGAAGAATCTTTAGCCGCAGAAGTCGCTGCGCAACCGCAAGAACAAGATTGGACAACTGATGATGGTTATGACACATTGGCTGATGTGGAACCAACTGTTCAAGCAGAAGAAAATACTGAAGATTCAATAATAGAACATTCACCGGCAACACCTGTTTATAATGCAAAAACAAATTCAACAGTAATAAGTGATAAAACATTTAAACCTGGAGAAATTAATATTGACATAAATGCTCAAGAAGTTAAACAACCAATGCTAGATGATGATACAATAAGCAGTTTATATGAGAGAAATTCAGAAGTAGCAACAAATACAATATTGAATAATCCTGGAAGATTAACTCAACAAAAACAAAAGTCATCAGGCGGTCTAGCTGCAGGTTTAAGCATTGTAGGTGCATTAGTAGTATTTGTATTGCTATTTGCATTTGGTTTTGGAGTTTCTAAATTCTTGAAAGGGCCTGTAGATGAAACCCCACAACCAATAAGTGAAGATGGTGGAGAAATGAATAATAATGTTGCACAGCAAGAAGCTCAGCCGACAGGTCAAGTGGTTGAAATGGATAATAATACAAATGCTCTTGCCTCAACTGCAGGTACAACACCTCCAGCATCACCAGGCTCATTTGTTGAAGTTAAAAAATTGTCATGGGAGGTTCCCGGAACAGTTTCAGCAGATCCGAATTTCCAACAATATTTCCAATCAGCAGGAAAAAGTTTGAAATCAGCATTGATGACTGACTTGTTAGCAGTATCTGATAAAGCATATGCAAGTGAAATGCGAGTAAGTATTACATACAACCAAGATGGAACATTCAGAGATGCAAGAATAGTAACCGCAAGTGGCTCAAATCAGATAGATAATATAGTGTTAAGAACTGTTAATCAAACACTTAATGTCTTGAAAGCACCTCGTAGCGTGGGTTCTTACGAAAATACAACAGCAGTACTTAAAATTTATTTATAACTATGCTATACTTTTTGTAGGATAGAGGGAGCAACATTGTGGAATTAGCACAAGAAAAGATTGACTTAATCGACAGAATAATTAAAGGCGATCGTAAATATTCGAGTAATGAAGATTTGTATGAGGATTTCTTTAATGAAACCTGCAAACGATCAATGTCAATAATTAATGCGATAGATTCTGAAGCAACGCTGGAAGCATATATGCGTCGTGTTGTTACAACATCTATAATAAATGTGCTAAAAGATACAGGTAGATTACGCAGAACAAGCGGTGGTTATAAAGCTACAAAAGAAGTAGCAATAGAAGCTCCTGAAGTAGATTATTCAGATGTAACAATAAGTTATTCAAGCATAAAAATTCCTGAAACTCCTGAAGATATAGTAATGCAAAGGGAAGTTTTGGAGTTTGTTGCTGATTCTGTAATAAGAATAGATAAAGAAAATCCTGGAAAAGACTATTTACATATTTATACTTTGCGATATGATAAAGGCATGACACAAAAAGAAATTTCTGATGAACTGGGGATATCACAGTCTGAAGTGTCCAAAAGACTTTATAAGTTAATGGAAAAAGTCAGAAATGTTATTCAATAGATAATACTGATTTATGAAATGTCCTGTATGCAAAAGAAATATTCCAAATGAGGCGTTAAAGTGTCCTTATTGCAAGACTCGCACAGGTTTATTATGTACACATTGTAAAACTGTAAACCCTGTGAATGCCCTTGTTTGTCAAAAATGCGGAACTGAATTATTAAAAATTTGTCCGCATTGTAACAGTGTCAATTTCCCAATAGCAACAAAATGTCGAAAATGCGGTTCTCCTTTGGGTAACAGGGTGAAAAACCTTAAAGACAAATCTACTCAAAAATCTACAGGAAAAAGTAAAAACGAACATTTATTAAATCTGAAATTCATACCCGAATTATGTACACATACACAGGCGCATAAAATATTAACAGAGGGTTTACATACAAAAGAAAAAAAGATTTTTTCAATAACCGGAGAAAAGGGAATTGGAAAGACTACTTTATTAAGGCAAGTTATGCAAACCTTGCAAAAAGATAATCTTGAATGGTGTATTGGCAGATGTACTCCGATTACACAATTATCACCGGGCGGTGTTATTCAGGATATGTTGTTAAATTTATTTAAACTTCCGGGGTATTATTTAAGCACTGAAGAGTTGAAAAAAGATGCAATGCAATTTTTTACAAACGAATTCAGGTTTTTAAATGCGACAGAAATTTCTAATTTTTTAAATTTTTTATACAATTCAAATGACGGGAATTATGAAGATATTATCTTAAATAAAAAGAAAACCTATGATATTTTAAATAGAATTTTTGATGCATTTTGTAATACCGGAAGATTTGTATTTGTGGTTGATAATTTTGATTTTATAGATGGTTTTTCTATAGAATTTTTAACGAATTTCATCAAACGTCCAAATAATTGGAAAAATTTACGTTTAATAGTTATTTATAATGAACATAAGCCTGTTAGCGGATTTTTCGGTATCGAGAATAAAGATATCAAATCATATACTGATATTCATCTTGCGCCTGTGACGATTAGTGAGTTAGAGCATTGGATGAAATTTACAGGGGAATCAGGAACTTATGTTTCTAAAAGAGAACAGGAAATTATTTTTGATCGCTGTGATGGAAATCCTGCTTTTGTAGAGCAGGCAATAAGTTATTGTTTTGATTGTCAGATTACTGATAAAGCTTTTATAATGCCAAGAAATTTCCAAGATCTTGTGGTTGAACGTTTAAATACTTTGAAAAAATCCAATTATGATGCTTATCGACTTGTTATTGGCAGTGCAATATTGGGTGATAAATTGAATATTGCACTATTAAGAGAAATTTTCGGATATAGTGCGAAGGAATTTAATGATATAGTTTCTTATTTAACAAAGGCAAATTATATAAGACGTTATAATGAAACATATTATGAATTTAATAATCTTTTGCTATGGGAAACTATCTTAAAAAATATCAAGCAAGACAATGAATTTGAGGAACTTAACGTAAAAATCGGCAGGGCAATAAGTGTATTTAATCTAAATACAAATCCTACAATGGCAACGATTTCTCAAAATTTAAAAGAAAATAGAATGGCGTTTGATATATGGACAAAGATAACCAGATTATCTGCTTATATTGGGGATATAAATTTATATGTAATATCTCAGCGTCAATGTTTGGCATTATTAAATGAGTTTAACGAAAACGAAACCGTTAATATAAGATACAATATAAGTGAACGTTTAGGAAAATTACTTACTGAGTATGATCCTGAAGAGGCGATTGAATTTTTGCCTGATGCTATTGCAAATGCAAAAACTAATAACGATGAAGCAAAAGAAATTGAGTTGTTGGGGTATTTAGCATCTTGTTGCTATAAAACAGGAAACTACTATGGTGCTGTTGAATGTGCGGATAATGTACTGAAAAAGATGTCACCATCTCAAGAACTTGAAGGAGCAATGGTAAAAGCAACAAAAATTTATCCTCTTTTGTATATCGGTAATTGCGGTGAAGTTATCAATTTGATTGATAATGATATATTGCCGATATTGTCATCACATATTTCAAAACCAAGATTGAATAAATCAATTCCGCCGGGATTTTTATATGATACTTGGCTTAGAGTATATGCGTCTTTAGCGACTGCACTTGCAATGCAAGGTAATGACAGAGCGTTTGAAGTTTTAACTTATGCGTTTGATGTTATTGATAAGCATAGAATTTCAGACGTAAATTTAACTTGTCGCTTAAAATTGGCACTTGCATACGCAAATACAATGAAGGGTAATTTCTTAACCTCAAAAGAAGTTCTTTTAGATGTTGCAAACAGATTAGGTGTAGCTTATAACAATACAGATGATTTAGATGAAGCTAAAGCTCAATTCACAAATTGTTTTGATTTAGTGGAAATGCTTAATAGTTTTCTATTAAAAGAGTATGACGGCTTGCAAGAAAATTTAATTGAATATGTAATGTTTGCCAATAATACGGGAGATGAATTCAGCAAAAATATATTCAAGGCAATGCTGGGAAAATTATTCTGTGATTCAAAACAGGCAAAGCATGCAATCGAAATATATAATGAACAAATAACATATTTTGCTAATAAAAAATATGCAATAGGAGCGTTGTTGTGTTGGTATTTAATAGCAGAGGCAACTATAATAGCAGAAACTCCGAAAAAAGCAGTAGATATTGCAATGCAGGCACTGGAAATTGCTCAAAATCCGAGAATAAATAATTATTTCTTTATTGTGCTTTTGCGAATGGTTATAGCAAGGGCAGAAATTGAACTTTCTGATTATGAAACAGCAAAAATAAATTTAGAATCAGCGTTAATTCTTGCAAAAAAATATAATATGAATGATATGTTGTCAAAAATTTATTATATATATGCAAACTATTATTTTGAAATAGGTTCAGTTCAATCACAAAAACAGTTGGAATATTTGCGAGGCGCCTCAACAATGTATGACAAGGCTCTAAATATTATTGTAAAAACGACAAAAAATACTGTACTAAAAGATAAAATTGCGGTTAAAAAAGAAAATTTGATGGATTATTGTAATAAAAATAGTTTGCCATTGTAGTAATAGGAGTTTGTATTCAAATAATAAAAATAATAAATAACCTTCTAAAAGTATTCATTTTTGTAAAGAAAAAAAATATAATCTTTACATAAAATCATGTTTATTTTAAAAATATGGTATAAAAAAAGGACGAGAAATTGCGGAATAATTTTGAAAGTTTTGATAACTCGGAAACAGCAACAAAGAAAGATATTGTTATTCAAGAGAGAGTTGAGTTAATATCTTCTCACATGTATAAACAATTTCTGGATTATCAGCATGCAACTGTTAATACGAATGATATATTTGTTCGTATGATAGATTGTTTAGAGCTTATTTCAAACAATTTGAAGCAATCCTTTTCATCCCGTGGAATAACGACAGAAAATATATATGTTGATACGGATTCAACCAAAACGGTTGCAGTAATAAATATATTGTGGCGAAAGATGAGTTTTACAACTCGTTGCAATTTTGAACCGCAAACATTGTATAGAGATGATGGCAGACATATTTTTGCAAATCGTATTATTGCGTTGAACGGAAATTATTATGATTTAATAAAAGGTGCAAAGGATAAAACTGAAGAGATTGAACATCTTTTGGAAAACGAAATTGCATCATTATACATTCCCGCAGACCAGACTCAAAAATGTATTTTCAAATTAAAAAGCACAGGTCAAGAATTTATGGTACATCAAGTTGATGCACCAAGAGATGTAGTGTTAAAGGTTATTGAAACAGTATGTGGTTGGCCGCTTCATCATAAAGATGGCTCTGTAAAAAAATTCTTTAGTTAAATATATATAAAATATTAATCAAAATTTTAAACTTGACTTTATAAAAAAAAATACTAAATAATATATGTAGAGGTTTTAGGTTATATATGAAATTAGTAGAAAAATTAAAAGAATACGAAAATCAGTATTTGTTTATCCGTTGGGCAACAGGTGGCGAATACGGAAAATTAATGTATGTTGGCGATGACTTTGTGGAATTTAATATTATAGATGTTGAAACCATGAGTTATCGAGAAACAGTATTGATATATGCACCCTTGATCCTTGAAGTTACTATAGGAGGTTCAGATATAGCAAGAATAGTCGCTGAGGTCTCATCTCAAATGTCTGTTGGCGAGAATTAATAGGCAAAAAAAAAGTCACAATTCTTTGCGACTTGAACAATAATCTTGGGAGGAGATTTTGGGATAGTTTATACCTGCATGATATTATAATCATGTAAATTTGGTTACATGTTTATTTTATTATTTTACAAAAGTTTACAAACTTGCATTTTAGGGTTATAATATAAATATGGAAAAAGATTTAAATATTCTAATAATCAACGGACCGAATATTAATATGCTTGGAGTGAGAGAACCTGAGCAGTATGGTTCTAAATCATATAAAGATTTAGAAAAAGAGCTTTACGAATATTCTTTTGAGTTGGGTGTAAATATAGAAATTTTCCAGAGCAATTTTGAGGGTGAAATTGTTGAAAAAATTCAATATGCACTTGGAAATTTTGACGGAATTGTATTAAATGCAGGAGCATACACTCATACAAGTATTGCGATACGTGATGCTTTGACATCGGTTAAAATTCCGACTGTAGAAATTCATATTTCCAATATATATAAGCGTGAATCTTTCAGACACAATTCAATGTTTGCAGATGTTTGTGTCGGGCAAATTACTGGATTTAAGGTTGATAGTTATAAACTTGGCATGCAAGGATTGGTTAACTTTTTGACCAGTGCAAATGATTAGGTTTTAAATGAAAATACAAAGGGGGCAAATGTTTTAAAACATTTGCCCCCTTTGTATTATGTTATTTAGATGTTTTACTGTATTATTTAGTAACTATTGACATAATATAATTGTCAGTAAAATATTTATTGGCAGTTTCAATTATATCTGCATCAGTGACACTATTTATAAGGTTTTCATATCTATCACTAAACTCATAACCTCTAGTAGTTGTTTCGTACCAACCTGTAACGGAGGCTTTGTCTAAGTTTGTTTCAAGACCTATAATATAGTTACCAAGAAGTTTTTCTTTAGCATCTTTAAGTTCTCTATCGCTTACGTATTCGGTTTTTAGTTTGTGAATTTCTTCAAAAAGACCGGCTTTTGCTTTTTCTAAAGTTGCAGGATTTGTGCCTATATACATCATAAAACTGCCTCTTAAGACATTTGGTGAATAGCCTGAACCTAATTGATATGCTAAACCTTGTTGTTCTCTTAAGTCTTTGAACAATCTTGAACTCATACCCGTACCAAGGATTGAATCAATAACTTGTAATGTAGCAAAGTCTTTTTCATTCAAAACACCATTAACTTGCCAACCAAGTAAAATCCATGCTGTTTCTGTTGTTGGCATGTTCTGAACGGTTACTCTTTTGGAGGTTATTGCAGGAATTTTTGAATTATATGTATTGAAATCAAAAGTTGTGGTTGTATCTTTTTTCGGTGTGAAAATATTTGTTAATTCTTGAACTGTTGTATTCAAGTCGATATTTCCGTTTATAGAGATTACCATATTTTTAGGGTTAAAGATGTTATTGTAGTATTCAACAATATCTTTTCTTTTAATATTTTGGATATTTTGTTCAAGAACTTTTGATGATATTGAATATGGCGTATCTTTATAGATTAAGTTACGATATTCTTCTATTGCTTGTCTTAGAGGAATATCTTTTTCACTTTTGATTGCATTCAATTTATCTGATTTAACTTTTCCTATTTCATAGTCATCAAATGTTGCATTATTAACAATTTCATCTAACAATTCAAGGGTTTTATTATATTCATCTTTTGTTGTCAGAACTGTTATTGAGAAAGTATCGGCACTTACTGAAGGTGCAATTTTTATTCCGTTATCTTCAAGAATTTGGGATAATTCTTGTGATGTATAGTTTTTAGTACCTTTAAGCATTGTTAATGCTGTCATGCTGCTTGTTCCAGGAATTTTGTCTAATAGTTGACCGCCTTTAGCAGTGATACTTATTGCTATAATATCATTTGAAGTATTTGGTGTATATAACAGGGTTGCACCGTTTGATAAATTATATTTTTGAGTATTTTCATTTTTGCTTACCAGTTGTGCTGTTCCGCTTAATTTCTGTTTATTTGCAACAGGGATGTTTTTCATTGTTTCCGGCATGACTATTGAAACTGCACTTTTATTTATTCCTAAATATTTTTCTGCGACCCTTTTTACATCTGAAGCACTTACGGCTTTAATATTGTCCAAGTATTTGTCATAGAATTTCATATTATCGGTTAATGCTACTGTATAACCAATTTCTGTTGCTATATTAGTTATTGATTCTCGAGAGTAGTAGGTATTTCTTTCGATTATATTTTTAGCCAGATTTAATTGTTCTTCTGTAATCCCTTTTTCTTGGATTTTATTTATTTCTGAGAATACTGCGTCTTGAATTGTTTTACATTTTTCAGGTTCAAATTCAGCAGAAATATAGAACATTCCATCATCTCTCATTGTTGAATTTCCCGCATCAATCGAAAATGCTAAACGGCGTTTTTCTTTCAATTCTTGATTTAATATTGAAGAACGTCCTTCTCCAAGAATTGTTGCAAGAACATCAAGTGCATATGAATCTTTATCGTTTATTGATACTCCTCTAAAACCGATTGCCATATATCCTGTTTCGGTTGGAATATATGCAACTTTTTTTTCTTGAGTTTTTAATTGAGGTTCTTTTTCATAGTCTTTTTTTTCTGTTTTATTATATTCAGCGTTGAAATTTTGTTTAATTTTATCAAGAGCATGCTCGCTATCTACATCTCCAATTACTACAGTAACCATATTTGATGGTGAGTAGTGTGAATTATAGAAGTTAAAAATTTGATCTCGTGTTATGGTTTCTATAACTTCACTTTTCCCAATTACTTTACGTTTGTAAGGGTGGTTTTTATATAGCATGGAAACAAGATTGTCGTATAAGATTTTGCTTGGAGAAGTCAAATCTTTGTTAATTTCTTCAAGTACGACTTTTCTTTCTTTTTCCATTTCATTTCTCGGGATAAGCGGGTTAAGCATCATATCGGCATGTAAATCCATTGCCATATCAAAATCTTTTGACGGAATTGTAATGTAATAATGTGTAAAATCCTTACTTGTTGCAGCATTAGTGATTGCGCCTTTAGTTTCTAAGATTTTATCAAAGTCCCCAGGTTCATGGTTTTTAGTTCCTTTGAAAAATAAGTGTTCCAAAAAGTGTGCAACCCCGTTATTTTCATCATTTTCATCGATTGAACCTGTTTTTATCCACGTATCAATAATGACGATGGGATTATTTCTAACTTCTTGGATAACAACGGTTTGTCCGTTATCAAGTTTGTACATTTGAGCATCAGCAGCCCATACAAAACTTGGACATAGCGCAAGTGCTGCAATTATAATAAATTTTTTCATAATAGATACCTCTTTTTTGATTGTAAAATCAATACTTATAAAATAAATAACCTTGTCGGCTTATATATTATTAACCTGCCGGAATCTCTTGTAAAATATTTGTAGAATTGAATTTTTTTGGAGATTTTAGCATAATATATTCTTTTAGAACTTCAAACGTAACCATACAAACTTTTTCATTAGCTTTTTGCTCATATTCCCCAAAGTCTTTAAAATCATTTATAGCCATTTGTTTGAAGAAATTTCTTAATTTGTAAGGCATTTGCTTTTTGTTATGATGAATATGTCCTGCACAATGAGCGCAAATTACCCCACCTAAACTTGGAACAAAATACATTGTTTCATCGTCAATATTGTTGTGGCAACATAGACATTTGTCAAACTCTATTGAAAATCCTGATTCTATCATCATTTTAAGTTGAAATTTAATAACAGCAATAAGAATTTCAACCTTAGAATTTGCGCTTGATATTGTGTCTAAGGTGTTATATAGCAAATTATAAACTTTTTCAGAACAAGGATCTTCTTCAATTCCAAAATTGTTTACCACTTCTGTTACGTACATAGAGTAACAGATTTTATCCATGTCCTGTCTTGTCTTGTAAAACGAATTAACAACTTCTGCTTGACAGATGGTATTAAGATTTCTGCCTTTGTGAAGCATCAAAGTATTTGCCACAAGCAAATCCATACGGGCACCCAATTTGCTTTTAGTTTTTTTAACCCCCTTGGCTACCCCTCTTATAAGTCCTTTTTCTTTGGAATACATAACAACTATTTTGTCAGATTCGCTAAGATTGTAAGACTTTAAATTGATTGCGTCTGTAACAAAACTATTTTGCATTGTTTAAAAATATTATCTGTTATGAAGAAGATGATGCTGACTTGTTCGCACCGGTACCGTAGTAAATACCTCTCATCATCTGTTCAAGTTCGTTTCTGTTATCAGAATAAGCAAGAGCAGTTTCTTGAGAAATAATACCGTCAGTGTATAACTTGAATATAGACATATTCATAGTAGTCATGTTGTTGAAAGAACCCTTCTTAACAAGTTCATAAACTTGATCCAACTCATCTTTGTTAATAAAGTCTTTAACAGTAGGAGTAACAACAAGAATTTCAGCAGCAGGAACACGAGCACTTCCGTCAGCCGTTGGAATAAGCTTTTGAGCGATAGTACCACGTAAAGTTGCTGCAATTTGGCTTCTTACAAAGTGTCTTTCTTCAGGTTTGAATAAGTTAATAATACGACCAACAGTTTGAACAGAGTCATTTGTGTGGATTGTAGATACAACAAGGTGACCTGTTTCTGCGGCTTTAAGTGCTGCTTCAACTGTTTCTCTGTCACGGATTTCACCGATGAATATAACATCAGGGTCTTGTCTTAATGCGTATTTAATACCATCTGCAAATGATGGAGTATCGATTAATAATTGACGTTGAGAAACAATAGATTTTTTATTTGAAAAAATAAATTCGACCGGATCTTCAATAGTAACGATATGCTTTGCAGTCGTAGCATTGATATAGTCAATCAATGAAGCGATTGTAGTAGATTTACCGGAACCGGTAGGACCTGTTACCAAGATCAATCCGTTGTTAAAAGATGCAAATTCTTCTAATGAAGGCGGCAATCCTAAATCTGTGAAAGATTTGATATAATAAGGAATTGCACGGATAACCATAGAAGTTTTACCTAATTGACGGCTCATGTTCACACGGAATCTTGAACATCCCGGAATTTCATATGAAAAGTCAATATCGAAAAATCTTGTAATTCTATCTTTTAAGTGAGAAGGAGAAACTGTTTTAATAACAAATTCCATATCTTCCGGAGTTAATGGCGGTAGATTAATTCTCATAATCTGACCGGAAACTCTGATAGCCGGACGTTCACCTTCACAAATATGTGCATCGGATGCACCTACAGATACTGCCTGTCTTAAAAAATCCTCAATATAGAAATCGTTACTCATAATCTCCTCTTCCTTCATTATGATAATAGCATATTTTTTAGTTTTGCACAAATTTTTTAATATGTTATCATTTATTTGTTGGAATTATGTTTAACATTAACCGAATTAGGGATTCACTTCAGAACAAAAATTTCATTTTATTTTTTATTGCCGTAATTTTCATGACAGGAATTTTGTCTTATTTGCAAGGTTATTCGGTATTTTGTTGTGTAATTTTTACATTATTTTTAATTTTGATTTTATATTTACGTTTATTTTCTATCCGCAAAATTTTAGTATTTGCGCTTATGTTTTATTTTGGATTTTTCTTAACATTTTGTAAAATTAAGAATAATGATTTCTTAATGCCATTGGCTCCGATGGATGCAAGTTTTTCGGGTAGAATTGTGAGTATTCCGGATTCTGTCAGTAACGGCAAAGTTAAATTCTTTTTCGAAGTTGATAGTTTTAATGATAAAAAGATAGACAAAGCAAAAACTCTGGTTACGGTTAATTCGGGTGAGGATGATTCTAATAAATTTAATGTTGGGAATAAACTCAAAATTAAAGGCAGATTGAGAATGCCTTTTACTGCGACAAATCCTTCCCAGTTTGACTATAGTAAATATCTGAGAAATTTCAATGTATTTACTGTTTTATATACGGATTATGATAATACTCAATTTGTTAGCGAAAAATTGCCTTTGAAGTGGAAATTTTTCCAAGGTTTGAATAATACAAGAATTAGAATTTTAAAAATTCATTCAAAATATTTGAAAAGTCCTAATTTAGAAATTTTAGGCGGGATTGTTTTCGGCGATGATGCAGTTTCTCCGCCCGATGAAATTAAGACTTCTTTTATCAATTCAGGACTTCTTCATATTCTTGCAGCATCGGGTATGAATGTTGCTTTTATCTTTTCTTTTTCTTTTATTATTCTAAAATTCTGTCGTATTCCGTATAGGCCAAGAGTAATTATCGGTATGATCTTGGTTATACTTTATACATTTATGACTGGATTAGGAGCTTCTGTTGTTCGTGCATCTTTGATGCTTTTATTTGTATTGTGCGGAAAACTTATCGATAGAGATGCTCATAACGTTGCGTTACTTTCTTTTGTTGCAATGCTTATGCTAATTTATAATCCTGCGTACATTAGTGATGTAAGTTTTCAATTATCGTTTTTCGTAACGCTTGGGCTTTTAACAACTGCAGGTGTTATTACTCAAAAATTATCTAAAATTCCTGATTGGGTTAAGGTTCCTATATTAATTCCTGTGGTTGCTCAATTTTGGGTAGCACCAATTCAGATGTTTTATTTTAATACGTTTACTCTTTATTCTGTGTTTGCAAATATTATTGCATCTCCGCTTTTGAGTGTAATAAGTTTTTGCGGTTTTGTTACTTCTGTTTTGCTTGTTGTTCCTAAAATATTTGTTCCGATTTGTGCTTGTGTTGATTATGTTCTTAATTATCTTTTGATTATTCTTGTTGATGTTTCAAATTTCTTTGGCGGACTTAAATATAGTTTGCTTCAAACGACTCATCCTGCAGTTTGGCATTTGGTTTTGTATTATTTGCTGTTGCTTTTGGCTACTTTTTTATTGAAGTATGACAAGTTTAAGTATGCACTTTTTACTACTGTAATTCTTTTGCTCGTCCCATTTATTTCTGTAATTCAAATTCCATCTCGCAATCTTGAAGTTATAGCCTTTGATGTTCAAAATGCCGATTCTTTTCTTATTAAAACTCCTAAGAATAAATATTTCATAATAGACACAGGTAAAGCATCTTATGGTAGTAAAAATTCTCAAGCAAAGATTATTATGCTTAAATATCTCAAAGATAGAGGGATTAAAAATATTGAAGGTGTTATTGTAACTCACTTTGATAATGACCATTCAGGCGGTACCGTTGATATTTTGTCAGGAACTAAAACTAAAATGCTTTACCTGAATTCCATAAATAAAGAAACTCAAACTTCCAGAAATATCTTTAAATATATTGATGACAAACATCAAAAATTTTCTTTAGCAAAGAATAATAATGAAATATATAAAGAACCTTCTCTATCTATAAAAACTTATCGTGCAAATATAAAAGGAAAAGATGAAAGTAATGGAAATTCAATAATGACTTTATTAACCTATAAAGATTTTGATATGCTGTTTATGGGTGATGCAGGTGTAGATTCGTTTAATCAAATTAAAACTTATATGCCTGCAAATGTTGAGGTTCTAAAAGTCGGTCATCACGGCGGTCGCAATGTTGTCGATGAAAATATGCTAAAACGAATTTCTCCTGAAGTTTCTGTTATTTCTACAGGTATAAATTATTTTGGACACCCAAGTAAAGGAACTTTGGATATTTTGCGAAATACAGAAATTCTAAGAACAGATTTGTTGAAATCAATAAAAATTTCTACTGATGGAAATTTGTATAAAATTTATACTTATAATTCTGCAAGAAAAAAATATGAATTGAAGAAAAATTTTAATTCAAAAAGTTGATAAAATTTTCAAATACTTGACAAAATGAACGTATTTTTTACACTAATTTAACGTTTGTAAAGCCCTTGTGTGGTAAGGGTTTTGAGCGCCTGTCAAAATGCAAATTTTAAAAAAGGGGTTGAATTTTTAAATTTTTGTAATACAATGTTCACATAAACGTATTCAAAAAGAACGAAATCTTAGAAAAAAAATAAGAAACAAAGTAGTTCTTGGAGGATTTTCAATTTACAACTAGAGGATTACATTTTGAAAAAATTATTACTATTCACTATTGCACTAGTGCTAATGTTGTTTGCGCCTGTGCAGGCTGCAAATGTAAGCACAGTAAAAACAGCGATAGTAAAACGTTCTATCGAAATGGGCGTTGATCCAGCAATTATGTTAAGTATTGCAAAAGCCGAATCAGGTTACAGACATGAAACAAGAAGTCCAAGAGGGGCAGTCGGAGTATTCCAATTAATGCCATCTACGGCTCGAAGAATGGGTTTAAATCCATATTCACTTGATGATAATATCAAGGGTGGTGTAATGTACTACAAATCAATGTACAAAATGTTTGGTTCTGTAGAGCTTGCATTAGCAGCTTATAACGCAGGACCGGGAAACGTTAAAAAGTACAGAGCTGTACCACCGTTTAATGAAACCAGAAGGTATGTTGCAAAAATTATGACTGAGTACAGACAGATGAAAGCTCATCCGGATCCTGTAATTGCAGCGGTAAAAAATTCAACAGTTGCAAAAGCAAATCCGCCAGCTGCAACTCAGCATAGCAAGACTTCAGTTGCAAAGACTCAAATTGCGAGCAGCAATCCTGCAAGTGCACCTAAAGCAACTGCTCCAATCAAAAATGTTCCTTTGCCAATGCATAAAATTGAACAAGCTAGAAACTTGAATGCAGGTATTATGAAGGAAATTCCTATGGAAACAGAAGTTAAAATGCAGTCTGTTGCAATCTAATTTCAAATTTAAACTATTTAAAGAAAGCCAAGCAATTAATTGCTTGGCTTTCTTCTTCTTTGAAATCTTTCACATAACCCTTTTTTATCTGTTCTGTTATAAAAAATTCCTGTTTCAATACTTCTTGATGCAGTGCCGGTTTCTACAATCTTTTTTATTCCTTTTGGGTGTAAATGAGGATAAAGTGGCATTCCTAATTCTGCAAAATATCTTTTTACTCCATATTTTACATCTTTAAGGTTCTCTACACCGTTTAATCTCAGGTAATCAGATAATAAAGCAGCTTTGCGTTTGTTAATGTTCCTTATGTATGGCACAAAATCATAATTTAATTTAGCAAAACATAGATAAAAAAGGGTTTGTTCACCTTTAATTGCAAAATATAAACAATTAATAAATAATCCGAAATGCAATGGTAATCCTACAAAATTACGCCATTTCTGGACTTTTTCAAAGTTCGTTGAAGTTATAAGTTTATCAAAATTTCTGATATGTTGCTTGATAATTCTTTTATCAACTCTTTGAGGGGTAACTGAAGACATATTAGGGTAAATTTTCATATCCTTATAAAGCCTGTGAAATATTTTTTTTGTCTAGAATTTATTATCTGTTAATATTTGTAAAATTATTCAGTCGAATTAGTTAAATAGTATTATGTTTTCTAGTCGTTTGTGGTATATATAAATTATGCATAAATGAATTATATTTATGTATAGTTCAGTAGATTGGAGGAAAAAATGTCAGTAGGTCAATTCGTTTTTATGTTACACAGCCACCTTCCATATTATAGAAAAGCAGGGATGTGGCCGTTCGGAGAAGAGAATCTTTACGAATGTATGGCAGAAACTTACGTGCCGCTTATTAATGCTATTTCTGAATTGTATGACGAAGGTATTAAAGCTAAGTTAACAGTCGGAATTACTCCAATTTTGGCTGAACAATTAAATGATGAACATTTGAAACAAGGTTTTGTTAAATATTTAGATACAAGAATTGCCAGTGTATCTAAAGATTTGGACAGATATCCTGATCCAAAAGTTCCTCATTCTCAACATTTGAAATATTTGGCAAAATATTATTATGATTGGTTCAATAATATTAAAGATTCATTTGTAAATAAATACGGAATGGATTTGATTAGTGCATTCAAAAAATACCAAGATTTAGGTTGTATTGAAATTACAACATCAGGTGCAACTCACGGTTTTTCTCCATTACTGGCTACAGACAACAACTTAAATGCTCAATTTAAAGTTGGTTCTGATACTACAAAAAGATTGTTTGGTAAAAAAGCAAGAGGTTGCTGGCTTCCTGAATGTGCTTATAGACAAGGTTATGAGTATATCGGTAAAGACGGTCAAAAACATTGGCGTCCGGCAATAGAAGTTACACTTCAAAATAACGATATTGAATACTTCTTTACAGAATCACACGTTATTGAAGGTGGAAATTCTATCGGAACTCGTCGTGTTGTTGGTATTTATGGAAATATTGAATATATTCCGCTACCTGATCGCGAACCAACAGGTTATGATACATATTCAGCATATTGGCTTCCTGATGCACAGGTTGCAGTTATGGGAAGAAATGATAGAGCAGGTTATCAAGTTTGGTCAGCGGCTGACGGATACCCTGGTGATGGATGTTTCAGAGAATTCCATAAAAAAGATGATAAATCAGGTATGCATTACTGGAGAATTACATCACCAAAAACTGATTTAGGCGATAAAATGCTTTATGATCCGGTTCTTGCGTTGAATAAAATTAATGAAAATTCTGATCACTATACAACTTTGCTATATCACTTGTTGAATGATTATAAAAATTCACACAATGGTAAAGAAGGTTTGATTATGGTGTCATTCGATACAGAATTGTTCGGACACTGGTGGTTTGAAGGTGTGGAATTTATTAAACAAGTTATTAAGAAATTCCATCAATATCTTCCACAAGTTGAAAGAATGACAGCAGGTGAATACTTGCATGCACATCCTCCTGTTGAAGCAATTCAAATTCCTGAATCTTCATGGGGTCAAGGCGGACACTTCTATGTATGGAACAATCACTTAACAGAATGGATGTGGCCAATTATCCACTCTTGCGAAAAAAGAATTACAAAAATTGTTGATCAATATCAAACAATACCTGAAGATAAATTGCTACATAGAGCATTAAATCAGTTAGCAAGAGAAAATCTGTTATTGCAAAGTTCAGATTGGCCATTCTTGATTACAACATGGCAGGCTAAAGATTATGCAACAGATAGATTTAGAGAACATGTTGATAGATTTAGCTTGATTGCAGATATGATTGAAAGTGGTAATATCGATGAAGCAAAATTACAAGAAATAGAAAGCATTGATAACTGCTTTGCTGAAATTGATTACCGTGTTTATATGTCAATCGAAGAAGGTGTTATTCCTCAACAATCTAAGAAGTTAGCACCTTTGTATGCAGATTAAAAGTTTAGTTTTTACAATTCATTTTATAAGCCTTGATGAAAATCAAGGCTTTTCATTTTTGGAAGAAATAAAAAATTTGAAATTTATGAAAAAAAGTTCTTGCAATTTTTTTTTTAGCGAATATACTAATAACATAACCAAAGCGAATGGGAGCGTAGCTCAGTTTGGTTAGAGCGCATGCCTGTCACGCATGAGGTCGCGAGTTCGAGCCTCGTCGTTCCCGCCATTAAAAGAAGCCACCTTGTGTGGCTTTTTTTAATGGCTGAATTGATAGTGGCGAGAAGCGTATTTTGCGAGTTCGGCGGATTTGCGGACGGATGGAGTGAACGTAGTGAACAAATCCGGATAGCGAACAGATTGAGCCGGCAAAAGCAAAGCTTTTTTAGGCGAAACTCTGTGAGCGTGGAGCAAATCCAAGACAAGCCTCGTCGTTCCCGCCATTTAACAAGAAAGATAAGTCCAATAAGAGGACTTATTTTTTTGCTCTTTTGTCGTGGAATAAAGAGGTGAGAACTCGCTGCAGGTTGTTTTAAACCTGCCCGAGTACGAACGAGGAGCGACTCAAGACAGCCTCGTTGTTCCTGTCATTTAAAAGACACCTTTGGGTGTTTTTTTAGTATATTATTTTTATAATTATTTCATCTTTAGTAATTTTTTTAGTGCTAGTTTAAATTTTGTTATTTGGTTTTTATCTCGCAAATTAGTTAATATATCAATAAATTCTTGTTCTGTTAATATGGTTTCTTTTTTGGATTGTTTTCCTATTGTATGGGTTAATGTATAGTTTTGTGTTGCTTTAAGTGCTTTTCTAAATAATGGATCTGCTTCATATTTTGCTTTGTAGGCTCTTTTAATTAGTCGGTCAAAACTTTTTGATTCTCTATTATATGTTTTCCCATTCCAATATGCTATTTGTGGGTTATAGTTTTCTCTTTGTTTATATAAATTCCCCATTTTTTTTGCTTGATAACCAATTAGTTTACAAGTTTCTTCTTGTTCTTTTATGTCAGGGGTTTTCAGTGCTTGAAGAAAACCTTCCATAGAATTTATTTGTTTGTTGTCTAATACAAAATGTGATTCGGTAAAATTGCTAAGCGTGCCTGCGGGAAAGTCTTTTTTGCTACCTATATCAATAATTCTATCAAATTTATCTACTATCGGTTTTGTTGTATAGTTTGGGGGAATATATTGGGGAGTTGGTTTTGTGGGTTGGGGAATTGGATAAATGTTTGGTATTATTTTCATATTCATATAATCTTCCTTTTGTTATTAATTATATAAATATGCTAAAAATAAATTTTTGCCAGTTTAGTAAATATTATATACATTAGGGATTGTATCATCTGATATTCTAATTGTTTTTTTTATGGAGTCTAAAATCATTTCTTTTTGTTTAGAATCTGTAACTTTTACTAAATCTTCCCAATTTAACAATAATAATTTATTGTCAGCGGTAATTCTCCAATTATCTGTTGAGTTTACAGCATCAAGGTTAACATAATCAGCATTCAGCATTCTTTTGAAGTCATTTAGGATATCAATTCTTTCGATAACATTCATATCTTCTAATTTTTCCTCTAATGTGTATAATGTTTTTGTCGGGTTATTAAATTTCAAAACGGTTACTAATTCTTGATTAGGAAGGTCTATTGTTTGAACTATTTTTGGAGCGCATTGAACTTTTGTTTTCTCTGCAACTTGGTATCCTTTTAGGTTATTTTCAAAATATGTTTTTAATCCGTTAAAAATATAGTAATCTTTATATCTGTATATTCCGTGCTGAATTTTTTCGGCATTATTATTTTGATTTATAAAATTTTCGATAATATTGCCGGCATTATTTTTTTGCGTTGTAATTTGTGAAATTAATTTGTTAATTACATTTTTTTCAGCATTTGCAGTCATGTTTATTCTCTTATTAGATATTTTTGAGTTTTGAAATTTATTTATATCCATATATTAACCTTTCATCATTCTATCATATTTTTATAATTAATCAATTTGATAAATGTACTTATCGCCTTTCTGTTTCCGTAATTTAATTGTTGGCGCTTCTGATTGAGGTGAATAGATTGTTATTTTTGAATCTTGTATATATATCATCAGGTTATGCCCCTCCGAACTGTAGTCAAGTACGGTTTGTGGAGTATCTGTGGCTTTTATTACTTGTGGTTTGTTTTGCTCGTCTTTGAATGTGACGGAATTTTCAAAATTTGTATTGAGTTCTTTTATTTCTATTGATTTGCCATTTTCATCTTTTTTATATAATTTTGCCGGTTTTCCTGCTTCTTGTTGTATATAGTAGATATTACCTTTTGAATCTTTATAATTTCTTGTGGTAATTTTATTTGTTAAATCATATTGCTTATGATCATATTCAAGATAATTTTTATTTCCGGTTATAACATTTCCTTCAATGGCAAAAATTCCGGTTTGAGGTTTTTCAATTACAAAATTATCGAAATCAGATGCTTGGAATTTAATTCCATTAAATTTTCCGGCATCAATGTTTTTGGATTTAACACCAAAGGCATTACTTACCGTGTACATAATACCAACGTTTGTGTTTGTTGCCATTACAGGACCAATGTATGTGGTGCCTGATCTTCCATAGCCAAGCATACTTATAATTGAAGAAAAACCTAGTCCATTTAATAATTTTTCTTGATCTTCCGGTGATAGTTTGTTATAAAAATCACTTGCAAATACGTTAGGAGCTTCTCTTGCGGTTATATAATTTAATTGGCAGCCGCTTCTTATGCTGCTTAAGGCTTCATCTACAGTTTCTGGTTTTAATCTCTTTTGGATACAAGATTGTCTGATAATTTCTGATATTGCACTTCTCTTTTTGGCAGAAATTTTAGGATTACTTAGCATTTCCAGTAAACTTAAAGCTTCGGCTGATTGAAGTTGGTCAATAATTTTTGTTTTATCAGGAGTGTTTTTCCAGTCTGTTAGCAATTTATCTATATCAAATGTTCCATCATTTTTCCATAATGCGTTTGAACCTTTTGTTGAAGTTAAAGGTGCTATTGTTAATGAGTTGATATCTTTATTGGCAAGTTGACCTGAAAATTGAACGAAAGAATTTCCGCTACCTGCAAAGTCATCTAATATTATTACATTTGCTCCCTTCGGAATTGCAGAAATATCTGTAACCAAGTGTGATAAATCCATATTCATTTCTAATGCGTATGTATAGCTTACTCTATCGCAACTTTTTGGGGTGTTGCGTGGATCTCGTGGTACATATATATAAGTATTAGGGGCATTTATGTCGATACCTTTTGCTTCAAGTTGCTTGTTTATGTTGTGCATAAGTCGTTTTTCTGATTCATAGGTATCTACAATTATATTTTCTTTTAGAAAGTCTTTAACAAGTTGTGATGTTCCTTCAACTTTTATTTTGTCATCTACTATTCGATTTACAAGTTCTTGTCCTTGTTCATTGACTTTACCATTTTCATTTATCAAATTTGTTTTTATATCTGCTTTTATTTTTAGGTCATTTGGAATTGCTCTTATAGGTGTTGTTCCTATTTTGGAACCTGATTTTTTGTCTGATCTGAAATCATATAAAATTGTTTGTGGATTGTTTTTTAGGTGGGTATCTACTTCGGCTTTGAATTTTTTGTTGCTATTGTATTCGCTGATGAAAGCATCATCAACTAATATTACAAAACCGTTTTTCTCATCTCCGCCTCGTTTTGATACAAAATATGAAGCTACTGAATTTATGGAAGGTTGTTTGTTTTCTGATGGTACCCAGATTTTTTTATTCTGGAGTAAATCTTTAAAGTTCGTTTCATCAAAAATATAAGTGTTTAGATTTTTATTATTTTCAGGCGTTTTGGGAATTTCGTAGTTGTTTGAAATTCCATTTTGAATATGTGTATTGATATAGTTTGGTAAATTACCTTTTGCTCTTATCACACCTATTAAAATACTTTGTAATTGTGAAAATCCTTCACCTTTTAAGTCAATATCGCCTGTGATTACATAATCAGCCAGTAAACTTGTCGTTGCATCTATACCGACTTCAGATGCAAAGGCAATTAATTTTGGACAGTTTTTCAATATTAAAGCTTGAAATGCTGCTGATGAAACTTTAGAAGAAATTGCCCCTGAACCAATAAGTCCTATACTTAGAGCTAATTCTTTGAAAATTGCTTCTTTATCTTCTTGGGTTATTCCCCCTTTTTGAGTTGCTTTTTCTAGAGTAGAAATGCCTGCTCCGCTAATAGTAGAAGTTGTTAAACCTCCTAATGTTAATGCCGTTGCAGCTTGACCTGCGACAGGAATTAGTTGGCCGGCAATCATAGCTACCATTCCCAAACCTTGTATAGTTGATTTGGTTGTTTGAACTCCTTCTTGTTGGCTCTTTTTATAAGCATTTGCCATATCAGGAGACTTGTTTTCTCCATAGGCATTTTTATATGCAGTTTTTGTTTCTTCGCTATATTCTTCTAATGTTTTACCATTTAAGGCGTTTTGATATTTGGTTTCTACCTTGTTTTGTAACCCTTCTGATAATTTGACAAGATCGAAAGAGTCAATTTGTTTGGTTAAGGAAATTGTTTCATCCAGTGTAATTTTGAGGTTCGGAGCATTTTCTGCTGGGGTGCTTTTCTCAGGTTTTAAAGGGTTTGGGTTGTAGCCGTTGAAATCAAGTTCTATAAAGTTATTTTGGCTGTCTTTTATAACTTTTATTCCTGAATCTTTTCCCATTATTTCATCAATAACTTTTTGAGCTTCGTCTGCATTTGTTCCGTATAAAAATTCTACGGCTCTATTTATGGAAATCGCAAGTTTTTGTTTAGCTGTATTATCATTTTTTTCTGAAGGCGATCCGTGTGTGATATTACCTTTAACTTCAATCGTATTTTGATACAATATTGATTTGAGTTCTTCATTTTTATTGTTTAAAGTAATCAAAAATTGTAAATTGGCTTCTTTTTCAGTGTAATCGGTTATGTTTTGCGGGGTATATACTACTCCTCGTTCATTATAAAAAGTTTCATCAAATGTCATTTTTCTATAGGCTTCTTGAGTTGAAAGAATACTTTTTACTGAACCTGGTATTGTAGTATCTAATGTTAATGTTCTTTCTTTTTTATATTTTGCATTTATATCTAATGTTTGTTTGATTAAATTTTTTGTTAATTCAGGAGCTGATTTGGCATATTCTTCATCTGACAATGAAAGAATTCTACTTGTAAATTGATTAAGTTCTTCCGGGGTTAGGTTTTCTAATGCTTTTTTTAAAAAATCAATTTGTGCTTCTTGAATTATGCGTTCTTGTTCGGCTTTGGTTTTGTTATCAAAATTTTTATACATACCAAATGTTATTAACTGTTTTACAAGTGTACTTTTTGTTTCTTTGTCTTTTAATTCAGGTAATAGAGTTATTAAAAAGCTAATTTTATTTTGGTAGTAGTCTTTTACTGATAGATTATTTTCTTGTGCTTGTTTTAGTAATTGAGAACAAAATTCTTCCTTCATTATGTAACGGTTAACCCTTGAGGCTGCATATTCTGTATCAAATGTTTCCTTTGTATTATTAACAAATTTACTAACATCGCCTTGGGTATTATTTTGTGTGTTGAATATTGCTTTTGCTTTTTCAACATCTTTATCTATAGTTTTTGTTGCAATAGTTTGAACTTCTTTAGGGGTAAGACCTTCGTGTAATGTTTGAGGGGCTTGTGATTGGGATGAGTTTTTTAAACTTGCCAGAAAACCAAATAAATCATCCGTTGTTACATTATAATCTGCAAGACTTTTGCCTGTCTCATCGATTGTTGAATTAAGAAATTCTTGAGCTTCATTTTCTTCAAATATAGAATTCCCGTTTTTCTTTGCAAATTTGTTTACACAATCCCAAAGTGATTGAATTTCTGATAGTCCTTGTGTATTTGCTTTTTCAAGTGTAGCGTCGCCATTTAAATCAAAAAAATTGAAAATTTGTTGCAGTTTCTTATTGGTGGCAAAATCCTTTTTGTTTTGCTTCCCTGCGATTTTATCATATGAAATCTTATCTTTGGTATTTTTTAAATATAAAAAATTGTTTTCTTCTGCCATTTTTTACTTTTTCTAATCAATACACTTCAAAAAGTTTAACGGCATTTGGGGTGGAAACTTTAAATCTTAGCTTTAAAGTTTTACATATCGCAATAATAAGAAAATTTTTCAAAGTTATTTAAGGTTTAGTCCATATGTGCGAATTCTTCGTGATACAGCTTCATCTTTTTCCGGCATGTTTTCATCAGGATTTAAGATGAATAACAAGTCTTCAAAAGTCCCATTTCCTGCTTTAACATCACTATTTACCCAATCTGCAATTTGGTTAATATATTCAAGATATTCTTGTTGTAGTTTTACTACATTTGGCATTTTTTTAGCTGTCAGACTTATTGTATCACCTTGCGAGCATGTGAATGTTCTTGTTTCTGAAGGATATCTTTTTACCATACGTAAAAGTTCTATGTTGTCACAGAGTTCTTCAAATTGAAGTTTATATACATCGATGTTTCCTGTTGCATCATATAATACATCAGCCAATGCTTCTTCCATTGCCAGAGTTCGTAGGGCATTTATTGTTTGGAATTGTTGTTTTGGCAGAATTAGTAATTTTGCCATTGATTTTGGGTCTGTTCTTTTTATGCAGCCTTTTTTAATATTGGTAAAATCTATGTTCGGTGCTTTCCTTAATTCTTTTGAAAATTCTGAAATATATTTATCCATATAAATTTTCGGAACAAAATCAAATCGTTTTGCTAAAAGAAATTTAAGTTTTTGTAATTCTTCTTCTTTTTCAAGAGGTTTATCTCCACCTGTTAATAGCAAACTTTGATAGTTTTGTGCTATTTCTTTTGGCATATTTAATGCAAAACGACTAAACATTGCTGCTTTCACCATTGTTGGATAGGTGCTTTTTTCACTAAATATAATATCTAATGATTTACCATATGTTTTCATATATTCGATAAGAGGTTCATAATCTTGAATTTGGTCTGGAGAATTGTTTTTTAATGCAAAATATTCATGTGCAATCGAACTTAATTCATCTTCACTTAGGTCTTGCTTATATTTGTTATATAAAAATGCAATTCGATTTTTGTCTATTTTTCTTTTTAGGATATTAAATTCAAATGTTTTATTTAATTTATGAGAACCAATGTTGATAATATCTTCACCTCTATCAATTTGGTGAAGTGCAACTTTCAAGTCTGAATGAGATAGAAGATATACTTGAGGATTTTTGGTGCATTCATATAGTGTATCTGCCAAGGCCCCTTCTATTGCACGGGTACTTTTTTTGATTTTTTGAGGTTCTGTTTGACTTATTTGTGTTAATAATTCCCTGTCTTCTTCTGTCAGGGGTTCTCCATTTAAGTTTCTGGTCCAAGCCTCAATTTGTTCTTGTGAAAAACCTTCTTCTATACCGTTAAAATAATCATTGATAAATTCTTGTGGAAGATTTTTTAATTGGCCGCCTAATGTTTTATAATAAGCATTTTTGAATTCTGTTATATATTCAGGTGATTTATTTATTGCGGTTTGTTCAGTTTTTGTATTTTGTTTGAATTTCTCCATTTCTCTTATGCGTTGGTTTTTGTCACGCATAATTTCTTTTTTTAGTTCTTCAAATGTTCCTCTTGAAATTGCATTTTGGATTTTTTCTTGAGATTGTTGGATGTTTGTTCCTAATTGGTCTGCATATTCAGGGTGATTAGCCCAAAATTCGGTCATTACTTTTGATTGGAATTCGCTAAATTCTTGTGTTGAATATAGTAAGTCTGCAGGTTTGTAAATTTGATTTTCTCTTAAGTGTTGAGATAAATCTTTTAACAAATTAGTGCTATGATTCCAGGCATCAATCATTGTGTATCTTAAAGGTTCAGAACCTGATTTCATTTTGGAAATGTAATCGGTTCTTTCAGCCTGTGTCATTTGTGCCCAGCGTTGGGTTAGGCGTTGCATTCTTTTTATGTGTAAAGTGTCTTTTTCGGCTTCGGTCATTCTTTCTTGGTATATTTTAAGAGTATTAGAAGCCCACATAATAAATAGCTCATCTTGGCTAAGTTTATTTGAGCCGACTTTGGTATGAGTTCTTGGTTTTGTTAATTCTTCATTTTCGATCTTTTCTTCTGATTGAGGGGAATTTTTCTTTTCTGCTCGTTGAAATTTTTTGAATTCTTTTAGCATATCAAGTTCTGTTTTTTGATCTGCAAGCATATCAAGAATTTGATTTTTTGTTAGAGAGGTCCACCAATTTTCGAATTTTTGAGCAGAAGCTTTTGCTCTTGCTGTTCTGTCTTCTTTTGATAATGAATCCCAAAATGCTCTTTGACCTTCTGAAATTTTATCGCCAACTAAATCAGAATATCCATCACGTGTGTAGCGCAAAGATTGTCTATATTCAAATTGTGGGGTTTTTATTCCAAGAGCATTTAGGGTTGATGTGTGGATGTATTGTGAATCTTTGTTTTTAAATTTGAAATCTGCTTTAAAATCTTCGTCAAGATCTTTGTCTAAATCTTGATTAATTTCTTCTATTGTTTTGTCTTCTAAAAATATTTTCTTTACTAAGTAAACAGTTAAATTACTTTTATCTTTCAAAATTCCTTGGTCACTAAGTTTCAATAATTCATCATTTTCTCTGATGGAATTTAATATCCCTCTTGTTGCGTGTGATTCTATCGGATCGATTAAATTTTCAAACAATTTTTCTTGTGGGTATGCTTTTTTAATATCTTCGATAGTTTGAGCATTTTCTAGCAATTCATAAGCATTTCTTTGAGCTTCTAATGGTGAATATTTTGATTTATCTTCAAGATTTTCGACATATTCTTTGACTGTTTGAGGCATTCTGTCTTTGTTGATTTCATAAAATCTTTCCAGACCTTTATCCACTCTGGCTCCAAATGAAAGTAGATAGTCATTATAGCCAAATGTATTTATTGGGTTTGTTTGTGGAAAATTTTGAATTGGGGAATTTTGCTTAACCTCTTTTTTGTATTGAGGTACTTGAAAATAATTTATTGGGTAAATTTTCATTTCTAAATCCTGCTTACTAAACTACACGTTTATTATAAATCAGGTAGAAATGAAAATTTGCTATATTATCAACGAAAATTTAATAAAACCTTACAGTTACTTAACTTCTCCAATACAGGAAGTTCTTGTAGTATTTTGCGGTTTTGCACCAAGCGCGGTTCTTTGAGCAGGAGAAAGTTGTTTTAGAATTTTTCTATCGTTGTTAGACGCTTGAGCGGTTTTATTTTGCGGATTAGAAACTTTTTCAATAGGTTTGCCTTCTTTACCGATAGCCCATCTGAAACCACCTGTTAAAGCAACACCGTTTCTACCGCCGTTTCTGATCATAGCTTGAACATAACCGGTATATTTATCATTCCAACGTTTTTGAATACCAACACCGTATTCAACGAAAGGTTTAACGCTCATATCAGGTAACCTAACGTTATTAGCAGTAACGTTGGTTTCATCTAGGATATTCCAAATCATTCCAACACTGGCGTATGGCTGCCAGCCGTTTTTAAGGTTTCCGATAACTCGGATATTAGGGTTGATTTGAATAGCGTGTAGTGGGTCAGAATTGATTTTGACACCAGCACTATTTCTGTAATCAAAAGTATCAATAAAGCTATAAGATAACATCAATGTAGGTTGTAAAATTACTTTACCGTCTTTAAATTCTATGTTGTATCCGCTTTTGTTAGCAACCCCCGCCATTAAGGTTGTAAAGTTTTCGTGCCCGTACATATTGTGAGATTCACCTGCAATAGCACCTGCGCTTGCCGTGAATGCAGTGAAGAAGTTACCCTTGTAGAAGGTTTGTGTAGCCCCAATTAACCCTCCGTTTTGGTATGTGTTAACGCCAGAATAAGATTGAGAACTTCCGTTGTAACCAACATATCCTGTAAAAATAGTACCCCATCCGTTGCGTAATTCTTTAAAATCGCTATCGCCGCCAATTAATGTTCCATAAGTGATTGTGTCAACTTTAGGTCCATTTTTTAATGATATGCTTTCAAAACTAGTATAAGGTCTAACCCAAATTGCTTTGTTGTGAAAATCATTATCCGCAAATTTTAAGTTGCTGTACCCCGTAATCGCATATTTATTAGCGTTTCGAAGAGCAAATCTTTCAGTAGAAGGTAGTGGCATAAAAGTATCAGCGTGTTGGAATGCGTAGTTAAATGTAGCATGTTGCGCAACATAAGCCCCCGCTTGAGATGCAACAGGTGTACTTAAAACCGCCGGGTTAAACGCATCGCTAGAATTTCCGGTATCAGTAGTTCCTCCGCCCGGAGTTAATATTTTGTCACCTTTTGTAAATAAGAAATACCCTGCATCTTCCCTATTGTCATACATAACATTGTATTTGTAGATAGGTGTATAAGCTGTTGTTTGATATGAAGTTGGAGTTTCCTCAACCCCGTTTACCACGTTGTCTTTTAATCCTTGTTGAGCAAAATAAATTTCAGTAATATCTCGATTATCAGGTGCGTCAGATAACATATTCATTCCGACAACGTGTAAGTTTCCGTTGTGTTCGCCGTAAGAATTGGCAGTGAATCTGTCCATTGTTTGTTTCTCTAAGTCAACATCAGCTACCATATTTGTATCAGAATTTAAAGTAAAGCTGTTAAAATCGTAAACATGAGTTTGATTATTAACAGTATTTAAAGTGGTGTTACCTACTGTCAAATCAGCATTTCTGATGTCATTTAACATATAGAAAGTAGTGTTGTCTTTGTTATCTCCTTGAATATCAACATTGTAGTTTTGGCTAATTCCGTCTTTTGTATTAACCGCACCATCAATATTGTCTTTCATATAAACAGAACCACCTTGTGCAAGTTTAAATGTTAATGTAGATTCCGCATTGTCTAAATAAATAGCGTTATCGTCTTTTACACCGTTAGATTCTGTGTAGTTACCGCTAAATACAACTTTATTACCATTATCTGCAACTATTGAAAGGTCGTTAGTAGAATAGATAGCCCCACCTTTTGCTTCTCCTTCTTCAGATGCAGCATAGTTATTGATGAAACTTCCTCTGATTTCACCGATTCCGCCCTCGTTAGCAATCGCTCCGCCTGTGGCAGAATATGAACTCTGAGCGTAGTTACCAATAAAATCCCCAGTTATGTCGCCGATTGTTCCAGAGTTATCAATCGCTCCACCATTTGCTGAGAACCAGCTTGAATAGGCATAGTTGCCTATGAAATCACCTGTTATATTTCCGATTTCTGCATTGTAGTAGTTATAAATCGCCCCACCATTGGCAGACGAATAGCCTGAGGCGTAGTTGCCAATAAAATCACCTGTTATATCCCCGATTGTTGCTGTATACTT